>CAZAIB010000090.1:0-27346 GCA_964485095.1 uncultured Planctomycetaceae bacterium | reverse complement strand
ACCTGGATTTTGCGGATAAACATATGCGGGAGTAGGGTTGGTCTTTTTCACCGGCAGGCTGTTGGCGGGTCGTTTGGGCTGACAGCCGCGGGTGGGGCCTATTTGTCATTTTTCATTTGTCAGTTTTCATTTCTTATTGGCAGGCAGTCAGTTTGACGATGGCTTTCGTGAGCCGTGTGAAGTCCTGCGTGTTGATGATTAAGTCGGCGAACTGTTTGCTGGGTTCAACATGCATTTGTTGGAATGGTCGGACGGTACTCACATACTGAGCCATGACAGAATCGGCGGTTCGGCCGCGTTCTGTGGTGTCGCGTTTGAGTCGCCGCAGGAACCGAATATCCGGTGGCAGATCCAGGTATAAGCCAATGTCGGTTCTGGCTCGGATGGTGGGTTCAAGCAGAACCATCACCCCTTCGACGATGATCACGTCGGCAGCCGGAACCGCATAGCCGGTTGTCGCCCGTGCGTGTGTTTCAAAATCGTATTTTGGTGCGACGATCGCCTGGCCCGCGATGAGTTGGTCCAGGTGTTTGACGAAGAGCGGCGTTTCGATTGCCTCTCGGCTGTCGAAGTTTACCTCGCCACTGTCCGAGGACGGTAGCCGGGCAGCGCCGTGGTAGTAGCTGTCGTGACGTAGGATGCTCACACTGTGCGGGATGGCATCGGCGAGGGCTGTGGCCAGTGTTGTCTTGCCGGAACCCGATCCACCGGCGATCGCAATAACAAACGGTTTTCTCATTCCGGGGCCTTGTCCTTGTTCATCGTGGCACTGCTGGATTGCCCGGCAGTTAGTCCGCCGTCAGACGAGGTTACGCTCGCTAGAACAGAGTGCTGTCGTCTGAATCGCTTGCTTGAGTTGGTTCCGCGGAAGGAGATTGGCTGGCGACGCCGGGGAGTGTCTGCTGACCTTCCAGCGGTTTGGTGCGTTCTTCTCCGTCCTTGTTGACGCTGGTTAGGACCTCGATCTTTTGTTCGGCATTTTCAAGCAGCCCGTGGCACTGACGTAGTAACGCCATCCCGTTTTCGAATTCGACCAGCGATTCGTTGAGCCCCAGGGAGCCGTCTTCCAGTTGGCCCACGATTGCTTCAAGGTTCTGCAGAGCCTCTTCGAAGTTTGGCGGATCAGTTTTCTTCTTTTTGGCACTCATGCGTCTGTTTCTTCTGCTTCCGTGCTGCTTACCTGACTAACGATATCGCCGTCCGCGACGCGCGTTCGAATGGTGTCGCCAGCTTTGACATCGTTGATTGATCGAACCACAGATCGGGTTTTTGAATCTGCGTGTTCGGTGATTGAATAGCCGCGGGACAGGACTTTCAAGGGGCTCAGGGCATCCAGTTGTCTGGACGCCTGTGTGATTCGGTTGCGGGCGGACTCCACGCGGTTTTGCCCCGCACGGACCAGTCGTGCCGCCAGCGCATCGACATGGGCGGTGTGTTCGTGAATGCGGTCCAGAGGTCTGGCGAGAACTCGGCGCGATTCGACGGATGCCAATCGGGCTCGGGATGCGGTGAGCTTGTTAAGCAGTGCCTTGCGCAATCGAGCAGCGGCGCCATCCAGGTAGCCAGCGACGTCGTGTCGGTCTGGAACCACCATCTGGCCCGCGTCTGTTGGCGTGGCGGCTCGAGCGTCAGCGACCAGGTCGGCGATGCTCACATCCACTTCATGGCCAACCGCGCTGATAATCGGAACCGGCGATGCGAACACCGCTCGCGCGACGATTTCTTCGTTGAACGCCCACAGGTCTTCCAGGCTACCTCCGCCCCGCCCCGCGATGATGACGTCCACATCGCGCAGTGTCCCTGCCCGTTTGATGGCTCGCGCGATTTGGCCAGCGGCGTTTGGTCCCTGCACTTGTACTGGCAGCAGAATGACATCCGCCGCGCGCCAGCGGCGGGTGAGGACTTTCAGGACGTCGCGAACCGCGGCTCCGGTTGGGCTGGTGATGATGGCGATGCGTTTGGGGAACCGTGGCAGCGGCTGTTTGTGTTCGCGTTCGAACAGGCCTTCTTTTTGTAGCTTCTGTTGAAGTTGTCGGAACGCGAGTTCCAGTTCGCCCATGCCCTGTGGGATGACGTGTTCGACAATGAGCTGGACGGAACCTCGGGCCGCGTAGACTTCAACGGGACCGGTCGCGAGGATTTGCAGGCCGTCTTTGAGCTTGAACTTCATGCTGGCCGCCGTGCGGCTCCAGACGACCCCGCGAATTTCGGATCGGTCGTCCTTTAGCGTGAAGTACACATGCCCCGATCGCGCGTAGGTAACGTTGGAGAGTTCTCCCTGAACGCAGACCCATGGGAATTGTTCTTCGACGGTGTCCTTCAGTTTCCACATCAGGTCCGTGACGGAAATGATTGGCATGCCGTCCATTAGTTGTCCTTCCGTGGAGGCTGCGTCGCTTTGACTTCGATTGTTTGTTTAGCGGTTTGGTGCTTCTTCTTCTTTCGGGGCTTGATGAACACAAGCAGCACCAGCATGCCCAGGAACAGCGGGATTGAGTACTTAAGCCGCGGCAGGAAAAAGATCCCCACGGCGATGCAAACAACGACCCACGGCGAAAGTCCCTTCCACGCGGCGAACCGGCTCTTCGACGGCAAAGCCAACCAGAAGGCTCCCATAAAGATGCCAACTCGGATGAGTCCGGAAAACGAAAGTTGCTGTTCTTTGGAATAGCCGCCGTACCACATTGCCGCCGCGATGCCAAAGCACGCTAGCGTGATGGCCGCGACCAACATGCGGTTGGGCGTGAGATCGGTTTCTGGTTTGGGCTTCGTTGGAGGCATAGAACCGGGAAGTTATCACATGTGGCTGCGGTTCGCATTCAGGGGTGGTCGTTGGGCTCGCAGTGCGCCAGGCCACAAGCTGTGTTCCCGGTTTGAGTCTAAAACGGAAAGCTGCAGAGCAGCGACGCGAAGCGAATGTAGCGTGCGGCGAAAGCCGCATGGATTGCAGCTTTTCGTTCTTTCGAGCCCATGGTCGTGTGGCTTGCGCCACACGCTACATTCGCTTCGCGTCGTGGCTCCGCCACTATTCGACTGGCGCATTGTTCAAAGCGTCGGGCTGTTTCATTTTCGTGCCTTTTCGTGTTCTTCGCGGCCATCTACTCTGCTGGCTCAGTTTGTTCTTCCGAATTGATGACCATGTCACAACCAAGCACATATCTGTTCTGCGGCGGCGGTTCCGGCGGGCACTTGTTTCCGGGGGTCGCGGTAGCGGAGGAACTCCGCAGGCGTGAACCAGACGGCCGCATCGTGTTTGTCGGTTCGACCCGCGAGATTGAACGCAACGTCTTGGCCGCAGCAACCAACGGGTGGCCGGGGTTGGAGCGAAGAACGAGTGAAACCCCGGGACTGTCTGCACAAACTGAGCCCAACGTTCAGGTTCCCTTCCAGCACATTGCACTCGATGTACTGCCAGTATCGACGTTGTTCCGCAGTCCATTCCGATTCCTCAAAACTCACCGCGCGGCGGTCCGGAAGGCGGGCGAGCTTCTGAACGAACTCAAGCCAGCGGCGGTCATTGGTCTGGGAGGATTCGCGAGTGTCCCGGTTGTCACGGCGGCGCACCGAAAGTGTCCGATTGTGTTGCTGGAACAGAACCGCGTCCCCGGCCGCGCGACGTCCTGGTTGAGTCGCAAGGCGGATGTGGTGTGTTTGTCGTTTCCTGAAACGGTTGTTCGCTGTCGGCGAGTTGAACTCACGGGCAATCCGGTACGGGAGTCGATTGTTGCGGTTCGTGAATCTAGTCCGGGGCAGACACTGTTGGTGCTTGGTGGGAGTCAGGGAGCCGTTGGTTTGAACACACTTGTGATGTCGCTGTTGGACGGGCCGAGTGGGTTACCGGAGGGTTGGCGAGTGGTTCATCAGACCGGAACCGCTGACGAGTCCCGCGTTCGATCGCACTATGAATCGGCTGGCATCAATGCCGAAGTGCACGCGTTCATTTCCGACATGCCGCAGGCGTACGCCGATAGTGGCCTCGTGATTTCGCGAGCCGGAGGAACTACGCTGGCAGAACTCACATGCGTCGGTCGCGGAGCAATTCTGGTTCCGATTCCGAGGTCGGTTCGCGATCATCAGAACGCCAACGCTGCTTGCTTTGAGGAAGCCAAAGGCGCTCGCATCATCCAGCAGCAGGAACCGGAATCCGCCGACAGGTTGTTGGCAGAGTTACTGAGTTCATCAGATCAGCGTGAAGCGATGTCGCGAGTGATGAAGGTTCTTGGTTACCCCGCCGCGGCGGCGGCTGTTGCGGATGTGGTTGCATCCGTTCGCTGACGCCGCCGGAGCCAGAACCATGTCGCGTACGTGACCAGGAGGCTGACTATCCAAATTCCGAGTACGGGTCGGCGTGGTGGTGGAGCGCTCCACACTTCGAGTGTTGAGACTGGTCCCTTAGGATTGATGAGCAGGCAGATCTTCTGGTTGGTGGTGCAGACTGCGTCCCCATGGATTTCTTCGTCGCGTTGCTTCTTCCGGAAGTGATTCAGGTGGCCCGCTTCCCAGTCGTACCAGACTGCAGAACATCCCCAGTTGGGGTCTGGCTTTGCTAGTGGCACGCTGACGTTGAGTTTGGTGGCCATGGTGTGGATGGCAGTGACGATTTCTTCGGCTGCGGTTTAGATTCGCATATCGTGGGAGGCACAGGATTCCGTTCGGTTCCGGAGCGAGGAAAGGAGGATCGTCGAACGGGGGGACGCACCCGGTCAGGTGAGTGAGTGCCCAGTGATCCGGGCATTGGTGCAGCACAGTTCCTTCTGCGTCTACGACTTCGAACATCGGTCCACAATTCACTCGTCTTAGCGATAGCGCCGGGGCGGTCGCTTTTGTCCATGGGTTTGTAGTATGTCGCTCAATCAGAGTTCCGTCCGCTGCATTGCGAATCTCAAAGATGGTCTCACCATCAATCATCCGAGCGAAACCAACCCGTGATCCATCCGGTGATAGCCCAACCTTGATCTCCTCGAAATCAGGCGGGCTGAAGTGGTGGGTCTTTGGTGGTGACTGACCTGGTACGGTGATGGTTTCGGATGACGTTCCAGTTTCGAGATCCAGTAACTGAAACTGAAGCTGTCCTTCTTCGCCATACCGGGCCTGCATCATGGTGAATCCATCCACGCTGCAGGCGTAGTCGTATGGCATCCGTCTGTCTGGAGCGTCGGTATAGCTGTCGCGGAAAGGAGGAATATCGACGTTCCCTTCAGCTTGCGTATCCGGGCTGAACCACTGCAGGCTGATGGGTTGCAAACGCATTTGGTCAACAAGAATGAGCCTGAACTTGTCGGTAGTATTGGGGGCGAGTGCGTACCCGTATGCTACGTTTTCGGGATTGGCTGGTACGTACCAAGAGCAAGTATCGCCGCTAAACGTATTGGCGAACGTGACCCTGTACGGCACCATTCCGCCAATCTTAGATTGGATTGCTACCCATTCGCCGTCGCACTGGTTGAGTTCTAAGTTACTCGACCGCGATTCAGAGACTTCGGGTAATTCGATAACGCGTTCAGGTCGGGGAGTGAACCACGTCCACAATATGGTCGCCAAAGCGAGTCCGGGAAAGACGGCGAGGAACCATGTCCGATGTCGGTGCCACATTCGTTTCATGACATATCAAACGAAGTGATTCCGGAAAGATCAATACGGATGTCGTGATCCAACCATGATCGAACCCAGATTGTGAAGCTGAATCGTATTCGCGCTCCGACGTTAGCTTGCGGAAGCCACAACGACGTAGGTGGGACGTAGCGTGTCAGGCTTGGTTCAATCAAACGGTCATAGCTGCTTGAAACGCCTCCACACTTCGCTGTGCCTGAATTCCGAACAAGGCACTGTGGCGTCGGCGTTGTTTTGAGCGTTCGGGGTCCTTGCCGGCTCGGTGGTCGTGCTGGAGCCAGCCGGTGTAGGCGTTGGCCATGTTCCAGGCTGTGGTTCCGGCCAGCGGAGCTTCCTTCTCGAAACGCTGCTTGTATTTTTGGAACGCGATGTCAGCTCGGTTACGGGCGAGATCTTCTGATCGGTCCTCAGGGTTGATGGTGACTTCTCGGATCTGTTGGACATACATCTTTTGGAAGAAGTCAGCCATCTTGCGTGATGTGACCTGCTTCTTTCGCAGCTTCAGCATGGCTTTGCGATTCGCGTCGCAGACGTTCAGGAAGTGGCTGCCCAGGCGTCCGGCTTCTTCGAGCTTACTTTGTACATCGCCGGCATGTCGGATTGAGACGTAGCTCTGACGATCCTGCATGATGTTGCCGAGTTGGTTCTCGCACTCGATTCGTTCAGTCATCGGGTTCATGCGACATGCGAGCGAACCATCGTGCGCGTTGATGAACAACATATAGGGCGTGACTTCGTCGCCATCACCGACGAAGAAGCTGTTGCCCGAACATTGAAAGTAGACGCGTTCGCCATCACCGACGACGCCAGCGCTTGTGAACTTAAGCTTGTGCTTCTTTCGAATCGCTTCAGCGATATCCAAAAGTTCGCTGTTCTGAATGACGCGGTAGCCCTTGCCGACGACGCCCAATATGTGTCGGTTGTCGTCCAGCATGCGCGCGTTGGCGTAATGGCTTTCGATGGCGGTTCCATCTGCGAGCTGGATAGGTAGCCGTTCGACTTCCCAGCCGAGTGCTTCCTCGACCTGCTTCCTGGTAAGGTTCTTGCCCATCAGTCTTTCCTTTGGACTTCGATTGGTGAGGTCAAGGATATGGTTAGCCGGTGTGGATGCTCAATCGAGTGGCGGTTTGGTGGCCGTTTTGGGTCGCTATTCGTGTGGGACAGTTTGGTTTTCAATATCCAATATCCAACAAGGAATCTCCAAGTTTCAACGGGGTGGTTCGAGCGACCGATAGGTCCTTCAGACTTGGAGATTCCTTGTTGGATATTGGATATTCAATCAACCTGTGGGAACGTGGTCGTTACGTCGCGTCATCAACGATGGGTTGGGTGGGCTGAGCGGCGGTTTGCTGGGTTTTCACGGCCGTTTTCGCGCAAATTGGAGGCGAATTGAACAAGTATCTCTGCGATGATTATCTATATGGTACTGACCCGCCAGTGCGGTGATGGAGAAGGTTGTTTCAATTGTCGCCGAACACTCCGTGTTCGGTTGGGGGAGGGAGCCGGACTCGGAGAGTCCGGCGACAATCTGCGGTTGGTTGCGTTTCTGTTTTAGTTGTTGAGTCAGTAGTCAATGTCAGCAGTTCAGCCTTTTGGTTATCGACAACCGTCAGCGACCTGGGAACAGGTTCCGTTGCCGAATGGGGCGGGGCATGTTGTTTGGGTTTGGTTCCGGCCGCCTCACATGCCCAATGGAGCGATTGTACGTTTGCCGCCTGAGCTGGCGACGTATCCGGCTCGGAACCAGCTGACCTATCGGTGGTTGCTTTCGTTTACAGGCATGGAAATCAACATGCTGGCAATGTGGTATGTGTTCGGAACGCCGTACCAAAACGCGCCGGGCATGGAAGCAGCGCTGGATGCGGTTGTGCCCGAACCTCCGCAGGGAGCGCAGCCTGAGATTGCGTTTGTGGCTCATATGCCGGCGCAAATGATGCCGCCGATGCAGGCTCCCATGATGCCGCAACAGCAGATGGCTCAGCCTGCTGGATTCAATTCAGCGGTGCCGCAGTTTTCGACTCAGGAAGTTGGGATGACACCCGACCTGGAGAAGTTGCTGCACCGAATTGATTCGGAATGGCGATCGGCCGTCACGCTGGAACGCCAGTTGGCCGGAGTTCGCAAGAAGGTTGCCGGTTTGGTAGGCAAGCTGAGTTCCATGGATAAGGAACTCTCGCCCGAGGAGCGACTGCACGCGGACAACAACGATGTCAAAGACTGGGCTGATGCCCGTCGGTGGATCAAAGACGTCAGCAACAAGGCGCAGCGGTATGTGAAGGAACACGATATCGGGTTGACCAGTATGGCTGGCCGTCGTGGTTCTATGGCGGAAACGTACAAGACCGTTATCGAGCCGAAGCGACCTGTGGCGGGGCTGGATGGAATCCTGCGTGAGTTCGATGCGTACCGAAAGTCGCTGCAGACGTTGCTTAACAACTTGAATAACGCTTACACCAGTGCATCGCAGGATGGCGAACGTCGGGCTCAGCGCGTGTTGGCGAAGATTCGAGCGAAGGCGCGGGGCGCGAAGTCCAGTGTGTCTCGGAAGAGAACGTAGATGGAGACTCACGAGGGAACAGATGTGGCGGCTGCGGGCTCTGCAGCGTCTGAGAATCCCTACCGATTTGACGCCGTGGATGGCGATCAGGTGGTGTCTGGGAAGACGCCGTTTCTGAGCCGGTTTTGTGGTGGCTTGTGCGCGGTGGTTGGTTTGTTGGGGATGTCGATTGGCACCCTGGCGTCCAGCGGCTTCGGGGCGGTCGGGATCGTGGCGGCGTTTGTTGGTTCGATCGGGTTGTTGCTTGTTGCCTGGGGGCTGGAACTCGATTACTTTTGGGCTCACTGTTGTTTCACGAGTCTCGTGATTCTGGCGGCGATTGTTGTCACGTCCGGCTTCGGTTTCTTTCTTCCCATTCTGTTGCCAGCCGGTCTTGCGGTCTGCCTGTCTGTGTTCATGTTGGTTCGTAGACGGAACCAAGGATAGCGCAAATGGAGAATCCGTTTGAGTACCAGGACGTCGATGGTCCACGGGTTCCGCTGTTTCGAAGACCGGTTCCCATTGCCCAGCATTTACTGTCATTGGGGTTGCTGCTGTTCGGTGTTTTCTCTGGCTTTGTCAGTCTCGGGATTCTGGTTCACGGCATGGCGTGGGCCCGTGGGGGTTCTGCTCAGAGTGCTGTGGCTGGGTTTGTCGCTGCCGCAATCGGTTACGGTTTGCATCGCGACCGCTACTGGGCCATGTGGGCGTCGGTTGTGTTTTTCTGCGCGGGTCTGGTTGGTGTTGTCATTGTCTCGGGGGCCAGTGGGGCGCTGCTAAGTTACATGTGGCCTGTTATTGGCGTCGCGATGAGTGCGTGGTTGGTTCTGAGCCATCGAGAGCGCCATGCGCCGTAGGGATTAGAGGATTCGGGATCGCCGGCGCGAGTGACCCGCCGATGTCCCCTCCCTACTCCGGTTCTGTCATCTCCAGTTTCGCTTCCTCAGTCCATGGGGAGTCGGAGTCTGGGGTCGTGACAAAGAGATCTCCGCTAAGAGGCGAGACCTCGGCCGGTTTCCAAGCGTGGCGGTAACGTGGATGAATATGGGCGATTGTGAATGAATATGACTGTTTATGGTTGATTAGGCTCGTTTCTTGCGCATAATTGGTTGATGCTTGCCGACGAACGCCGACAAAAGATCGTTGAATTTGCGGAGAAACGAGGCTTTGTTTCTCTTCAGGACATCGTTTCGCACCTAAAGTCGAGTGAATCGACGATTCGGCGGGATTTGGAACATCTTGACGGAATCGGTCAGATTCGGCGAACTCGAGGTGGCTGTAGTTATGTTGGCGAGTCGCTGACAGGGTTCGAAGAGCGGCAGTACAAGGCTTCGGCTGAGAAGGAAGCGATTGCGGCTGCCGCAGCCGAACTGGTTGAAAACGAAGAGACCGTGATCCTGGACGGCGGCACCACCACGCTGGAGGTAGCCCGCCGATTATCCGGAAAATCGCTACAGGTGGTCACGAACTCGCTGCCGATCGCATCGCTCCTGATGAATCAACGGGGTATCGAGCTCGTGTTTGTCGGCGGGTACCTGTATCCGAAAACGGGTGTCGCTCTGGGTTCCTTCGCTGTCGAAACCCTGAAAAGTGTCCATGCGCGGCGGTTGATCATGAGCGTCGGAGGGATCACGAAGGACGGACTGTTCAACAGCAACGCTCTTCTGGTCGAAACCGAATGCCAAATGATCGAGGCGGCTGAGGAAGTCATAGTCGTTTGCACCAGTCAGAAGCTTGGACACGCATCGCTGGCGAAGCTGTGCCCGTTGGACCGGGTCGACCGGATGGTTGTCGATTCAGGAATCAGTAAGAAGTGGCGGAAGCAGTTGGAGTCAAAAGGTGTGCAGTTGACGATTGTCAAAACGCGCCGGGCGAAGTGAAGGAGCAGGAATACACGGAATGCCAGTTGCACAAAACAACCTGAGTCGCGCGGAGGTGGAGCGGATTGTCCGTACCGTTCTTTCGCGGCACCCGTCGGTTCCCGGTCAGCAGGCTGCGGCCGTGGATCGAAGTCCCTTGGTTGTAAACATTTCCGCCAGGCACGTTCATTTGACTCAACAGCATGTCGAACAGTTGTTCGGTGCGGGTGCGGAGCTGACTCCGGAGAAGTGGCTGTATCAGGACGGATACTTCGCCGCGAAAGAAACAGTGGCTGTGGTCGGGCCGAGGCGACGGATGCTTCCAAACGTTCGCGTTCTGGGCCCCTGCCGACCGGACTCGCAGGTCGAACTGGCGTTTACCGACGGAATTTCATTGGGCATCGATTTGCCGGTTCGCATTAGCGGCGATGTGGCCGGGACCGCTGGCTGCGTTCTGATTGGTCCGAAGGGATCAGTGAACCTGAAGCAGGGTGTTATCCGCGCGATGCGGCATGTGCACATGGGGCCGAGTGATCTTGAGTACTACGGCGTGAAGAACAAAGACGTTGTGCATTTGCGGGTTGAATCCGCTGGCTGCACGACGGTGCTTGAAGACCTGGTCGTCCGAGCGGCAGACGGGATTAAGCTTGAGGTGCATCTGGATACAGACGAAGGCAACGCGATCAACCTGGACGGCGCGACGAAGGTTGAATTGGTTACGAAGAAGGACTGTGCGTGTCACTGAGGGGGAAGAGTTGAAGGGTGGAAGAGTTTAAGAGACTCAACCTTTTCCGCTTTTGGACTCTTCCACTCTTAAACCAAATGATGAGTGGTTGAAGGGTGAGAGGGTTGAAGAGACTCAGCCTCTTTCGCTTTTGCACTCTTCCACTCTTGAACCGAACTAAATAACTGTTTTTTGGAGATGAGAGAATGGCCAAAGCAATGGAAGCTCTCGGCATGATTGAAACCAAGGGCTTCGTGTGCATGCTCGAAGCCGTTGATTCCATGCTGAAAGCAGCGAACGTGAAAATGCTGGGTTGGGACAAGGTCGGTAGCGGCCTGGTTACTGCCTTTGTTGTCGGTGACGTTGCCGCTGTGAAAGCAGCAGTCGATGCCGGCGCTGACGCGGCCAGCAAGCTGGGCGAGGTTGTCAGCGTTCAGGTTATCCCACGACCTCACGAAGAACTTGCCGGCGTACTGCCTCAGATTGGTAAGTAGGTCTGGTGTGGGCGTTGCCCATGAGTGAGTTCACAGTATTAGGCTTGGTGGGCAATGCCCATCCTACGAAGGTGAAACTATGAGTGAAGCAATTGGAATGATCGAGACTCGCGGTCTCGTCGCACAAATTGAAGCGTCAGACGCGATGTTGAAAGCTGCGAATGTCACGTTGGTCAAACAGGTTCAGATCGGTGGCGGTTTGGTGACAACCATTATTCGCGGCGATGTTGGTTCTGTCAGAGCCGCCGTGGATGCCGGTGCAACTTCGGCTTCGCAAAGTGGCGAACTGTTGAGCGCGCATTTGATTCCGCGTCCGGAAAAGACGTTGTTGGAGCAGTTTGTGTAGGGCGTGGGGGACTCGGGGTGCACTGCGGGGGACTTGGTTCTCTGGTGGTTGTCGCTCGGGGTTTATCGGAGGGCTTACGCCCACCGCTCGCCTGTGAGGGTTGCATGAAGATTCTTGTCGCAAATCTTGGTTCGACGAGCTTTAAGTTTCGCTTGTTCGATATGACCACCGAGGCGCAGATTGCGCGTGGGGGGATTGATCGAATTGGTGGAGACGAAAGTGAGTGCGTGATTTCGATTGGCAAGTTTGAGGTTCGTTCGACTGATCATGTGGGTGATCACGCGGCGGCTGTGGAGAAGTGCTTTGCGGCTCTGACCGATGTGGACACGGGTTGTCTGGCTTCGGTTTCTGAGGTCACTGCGATTGGGTTCAAAGCGGTCTTTGCTGGTTCGATGAGTGGCGTGCGGCAGGTGAAAGAGGCGCTGCTGGAGAAGATGGAATCTCTTAGCGGGGCGGCTCCGGCGCACAATCCGATTTACGTGCGGACGATGCGTGAGTTGTTGGACGCGTTTCCGAAGTTGCCGATGGTGGCGGCGTTTGAGACGGCGTTTCATGACACGATTCCTGAGCAGCATCGCAGCTATGCGGTGCCGTATGAATGGAAGACGGACCATGATGTTCAGCGTTGGGGGTTCCACGGAGCCAGCCATCGGTTCATCGGAACACGGACTGCTGAGTTGTTGGGACGGGACGATTTGAAAGTGATTTCGTGTCACCTCGGCGGGAGTTCGTCGGTGTGCGCGATTGATGGTGGCAAGTCGATTGCGACCAGCATGGGCATGAGTCCTCAGTCGGGTCTGCCCAACAACAACCGGGTGGGTGACTTTGATCCGTTCGCCCTGCCCGTCCTGATGGAATCGACCGGTAAATCGTTGGATGAATTGTTGTCGGACCTGGCGAACCAAAGTGGCCTGTTGGGTTTGAGCGGTCTAAGCGGTGATGTTCGTGATCTTGAGATCGCAGCGGGCGAAGACAACGCGCGGGCTGAACTGGCTTTGGGTGTGTTTGAAGCCAGCATTCGATCGTATGTCGGCGGCTACATGAGCCTGCTGGGTGGCGCGGATGCAATCGTGTTCACGGGTGGCATTGGTGAGAACAGTCAGCGGGTTCGGTCGGCCGTGTGCGAACGCATGCAGTGGGCGGGTCTTGAATTCGATTCGGGGAAGAACGATGCCGTGAGCGGCGAGAGTCTGCTGTCGGCGGACGGAAGCAAAATACAAGCGTGGGTGATTCCTACCAACGAAGAATTGATTGTTGCCAGGCAAACAGCCGCCCTGCTGGCGACCTGAGATGTCTGAGCGACACAAATCAGATCCTAAATCCTAAGCACTAGATTCCAATCCTATGTTCATGGCACGAGTGACCGGCAGTCTGGTTGCGACACAAAAAGTGGAAACGATGGTGGGCCACAAGTTGCTCATCGTGGAACCGCTGCGTGTGAACGAAAAAGATCAGAGTGACCTGCAACCAACGGGACGCAGCTTTGTGGTCGTTGATGCGGTTGGAGCCGGTGAAGGCGAGATTGTTTTGTGCGTGCAGGGTTCGAGTGCTCGGTTCACTCCGGAAACAAAAACGCTGCCGATCGATGCAGCGATTGTGGGCATTATCGATCAAGTGCACGTTGGCGATAACGAAGTGTTTTCAACGAAGGGTGCATGAGGATAGCGATGGACCCTTATCAGCACACAGAGGTTGGCTCTGAGCAATCATCCGAGCGGTTTAGAACCGATGCTCGGGGTATGCAAGTGGTTGGTGGCGCGTTGCTGATGGGTTGTGTTTTCTTCGGGGCGCTGACCTTGTTCACGAACGGGATTGGCGAAGAGGTTTACGAAGGCGCGGGCATTCTTACCCATCTGGGTGTGGGGGTTGGCTGCTTCATGTTGGTGGGCTCGTTCGTGATTCCCATGATGATTGGGCGGAGGCAGCGGGAGTCGCTGGACGATTGGATTGGCGTTTTTCGTTCGAAAATGACAGTCGGGATGGCGTTGTGCGAAGGGGGGGCGTTCTTCAACTTTATTGCATACTTCATTGATCAGCAGTTGATGAGTTTGGGGGTGGCGGTACTGCTGATGGTGCGACTGGTAAGTCAGATGCCGACAGCGAGTGGGCTTGAGAGTTGGGTGAGTGATCGCATGCGGTCTGTTGAACAGGGGTTTTGAGCAAGCGTAAGTCAGGCTGTGCCTGACGGAATGCAGATGTCAGGCTCAGCCTGACCTAAGGGGGGGAGAGAATAATGCAGGCAACAGAAACAGCGGTTCGAAAAGTCGTTGAAGAAGTTCTGGCGCAGTTGGGCCAGGGTGGGAACGGCAGCGCGGGGCTTGGGCGGCGCTTTGATGCGCCGGCGGTCGGTTCGGTTGCGACTGCGGACGGTGTTTGTTCGACGGTCGATGAGGCTGTCGCGGCGGCTCAGGCTGGGTTCGAACAGTTGCGGGCTTCGTCGATGGAGACGCGAGCGAAGGCGATTCAGTGTGTTCGTGATATTTGCGAATCACAGGCGGAAGAACTTGGTCGGTTGGAGTTTGAAGAGACAAAGATCGGTCGGCTGGATCACAAGATTGCGAAGCTGCAAATTGTGAAGCTGGTGCCGGGTATTGAGTTCCTCCGTAGCGACGCGGTGAGCGGTGACAGCGGTTTGACGGTCACTGAGTACGCTCCGTTTGGCGTGATCGGAACCATCACGCCGGTGACTCATTCGCTGCCGACTTTGGCTGGCAACATTATCAATATGGTGTCTGCCGGGAACACGGTCGTTTGTAATCCGCATCCGAGTGGAGCGAAGATCGCGTGCGAGGGCGTGCGGCGGTTCAATAGAGCGATTCAGCAGGCGACGGGGTTGCGGAATCTGTGCACGATTATTGGCAATCCGACTCTGGAAACGGCCGAACAGATTTTCCATCACCGTGGCATTCGGATGCTGGTTGTGACTGGTGGCCCTGCGGTTGCTCGAGCGGCATTGGGTGCGAAGAAGCGAGCGGTTGTGGCGGGGCCGGGTAATCCGCCGGTTGTGGTCGATGAAACGGCGGACATTGAAAACGCTGGTGCGTCCATCGTGAAGGGTGCGGCGTTCGACAATAACTTGTTGTGCATTGCTGAGAAGGAAGTGTTTGCGGTCGAGTCGATTTTCGATCAGCTCATGCAGGCAGTGGGTCGCAATGGCGGGTTCCTGCTGAGCCGATCGCAGGTCGAACATCTCACGACAATCGCGTTCAGTCCGCCGAAAGAACCGGGTGGGCATCATGTGTTGAACCGCGAACTCATCGGTCAGGATCCCGCGGAACTCGCGCGACGGATTGGCGTTTCGGTTCCGCCGGGAACTCAGATTCTGTACGGCGAAACGGATACGTCGAACCCATTCGTGCCTGAGGAACAAATGATGCCGTTCGTTCCGTTTGTTCGCGCTCGCAATGCGGACCACGCGATCGAGATGGCAAGAGAGTTCGAACACGGCTACGGCCACACCGGAATCATTCACTCGCGCGATGTGCGGACGATTACGAAGATGGCTCGGGTGATGGATACCACTTTGTTCGTGAAGAACGGACCTTGCATGGCGGGGTTGGGGCTCGGTGGTGAAGGGTATTTGTCGTACAGCATTGCGACGCCGACGGGTGAAGGTGTGACGAACCCGATGACGTTCACGCGGCAGCGGCGGTGTGCGATGGTTGAGGACTTGCGGATTATTTAGGGGCGACTTGGATTTCAGATTTGGAATTTGGAATTTGGAATTTGAGATTTGAATGCAACTGGCAAACATCATTGGTAACGCAACGGCGACGGTGAAGCATCCGACGCTTGAAGGCAAGAAACTGCTGATCGCTCAGCCGCTGGGCGCTGACGGTGCGGCTGATGGTGATCCGGTGATGGTGATTGACGCTCTCGGATGCGGAATTGGAGATCGAGTGATCTACACGAGTGATGGAAAATCGGTTCGCGAGATGGTTGGCGCGAATAACACGCCAATCCGTTTCGCGACTCTCGGACGGGCGGACTCATGACAACACAAGCTCAACTTATTGAAGATGTCGTTCAAAACGTTCTGCGCGAATTGCGTAGCAAGTGTTCGACTGACTCGTCTGCAGCGGCCCCTGCTCCGGCAGTATCAAACGTGGTGCTCATTGACGACGCGGTGGTGACCGAGAGCTCTTTGGCGGGGCGAATAACTGGTCTGCGCGAAGTTGTGTTTGCTGCGGGAACCGTACTCACGCCGTCTGCGAAGGATTTCCTGCGTCGTCAAAAAGTTAGCTGGACGCGATCGGGCGCGGCGGTTGGTTCGGGTGTGGTCAGTAGTGTTCCGACCGGGCCAAAGGTTGTGGCGACTCATTCCACGGTCGCGGTGGGATCGGCGTTTAATGGCGGGAGCTTGTCGCGGGTGGGCGTCAAGGAAGCGGCTCAGGTGGTTGGTGATGCGATCGGTGATGGCACCGTTTTGGTTCTCACCGCGAACCCACATTCGCTTGCGATCGAACTGAATCGGAGCAGCGAAATTAGAGCTGTTGCGATTGATGAAGTGGGCACGACAACGGTCGTGGTCAAGGCGGCGAATGCAAACTGTGTTTGCGTGAAGCCGAACGGTCGCAACAAAGAAGAACTAAAGAAGCTGGCTAAGACGATTTCCAGCTGCGGGTGTCACCGATGAGAATCGCTGAGGTCATTGGCAAGGTGACGTTGTCTGCCATGCATCCGTCATTGGAAGGCGGGCGGTGGGTGATTGGCGTTCCGCTGTCGGCGGAAGGTCTTGCTGATCGAACCAAAGGCCGCGGCGAACCGATTGTGATTTACGACGAACTAGGTGCCGGGGAAGGAGCCACGATTGGTGTCTCGGAAAGTGCGGAAGCGTCTGCTCCGTTCTATCCGGAACAGAAACCGATCAACGCTTACAACGCGGCGATTATTGATTCAATAAATTTGGGTTGAAGGGCGGAAGAGTGGAAGGGGTTGAAGAGGCTTGTCGGCGTGACGGCTCTTGGACTCTTAAACACTTCAGCTCTTGCACCTTCCGAAGGAGACAAAAATGTCACACTGGAACAGCGGCATTAACGACCGAGCGCTCAAAGAAGAGATCTGCGAGATAGGTCGGCGTGTTTACAACAAAGGTTTCGCAGCCGCCAACGATGGCAACATTTCGATTCGCGTGGGCGAGAACGAAGTGCTGTGTTCGCCTACGATGATCTGCAAAGGCTTCATGAAGCCTGAAGATATTTGTGCGGTTGATTTGGATGGGAACCAGATTGCGGGTAAGCGAAAGCGAACCAGTGAAGTGCTACTGCACCTGACCATTATGAAGCACCGCCCGGATGTGAAAGCGGTCGTGCACTGTCACCCACCGCATGCAACTGCGTTCGCTGTTGCAAACGAACCGATCCCCCAGTGCATTCTGCCTGAGGTTGAAGTCTTCATGGGCGAGATTCCAATCGCACCTTACGAAACGCCGGGTGATCAGCGGTTCGCGGATACGGTCATTCCGTTCCTGCAATCGACCAACACAATCATCCTGAAGAGCCACGGTACAGTGAGCTTTGGCAAGGACCTTCAGGAAGCGTATTGGAAGACCGAGATTCTGGACGCGTATTGCAAAATCCTGCTGCTAGCGAAGCAGATTGGGAACGTCGATTACTTCAGCGAGCAGAAGACGCGTGAGTTGTTGGAACTGAAGCAGAAGCTGGGCTTCGACGATCCGCGGTTCCACAACGAAGATTGCGATTTGTGCGGCAACAGCGCGTTCCGCGAGGGTTACAAAGAGCAGCTTCCGGTTTCGAAAGCGTTTGAGCCAGCTCCGTCGTACCCAGGCTACCTGCAGCCTCAGTCCGGTGGAATCGACTGTGCGAACCAGGAAGAATTGGTTCAGATGATTACTGAGAAGGTCATGGCTGCGATGGCTGGCCGGAACTAATCTGGCGGTGATTGCCTGGAAAGCGGGTTGCCGTACCGCTTGTTCGGGCCCGTCACGCGATTTGGACGAGGCGACCTCTAATTCAGTACTTTGACCGATTGCCACATTCGGCTGTCGCGCTTAGGATTGACTGGAGGTAGGCATGAATCAGAACGTAGTTTCCGAGCAATCGATGGATTTTCAAAAACGTCTCGAACGGGCGATTAACCGAGGCCGGCAGGCAGCTGACGCGGAAGGTCGCGAAGCGGCTGCAGCGGCGCAGTCAGAAGAAGATCTGCGGAACCTGCATGGCAAGTTGCGGTTGGATCTCTCTGAACACATCGAACAGTGCCTACGCGCGTTGACGGTTCAGGTTGCGGGCTTTCAATACAAGTCCGTCATCGGCGCCGAAGGCTGGGGCGCGCGGATTAGTCGGGACGATGTGGTCCGATCCGGTGGGAAACGTGAGAGTACTTACACTCGTTTTGAAATGGTTGTGAAGCCGTTTTCTGACGCTCACATCGTTGAGATTTCTACCAAGGGCACGATTCGCAACCGCGAGACGCTAAAGCGTTCGCACTATCAATTCCTCAATGAAGCCGACATCGATTCAATGAAGAACACCATTGATCTGTGGGTGCTGGAGTTCGCCGAAGAATTCGCCAAGGTTTGATCCATGGATCACCAGGCGAACCTGAAACGCACGCTGGACGGTCGCTTGGTCGCAATTCTGCGAACGCCGACCGCTGAACCGCTACTGCCGGCAATGGAAGCCATCGCTGCTGGTGGAATTGATGTGATTGAAATCACAATGACGGTTCCGGGTGCGCTTGGCGCGTTGGAGAAGGCGCGGGACAAGTTTGGTGATTCTGTTCTGCTGGGAGCTGGTTCGGTTCTTGATGCTGAAACTGCCCGGGCTTGTATGTTGGCCGGGGCGGAGTTTATTGTCTCGCCGGTTGTTCGTCGGGACGTCATTGATATCTGTAAGCGCTACGGCGCTGTTGTGATGCCTGGAGCGATGACGCCGACTGAAGTGTTGGATGCATGGGAAGCCGGCGCGGACGTTGTGAAGGTGTTCCCGGCAAATGTTGTTGGTGGGCCAGCGTACTTAAAGGCGCTGCGAGGTCCCCTGCCCCAGATCAGGCTGATGCCGACGGGCGGAGTCAACAAGGCGACCATCACGGACTTCTTCACTGCAGGTGCGTGTGCCGTGGGCCTGGGTAGCTGTTTGATTTCAGCCAAGGTCATCGCCAATGGCGACTGGGATGATCTTCAACACGAGGCGGCAGAGTTCGTGCAACTGGCCAGCCGACAGTGAAATGATCGGCGGAATCTGCCGTGCGGACGCCTGCTGTGAGTGAAAACGCCTAGCGCGCGACGTGTTAGTGGTTTCAAGCCGCAAGTTCACCCCATCCGGGTGAAGTCATGCGTTCGGAAGAGTCGATGTCCGACCCGAGGGGACTTAGTTGGGCCCTCAGTGTGTTTTGGGGGCACCTCATCGAGGTTAGTCATGAAGATGGTTACACGATTCGCGTTGCTGGTTTTCGTAGCAAGTCTGTTCTCTCCGCTTCGTGCAGAGGCACAGTCTGACGCAATCCGTACGAAGCGTTCTGAGTTTCGCATTCCGTTCACGTTCGAAAAAGACGAGTACGAACGTCTGGGCGTGCAGGAAGTGCAGCTGTTTCTGTCCATGGACTTTGGGGCGTCCTGGCAGCACGTGCAGTCCGCTTTGCCGACATCGCAGAAGTTTCGCTACAAGACGCAGCGACAGGGCGAGCATTGGTTCGCGGTTCGAACTCTTGATCGAAACCGTCAATTGCATCCTCAGGGCAAGCTGACACCAGGGCTCAAAGTCATTGTTGACACTGCGGATCCCGAGCTGACCGTGCGGTTGACTGAAATGGAGGGAAGTCAGGTCAAAGTGATGTGGCATGCTTCCGACTCAGATCTTGATGCATCAAGTATGCGACTGGAATACATGGAAGAAGGAACCGGTAAGTGGGTTCCTGCTGAGTTTACGCCATCCGCTTCCGGCGAAGCTGTCATCGCGACCCTTGGTCGCGAAAAAGTGACTGTCCGTCTGGGGATGCGAGATGTCGCAGGCAACGTTGGCGTTGCCGAACGAGTTCTGCGATTCAAACCGCAGGAACCGATCGCCATTCAGCCAGGCCGACTTGATGCTCCAGTGGAACCATCACGGAACACATCACTGTTGGTTTCAAGTCAGGCTGCTCCAATGTCGGACGCGCCTGTGATTCCGGTAGCACCACCAGTGATTGCACCCGCGATCCCACCGGCACGGCCAGCCCCGGTTCAGGAGACTCCAGTACTCCCGCCAACACCGGAGCAGGTTCTGGGGCCTTACAGTTTTCCACCGAATAGTCAGCAGGCGCCGGTCGCTCAGCCACAGATGCCTCAGCCAGTACCGGCTCAGCCTCAGACACACACCGTGTCGGCTCCGATTGCTCCGGCTCGTTCGTTGATTGATCTCCCGCTGCTGCCAGACGTCGAACCACCTGTGGCCAGTCAGCCAGCGCCAACGCCAACGCCAGTTGTTGAAGAACAAACTCCTGAGCCGGAAATTGATCCGAACCTGCCACGTATCGTCAACCAGCTTCAGTTTCGACTGGACTACGCTTTGGAAGACCTTGGTCCTTCCGGCCTGAGTGCTGTTGAAGTTTTCATCACCGAAGATGGTGGTAAAAAGTGGTGGCGTTACGGTGAGGATCGGGACAAGCAGAGTCCTGTGATTCTGCGGGTACCGCGAGACGGAACTTACGGATTCATGATTGCTGCGAAGAGCGGCGTCGGCCTGGGTGACGCTCCGCCATCTCCAGGAGAGGCTCCACACGCGGTAGTCGTTGTGGACCGGACTCCACCGAAGGCTCGGTTCGATCGAATCGCCATGAGCGACGATGGGCGAACCATGACAGTCAACTGGAAGACTGCAGACGGCAATGCTCACGAGCGGCCAGTCAGGATGGAGTACGCTGATACACCTGCGGGTCCATGGACACCGATGGGTGACTGGCAGCAGGACAGTGGTGAGATGAAGTGGAGCGTTCCGAAAGGTATCCCAAGCAGCATTCATGTCAGAATGCTGGTTCGAGACGCTGCCGACAACCTGGGCCAAATTGTCTACCCGCAGTCAGTGCTGGTCGACATGTCTCGTCCGCGAGCTCGCATCACCAACGTCAAGATCTCGCGCACACGACAGTAGGGGTAGGTCGGGGCACGGATGGTGACCGTGTCGCGGTGACTACTACGCGTCGCTGGGGATCTCGAACCGCGGCGCGGTGAAATCGTCGTTGTCGTCGTTGACCGTTGGTCGCGACGAGGCGCTGTCAGTGTTGTCGGGTGTGTAAGAAGGTGTTGACGGGTTGGTTACCTCGTCCTTGACTTCCTGCATCCCCTTCTTGAACTCCATGAAGCTTGAGCCCACGCTGCGCGCGACTTCGGGGAGGTTCTTACCGAAGAGCAAGAGCGCGATGATCCCGAAGATCATCATTTCTGCTGAGCCGAAGCCGCCACCAAGGAATGGCATGTCGCATCTCCTGGTTAGGCGTTGTCGCTGGATTCAAGATGGTCCGGTGAGTCCTTGGGGACTTCGTTCATGCCCTTCTTGAACTCAGTGATACTCTGCCCGACTGATCGCATCGCCCCGGGCAGCTTCTTGCCAAAGAGCAAGAGTGCGATGAAGGCGATGATGGCGAGTTCCCAGGGGCCACCCATTCCGATTAGTGCAAGCATCAAAAAACTCCCGATAGATTGCCTCGCGGCGTTGTCCTGAATTATGACCCGCGGCCGAATCACAGCCAAGTCCCTGATGCAGGAAACTGACCATCCAGCGAATAAGGGCGTCCAAAGACGGGTTTGGGCAACGTCGCTTGTGAGAAGCGAGGTGATAAAGCGTGCCGGAAACGTCAACATTCCGGCCTGGCGAGAGTCTGCAGAGGTGGTTCGCTGGGGAGCGAACAGGTTGAGCAGTCTAGTTCGATTCTATGGGCTGTGGTTCCAAAGTCAACGTGTTGGCCTTCGAACGCGAATATCCAACACCAACAAGGCGTCTCCAAGTCTCAGCGAGCCCCCTGGAGATTCCTTCTGGGATATGCGAACCAACGACCTGACGATGTCGGCCAAGTCACCCGGTCTCAGTGGCTGATGTCGTTTGATCGTCAGCTGTCTTGGCGTCGCGCAGTTCGGCGTCCAGTTGCTGAAGGAACTCCCGCGCAACCTGTGCTATTTCATTGGTGGTTGCGCCGTCGGCTTACCGTTGGTTGTCAGCACGTGGATTTCGTGCACACCGTGGTGCTTTGGATTGATGTACTCCCAGACGACTTTCTTGTCCGGCGTCACTTCAAAGACTTTCGCTTTGTTCGGTTTCCGTTGGCCGTAGGCACAAATCACTGTGTTGCCGTTGGCCAGACGCTGCCCTCCGCATGGATCGGCGAATCGTCCGTCGGCTTGCTTATTGTCGACTCGCCAAAGAACTTTGCCTTCAGCGTCGAACTCGACCGTCTTATTGCCGTGAGTCAGGTTGACCAGCGTACGACCGTTCTTCAATTGGATTGCAGTGAAAGGCCAGTTCTCCGCTTTGCGTCCGCCGAGTTCTTCGAGGTCTGTCTTGATGGTTCGGACCACTTTGCCGTCGGGTGCGTATTCCTTGACGGCGAACCCCAACAGGTGTGGAACCAGGTAGTTGCCGTTCGGTAGCTTGCGAGCCATCCGGGTTTGCATGTGGCCGTTGTCTGTGTCCGGTTGCAACGGGATCTCTTTGACGATCCTGCCTTTGGGGTTCACCTCAAGCAACCGCGGTTTTGGTCCGCGTTCGACAACCATGGTGATGCCGTCTTTTAGACGAACTGAACTGCCGAGTTCTTTGTTGGCTGGGTCCAGTTTGTATTCGAAGACCACCTTGCCCTCACGTGTGTACTCACGGGCGGCTTTGTGGTGAGAGATGAGAACGTTGCCGTTTTCAAGGACGAAGCCGTCTCGCGATTTACCTTTGGTTTGCCATGCAATCTTATTGTCTTCGTCAATGATGGCGGTCATCGAACCCGTTACGAGGAACGAGTGTTTGATGCCGGTCTCGCTGACTTGCTTGCCGAACGGTGCGTCCTGCGCGACGGCGGCAGTGGCCAGGAATAGGCAGGTGACTAGCGCGCGATTCATAGGTGGGTCCGTAGTCGAGGTGCTGGTGGCTCAAGCTTATCGGGTGGTGGGGCTGTTGTCAGTTGCCGCTGGATTTGGATGCGATAAGGGCGGCGATTTCTTCGGGTGCTGGCAGGGTTGAGTTGCCGTAGTGGGTGCACGAGAGTGCTGCGACGGCGTTTGCGTGTTCTAAAGCCTGGTACCGTGTCAGGCCACGGTTGATCGAATCCAGAATCGCGCCGGAGAAAATGTCGCCGGCTCCATTGGTGTCGATTGCGTTGACGGAGAATCCGTTGTGGTGATGCTGCTGGTCGGGGCCATACCAGCTGGCTCCATCCGAACCGTTCGTGGTGATGACGGAGTCGCAGTTGAGGCCCAGAAGCTGATCCAGTGATACGCTGGTTGAACCGAAATGGCTCTGACGGAACAACGCAGACGCGATCAGGATATCGACCAGCGGAAGTAGTTCGTCCAGCCCGGGCTTCACGGACCCCGCGTCCAGGACGACGGTGCCGCCCTGCTCTTTCATGAGCCTCGCGGCTGCGATTGCAGCGTCTCCGGCCCAGCCATCCAGGTGCAGAATGTTGTGCTGGGAAAGTTGTTTGGCCAGTACATCTTCAGCGGTCGGAAGGGGAAAGTCGCCGCGCGAATAGGCGATGGTTCGGCGACCGTCGGGTTCTGTCCAGACCTGAGCAAACCCGGTGGACCAGTCGTCGTGGGAAACGCTTGCAGTGAGATCGATTCCGCGTTGTCCAAGTTCGCGTTGGACAAACTGGCCGGCCGCATCGGTTCCCCATCGGCCCATGAACGTACACGGTTGACCGTAGAACGCAGCTGTGGACAACGCCACGGGAACCGGGCCGCCCACTTGCTTCCAGTCGCGGACGACGCCGATCTTCGTGTCAGGTTCCGGGAACCGTTCCAAGAGAACAGCGTGATCGACGACGACTGTACCGATGCCGAAGATCGTCACTGTGTGTTCTCGCTGACTATGAATCTGTTCGGCAGTTCATCAGAGGGAGCAATGGAGCATTGCGTTGGTATCGCGAGAGAATGCGGCGTCACGTCTCCACCTTTTTGAACCTCGAGTGAGAATCCGATTCTGAAGATGGGTCCCCGGAGTATCAATGGAGCCGTCAGACGTGATCAGGCGTATCACGGCGCAATAAAAAACCCCAACGAATGTCGCATGCGCTCACATTCATTGGGGCAAGTGGGTTCTATAGCTCGGGGGTCTACAGTCCCCACTTTTGATTTGCGACGACCCCTAGTGCCGTCACACACCTAAGTACCCATCTGGTGGTGCGACCCCTCAATAAATTGTGAATTTGCTGGCAGTTCTTCAAAATTGACCGTTTGTCCATGTTTGAATTGCTGTACGCGAATTCCCTTTTGGCGATCCAACTTGTCTGACGTACACCGAGATCATGCACCGTAAGCTGGCAGTACGCGCGAAACCGAAGGCAGTGTCGTTAGGTTCACGCGTCTGCGGGGCTACTTGTCGTCGATACCTGTGGTTTCGCTGGGTGGGCTAAACACGTCCAGGATGGCGGTGTCTTCGATCGCAATGGCCGAGTGCGGCAGGTTTGAGGGGAGGTGCAGGACATCTCCGCCGTGGACATCGACAGTCGTTGTGTCGCCGGAGTCCGGGTCGCCGAGTTCGAACTGAATCAGACCGCTGATCACGATTGCGAACTGTTCGTTCTCGTGTTGGTGAAGAGGCACCCGGCAACCGGTCTTCAAGTGAATCTGTGAGATCATGGCTTGTTGGCCAATGACGCGCCGGCGTTCGAGCTTTGCGAGCGGTGAATCGACGGGCAGATCGGCCCAGCGGTGGAGGAGATTGTGCATTTGTGCCTCGGATGGGAGCGGTTTTCCGAGAGTCTAACAAAAGTCGATTCGGTTAATGCTTGATCACGCGTCGCAGATAGGCCAAGCCAGCGATCGCGATCAGGCCGTTGGCAATCCACATCGACCACCACGGTTCCACAGTTCCGCTTTTGGAGAGGTTGATCATGAGGAACATGACCGGGTAGTACACAAGCAGGATGGGCAGAAAGACCATAATGAAGTTGGTGAGAAACTGTTGTTTAGCCTGCAGGATGGAGAACGGAGCACCAAGCAGGACAAACAGAAAACAACTCCCCGCCATGGCGAAGCGGCTGTGCATTTCGGTGTGCAGTTTCCGGTTCAGACTGGTTTGCTTCTTGAACCGTCGCCGGTGCGAACTGAAATCGTCTTTGCTGAGGCGTTCGAAGTCGCCAAGGATCAGTGATGTCGCGGCGATCCAATCGCGTTCGCGTTCCATGCTTTCCAGTTCCTGCTTCTGTACTCGAAGCTGGTTCTTGATCTCCTGGATGGACATTGCTCGAGCTTGAAGTTTGCTCTTCTTCGTTTGTAGTGGGAAGCGTTGAGGTAGCGATTCGGTCCAGAACTCCTGTTTGTTTGTGCCGGCGACGGTCATCCGGGCTTTGTTGAATACAACCAGAACTTCCTGGTTCTTTAGGTCGAAGTCGAAGCTAGCTTCCTGAGCGCGGACAATGATCTGCTTGTTGTTGTGGGCTTTGTGGAACTCAGGGTTCAGTAGTCTGCTGCCTTCCACACCATCGACGCTAATTGAGATGCCCCGTTCGTTGTCGACAACGTGGCGTTGCGATTCCAGGACGTCGAGGAAAATGCGGCCGCCTGCCTGAGCGATCACAGCTTCGATGTTTCGAGACGCCCATGGAATGACATGGTTCGTCAGCGTGAACGACACCATTGTGAGTATGGCTCCCAGCAGAAGAGCCGGGTTGACCAGTGCCATGACATTGATGCCGGCTGCTTTCGCTGCGACCACTTCCTGGTCGCCCGCGACCCTTCCATAGACAACGCAGACGGTCAGCAACAGCGTGGCCGGAATTGTGAACGGCAGCATGCTGGGCGCGACGTAGGGCAACACCTTGAATATCTGCACGGCACCGAGGCCGCGTTCGCTGGCTTCTCGAAAGACGCCGACAAACACCAGTAACAACGTGAGCACTACCACGATGAAGAGAAACAATCGCAGCAGTTCAAAGAAGATGTATCGCTGCAGCAAACGCATTTGTTTTGTCGGGCTCCGTCCCTGATCCAAGTGTCGGTATATGGCAAAACGGGTTAAATGGTCAATAACAGCAGTTGAAGCGGGGCAAACATCGTCCGGCACGACGCCCGTTTCCGCTATCGCGTTGATTTCCGCTGAATGCGTGGTGAATGAAACGCGTCTCTGCGGGAGCCATCTTGTTCAGCCTGGAATCCCACTCGGTAGCGGCTCTGAAAATGGTGCCATGGGCTGGATGTGTTAACATCTTGCGATGAGAAAAATCATCCTGCTGCTAGCGTGTGTGACCTGCTTCGGATGCGGGGACGGTCCAAGTCAGAAGCCCACAGGTGTTCCCGGCACTGGCGACTCGAACAGCGTCACGATCGAGCCAACAGAACCGACGGATGCGGTCGACAGTGACACCGATGGTCTGGTCACCGACGACACCGCGGTTCCGGCATCCGGAGCTGACAGCGGTGCGGCTGGCACTGCCCCGGCGTCTGCTGCGAACGCCAGTGTGACCAACGTCCGGGCTGTTGCTGGCAGCAATAGCTGGACCTTCCATGTCACGGTCGATCATCCCGACACCGGCTGGGATGACTACGCTGACGGATGGGATGTCGTGCTGCCGGATGGTGAGGTCATCAAACCAACTGCCGATAGCCCGTTCACCCGATTGCTGTTGCATCCGCACGAGAACGAACGCCCGTTTACAAGAAGCCAAAGTGGTATTGTGATCCCCGCCGATGTGACTTCCGTAACCGTGCGGGCTCATGACCTGGTGGATGGGTTTGGCGGTCGCGAAGTGGTCGTCGATCTGGAAAGTGCTGCGGGCGCGGGATTTACTGTCGAACGCTAGCGGCGTTTTGAAAAAAGGGACAGCCTCGCTTCGTAGCTCAAGGCTGGCCACAACACGGACACTTCAGATGCAAGACATACGAATCGCCAGCGTTCAGTTCGAACATCAAGACGGCGACAAGGCGTACAATCTGGACCGCATCCACGAACTCACGCGCGAAGCGGTCGATCGCGGCGCGGAGGTAGTTAGCTTTCATGAGTGCTGCATTTCGGCGTACTCGTTTGTCCAACCGCTGGGAAAGCAGGAACTTCTGGACTTGGCAGAACCGATTCCAGACGGACCCAGCGTGCAACGTTTGATTGCGATATCAGCAGAGTGTGGTGTTCCCGTTCTTGCCGGTCTGTTCGAACGCGAAGACGACCGTGTTTACAACTCTTACGTGTGCGTCACTGCTGACGGTGTCGTGGCTAAACACCGAAAGCTGCATGCGTTTGTGTCGCAGCATCTCAGCAGCGGCGACAACTTCACGGTGTTCGACCTGAACGGCACGCGATGTGGGATTCTGATTTGTTATGACAACAACATCGCAGAGAACGTCAGAGCCACGGCGCTGCTGGGAGCAGAAGTTGTCTTCATGCCTCATGTGACTGGCTGTCTGCCGTCTGTGATGCCGGGTCGCGGCACTGTTTCAACAGAACTGTGGGACAATCGTGAGTCCGACCCGGTGCGGTTGCGTCAGGAATTCCATGGGCCGAAGGGGCGAGGTTGGCTGATGCGGTTCCTGCCCACGCGGGCCTGGGAAAACGGCGTCTACGCAATCTTCTCGAACCCCATCGGTATGGACTTTGGCGAAGTGCGTAACGGGAACGCGATGGTCATTGACCCGTTCGGAGA
>CAZAIB010000089.1:0-27622 GCA_964485095.1 uncultured Planctomycetaceae bacterium | reverse complement strand
AACCGACCGCGTGATTCTGTGCTTCATGGTTGCCCTCGTTCAACAACAACGTCAGTGTCTTTAAGACGGTGGCCCGAGGTCTTTAGGACGGCGGCCCGAGATCGTGAGGACGGGGCGCCGTCCAAGAGGTATCGGGAACTGACGGTGGACAGCCCACTAAAATCGTTCGCGAGCGGAACAATCGCTACAACGGTGCTAACCGGCGATGGCGGAAGTCGCTACGGTCGAGTTCGATCGTTCGACTTGATGCTGTCGAGAATGTCGGGTGTTTGCTCTCGGGACGACCGAGGGCTTTTGTTTGGCCGTTCCCCCTGCGCGGCTCATCACGGCGGAGCGTAATGGCTACTTTCGCTTTGCGTCCTACCGCCGCCCAACATAAAATCGGGGGCGGGGGGAGATCGGAGTTCGATGCGTTGGATTTCCTGTCGTCCCTTCGGGACTAATGGCGCGGTCGGTCGGGATTCGTGTTCCATGGGCTGACGCCCATGGCTACTGAGGTTCGAGTCCGGATCATGTGGTCAGGCAACCTGGCTAACGAGCGCTCGTCACACGCTACAGCAATGGACAGAAGACGGTGAGAGAACTCCTGCAAGTTGCGGCTACGAAAAAAGGCCTGCATCTCTTATGAGATGCAGGCCTCTGATTTTGTTGTGTGAGCCTGAGGCTATGCGGCTCGTGAGTCTCCGTCGCGGATTGGGTTGGTTTCACCGCGGACGACTTCTGGAGTGATGATGTACTTCTGGCCGGGCTCCTGGTCCGGGAGTTCGTACATGATTTCGAACATGACCTGTTCGACCACACTTCGCAGTCCACGGGCACCGGTTTCGCGTTCTCGAGCCGTTCGAGCGATCTCAAGAATCGCTTCTTCGGTGAAGTCCAGCTCGCAGTCTTCCATTTCGAAGTACCGCGTATACTGCTTGACCAACGCGTTGCGTGGTTCCTGAAGGATGCGAGACAAAGCCACATCGTCCAGTGGAGCCAGCGTGCTGATGACAGGCAACCGGCCAACAAGTTCAGGAATCAGGCCGAACTCAAGTACGTCATCGACGGTAGCCTGAGCCAGCAGTTCGTCGCGGACGTGTTCGTCCTGTTCGGCCGCGGCGGCTCCGCCGAAACCGATGACTTTCTTACCCAGACGTTTGCTGATGATGTCTTCCATCCCAACAAACGTTCCACCACAGATGAATAGAATGTTGGTGGTATCGATCTGGATGTATTGCTGCTCAGGATGCTTACGTCCGCCCTGAGGTGGCACGTTGGCGACGGTTCCTTCCAGCATCTTCAAAAGTGCCTGCTGAACACCTTCACCTGAAACATCGCGGGTAATCGATACGTTCTGACTGGTCTTGCCAATCTTGTCGATCTCGTCGATGAACAGGATGCCTCGCTGTGCGGCTTCGATATCGAAGTCAGCGGCGTGAAGCAGTTTGAGCAGCAGGTTCTCAACATCCTCACCGACATAGCCGGCTTCGGTCAAAGTGGTTGCGTCGCCGATGGCGAATGGAACCTGAAGGGTTCGAGCCAGTGTTCTGGCCAGCAAAGTCTTACCGCAACCCGTTGGTCCCATGAGCATGATGTTGGACTTTTCAATCTCAACGTCACCCTCAGATTCCTCGTTGTGGATCAGTCGCTTGTAGTGACTGTGAACCGCAACAGCCAGAAGCTTCTTGGCTCGATCCTGCCCGATCACGTATTCATCGAGTTCGGAAACGATCTCGCGAGGTGTCGGAATTCTATTGAACAGTTTGCGAGATGAACCGCGCCGGCGTCGTTCCTGATCCAGGATCGACTGGCAGAGTTCAATACATTCTCCGCAAACGTAGACGTCGTCGGGACCCTCAACAAGCGGACCTACCTCGCGGTAGCTCTTGCGACAGAAAGAACAATTTGCATTCTTCTTGCCGGTGGTTCGTTTGCTGGTTCCAAAATCTTTACCAGTTGGCATTCTGCTTCCTCAACGTTGCCGATCGTCTCGTAGACATCACTCACAATGAGGGACGGCTAGTAGATGACCAGCCGGTCTTCGGTGTAAGTCCGGAGGTCCCTGTTTACGTTCCTGGTTGCTTCCATGCCAACCGTATGTTTGCTGCCGTCGCAGCTAGTCAGATTCTTCTGTTTCGTCTTCGACATCCTCTGACGTTGATTCGTCGTCAGATGCCTCAGGTTTCGCAGAATCGTCAGACTCTTGTAGCCGCTCCAACAGCCGTCCTTTGATGGATCGGTATTCCTCTTCCGAGAGGTCACCACCACGATGCAATTCACCAATCTCAGTGAGCATCATTTGCTCGGCCGCCGCAGTATCCTCATCATCGCGCATCCAGGCGATAAATCGGGTAAAGGCCCATAGCGCAACAGCAATACCTATCAGTCCGCCAAGGAACCACCCCCATTCTTTGGGTGAACCCTCAAGTAGCTTCCAGATTGGGCCGTCCTGCTTTGCCACGTCGTCTATGAATCCCACACAGTGCGTTGTTGTTGCACTGAGTGGCATGCACAAAGTCGAGCTTCGTCAATCTGATGAACGCATCTTGTGTGCCAAACCTCAAGCGCTGCTTCCAATTCCAGCAGATTGGCCTGGCAAGTCAATCGCACGGCAGTAACGGCCGAATTGAGATCCGTGTTTGCGGGCAAATGACGTTAGTTTGTCGCGCGCGAAGGAAGTTCTTACATGTCCGGGTGTAGGAGATGCAATTGGCAGGACTGCCCCCAACCGGGATCGAATCGGGCCCTGGGAATGATGTGTGTAGCCAACATCACAAGGTGTCCAGGTCCCGGCCCGGCGATTGATAAACCTTGTGGGTTAGGTAAGCGCGTTGCGAATTTGCCACGGTGACCCGGATGTTTGAGCCTGGATGTTGCGTTTTGGTAACGCCCTGATCGTTGTTCAGTCCCCATTTTTGCCATCTCTCCACGTTCTCGCATTCTAGGCTTGCGCGCCAGCTTCCTTAACCGGGGGCACATTGGATCTTCCGGACAACTAAGTGTCTCGGGTTTTTGATTTGTGGTGCCTGGCTGGTGAAAATTTGAACGCAGCAGGCACTTGCTTGTTGGGCGAAGAACATTGGAGAAACACATGCGACCGAAACTACTTGCAATTGTTGCCGTCCTGGCGACATCAGGCACCGCGCTTGGCGGACTGGGTCAGGTGAACTCGTACTCATGTTGCCCGCCGCAGGCGTGCCAGCAAAGCTGTTGCTACACAACGTGTCGGGTTCAGACGCAAACGTCTTACCGCACAGTCATGCAAACCGTTTACGAACCGATTCAGGAAACACGCTATCGCAGTGTGAACCGACTGACCTACGAAGACGTACCGCAAACCAGTTACCGGACAGTCTGCGAGACGGCCTACCGTGACGAAGCTTACACGGTGTCGCGACCGGTTCAGGAAACAAGTTTCCAGGAACAGCAATACCAGACGGTTCAGCCAACCTGGGAAACGAAAACCCAAACGCAAAACTACACAGTGATGCGTCAGGTCGCGGACGACTCTGTCAGAGAACAGCGTTACACAGTCATGCAGCGCGTTGTTGAGACGAAAGAACGCGAATGCCGCCGAACGATTCTGGAACCAAAAACGGAAACGGTTAACCAAACCCGTTGCTACACCGTCATGCGACCAGTGACTGCATACCGCACGGTCTCAAGAGACTGCGGCCGATGGCAGTGTCAAAGACGTTATGTGCCTGGCCCTGTTGTGCCTCGACTTGTGTGGCAACCAGGTCTTGGACCGCGTTTCTGTTCGACCCGACTCCGTGGTTTCACTCAGACGCGACGTGTTTGGTGTCCGAACGTGGTTCAGCAACAGATCCCATACACGCGGTTCCAACCGCAGGTGGTGCAGCAGAATTGTCCGGTTCAGGTCACGCGAATGGTTCCACGTGTTGTTGTCTCGAAGGTACCGTACCAGGTTTGTCGGATGGTTCCGAGAGAAGTCGTTCAGCGGATTCCAATTCGGACCGTGCGACTTGTTCCGGAAACGCGATCACGTGAAGTTGCGTACCGAGTGTGCAAGATGGTCACACAGCAGCACACGCGACGGATTCCAATCACAACAACCCGCATGGTGTCTGAACAACGAACGCGTCGAGTCCCTTACATGGTCTCAAAGCAGGTTCCGTACACGACAACGACCCGGGTCGCTCGTCAGGTTTGCGAACAGGTTCCCTATACTTGTACCCGGATGGTCGCCAAGCAGGTTGCTCGTCAGGTGCCGTACTGCACGCGGGTTCTGGTTCCGCAGACGGTCTGTGGGGCTCAGCAGTCCAACTTTGGTGGAGTCCTGATGCCGCAGTCCAATTGCCAGGGTTGCGGAATGGAGGTGGCGGTGCCAACTGAATCTGTTCCGTCGCCGAGCACGACTCCAGGCTACGAGTAGGAAGGAAGAAGTCCGACGGTCGGCAGACTCAAGCTTGAATGCCAGCTCCGCCGGACCCTCAACCTGAACCGGAACTGAATAGTCCGTACACTCGACATCCCGGTTGCCCATGGCAGCCGGGATGTTTTCATGCGCGGTGTGGCGGAGAGGCGAATCTCGCCGATGACGAGCCTGTGGGTGGGACCGCTGGACCCGCGTCGCCCGTTGGCATAGACCGACGAATGGCGACCGCGATTTCTTAGGGACTCGGACGCAATCTGCCCACGTTTCTGGTTGCGATTTGCAACCATCTCTGCGGGCCCTTCGCACGAGGCAATTCTGGCGGAATGCGGCTGACTGACTCTGTACGGGGTCAGGGAGCTCTGTTAGAAGTTGTTTACTCGGGTGTAAGAAAACGCAGTTTGCCTCGTCTAATTTCTGTTGAACCATACATACGGGAGACATCAAGTGGCAGAAGAAGAGAAGAAGAAGGACGCTCCAAAGGCTCCAAAAGCAGAGAAAAAGGCCGCTCCGGCTCCGGCAGCTGCCGCAGCCCCCGCTGCTGAACAGTCGCAGCAGGTGACTGTCGATGACAGCACTGTACACGCTGGTTACGCCAACTTCTGTCGTGTCTCAAGCAGCCCTGAAGAGCTGATTCTTGACCTCGGACTGAATCCGCAGCCGTACGCAACCGGTAACGTTACTGTTAACGTGAACCAGCGAATCATCCTGAACCACTACACCGCCAAGCGGTTGCTGAGTGCGTTGAGCATGGCTTTGCAGCGACACGAGCAGGCCTTCGGCGTTCTGGAAACAGACGTTCGTAAGCGAGTTAAGGCTCAGTCGTAGACAACACTGTGACTTTGATAAACTTGAACGGCGCGGGATTGTCCGCGCCGTTTTTTTGTGGACTGATTTTTCCCAGTCCGATTTTGGACAAGCCTCCGCGGGTTGAAGCATGACTGAAGATATTCCCAACGAAGACAACTTCTACCCACCTGAGGACGAACCGCAGCCCGGCGGTGAAAACAACCCTCCAGGTCCGCAGAGCCAGGAGATTCAACACTCTCAATTAAGTGCGCTGGTACCCGAAAGTGTCGCTCGGGGAGTGTTTAGTACTGGAGCCGTCGTCCTGGGCGGCGCGCATGAGTTCATATTGGACTTCCTGTTACGGATGCAGCAGCCACAGCAAGTGGCGGCTCGAATCATTCTGCCGCCGACCGTGATTCCTCAGTTACTGCAAGCGCTGAAAGAGAACATCCGAAAGTTTGAAGATCGTTTCGGCGCGATTCATGATCCGGCGAAGGTGCTGCAGGAAAAGAAGAAGCAGGGCCAGCAGCAAACATCGGCGCAGGAATTGTATGACACTTTGAAGCTGCCAGAAGCTGTCATGTCGGGCACGTATGCCAATGCGGTCATGATTGGTCACTCTGCATACGAGTTCTCCTTTGACTTCATCACGACATTCTTCCCGCGATCGGCGGTTGCTTGTCGAGTGTACCTGGCCGCGCCGAACGTTCCGCGGTTGTTTGATTCGTTGGGGCATTCGTTCAAGCAGTATCAGGAAAAGCAGCAGCGACCGCCTCAGGATCCGTTCGGAACCGAGACCTTTGGCGACGCCTAAGCCCCACCCGGCGGACTTGCCCGTCGATCAGTTGCTGGCCGAGTGCGAGATCACGCGCACCAGGCGATCTGGCCCCGGCGGCCAGCATCGCAACAAGGTCGAGACGGCCGTGGTCATCGAACACCGCCCCACCAGCATTCGCGCGGAGGCTTCTGAGGAACGCAGCCAAGCGCGGAATCAGGCGATGGCGATCGCGAGGCTAAGGCTCACGCTTGCGGTTGTCGTTCGTTCTGAACGCACGGAAACCAGTGAGCTATGGAAATCGCGGTGCCGCGGCGGTCGGATCTCTGTGAGCGAACAGCATGAGGACTTCGCGAAGCTTGTTGCCGAATCCGTGGATGTCTTTGTTCAGCTTGAATTCGATCACAAAGCCACCGCCGCGTCGCTTGAGTGTTCTGTTTCACAGTTGGTTAAGTTCTGGCGTCGCTCGCCGACCGTGTTCCAGTGGATTAACACGCAGCGCGAGACCGTCGGGCTGCACCGGCTTAGGTGAGTGAGAGTTCGCAAACCCGACAGCTGCCAACGAAACCGGACCTTGCCGCGTTTTCGGTTGGTGCGGAGTAGCGGGCCGAACCTTGGAAACGGCGGCATTTTTGGGCAATCGGACACGCAAACTGCCCGCTGTTCTCAGTACCATCGAGATCTTCTATTCCCCGCCGCTTCCTCACTCTGATGGACCCGCCGCGATGATCACGCCTCGGTACTTAGTGTCGACTTGCCTGTTTGCCATTCTTTCCATGCTTATTCCGACTCCTGCGATGGCGCAGGATGGTGAAGAGAAGAAGAAGGACGAATCGCCCGGAATCAGTCCGGGGATGGCGTCATCGCTTCGGCTTCGCGGAATTGGCCCGGCGTTCATGTCTGGCCGGATTGTCGATATTGCGGTCGACCCGGAAGTGGCAAGCACCTGGTACCTGGCGACTGCGGCGGGTGGAGCCTGGAAGACGACTAACGCGGGCACGACCTGGAACCCGATTTTTGACAGCTACGGTTCGTACTCAACCGGCTGCATCACGGTTGACCCGAAGAACCGGTTCACCGTTTGGTTGGGAACCGGAGAGAACAACAGCCAGCGATCAGTCGGCTACGGTGACGGGCTGTATAAGTCTGTCAACGGCGGACGGTCGTTCAAGAAGGTTGGCCTGGAGAACTCAGAACACATCGCCAAGATTGTTGTTCACCCGGAAGATTCGAATACGGTCTTCGTTGCGGCTCAGGGACCACTGTGGTCAGCCGGCGGTGACCGTGGTCTCTACAAGACAACCGACGGCGGCAAGACCTGGAAAACGATTCTTAACATCAGTGAGAACACTGGTGTCACCGATTTGGTTCTGGACCCTCGCGATCCGAACACCATGTACGCCGCTTCGTATCAGCGACGTCGTCATGTTTGGACTTTGATTGACGGCGGCCCGGAATCGGCCATTCACAAGACAACCGATGGTGGCAAGACCTGGAAGAAGATCAACAGTGGTCTGCCTGGTGGTGACCTTGGCCGTATTGGTCTGGCCATCTCGCCGATGAAGCCTGACGTTCTGTACGCGATTGTTGAAGCCGCCAGCGGTGGCAGTGGGTTCTACCGATCTGCCAATCGTGGCGAGTCATGGTCGAAGCAAAGCAGCTACGTGTCAGGCAGTCCGCAGTACTACCAGGAAATTGTTGCGTGTCCGCATAAGTTCGATCGCATCTATTCGCTGGACACCTTCATGCAGGTTTCCGAAGACGGCGGAAGGAGCTTCAGCGGGCTGGGCGAATCGTTTAAGCACGTTGACAACCACGCGATGCACATCGATCCGAACGATGCCGATCACCTTATCATCGGTTGCGATGGCGGGTTGTACGAGACATGGGACCGAGGCCGAAACTATCGGTTCACATCGAACCTGCCGCTGGCTCAGTTCTACAAGATCGCGGTTGGTACCGATAAGCCGTTTTACTATGTCTATGGTGGAACGCAGGACAACGCCACACAGGGCGGTCCTTCTCGAACCAACAATGTGCACGGTATTCGAAACAGTGACTGGTTCACGACGGTCTTCGGCGACGGGTTCGATCCTGCTGTCGACCCGAACGATCCGAACACAATCTATTCACAGTGGCAGTACGGCGGTTTGGTTCGCTTCGACAAGCAAAGCGGCCAGCGTATCGACATTAAACCACAGGCTGACAAAGGTGGGCCTCCGCTGCGCTTCAACTGGGACTCAGCACTGCTGATTAGCCCTCACGAATCGACCACAATTTACTATGGCTCGCAGTTCCTGCACCGCAGTAAGGATCGTGGAAACACATGGGAGACTCTGGGCGGCGACCTTTCTCGCAACCTTGATCGCAACAAGCTGAAGGTCATGGGTCGAGTTTGGGGACCGGATGCGGTTGCCAAGAATATGTCGACTTCGTTCTACGGAACGATTGTGTGTGCGGAAGAATCGCCGGTTCAGAAAGATCTGCTGTACGTCGGAACTGACGATGGCATGTTCCAGGTCAGCGAAGACGGCGGTCAGACCTGGATGAAGGTCGGAACCTTTGAAGGTACCGACGTGCCGGAGTTCGGATACATCCACGATATCGAAGCATCGCTCTTCGACGCGGACACCGTCTTCGTGGCGGTCAACAATCACAAACGCGGCGACTTCAAGCCGTACATCGTTAAGAGTACAGACCGGGGTAAGACCTGGAAGAGCATCGCAAAGACGCTGCCTGAACGCGGTTCTGTTTACACGCTTAAGCAGGACCATGTGAACAAGGATTTGATGTTCTGTGGAACCGAGTTCGGCTTGTTCTACACGCTGGATGGCGGCAAGAAATGGATGCAGATGCGGAACGGCATGCCAGTCATCGCCGTACGTGATCTGGAAATTCAACGTGAAGAGAATGACCTTGTTGTCGGAACGTTCGGTCGCGGGATGTACATCCTGGACAACTACGATCCGCTGCGTCACCTGAATGAAGAACTCATCAAGTCAGAGGCTAAGATTCTACCCATCAAGAAGGGCCTGCTTTACGTTCAGGCGGCGCCATTCTCTGGTCGCGACAAAGCGTATCAGGGAGCCGGCTTCTACACCGCTCCGAACCCGGCGTTCGGTGTGACGTTTACTTACTACGTGAAAGACAGTCTTAAGACGAAGAGGTCTGAACGAAAGAGTAAGGAGTCGAAGGCAAAACGCGGTGGTGGCAATGTGAACTACCCCGACTGGGATGTTCTCAAAGAAGAAGCCCGTGAAGAATCTCCGAAGCGAATGCTGATCATTCGCGACAGCTCCGGCGAAATTGTTAACACGCTGTCTGCGTCAACATCCAAAGGGATGCACCGCACCACGTGGGACTATCGTTACAGCAGCATGGGTCCGATTCGCGTGAGTGCTGGCGGCGGTGGTCGTGGCCGACGCGGTGGCGGAGGTGGACCAATGGCATTGCCAGGCAAATACACCGTTGAACTCGCAAGTTGGGTCGCTGGTGAAACCAAGACTCTGGTTGAACCGACTGAGTTTGAAGTCGAACCACTTGGCTGGGGCGACGTTGAACCGGAAGACCGAACCGAGATTCTGGCGTTCCAAAAGCAGACTGCGAAACTGCAGCACGCAATCCTGGCTTCAATGCAGATTGCATCAGAAGCCAGCGAGCGTCTGTCGTACATCAAGGCTGCTGCAGAACAAACACCAGGCATCGATCCGGCAATCCGCGCGAAGGCTCGGGAGTTGGAACTGAAGATGGAAGACATCATGGAGATGTTCAACGGCGATCGCCTGCGACCAAGTCTTCAGGAACCGGGATACCCTGGCATCATGAGTCGTATCTCAACAGTTGTGCGAGGTCACTGGAGCACCGATATGGCTCCGACCACTTCGCACAAACGCAGCTACGAGATCGCTGAGGAAGAATTCACTGCGGCTCTTGAAGAACTCAAGCCGCTTGTGGAAGCCGATATCCCGGAACTCAACACGCAGTTGGAAGAAGCCGGCGCTCGGTGGACTCCAGGCCGCCCGATTCCGGATTGGAAGTAACCAGAAAAACGACGCCGCTGAGGTAACTCAGCAAGCACGTAACTCGTCCAGAGGCCCGGTTCTGAAAAGCACCGGGCCTGTTCGTTTAGGACAGCTTGCAGGCCGAACGAACAGCGACGTCTTTGGCAATTTCAAGTGACGGGCGTTGGCTGTACCGCCGACCGGTTGGTGGATAACCTTTGGCCATGTGGGAACAGGTACGAGGACATCGCAGCCAGCTTGAGCTGTTCAGGAAAGCGATCGCCGGGGGGCGGTTATCGCAGGGCTATTTGCTGGCCGGAGATTCTGGTATCGGCAAACGGTTGTTCGCGGAAACGCTGGCGTCGGGCCTGCTGTGTGCTGAAGCGGCCAGCCCCGTTGAACCGTGCGGCAGTTGTCCAAGCTGTAAGCAGGTTCGGAAGAACACCCATCCCGACCTGCTGCGTGTGGCGTGTCCGCCGGGGAAGTCGGAGATTCCGATTGAGCTGCTTGCAGGTTCGCGAGAGAAACGCGGCCGCGAAGGATTGTGCTACGAACTTTCACTTAAGCCAGTCGTTTCCGATCGGCGCATCGCCATTATCGATGACGTTGAGAAACTCAACACGGCCAGTGCGAATACGTTGCTCAAGACACTTGAAGAACCACCCGCTCGGGCTGTGTTTTTCCTGATTGTGAATCGCCCGGATGCGGTTCTGCCCACCATTCGGTCTCGATGTCAGCTAGTGCGGTTCCATCCGCTGACCGACGCCGACGTCGCAGAACTGCTGGTGCAAACGGAAGTCGTGGCCACGTCGGAAGAAGTCAGTGGGATTGCTGCGATGGCTGGCGGCAGCATGGACGCGGCAACGCAACTGGCCGACCCAGCCGTACGAGCTCTAAGTGACCTGGTAACAACCGGCGTCCAGGGTAGCCGGCTCAAAGCCGCGATGGCGTTCGCCGCTGAAGTCATGAAGGCTATCGAAGCGACAGCCAACGACACATCAGTGCAACGCAACAACGCGCAGTGGACGCTTAAGTTTCTGGGGCGCACGCTACAGGACGCGCTTCGCCGGTCGGCTCGGAACGAACCGTCAGGGCTTGAGTTGGTTCAGGGCGATCACCTGCAGGCGGCCGATACCATTGGCAATATGCTGCAGCGCGTCCTGGACACAGAAAGTCACCTGCGACAAAGCATGCCGATGCTGTTGTGCCTGGAAAGCATGTTCGACGACCTCCGCCGCATCGCCGCAGGTTCGCTGGCGGCGTCTGCCTAGCCGCCAAAAGAAGCTGGACGCTTCTTTTTAGGGTAAGATTAGGCAAGCCTCAGCGAAGACCGACTAACCCCGGCCGGATAACCACATGCTCAAGATTACCCGATCACTGATAGCGATCACTGTTTGCACGCTGACCACCGCTCATGCTGCGATGCAGAAGGAACCGACTGAGGCTGAGTTCTTCAACGTCGATAAGGTGCGTGACGTGCGGATCACGGTTGATGAAGACGACTGGGCCGAACTCTGCAGCGAGACGCGGAACATGGTCAATTCGCTGGACATGGTGCAGCGGAAACGCCCCTACAACTACGTGAAAGCGAAAGTGACGATTGATGGTCTGTCGCTTGGTACTGTCGGACTGCGGAAGAAAGGCTTCCTGGGTTCGCAGGACACAAAACGCCCATCGCTAAAGGTGCGGCTGGATAAGTACCAGAAAGGCCACACGTTTGCTGGCCTGGATCGTTTGACTCTCAACAACAACAAGCAGGATCGCGCGCTGCTGAGTCAGTATTTGACTTACGACACGTTCCGCCGAGTCGGCCTGGCAGCACCGCGACTCAGCTTCGCCCATGTGTGGGTGAATGGAAAGGATCTCGGCGTCTATTCCAATGTCGAGTCAGCTCGCCCGACGTTCCTGAAGCATCACTTTGGCGATGATTCAGGGAAGATGTACGAAGGCACCGTGGTCGATTTCATTGAAGATCGGATCGCGCGATTCGAGAGGAAGTTTGACGACAAGAAACCCGACGACCGAGCTGGGCTTAAAGCGATCGCGAAGCTGGTGGAAGAGAAAGATGTCGATGTTGAACAGCTAGACCGGTTCGTCGACGTTGATGAGTTCCTTAAGTTTTGGGCGACGGAAAGTCTGATCGGCTTTTGGGATGGTTATTGCGGCAATCAAAACAACTACTTCATTTACTCACACCATGAGGATCAGCGGTTGCGATTTATCCCGTGGGGAGCTGACGTTGCGTTCGCGAAGCAGTTCATTGGGCAGTTGTTCAAAGCGGGGAACCCCGAGTCGGCTGCTGGTTTCGCCATGCTGCCGAACCGGCTGTACCAAAATGAGACCATGCGCGATCGCTACTTCGCAACGCTTAACAAATTGCTGGATACGGTTTGGGACGAAGACCGTCTTATCAAAGAGACGCACCGCATTAACGAACTTCTGGAGCCGCACGTCAACGAGGGTCAACAGGACTACATGACGCAATCGGACTCGGTTCGACGCTTCATCAAGTCTCGCCGAGATGAGATCGCTGCGGAACTCAAGGACGGACCACCGCAGGTCAAGTTTCACAAACGTAAGACCGTGTGTGCGACGCAGGTGGGAGAACTGAAGGGGACATTTGAAACGCAATGGAAATCCGACGAGCCGGGTTCTTCATCCGGGTTTGAGCTGATCATAGATGGCGCACCCGTGAAGCTGGTCGACGTCAACACGACGCTGGCCGAAGGCGGAGGCAACCCCATGATGGGACTTGGGCCTCGATCAGTCACACTGGAGATCACAGGTAACCGCGAAGACAATCAGAAGCCGGTCGTGATTGCGATCGTCGTCAGCGGGCCAGTATTCACGGATCAACACAAGCACGCCGCGACCGCTCACGGTTCGGTGACAGAAGGCAAGTCTGGGTTCTTTCGAACACCCCGAACACTAAGTATCGCGGGGAAGGTTCAATTCACCAAATGCAGCCGCGAGCAGGGTGAGCCGGTCGAAGGTCGCTACACGCTGCGTTTGCTGCAGATGGATGATGGCTATCCGAAGAAGCAGCGCAAGAAGAAGTAAGTGGCGGAACGGCCCAGGCTTCAGGCCCGTTCTGTTTGAATGCCTGAGTGAACCTGGATAATGATTACGGTCACCGAGCCGGGATTCGACTACTGCTTCGCGTCTTCCTCTTCGTCGTTCATTCCCAGTTGTCGCATCTTGCGGTACAGATTCGAACGGTGTAATCCCAGCAGCCGTGCGGCTTCGCTCATGTTGCCACCGACGCGTTTGATGGCTCGCTGGATGTAGTCGCATTGGAAAGTGCGGGTTGCTTTGTCCAGGCCAAGATCAAGCGAGGGCTGATTGGCGTTTTCCTGTTCCGGGCTAAGAATGAACGCCAGGTCTTCCGGCTCGACGCGTTCGCCAGTCGACAAAAACGCAACGCGTTCCATCAGGTTCCGGAGTTCTCGAACATTGCCGGGCCATGAGTGTGCTTGCAGTCGGCGGCGTGCTTCGGCGGATAGTGACAACGACGGGCGGCGGGCCTGAACCGCAAAGTGCTTCAGGAACGATTCGGCCAACGGGAGAATGTCTTCCGGGCGATCGCGTAGTGGCGGCAGATCCAGCGTGACCACGCTAAGCCGGTAGTAAAGATCTTCCCGGAACTTCCGCTCCCTAACCGCCTCGGTCAGGTTCGCATTCGTTGCCGCGACAACGCGCGTGTCAATGGGGATCGGTTGAGAACCACCGACGCGTGTGATGACTTTCTGTTCCAGCACCCGCAGCAGTTTGGCCTGGCCGCCGGGGCTCATGTCTCCGATTTCGTCCAGGAACAGCGTTCCCCCTGCTGCGAGTTCGAACTTCCCCTGACGCATTTCGTGAGCGTCAGTGAACGATCCTTTCTCGTGACCAAACAGCTCGCTTTCCAGAAGTGTCTCCGTGAGCGCGGCGCAGTTGACCGCCACGAATGGGCTGTCGTGCCGCGACCCTTTGTAGTGCAACGACTGTGCGCAGACTTCTTTTCCGGTTCCGCTCTCGCCGAGAATCAAGACGGGGAGATCGGTCATTGCCAGCCGTCCGATCGTGTCGCGCAGAGCAACCATCGCGGCGCTTTCGCCGATTAGTTGTACGCCTTTGGTGACGCTTTCGGTTAGCTGTTCGCAGTTGCGTTCAAGCTGGTCGCGTTCTTCAAGGTGTCGCAGCGCGATGGCGGCCTGGATGCCCAATTGTCGCAGGCACAGTTCGTCGTCAGCGGTGAAGGCTCCGTCATGCTTGTTCAAACCCTGAAACGCGCCGACTAGCTTTTCTTCGCCGTCAAGTAATGGAACGCACAGCAAGTTGTTTGTTCGGTAGCCGCTCTCGCGGTCGACAGATTGGTTGAACCGGGGATCGTCGTACGGTGCGTCGACCTGAATCGATCGGCCGGTTCGCAGAGTTTCGCCGACAATACCACCGCTGTCCGGAAGGCGAAGCGTTCCACCTTCGACGCCGAGGGCCGGGCAGGCGATGACTTCTTTGCGTTCGCGATCCCAAAGGAAAATGCTTGATCGATCGCAATCGACCAGACGTGTTGCTTCTTCGGCGATGGTCTCAAGCAACGGTTGAGTTTCGCGAGCCATCGACAGACGCGAGGCGATGTTGAGAGTCGACTGCAGTCGGTCGATCCGTTTGTCGGCTCCAAGACACCGGCTAACAATGGCGATTCCCAGGCTCAACGATCGAGCGGCAAAGTGCCCGCGGGTCAGAACTTCGGAATCAGCCTGCCGACCCAGACCGACCAACAATCGGGCTGGCCCGGAATCGAATGCCATCGGAATCGCGATCGTGACCCAGTCATCGCTAATCTGGTTGAACCCCGCAGCTTCGCGATCCAATGCCTCAGCCCAGAATTGGGTGGGGGTTTGTTCCAGCGAATGGCGTCCCACTTCGGCCACGGTTTCCCAGTCGGGAGTCCGTTCGACAACAGCGATCCACTGTAGCGACAGCTCTGTCGCGATTTCCTTCAGTTGATCGTCCATGAACCGCGACTGATCGTCGGATTTCGCGGCTTGTGAGAGGATCCGATCGCACAACTGCAGCAGTGTCCCCTGTGCTCCGCCGTCGCGAAAGAGGGACAGTTCACTCCATTTTAGCCAGGTCGCAGCCACGTTAGGTCTCCATTCACCGCCGATTAGTCCTCAGTTTGACTGCGCGGAGCATACCGGGCTGTTCCATTTTGGGCAACGGTTGGTTCGTGTTGATCTCATCTTCGAGAGCGAGGCCGGATCGCCCGGTGGTCGAAATTGCGTGTCAAACAGCTTCGGTCACCGATCGAGAGCCAACTGGCCTACTCGTCTTCTTCCTCGTCATCGTCTTCGATGTCGGGTTGCGGAAGTTGTGGCAGCCCAAGAGCGGTCTCGACTATCTCAGCGATTTGGCACATGCGTCCCAGTACTCGAGTTTGAATCGCCGGCAGTGAGTCTCCAATCGCGCCGGCCGCTCCGTAGATTTCTACCGGGTTTTCTTCCTCGGGTGGCTCAGGAAGCATGAACTGGCCCACGGTCATGTTTTTGTCGGCATGGTCGAAGGGGTAAGGCACATCGTCCAGGCCGTCGTGCAGGTCGTGGATCAAATCGTGCATGGTGTCCATGATGTTGAAGATGTGAGCCAGCAGTTGCCGGTTCCCCTCATTGCCTTCCAGCATGGAAAGCAGCAGCCCCAGCGAAACCTGATCGTTGCGAATCGCCAGAAGCTGGCCCAGTCGAGCGTTAATATGGCCGAACAGTTCGGCCAATTCGTCTATCTCCGTTGAGAGACTTTCGTGGTCTTCAATGCGTCGCTGCATGACAGGATCACGCAACAACCGCAGGGCTGAGTAAAGCCGTTCGGCGGCAGCATCTTCAAACGGAGCGAGATACGGTTCCTGCTTGGTTTGAATGTACTCGGCCGCGTCCTGCCGTCGTTCGATGTCGTCGTAGCTAAACAGCGGAACCTTAAACAGATCTCGGGGAACTCGCAGTCGCGATTTGAGTAGGTTCTCGGCCAGCTCACACTCAATCAGCCGAGTGTCCGCGCGGTCATACTTCTTCCAGGCTTTGCCGTAGTTGGGCGCGAGTTTGATGACTTTCTTGCGAGCCTGTTGCACTTTCGCGATTGTTTCCTTTACATCTTTCGGCGGCTTTACGGCCAATGTTGGTGGCCGCAACGGTCGGTACCAGGCGGGAGCACACTGGAAGAACCGGAACAGGGCTTTGTAGTTTTCCTGTTGGCGTTGTTGGCGTTGGAGTAGTTGTTCGACCGGATGGATATCGCGTTTCTTAAGTTCGCGACCGAAGATCGCCACGTACATATCCCACGTGACGGCTCTGGCCTGATAGTCGTAGCGGCGAAACAACTGTTCGCCAGGCTTCTCCAGTTGGAAGATGCCGTCTGCTTTTTCTCGCTTGACTTTCGCAACGCGATCGCGGTCGCACGGGTGAGTATCAAAGATTGACGTTTCTGATTTCGACACCGCGCGATGAATTCTCTTTTTGGCTTTGGCGTCCAGCTGTTCCACGTTTGCAGTAATCAACTTTGGCAGGTTGTCTGCCAGTCGGCCTTCGCGGTGGAACTCCTGCAGGTCTTCAATCGCTCCCTGATGAGCGACACCCATGTGGATCAACTTGCGAGCGGTTTCTGCAAAGCACCTGCTACCCGCCAATCGCGCTTCGTGGCGGTCAGCATCGAACTCCATTTGTCTAAGCATGTACCCGGCGACCAGGTGGCCGAGCATCATGAAGCACCACATGATGCGACGGCAAATCCAAACCATCCCGCGAATGAAGTAGAAAAACAGATTGATCGGTGCCGGCAATTCGCACAACGATTCCAGCCAGTAGTCCCAGCGGTCGCGTTCGTAAACAATCCGAGTGAACCACATGCTGACGAACCGAATGACATAGGTCACTCGCATTCCGGCTCCCTGCGAGAAGTGCCCGAACTCATGAGCCAGCACACCTGCGATTTGGCGCGTGTTGAGACCTGCAACCAGTGGCATGCCGATGGTTAGTGTCAGGTCGTTGCCAAACATGCTTAGCACGCCGCGGCGGAAACTGGCGGACGCATTGACCTGCGAGTCGATTTGGATCTCTTTTGGATACGGGGCGTTGACCGCTTCGCAAATTCGATCAACAAAATCAAACAGCAGCGGTTCGTCATCGCGATCGAGCGACCGTTTGCCGGTCGGTCCGCCTCCACCTGAAAACAGCGGCTTCACAATCAGTAGCAGTAGCAGCGGCACCATAATGCACGGCAGAAACACCGCCAGAATCGCGATGGTACTGAGGTACAGAAACGGCAGCACCACCATAAACGCACAGACCAGGGCGATGCCCAGTCGGTAGGTGCCGGTGATTGGCACCGGTTCGATTTGTTCCTCTTTGAACGCGTTGATGAATCGTTGGTAGCGTTTGTTGTATGCAGCAAGACTGGGGTTTTCGCCTGTCTGTTTCCTGGCCTGGCCGCTATTTCCTTTGGAAGGAACCGAACCCAGCGTTTCGTCTTTAGCCCGCGTCTTCCGTGCCCGTTTTCTTGGTGGTGGCTTCGTTGTCGATGGAGCCCGGGTGCGAGGCGGTGGAGTGCGAGCAGCCGGCGCGTTGGGGGTTTGAACGCGGACAACACCCGAACACTTCGGGCAGCGAATCCGCTTGCCGGCGAGTTCATCTTTGAGCCTTAACGACTGGCTGCATTCTGGACACACGACCGAAATGGGCATCGCTTATCTGCTGTCCCTAAGCAAATTGATTCTCAGTCTGACTCTGCTTCCAGTCATCTTAATCCATGATGGGATGTGGGATCAAAAGCCAACGGCGTTCAGACAACATTAATCGGCTTTCCACTTAGGAAGCTCAGCACGTTTTCGACACAGCCCGCGGTCAACGCGTCGATGCCTTCGGGAACCTGATCTGCCGCGTGCGGTGTCAGCACGACTTGTTCGCACTTCAGAATCGGATCGTCGGCGGTGAGTGGTTCTGTTGAAAATACATCCAGGCCTGCTCCACCAAGGTGTCCGCTGTTGAGTCCATCGACAACCGCCGCATGATCCAGCACCGCACCGCGAGCCGTATTGATCAATAGGCAACCTTGTTTGGTCAGAGCCAGTTCGCGTTTCCCAATCAGTCCACGGCTGTCGTCGGTTAGCTTAACATGGATACTTAAGGCATCGCTCTCACGCAGTACGGTGTCCATGTCCGCATAGGTGAACCCAAGTTTGCGGGCTTTTGTTTCGTCAGGGTTGAACGACCACGCAACCACCTTCATCCCAAACGCCCGCGCGCGGCGAATCATTTCGCAGCCAATTTGACCGGTTCCAATGATGCCTAGTGTTTTGCCTTCCAAAGAGAACGCAATCTCGTGTGGCCATTGACCTGCTTTCATGAGTTCTGTCATCCGGCCAACGCGACGGGACAAACCCAGTAGCAGACAGAAAGCGTGTTCGGCGACGACCGAGGCGGTTCGACCGGGAACGTTGCAAACCGTCATGCCCATTTCGCGAGCAGTCGGCAGGTCGATGCAATCGGTTCCGATAGCACACAGAGCGATCAGCTTCACGGAGGGAAGTTGCCGCAGCAGATGATCGGGCCAGTGCAGGAGGCCTCGGGAATTCAACAGGATGTCTGCACCAATCACACGTTGCAGCTGTTCGGCTTCATCGGCAGGGCGATCTCGATGTAGTTCAACATCCGCAATTTCTCTCAGACGGTCTAAGTGCGGAGAGTCACCGATCATCACTGGGGCGTCGCCCGGGATCACGATTCGAGGTCGGTTCATACTGATTCATCAAAAGGCAGTGCCAGAGTGGCTGGCCTCATGCCCGAACGGGGAAAAGCCGATGTTTGAGTATGGGTTGCTACGGCTTGCAAGGAATATCAGGCTTCAGGATACTCACGGCACAGCAGCAATCCAGTGGCCGCCGTAGCTCAGTTGGCAGAGCGAAGCTTTCGTAAAGCTTAGGTCGCGAGTTCGAATCTCGCCGGTGGCTCTTTCGCAAGCTGAGATCTCAGTGGAGGTTACAGCTCCTTCCGTGCGCGATGTTCGTCCGGGAGCGCGTTTGCAGAACGCGGATTTTGTGATAAAATGATACAGCCCGCTGGACATTTCTAGTCCACAGTTCTTGAGGTGTCTCATGCTTCGTTCTTGCGTTGCCGTTCTGGTGACCGCTGTTGTGTGTTCGTCTGGTTCTGCTTTCGGTGATATTCCGAAGCAGCCCACTGGTGTTCCTCGTTTTGATGAAGCCATCAGAAAAGCCGTTGCCCATATCCGCGAGGATTTGGTGAAGAACAACGACCTGAAGGCCGCAGAGAAGGCACTGGCTGGTTACACACTGCTGAAGGCTGGTGTTCCCAACACAGACAAGGGCATTCGAGCCGCAGTCGATGAGATCAAAAAGACTCGGTTCAACGCCGACGGATCATTTCGACCTGGCGCTGGGGCAAATCCTCCGCTTGAACACATCTACTTCAGTGGTGTGATGGCGCTGTTGCTTGCAGCTGACAACCCCGAGGGCAACATCCGCGAGCTAAGGGAGATTGCGAAGTACATCATCTCACAGCAGGGTTCGGATGGTTCGTGGGACTACCCCCAGCGAACAACTGGTGACACGAGTATGAATCAGTACGGCGTGCTGGGTCTGTGGGCTTGTATGCGAGCTGGTGTCAAAGTTCCTCCACAGGTTTGGGACAAGTGCCTCGGTTGGCATGTGAGGAACCGAGCGAATGACGGCGGGTGGGCCTATCACCCCGGCAGCCCTGCTGGTGAAGCTGAAGGTGCATCGACTCCAAACATGACTTACGGAGCTGCAGGAACAATGGCAATCTGCCGGCTCTTGATTTACCCCGATTACGCTCCCGGTGGAGCTAAAAAGAAGAAGGCCAAGAAGAAACTGTTTGGTGTTCTGGAAGAAACAGAAACCAACACGTCCCCTGCAAGTAAGAGGGCGAATCCGTACGCGGACTACAAACCGGCGACACCAATCGGTCGCATCGACGCTGCAATCGACAGCGCGGTTAGCTGGTGTGGCACACGCTTCCGCACAACCAATCCATACCGTGGTCACCCCATGTACTACTACTACGCCATGGAACGTGCCCTTGCGATGAACGAGGTCAAGAATATCGGTGGCCAGGATTGGTACAAAGCATGTGGTTACCAGCTCTTGGAATCGCAGAACGCGAACGGGTCGTGGCCACCGGCGGCTTCTCACGGTTCAAGTCCGACGTGTTTTGGGGTGCTGTTCCTGATCAAAGCCACCAAGACCCTGCTTGTTGCAACTTATGGCAACGGCATCCAGGTTGGTGACCGTGGCTTCGACCTGGACGGTGATCCACTGGCCAAAGACAAGAAGAAAAAGAAGCTTGGTCCCTTGGACGAGATGCTGGCTCGAATGGAACAAATGCAGCTAAACAACGTCAAAGATGTTCCAGAAGAGGACCTCACGGACCTGGTCAACAAGATCCTGCAGACGCCTCGCAAAGAACTGGTTAACCATCTGGCGATGCTGAAAAAACTTCGCGATTACCCTCGTGGTGATGTGCGATCGGTAGTGATGTTTGGCCTTGGCAGGTCAGGCGATATGCGAGTGGCTCCGATGCTAATCGATGCTCTTAACGACAACGATGTCGGCGTCCTAAGCGAAGCCCATACTGCTCTGTGCTACATCAGCCGGAAGCCGCAGGGCTTCGGATTGAAAGACGACCTCGCGGGCGAAGTTGAAGGCTTGGAACAGGCCGAGATCGACAAGATCGTTAACACCTGGCGTAAGCAGGCCCAGAACCGCTGGCGAGCCTGGTATAAGCGGATTCGTCCCTACGACGAACGCGGCGACCTCTGGGAAATGAGCGGAGCGACCGACGCCAAGAAGTAGTGCGTTGAACCCGCGATAGACTTACAAAGCCGGCTGAGCATAGAGCTCAGTCGGCTTTTTTGGTTCCACCATTTTACTGTGCGATCGGCAGGCAGGCACCCAAGCACCAGTCCCCTTGGATATGCAGACTGGCTCTAACACGGCGGTCGGGTCTCGGAGAAACTTGACTACCAGGTGAATTCTGGGAAGCTCGAAGCATCTGATGCTGGCCGGATTGGCTCGTCGTCGCCCGTGACTAGCTGAATGAACTATTCCGCTTTCCCGTCAAGTTGAGTGAGGGCCTCACTTGCTGCTACGCTGACGGCAGTTAGCTTCGCATGCACGGACTGGCTGTGACCATCAGACTGAAGCAACTCTTCAGACAAGTCGAGTGTTTTACTAAACTCGGCTATGACACGAGCCCTTATGCCGGGTAGGCGGCAGTTAAAGGCGGCGCGAGGTTGCTGGCAAAGTTCGCGGTAGCGGTGCCATATTAGATGAGCGAGACGCAGCTGAAGGTGTGCAAGCCGCTCTGGACGTTTCGTGATAGCCACCGACCGATGCTCCAAAGCCGAGTGTGCCGCCTCCTCGGCCAAGCCATAGTCCTGAGAATCAGCGCGATAATCAGATTCAACGAAGTAGTAGTCGAACAGTAAATAGCGATCGTCGTCGGTCTCAATACTGGCCGATGTTTTGAGTTCCTGGGCCTGGTGCAGCAGTCGTTCCGCCTCAGCCGAATTCCCCCGCCTAAACTGCCCAAGAGTTCGTCGCATCAGGTTGCGTGCTTCACGAATAGTAGATGGCTCGACAGCTCCAGCCCATTGGCTGGCAAGAAAAAACGCCAAGGCCAGCCCGAGGACGATAAACCCAGCGCGCCAGGCTCTGCGTGGGAACAGGCTTTTAACGATATGGTCTGCTGAAGAAAATCGCTGTCCCGGCCGGGCAGCCAGGCACTTACTACGAATCTGCCAGAGGCGGTTCGAGTGCACTGTGTAGTCTGCAACGGACTCAGCGGGTTCGCCGCGGCGCGCCATCGCCAAGATTTCTTGCTTGGAATCGGATTCATAGAGGGCGTGGCCCGTCAACAGAAAGTGGAGAATTCCACCTAGACCAAAGATGTCTGTTGCTCTCCCAATTCGCCCATGGTCTCCTCTCGCAATCTCGGGTGACATGTACGCATACGTTCCTGCAAGCGAAGTGTCATTCAGGTTCTCCTCGGATATGACCAGGCCAAAGTCGATAATCCTTGGATCGCCCTGCGAATCGACCATGATATTGCCCGGCTTGAGGTCGGCATGAACCAAGCCCTGGGCATGAATCGCGGACACACCTAAGCACACCTTGCGAAATATTTCTCGGACTTCCTCAAGCCGCAACGTCCGATCTGCGACGTAGTCCGACAGTGTCGCCCCATCAATCCACTCGTTAACCAGGATTGGTCCATCAGGAAGCGACTCGACGGCATAACACCGGGCCACATAGGGCGAGCTGACCCGGGCAATCGCTCTGCCCTCAGAAAGAACTCTCTCATGCTGCTGAGAGCTCATATCCTGATGGTAGATCTTAAGAGCAACCTCTCGGTTAAGATCGGGATCGAAAGCACGATAGACCTTCGACTGACCTCGCGACGCCACAACCCCACGCAATTTGTACTTGCAGATCCGAAGTTCGCTGTTCTTAACTACGTCGCAGATTTGGGCAATTACAGGGGCGTTACTGTGCTCTGGCATGGCTCAACCTACTAGGAAAGTTTGATCTTTAGCACCTTCAGGGAGTTTGTCAGGCGGGTCCGGACAACGTCCATTGTTGCCCCTGTCTCCGCTGAGATCTCCGACAGCGTTTTCCCGTCAAAGTAACGCAGGTAGATCATCTGCTCATCGTCTTTGTCCAACTGACTCATAGCGCGGAGCATCCGCAGAAGTTCTTCCTGGTGTTGCGCTTCACGCGCCGGGTCCAGCTGCTCGGCGCGGACTACCGACTCCGGGACCCGCATTGCACTTTGCGGTGGGCAACGCTTCTGAGCCGAAAAGTGACGGGACAGATTGCTGATTTGCCCCATAGCAACACGTTTGAGGTACGCCCCGGTCCGGATGGGCGTCCCATCCGCCTCTCCGGTGGCGGTAACCAGTTGGAGCATTGATTCCTGAACGACATCGGACGTGTCGAAGTGTCGGCTCATCGACTGTGATCGCCCTTGGGCAGTAGAGCGGAGCCGCCCCCTCGCCCAGCCCAGCCAACTATCAAGCATGGTCTCTCCATCGGTTCAGGCAGCGTCCAAGACGTCCACTGTTACTGTTCTAACTCTCTTTGCTCCTATCAAGAATACGGTCAGTCGCTCATGAAATCCAACTTTACGCAGGGCAATTAGGCCCAAGTCCAGAGATCTTCGAACAGGATGTGGTCAGCTTGACGGCTGCCGAGCATAATCGGGGGCTCGGAACCATCCTACCGACGATGTGAAACCAACTGCGTTCCAACATCGATCAGCAAGCATCGCAGGCACCCATCAATAGTGCCGGCGGTGCATACTGGTCACAAAGCCAGTTTGATTCACAGGCCCCTGATACTCTCAGAGGATCCAACCCAACGCCCAACCGGAACAGCGATTCCCAACCCCAGTCACCTCACCAACCGGGTACCGATCGAACGGAACGTTCGCGTTAGCTTTCGGTGAGTTCGAGGTAGGGGTCGATGCCCATGCGTTCGTAGGCTTCTGTTCGGAACTTCTCCTGCTTTAGCAGGTTCTTCCGCTGCTTGCGGTCGTTCTTTTCGAGGAACTTTTGCGTGCGCTTGAAGTAGCCCACGGCAGAGCGGCTTAGTTCTCCGTCCGCGTTGGGCGAGGCGGCTTTTCGGCGGCGTGCGACCTTTCGACTGTCCCGGCAGCGCAGGAGTTCGTCTTCCAGTGACAGGAAGAATTGGTAGCTGCCTTTGTCGCCTTGTCTGGCGGATCGGCCGATCAACTGCCGGTCAATTCGCGTCGAACTATGAAATTCTGTTGCCACCACGTGTAGCCCACCGCGCTGCTTGACTTCGTCGGTGAGGAGAATGTCTGTTCCGCGACCGGCCATGTTGGTCGCAATTGTGACGCGGCCCATCCCGCCAGCCTTCTCAACAATCTTTGCTTCCAGGTCGTGGTTCAACGCGTTCAGGACCTGATGATCGATGCCTGCTGCGTTTAGAGCCACGCCAAGTGCGGTGGATGCGTCGACCGATGGCGTTCCGATGAGAACCGAACGTCCTGCCTGAACCTTCTCACGGATGTCTTCCACAATTGCCTTTTGCTTGGCTTCCTGTGTCGTGAAGACTCGATGTGGCAGACCTTTGCGGATGCACACTTTGTTGGTCGGGATCTTGGTCACGTTGATCGCGTAAGTCTTTTTCAATTCGCGAGAAGCTGTGGTTGCGGTCCCTGTCATTCCGCCAAGATGTGTGTAGTTGCGGAAGAAGCTCTGAACCGTGATACGCGCCGCCTGGCCTGTCGCGGCAGTAATCGGAACCAGTTCTTTGGCTTCGATTGCCTGGTGCAATCCATCCTGCCACTTACGGCCATCCATAATTCGGCCGGTTGATTCGTCAACAATCTGCACCTTCTTATCGACCACAACGTAGTCGCGATCAAGGTTGAAAGCGTGCCGAGCCGTCAGCGCTTTTTCGACCTGTGTGTAGATACGCTCGGTGTCCATGGAGTTCATCAGCGATGGCTTGGCCATGAGCACAATTTTGCGGCAGCCATCGTCGGTAAGGTACGCCGAACGCCGATCGGGTTCGTAAACGTAGTCAGCGTTGGCTTCAAGCCGGTAGGTCGCTCGGTGACTCCAGCGATACAAGTTCACGGTCGCCGGATCGTTGGGCTGTGTGAGCCCAATGATGAGCGGCGTTTTGGCTTCATCAATCAAAATACTGTCGGCTTCGTCGATCAACGCGAAATGGTGTCCGCGCTGAACAGGCTTCTCGCCACCGTCGATGCCCTGGCCAAATCGCTTCGTTGCGATTTCATCGTCCTGCGACGCACCTTTGCGGAGCCGGTCGCGGAGGAAATCGAAACCCATTTCTTTGGCGGTCCCGTACGTGATATCGCAGGCATAGTTCTCACGGCGTTCGGGCGGTTCCATCGGTTCTAAAACCTTGCCGACTGTCATGCCCAGCTTTCGGTAGACCTCACCCATGATGTCCGCGTCACGATTGGCCAGATAATCGTTGACCGTGATCACGTGTGTGCCCAGTCCCGAAAGAGCCCGAATGTAAGCGGGCATTGTCGCGGTCAGCGTTTTACCTTCACCCGTCTGCATCTCAGCAACGTTACCCTCAAACAGCGCCATCGCGCCCATGATCTGGACTCGAAAGTGCCGCATTCCCAAAGCGCGGTCTGCAGCTTCGCGGACCAGGGCGTAGGCGTCGGGAAGCAACTGGTCCAAAGGTTCGCCCGCTTTGGCACGCCATCGCACTTCGCGGCCACGGACTTCTAATTCGTCGTGAGCCAGCTGCTTAAGTTTGTCCGAACGTTCGATAACGTCGCTGGCGACTTTCGACCATCGCGAACGTCGGGCGGCAGCCGGACGACCGCCGACTTTGATTAGGTGAAGTGCAGATTCAAATGAGAGAGCTGACATTGGCCGACTGACTGCGTGCGTGTTTTGTCTGATTTTTGCCTTAGAAATGACGAAGAGAAAGCTGGTTCCCAACTTCATCATGCGTAATTCTACGCGGCGGCTTACACTGCCGGAACCTGTGTTATAATCGGCACTTGGAAACCACACCTTCGGGCAGGAGCCCCCGATGCCAAAAAAATACGACTATGGACGCGAAAGTGCCGCACTTTTGGCTTCCTCCATCGTGTTCCTGCTGGGCTTTGTCGGTGTGATGTTCATTTTGGTGACCTCGGTAGATGACCCACTTTGGCCCAGTCTGCTGGCCGCATCCGTTTTTGTAGGCCTGTTCGGGATGCTCTTGATGGGACTCAAGAGCAACAACGGATCCGGAAACCTTGGTCTTTGGTTCAAAGCAAAAAAGCCAGACCCGCCGGCAGACTACTCACCGCGACGCGTTCGAACCTCAACGGACGACTCTACTTGCAACAACGGACCACCCACCGTCGAAGGCGTTCGGGACATCAAAGAATCGAAGGAAAGCAACCCCACTACATGGGTTCCGTCAAGTGTCCCCAAGCAAAACCGCTAGTCGGAATTTTGCCAGGAACGCAACAAAATGCGGCGTTTCGCGGATTTTCCGGTCTCTCAGACAGTTTTACCCGCTCGCAGTATCTGGGTGAACAGAACGCAAGAACGGCGATGCTTGCCCTGAGCCGTCGAACCCCGAAGAGTTCCCCCGGGCAGGCGAAATGTGATCTGCCGGAAAAGTAGTACAGGAACCGACTGTGACTCACGAAGAGCAACACGACAAGAACAACAACATTAATTCAGCGGAAGCCCTTGAACGCGCACTGCAGCAGATGGACGATCCGGAAGCGATCGCAGCGGCGATTGGCATGCCTGGACTTTCTGACCTTGTGAATCGGCTTGGTGATATGGACCCATTAGGAACTTCGTCAATCGATACCGGTGTCGTCACCGCAGAAGAAGTCGGCGCGGCCGACTTTACAAAGGCTGAGATCGACGACGTCGTGCAGCGACTCGAAAAAATCGACGTGCTCACTCCGCGACAGGTCGAACAACGCCTGTTGGAATGCGGCTACCGTGGCCAAAAGAAGGCGCGCCGAGCGGGATCGGTATTGGCGTACCGACACCTCCAGCGTTTGCGGCTGCAGTTTTTGGAACAGCTACCGACCGATGAACTGCCGGAACGCGAACACTACATGTTCCTCGGTACGACAGGCAGCGGGAAGACGTACCTGGCCGAACTGCTGTTCCGTGAAATTCTTCCTGTGCCAACGTTGGTTGCTGATACGACTCGGTTTTCCGAGACCGGGTACATCGGTGACGATGTGCAGATGCTGATCTCGCACTTGTTCGAACTGGCCGGTCAGAACCGAGCTTGGGCGTCGTGTGGAGTTGTCTGTCTGGACGAATTCGACAAGCTCGCAACTAGTCGATCGTCAACGCGATTCGCTGGCGAAGGAACCACGAAAGATGTGAGTGGCTTTGGAGTGCAGCGTGGTTTGCTGACTTTGTTGTCCGGCCGGACGACTACGTTCCCCGCCGACTTCGGCTACAGCGGGCACGGAGCGCAGGTGGAAATGCCGTTGCGGAACATCATGTTCATCGCGTGCGGAGCCTTCAGTGGATTGCAGGGAACGGCAACCGTGTCGAAGTCCAAATCGTCTGTCGGGTTCGGTCAGGTTGCCAAGCCAAAGATCGACGAAGGGATCGCTCAGGAAGTCGGTTCAGAACTCATGGAGAACACGACTGCTTTCGCGAACTACGGTATGCTGCCGGAACTGGTTGGTCGGTTCTCACGACTTGTGAGTTTCCAGCCACTGACAGAAGAGGTGCTCCGCGAAATCCTGGACGACACGCTGCTGGACAAGTACCGACGCGAATTCAAACGCGAAGGTGTTGAACTGGTCATCGAAGATCCGGTTATCGAAGGCATTGTCGAAGCGGCTCACCGCCGAGAAACCGGCGCTCGTGGTTTGCGAGCCTCACTGGTTCCTCACCTAGAAGAAGCCGCGTTCGAAACGTTCGGAACCGGCAAGCAGTCGAAAGTCACGCTTAAGAAGAAGGGCGACGACGTCATCGTCGTGACGAAGTAGGCGAGCCTGGCCGATGGATAATCTTCAGACTGCTCAAGCCGTTTTCGGCAGCATGCACGCCGCCAGCCTCGGCACACTCGACACAAACGGCGCGCCGTTTGTGTCGCTGGTGACGGTTGCGAAAAGCGGTTCG
>CAZAIB010000088.1:0-27852 GCA_964485095.1 uncultured Planctomycetaceae bacterium | reverse complement strand
CTCCGTGAACGCCAAATGCGTCCAGTGAATCGTCGTATCCGAACTTGTTCTTGATGGTTGTGCAGAAGAAAAAGCACACAGCGCCGGCAATCAGTCCCAGTACGATGCCGTGAATTGGGTTCACTGCGCCCGCGGCCGGCGTGATGCACACCAGGCCCGCAACGGCTCCGGAGCACGCGCCCAGAAGGCTTGGTCGGCCGTGTTTGCCCCACTCGCACGCAGACCAGGAAAGGACTCCCGCCGCAGCCGCCATGTGAGTTGCCACGAACGCATTCGCTGCAGCGGCGTTCGGACCAAGCGCGCTACCGGCGTTAAATCCGAACCAGCCAACCCAAAGCAGGCCAGTTCCGATGCATGTGTAAGTCAGGTTATGAGGCGGCATGGGTTCACTGCCGAATCCAAGTCGCTTGCCAATCAACAGTGCGCACACCAAAGCGGAAACGCCGGAAGTGATGTGCACCACGGTTCCGCCCGCGAAGTCCAGCGCTGCATACTCGCCTTCGAGCAACCAGCCGCCCGGTCCCCAAACCCAGTGCGCCACCGGGCAATAGACCAGTGTGCCCCACAAAACCATGAACACACACATCGAACTGAACTTCATGCGTTCGGCAAACGCACCGCAAATCAGTGCCGGCGTGATGATGAAGAACATCATCTGGAAGACCATGAAGATGCAGGTCGGAAGTCCGTCGGACGTCATTGGTGTCACGGCCACGCCGTCAGCCATAACCGGTATCACGCCTTTGAGGAACACGTGATCGAAGTTTCCGATAAAGCCGCCACTGCCACCGAAGGCGAGGCTGTATCCGTAAACGGCCCAGACCACTGACATGAGTCCGCATAGGAATACGCACTGCATCATCACGCTAAGGATGTTTTTCTTACGAACCAATCCGCCGTAGAACAAAGCCAGTCCCGGGATCGTCATCATCAGCACAAGCGCAGACGAGATCATCACCCACGCCGTTGCCGACTGATCCAGTTCAACCATCGCTGCAGCGGCGGTTTGCGGTCCCTCCGTGCCGGCTTCGTCCTGAGCCAAAACGGTGGTTGGCGCGAAGGCCAGCAGAAGTACAAACAGTACGGCAGCGTGTTGCATCAGATCCCCGAGGCGCTAAGGAATGGAGGCCGGAGTTCCGCGCGCAGGGAACAGCGCGCGGGATTGGATTGTTGTTGCTCATGTGTAAGCAACACTGATGCCGATTGGTGGCGATTTAGATCGCGTCGGCGCCGGTTTCGCCGGTTCGGATGCGAATTACGTTCTCAAGATGACTGACAAAAATCTTGCCGTCACCGATCTGGCCAACTCGAGCAGCCTTAGCGATGGCTTCAACGGCTTTGTCCAGGTCGCCATCAGCGACCACGACTTCCAGCTTCACTTTCGGAAGAAAATCGACGGTGTACTCAGCGCCACGGTAAGTCTCTTTGTGACCGCGTTGGCGGCCGAATCCTCGTACTTCAGCAACGGTCATCCCCTGAATGCCGACTTCAGCAAGGGCGTTCTTGACTTCTTCCAATTTGAAGTGGCGGACAATCGCCTCAATCTTCTTCATGACTTACCTTTTGTGAGCTGCACATCGCTGAATGTTGGGTGACGGAAACAGGTTCCGCAAATCGCCCAAGACTTTCGTAAGATAGTGAGTACCCCAGTCCAAATCCACGAGCGAACTTCGGTGTGCTTAGGGAGTGAGCAGCGGTGCGTGATTTTAAGGCGTACCAGTGCCGTGACCGCGATCATCCGAACAGGCTGACGCGGCAAGCAGCTTCTCTGTCTAAGGGAAGCAAACGCGGTGCCACGCTGATCGTCCAGTTGCCGACATTTCGAATATGCCCAGGTTTTCGCCAACAACCGCTACCAATGTCGCCATGATCGCGGCTGCCATCGGTGTGCTTTTGAGCCCGCTGCTGGGGCGGCTGATTTTGTTCTTTGCTGAGGACCGCCGTGTTTCGTTGCCCGTCGGTTGTCTGGGTTGTGAGCAGCGTGATTCGTGGTTCCGATCGCTTAAAGCCGGTACGTGTCCGTGCGGAACCGCCCGTCCGCAGTGGCCGCGCTTCCTGATGGTCTGGACCGGGCTGCTGTTCGCGGCGTTCGCATGGCTGTACTTCCGCCTGCACTGCCAGGAAACATCCGATGTGGTTCCAACCGCGTTCTGGTTCAAAGGCAGGTTCTTCTATCACCTGTTTCTGTTCACGGTGCTCACGATCGCCATCGGAACTGATCTCAGAAACTACACGATCGCTGATTTCCTGATGTTGGCCGGAGCGGCAGTGGGTCTGGGTTTCGCCACGTTGTCCGGCGACCTGCAAACGGTTCACATTTGGGTCGATTGGAACCAGGAGATCCCGGGTTTCCGCGGACCGTACCGACCAGACTGGTTAAGCGACCATCCGCATCTTCATGGTTTTGCGTGGAGCATGACGGGGGTCATTGTCGGAGCCGGACTGACCTGGTTACTGCGCGTTACGGCTCAGTTTGTTCTACAAAAACCCGCGCTCGGTTTGGGCGACGTGACGCTCATGGCGATGGTCGGCAGCTACACCGGCTGGCAGCCAGTGACGCTCATCATGCTGCTCGCGCCGCTATTGGCGATCGTGATTGGCCTGGTCGTCTGGATGATGACCGGCCGCGCGTTTGTCGCCTACGGTCCATACCTCGCGCTGGCTGCGATTATTGTGTTGTGCAGTTGGCGTTGGATCTGGATGACCGACTTGCGCCTGGTGTTTGGTCATGCGCAGTCGCTGCTGACGCTGGCTGGTGCGGCGGCTGGAACGCTGGTGGTGTTGCTGGTTTTGCTGCGGCTGTATCAACTGATTCCCGTTGGTAACAAGAGTTAGACTGACTTTGGTTCGATTGTGCACGCTTGTCACGGCTGCGCGGCACTGCCATTTCAAGTTGTCATGCCAACAAATATGCTGTGTCCACTGAGTTTCCGCAGTGGCTCTAGTCGTTCGCCCAGGCAGCCGTACAGTTTGAGACTGGATGGGCACATGAGGCGGAATAAAATTACCGAACCAGGTCGAACCGGCCTGATCAGAACCCATCTGGCAGTGCAGACACATCCGTCATGCTATCCAATCGCAAAACGTTAGTCGTACTCCTGACCATCGCTGTTCTTGGCGCCGGCGTGTTCGTCTTTACTCAATTCATGGGTGGCGATTCGCAGGAAGGTCCATCACCTGAAAGTCAGTTATCCGCGCACGAACGAATGAAAGCGGCGCTTGCGGATGTTGCCAAAGATGCGGAAACCAACAACCACTACTCGCAATCTGCGACATTGATAAAAGCCCGCGCCGACCTGGCGGCTCTTCCTGAAAGCGCGTTGGGCGAACGGATTAACCTGCTGTACCAAATGTGTCTGGACGAGATCCGGCTTGGCGAAGAACGAGAAGCGGTTGAGCACGTTGAAGAGGCTCGAGAACTGATTCGAACACATCGGATCTCCGTCGCCGCCGCACATCGACGCGCCATGGTGTTCGCGCTGGCTCTGGGATGGCTGCGGGTCGCAGAAACGGAAAATTGTATTCACTGTCGCACGGGAGAAAGTTGCATTCTGCCTATCAGTGAAAACGGTCAGCACACCGATCCGGAAGCCAGCCGCAAAGCGATCAGCTATCTGTTCGAGCTGCTGGACAGTGACCCGGACGATCTCAGCGCTGTCTGGCTTCTCAACATCGCGGCCATGACGATTGGCGAGTATCCCCGAGGTGTGCCAAAGCACATGCGGGTTCCCGAGTCCGTATTTGAATCGGAGGTCGAGTTCCCACGGTTTGTGGATGTTGCCGAAGCCAGTGGGCTGAAGACCGTCAGCACGGGTGGCGGCAGTATTGCTGAGGACTTCGATCAGGACGGATTGATTGACGTGATGACGTCCGAATGGGCTCCGGACGGTCAGCTTCGCTACTTCCGAAACACGGGCGATGGTCGGTTCGAAGAACTCACAGAACCAGCCGGACTGACTGGTCTGTTTGGTGGCATCAACATGGTGCAGGCCGATTACAACAACGACGGCCTGGTCGATGTTTACATCATGCGAGGTGCGTGGCTGGACGTGAACGGCAAGTACCCCAATTCGTTGTTAAAGAACCTCGGCAACAATCGCTTCGAAGATGTGACGTTCGATGTCGGTTTGGATTCGCGTCGTCCCACTGCCAGCGCGGCGTGGGCCGACTATGACAACGACGGCGATTTGGATCTTTATGTTCCAAACGAAGACCAGACGGCTCACTTGTTTCGGAACGATGGTGAGAACGGCTTTACCGATGTGGCCCAGGCGGCCGGTGTCTTGAACGGTCGGTTCGGGAAAGGTGCTGTGTGGGGAGACTACGACGGAGACCGATACCCGGACATTTACGTGTCCAACCTCAAGGGCGAGAACCGTCTTTACCACAACCAACAGGACGGTACCTTCAAAGACGTCGCGCCAGAGCTAGGTGTGACCACGCCGCTTCTTGGTTTCCCGACGTGGTTCTGGGATGTCAACTGCGACGGGCACCTGGACATTTTCGCGTCCAGCTACCATGCAGAAACCGACCACATTCCCGCCGAAGCGTTTGATCGGCCGTTCTATGACGAACGCGACAGCCTGTACGTGAACGATGGCTCCGGCCAGTTTGTTGAGTCATCCGAGAGTTATGGTTTGACGCAAACGACGAAACCTATGGGAGCCAACTTCGGTGATTTGAACAACGATGGCCGGCCGGATTTCTATCTGGGCACAGGCTTCCCCGATTTCACGGCTTTGATGCCGAACCTCATGTTCGTCAATCGGGAAGGCAGTCGGTTTGACAACGTGACCTATCCCGGTGGCTTTGGGATGCTGCAAAAGGGGCATGGAATTTCGTTCGCAGACTTCGACAACGATGGCGATCTTGATGTCTTCTCTCAAACCGGCGGCGCGTTTCCTGGCGACGTCTTCGGGAATGTCCTGTATCAAAACCCTGGCTTCGGTAATCACTGGTTGCGAATCAAACTAGTCGGCCAAAAGTCGAATCGTGGTGGAGTCGGCTGCCGCATCAAAGCCGCTATCACTGAAGACGGCAAACAGAGAGCCGTCTATCACTGGGTCGGTAGCGGTGGAAGCTTTGGCGCGAACCCACTGGTGCCTCAGATCGGTCTGGGAAGCGCGACGACTATCGATCAGCTGGAAATCTTCTGGCCCACCACTGACAAGACGCAGATCTTCAAAGACGTCCCCGCCGATGGATTCATTCGCATCAACGAAGACAATGACGCTGAGTTCGAAACTCTCGAACTTCAAACGATGAAGAAATAGTCAGCCGTCAATTTCTATTCCGATTTCAGATTGGACCGTAACGCCGAAGCCAGTGTCGCATTCACAGCGATTCGCATCACAGCGCGTTCGGTATCGGCCAGTAAGACTCGCACTTCTTTGCTCTTGCACGCACTACAACATGGCACTTTGACGCGGAATCCTCTGTAGCTTGCCTGCGTACTGCCACTCCTGGGCAGGAATATGGTCATCGGCAGCAGAAAGAAGCTGAATATCGTGACGAATGCCCTGAACCCCTCAGATGCATCTTCTACGTAGGCCTCTGAGCGTGATGTTGCCTCTGCGAAAGTAGTCTGTCTGGCGGTTAGTCCGCATGCATGGCAGATTTGGGGGAAGGTAGTCGTCATTGAAATGTCTACTACCGCAAGGTTGTGGGTGGCGGGCGATGTCACATCAGTTGCGCAAGATGGGCATAGGTTGTTTGAGGTGACAACCACTCGCAAGAAGCAGTGTGGGCATTCCTGGATCATGGTGTGTGGATTAGGTCCGCTTGCTCTACGTCCCGACGCTTGACCACGCTGGCCAAAGATTCGTTCATAGTAGTCTTTCACCAGCGTTTCAACGCCTGCGAACAAATCTACTTGCGCCGACTCCTTCGTGAACGCGTTCCATCTGGCTACTCACCACGCTCGCAAGTTTCTCGGGCTTCGGGAGACCATCAGCTGAGGGCTCCTAAATCGGCGAGCGAGGATTCATTCGGCTCCGGAGATTGCTGCTCGGACGAGTGGCTTGAGGGCGTTGATGTTGCCTGCGAACGATTGGTCTTTGCGAAGTGCTGGCGGAAAGGCTTTCGCGGCTTCAAAGGTTTCCCGGGCGATCGTTTGAGCGATCTTGATCGCACCGCTGTTTTCATGACTGCGGCAGAGAGCCACGCTGGACATGACGTAGAAATTCGCGGGCATTAGGTTTTCGCGATTTTGATTGAAGAGTTTCAACGCTGCTTTCCTCGACGCTTCATATTGTTGGCTGGCTGTTTTCCAGTCGGAATTCTGTTCAGCCAGCACGCCGTGGTGATGTGATAGCTGCATTTGTTGTCCGGCGAGTATCGGATGATCGGGAAAGATCTCGGCCAACTCACCCAACGCTGCAGCGGCCAGTGTGAAATTCTCTGCAGCCAGTTCAGTATTTTGCAGCGTCGTCAGGTTCATGCCGAGTCCCGTATGAAGACGGCTCTTGCAGATAAAGTAATTCCATCGCAGCTTTTTATCGTCAGGAGCATCAATGTTCGCGAAGTATGCCAGTGCGAGTTTGTGCTCTTTGACGGCACCTGCCTTGTCACCATTCATTGAAAGCATCACAGCCTTGCCGCGGCGCATTTCAGAAAGCAGTGTGGCTCGGGCTAACGGGCTGACGCCTGCTGGAATCGATTCGGATTCAGCGGCGGCATACTCAAGAGCAGCTTGGTCCGCGTGGTTCGTGATGCTGAAATTCGATGCGATTCGGGTCCGTTGTAAAATTCGCATCTCGAACAGCTTTGCTGGTGATACGCCGGTTGGCAAATCGTCATTGACTGCATCCAGCAGCGCTAACACGCGCCGCGCGGTTTCGGTGGACGAATCAAACTGCTGCAGTTGAGCCAACAGGAGAGAAAGCTGCTCCAGAGAAACCGCAGTGTCATATTGAACCTGCGAAGTTTGGTCTTCGTCTTCGATCAATTCCAATTGAAGTTTCGCAGCGCGGCGAATCAGTTTGGAACGCTCTTCGGAAAGCTGGCCTTGCGATTGCAATCGCTTTTCCAGGGCGATGATATCGCTGATGAGTGTTTGTGCGGTTTGCAGATTGCCGTCAGCTCGAGACGTCTGAGTCTGAACTTCGCGCAGGTTGGCGACGGCCTCGTTGCGTTGCCACAGTGCGACGCTTAGGCCGATGCCCAGTGCCGCGAATGTTACTGCAATGGATGCCGTCGGGAGCGGGTTTCGTCGCATCCACATAGTGGCTTTCGCGACGCGCGACAGCGGGCGGGCCTGCACGGGCTGACCATTCAGCCAGCGACGCAAATCTTCGGCGAGTTCGTGAGCGGAGGTGTAGCGATCGGACGGTGACTTCCGCAAACACAGATCAATAATTGCATCCAGGCCGGCGGGAATTTCAGAACGAATCGAACGAGCGCGCGGCACGGTATCGTCGGTGATTGACCGAACAGTCGCCAACAGATCATCTCGCCGAAAAGGCAGTTCGCCTGTCAGGATTTCAAACAACATCATCCCCAGCGCCCAGATATCGGCAGCGGGGCCGACATCAGATTGACTCGACGCCTGCTCGGGCGACATGTAGGCCGGCGTGCCGACAATCCTACCGTCCTGAGTCAGCACGGATACATCCGCTTCGCTGGATCGAGCCAGGCCGAAGTCTGCAATTCGCAATCGCCGCCAAACCGGTTCGCCCCCATCAGCGGATTCTTCAACCAGCACGTTGCCCGGTTTGAGATCGCGGTGCACGATTCCGCGTTGGTGAGCGTGCTGAACGGCGTCGGCAAGATGACTGATGATCTCCGCTGCCGTTCGGAAATCGATGGGTTTGTTGTCTTCCGACCATTTCGACAGCGTGGGGCCGTTGCACAGCGCGAACGCGATATACCTAAGCGGCCCGACGTTGCCGTATTCGTAAACCGGAACAATCTGCGGATGCCCCAGCGTCGCCGCGAGGCGCGCCTCACGTTCGAAGCGCAGCCGAACTTCGTCGTTGGCCGCTGTATTGAAAAGCGGAACCTTAAGCGCGACGTTGCGATCGAGCTGAGGGTCGTGGGCCAGAAAGACTTCCGCAAAACCGCCTCGCCCCAGCGACCGTTCAATCGTGTATCTGCCGATCGCGTTCGGCAATCGATCAGATTCCTGTGACGCCGCAGCCCTCACGTCGTCCAGGAAGTTCAGCGCTTGTGCGGCTCGCGAACGTTCTTCAGGAGAAAGGTCTGCGGGCAGGTCGTCACGGTGCCTCGTGGCCGTATCCTTCGCGGAATGCGGAACAGGCAGAGTATCGTGATTCAGATCGACCGGCGTCTCTTCTTTCTCCGCATTCGAGCCGTCAACCTGCCGGTTGGTGCTGTCACCAATTGATCGTTTATCGTCAGGAGGAATCGTCACCGGCGCTTACTTCTGGATGAGGCAGGGATTGTCAGCAATCTGCTTGCGATGCCGAACACGCCAACGAAGCTGACGCTGGCTCGGCGAAGTAATCCACGAAAATCCCTGCTGAGTTATGAAAAGGAGTCATCGACCCTGGCAAGTTCCTGTTGCAGTTTCACGAGAGCTCGCCCCCATAGTTTTGATGCTGCATCTTCACTGCGGTTCATACGAGCAGCGACTTCTGCAAACGTCAATTCCTGAATACTTCGTAGCTCGATCACTTCGGCGTAGTCATCTGGCAGGCGTTGTATTACCTGTCGAAAGCGAGTCAACGTTTCATTGCGTTGAACGGCTTGTTCCGGAGTTTGCTGGTTGTCAGCGACGGTTCCGGCCGCGTAATCGGTGGATAAATTTGGTTCTTGTTCTCGCCGTATGTCCCGCCGATCTCGCTGGAGGTTCCGACGAGTCGTATGGACTTCGTTTCGTAAAATAGTATTCAACCAGCCATAGAATTCCGCGGATGACGTGCCTCGAAAATCTTCGAAGCCCTGAACCATGCGTGCCATCGTGGCCTGCACGATATCGGACGGGTTCAACTTTCGTCGCAGCTGTTGATCAAGCTGCTGATTTGCCATGCGATTCAGTTGAGGCTGAACCTGACGGCAGATCTCACTGTGAGCCGTCGCGTCTCCTGTGCGAGCTGCCGTCACCAATTGGCTGATACTTGCCAGATCGACTTCCGGTGGTTGCGACTTGTCCATGTTCGAAAACGTTCACGGCGAGAATTATTGTTCTCACAGTTTTGGTTCCTGACATGAGTGATGTCAATGTCGAACGATCGCTCAGAATGGAATTCAACAAGCCAGCAATCAGACGATCCGCTTCTGCGTTCTTGGTCGCGCAATGGCGATCGTATTCCTCCTTCTCGAATTCGTGGACGAACGAGGCTCAACGCGAAATCGCGGCGTCACGGCTTGTCGGTCTTATCCGCAATATGGGTTCGTGCTTTGGAAACGGAGGCGTCCGGGTCTGCCGCAAACATCGAACCGGGTTCTGTTTGGTACCCGATTTTTACGTTCGCGTACTTGAGTTGCTCCGAGACATCAGCCGTCTGTTCGGTCATGTTGTCCGCTTTGGCAATCAGCTTTAGTGGATCATCCGTCAGAGCAACCAGCACGACGTCCAGGCCGTGGACCGACTTAAATGCTTTTTCATATCGGCCATTTTTGTCAAGCGTCCGTTTGCCATAGTCGCTACTTCCAGTGGTCGCTGACTCCTTTCCATCAACCGTGTGATAGACAGAATTCACCGTCAAATACACACTGGCGTTCGGCTTACCGATGACGGTGACCATTGCATTGGTCAGCTCAGGCGGCTGTGACTTACCACAGCCAGCAACGAAAAGGAGCGGGATGATGAATAGAGACTTTGACATTTGGTGACCTGACCTGATGACTTAGAAGAAAGAAGAATGAATTTCGGAATGAGAGTTCGTAGAGGCGGTGTTCAATCCACGCCCCACGGTTGGGGAAAGACCTTCCAGCCGTCCTTCAGCTTTACAAAGTAGGCGAATTTCTTGCCCAGGATCTCATTGCGAGGCGTGTACTTCACGGTGAACCAAAAGTGGCCGTCCTTCAGCTTTGGAGCCATGCCTGCAAGTTGCTCATCGAAGTTAAGCAACGAGTTGTCCTGAGACTTCAAGTCGTAAGTGGCGAGACATGTCATCCGCAGAATCGTGTCTTTGTCGGGTGCAGTAACGCCAGCCGCTTGAGGCCTCATGCGAGTGTAAAATTCGTCCAGCTTCTTCGCGTGAACACTGTCGAAGGCTCGTGCTGTGTCTTTCTTGGTGGCCAACAATTGCTGCAACGCCGTTCCGGTTTCCGAACGAAATTTCATGCGATCCAGCGTTGCCGCAAGGTCTTCAGCCTGAGCAACAACGGTCGCGATTTCATTTCTCAGACCAACCGACTCGTCATCCTGATAGCCGGCAGCCTGCATCTTTGCACTGGCGGCCTTTGCGGCGGCAAGGTCACCTTCCGCAAGCTTCAGACTGGCAAGTTGGTACAGCAACGACGCCGATTTGGGCGACTTCTGAAGAGCTCGTTCCGTCCACATGGCGGACAGTGAATACCGGCCCTGAAAACGAAGTGCGTCTGCAGTGAAGGCTGCGAACTGCGCGTTGTCGGGATTGAGTTCCCACGCGTGCAAACAAACATCGACCACCTGTTCGGCCGTTGGACCACCCGTTTCGTACTGCATAGTTTGAGTGAACCAGAGGTAGGCAGCCTTGGCCATGATACTCGCGATACGAGGTTTGTCTGAATCTTCCGCATGCTGACGAAGTTCCTGAGCATCCTGAACAGCCAGTGCGGGGAACTCCAATTCCAACAATAACTCGCACCGGGCCAGCGTGTTGCCAGGGTTCGCCCGACAGTGGTTTCGCAGCAGCCCACCTGCATTTTCAATGGCTCGAAAGAAATTTGCTTTCACCATTCCCAGCGAGGGATTGTTGGGAGAAAGTCCGGTCGCTCGCAAAAGATCTTTTGCAGCCTGATCAGGATCGCCAAGCTCCGTTTGAATCAACGCCCGCAGCCCGAGAGACGAAGCGTTTAAAGGGTCAGCCGTGATCGCGTCTGTGACGCTGGCTAGCGCGGCACGGTTGTCGTCCTGCATGTACAGCGCGAGGCCCAGCATTCGCCTGGCATCGCCAAAGCCTGGATCCTTTTGCACGGCCGATTTCGCAATGGTCTGTGCGGAACGATAATCGTCGGCCTGAATCTTCAGCCATGCTTCCACCGCTGCCATTCGAGCGGCGTCTGGGTCGCTGATCCGGAACCTGGCTTTGCCGTCGTTGAGCAGCTTCAGCATTACCTTCGCGTATTCGGCCTCTTCGCTTTCCATACCAAATTGAGCGTGACGAATAAGCAGCCGCTTAAGTTCCGCAACTTCTGCCGGCTTCGTCGCATTCTTCAACTGCTGCATTCGGGCTCGATCATTCGCCGATTCTTCGGCTGTCTCAAAGCCGCTGGGGCGATTTTGATTTTTCGCCGCCTGTATTTGTTCTTCGATCGACTTCAGGCGAGCTGCCAGCGCTGCACGAATCTCGTCGGCTTTTTTCAGCTTTTCAGTGCCCTTGTATTTCTCATCGTATTTTCCAAGAAGGAAACTGACTTTTTCGCGTTCGTCCATGTCCATCAGCACGCGCAGTCGCCGCAGTTCTGCGATGAAATGCTGACCAGCATCGACTCGGTCAAAGACTGTTTTAATCGCGGCCTCGGCTTCTTCCCATCGTTGCTGTCGAGCCAAAACTTCACCAAGCAGCAGTGCCTTCAACGGTTCCCATTCGGTTTTCAGGCTGGCGTTGATGTCGGATTCTGCCCAATCGAACAGTCCAAATTCGGCGAAGTGTTTTGCTCGAGAGAACTGCCAGGAGGCGCGATCGTCAGCGTCAGGAAAGACGGTAAGCAACCGTGTGTAGCACCTGAGAGCGGACATCGAGTCGCCTTGAGCTTCAGCGGCCTGAGCGGCAAGAACGAATCCGCGGCCTTCCCCTAACTGATTAAGCCGAAGGCAGTCACTAATCACTTCGTCTGTTTTACCAAGAGACGCGAATGCCATCGCGCGTTTCAGGATAAGCTCAGACTCTCGCGGGTGAATGTCGATTGCCGCGGTCAACACATCCGGAACTTCGGCGAGTCGTTCCTGCTGGACCAACGCTTCGACCAGCAGGGTAGTGAGTTCGGCATTGCCGGGTTGAGCCTTCAACCCCTCCCGACACAACGCCTCCGCCTTCTTTGCGTTTTCAAGAGACTGACTGGTACCGGATTTCAGGTAGTTGCTGATTTTCAACACATCTGCGTTCTGAGCGTTGGCAACATTCAGACTTGCCAGCAACAGGAGCGCGACACCCGCACATTTCGAGGAATTAGGCGACATTTCGAGTCCTCAACAAAGACGTTTTCGGCACAGAAAATACGTGCCGTCACCTCCATAGACTCTGCCCACACCAGCGATCGGACGCGCCAGCGAAAAGAAAATCAGATTTGTCGCCAGATTCGCCTTTGCTCTCAGCGTAGCCCTGCAGCCGTAGTCCGGTTTTTCCAAAACCGGATTGAGCACCACCGACCGTCTCAAACCGCATGGGCACCATCTAGCTGGCTGATGCTGATAGCACATCGGTCGTGTTTCGGAGAAACTCGACTACGTTTGTCGGCGTTTGGTCGCTCGACACGGACCACACCACGGAGCGTAATAGTCGATCAGGCCAGATTGAGGCGGCTTACCAAGTTTCACGATGCGCTTGATAACCGCCTGCGAGTATTTCCCCTCCGCCATATCAAGCTGCCGGGCCAGCTTCCAGATATCCGTTTCCTTATCGATTGCTGAAGCAACCGGATCGCTTGTTGCAGGTTGAACCTGTTCGCCTTCATCGGCCTGGCTGTCAGGCAGCTCGACCGAACCATCGTCTGCCGCCAGTTTGGCCTCAGGTCCGTCACTGGAGGAATCTTCCGTGATCTTATAACCGGTGTCGGGACTGGATCCGGGGTCGAAATCCTCACGCGGAGGCATCCCGGAATCGACTTGAACGTCAGGCTGATCCGCGGTCACGGTGGAACCCGAGGCACCGTCTTCGGGCTTCCCTTTGCCGCACCCGGCCAGCAATGCAAGACCTAATAGAGCAACAACACCTGATAGTTTCCGATAGTGCACAGCGCGACCTCTTCGAGTGACGAACATAGCAATCTCAACATAAGACATTTGTTGAGTCGTTATTGGAATCAATGAGAACCACACCTGCAACGGTCTTGTGACTCGAACACAGGTCACCACGTTGGGCCGCTGAAGGGCCCCGTCATCGTTGGTCCGGCTGTGCTGAGCAACGGTGAGCTCGGCCGGCTGGGCTTATGTCGCTCGCGTTTGCCCAAACTGCTTGGTATATCTCGTGGCTCCAGTGAACCTTTTCTTTTGCGATTTGGGGTGCCATATGGAGCTAAGAAAGTTTGCCGTCCTCTTATCTGGTCTTGCAGTTGTTTCCGCTGTCGGCTGCACCGAAGCGCAGTCGCCACAGCCCCTTGCCGAAGAGTCGTTTGTCGCGGCTCGCAAGAGCTACAAGACTGATGAGTTCTTTCCGAGGCACAAGGTTCGGAAGCCTGCCAAAGGTGATAAGAACGGCAATACGACCTATGCCGGTCCACTGGGAGACATGGCTGCACTGCTTCGGGTTCCTAAGGGGGAGGGCCCGTTTCCTGCAATCATTTGCCTTAGCGGTGGCGACGATTCTAACTGGATCCCCAATCCCGCTTCGCCTGACTATTCGGGGGACGGAATTGTGACCATGTTCCCGGCGCTCAGGGGTGCAAACGGGAACCCAGGTCGGCCTGAAGAACTTTACGGTGAAGTTGATGATGTACTCGGCGCAATCGACTTCCTGAAACAGCACGAATCAGTGGACCCGGATAGAATTTTCCTGGCGGGACATAGTGTCGGGGGCACTTTGGCACTGTTGGTGGCCGCAGCTTCCGAAGATCTTCGGTGCGTCTTCTCGTTTGGTCCCGCAGATAATGTCGAGAGGTATGGATGGCGCATGGACAAAGAGGAGAGTAAGCTGCGTAGTCCGATCCGTTGGGTGCACCAGATAAAACCGACGACGTACGTCATCGAAGGAATGGTAGAACCAAACAACTACAGAGTTCTCAAATCGCTCGTGACGTTCTCGAAGGGGAGGGTGCAGTCAATGGCAGCGTTTGGATGCGACCACTTCACGGTTCCAAGTCGGCTTAGAAGCCTGATCGCTAAAAAGATTGTCGCGGACGACGTGGTTCTGACCCAGGAAGAAGTCACTGAGTATTTGCGTAAGACGGAGTAACCCGACTTGATGGATCATCCGTCAGAGCAACCAGCACGGCGTCCAGCAGTGGACCGGCAGCCGTAGCCCGGTTTTTTCAAAACCGGATTGAGCACCACCGTGCGTCTCAAGCCAGAGGAGCACCATCTTGATGCTGGTAGCACATCGCTCGTGTTTCGGAGAAACTCGACTACGTTTTCGGCAACCAGGGTAAGAGAAGGTGGTTCGTGCGTCGTCTACTCGATTGCGTTGAGCGCTTCGACTGCCTGGGTGACTTCGTCTTCTGTTGTGCACAGGTGAGGGGCGAAGCGGAGGTAGCCGTCTCGAGGGGTGATGATGATGTCTTGTTTGTCCAGCGCGGCGGAGATGGCTTTGGCGGATGAGATTCTTGGGATGAGGGCGAGGATGCCGGAGCGGTGTTCGGGGGTGTGGATGATGGGTTGGTACTTTGCGAAGTCCAATGTTTCGAGTGCCAGTTCCTGTAAGCCGAAGTTGTGATCGCGGATGGCCTCCATGGTGTTCGGGAGGAACACTTCTTCGATACCGACAGCCATGCCGTCCAGAACCGAGTACGACACGGTTGAGTATTCAAACTTCTGCCCGGTGGTGTGCGGGTTCCAGGTGTGGTCCAGGTATTGGGTGTCCTGAACCATGTGGTCCGCGCCGGACATGGTGATTTCGATCTTGCTGCGGAACTCGGGCGACGTGTACAGCACGCCGGTTCCGACCGGGCCGAGCAGCCACTTCCAACCGGCGGATGCCAGGCACGCAATGTTGCACTCTTCAGGATAGATGGGCAGGCAACCCAGTCCCTGCGCCGCGTCGATAACCAAATCGATTCCACGTTCTTTGCAAAACGCCCCGAGCCTTGGCAGGTCGGCGGCGAATCCGCTTGTGAATTGCACGTGGCTGATGGCGATCATCCGAGTGCGCTCGGTGACGACGGATTCGAGTTCTTCAAACGACCATCCGCGAGCAAAACCGTCCGGGATGGTGTCGGTGTAGGATCGATCTTCCTGCGGGATGTCGGTGTCGGAAAGGAGAACCAGTTCCACGCCGCGGCGTTTGGCCTGAATGACCCACGGGTAGTGGTTCGCCGGGTATTCGTTGACGTAGCTGATGATCTGATCGCCTTCTTCGAACGGATAGCCGTTCGCGATCATCGAAAGTCCCTCTGACGTATTGGTCGTCATCGAGATGTTGTCGGGGGACGTCTTTAGCAGTGCGCCAAAATTGTTGTGATAGCGCCTCGCTGTGTTCTCTTCGCCGACGTATTCGAACAGCATGCCTCGACCGACTTCTGATTGTCGGTTTAGATGCTTACTGGACCGATCGGCGGCCGGCTTATTGAGCGGCGAGACGCTGCAGTAGGCCAGGAAATTGATGTGCTGCTTGTGTGTGAAGTTGGAAAGGTCGCGGGTGAGTGTCATGGTGCTCAATCAGAAGTTCTGGCTTGTTGCTAAGGCGTGTTCTATTGCGAGAGATACTATCGAGCAACGAGCTGGCAGGCGATCAACGGGGATAAGCTACGCTGGATGCTCGATCAACTTCAGCCTCGTCACCGAACGCGACCGTTAGCTTTGCCTTTAGCTCGGCGAAGTCTTCTTCGTTCTTAACCGTGCCGTACAGGCCGACGTTGCGGGGAGTCCAATCCGCGATGGTTAAGTCGGCGAATTTCTCCGGCTGGCTCTCCAGGATTTGGCGCACAATCCGTCTTTCGGACTCCATTTGCTGCATATCCTTCGACAGTGTCCAGCCGAAAACCAAGACCCCGCCTATGACCAGTACTGTGACGAAAACGACGGCTGCCGACAGCCAAAGTGCAATCCGGACTGGCCAGGAGTAACGGGGAACCAGTGCCAGCTCGTCACTCGCCGGTGAGTGTTGATACGGTGAGCTGCCGTCCGAACCCATCGGTTGGTTACACCATGTTTAGTTTACCGTACTGGCTTTTCGGCTTACTGCACTCGTTACAGATGCCGTAGACCTCAAGCCGGTGGGCCTTCATGCGGAAGCCGTGCTTGAGACTGATCTCTTCCAGCGCGGCGCTGATTTCGGGGCTTACGAATTCGGTGAGCGAACCGCAGCGTTCGCAAATCATGTGGTCGTGTTGCGGGTAGCCGTACGCGTGTTCGTAGACGGCTCGATCGTTTGCGCGGGCGACTTTGCGAATGAGTCCCGCTTCTTCCAGCGATGCGATGGTTCGGTGAATCGTCGCGCGGCTGACTTTTTTGCCGTCGGTCCTGGCTGAGGTCAGGCGTTCGACCATTTGTTCGCGGTCGAAGTGTTCGTGGTGCGCAAAGATTGCTTCGACAATCGCCTCGCGTTCGGACGTGAGTCGCTTTCCTTTCGTGGTCAGGTACTCGCGGAACTTCTGAACCGGAGACACCGACATTTCAACATGCGTCAACTCACTCAAGACTTCCCTCTTCACTTTCATCGTTCGTCGTCAGGTCGATGCCGCGGACCATGCGTTCCAGGGCCGCGTCCAGCAGCTCATCTGATTCGTACTTGCCCGCTTCAATCTGAGCCTTGATCTGTGCGACTCGATCTTTTCGAGCCTCCCGGAGTTCGCCCAGAAGATCGATATCGACCGGATCCGCTTCAGGGATTGGCTTTTCATTCAGCGCAGATTGATCGTCGGTCGGCACCGTATTCGGTTCCGCCGCGCCTGCTTTTGGGTTCTTTGAATCTGCCGCCATGCCTTGGTTCCGGAACATCCGACCAGCCGAACCATTCTACGGTCGAACCGAAGCGGGGCAATGGGCAGCCCTAAACAGTTGCCAGAGCTGATATTACGTGCGGGTTTGTACGCATCTCACGTAGTGCCCCGCTACTTCTTCCGGGGAGTCGTGGGCTTCTTGGCGCTCTTTTCGTCCTCGTCCTCCTTCGAGAACTTCAGCCACTCGCCGACGGAAATCTTCAGGTCGTCTTCTTTCTTCAGGATCTTCTTGTTGATCTTCTTCGGCAGATCTTTGCGACGCCTGGCGATCTCACGGGTCAGAACCGACTTGATGGCTCCACTGAATTCTTCGGCTACGCGGCCTTTGACATGACCGAGCCGTCTGACTTCGAACTTGCCGATGCGAACATTCGCCGCGTGTACGACCGGCTTCAGTTGGACTGACGGAGGGAACGCGCTGTAGTCGAAATCGAAATCCAGTTCGCAGTGTGCGTCGAGCCGAACATCAGTCAACGCGTCGGTGGTGACTCGCAGCAGGGGCACGCCCAGTCGCCAGTCCTGCCAGCGACCTTCGACTCGTAGTCGAGCGATACAAACGATGTCAAAGTGGTAGGGCCCTTTGGGCGTCTTGACAACGTTGAGGATCTTCAGTTGGAAGCGTTGTTCTGGTTCGATGACCTTGATGTTGTACTTCTGCCAGCGTCCGTGTTTAACGTTCTTCCACTTGCGGTGTGTTCGCAGCTTGCCGCCGTCCAGCTTGACGCTTAAACCAGACTGTACGCGTTTGGTCGCACCCCACTTTTTGTCATCATCGAACTCGTCCGGGATCGCAATGAGCGCGAGGTCGCGGATGAATGTTTGCGCCTTTGGGCTGAGATTGATCTTTCGATTGACTGGTTTGCCTTTCACCTTTGCGTGCGGCTTCGGCAGAGCGGGCGGTGGCACGTCTTGCGTGGCCGCTGCGGGCGGCAGCTTTACATCGGTTCCAGGTGCCCTGGATTCGATGGGATCGGGAGGAACCTGTTGCGTCTGAGTTTGGCTGCCCGCAGGTGGAGGCAACTTTGGGCCAGCATCCTGAATGGCAATGGCGATGAGAATTAGAAAGCACATACACCAACTGTACGGCGCGTGCGGAAACGGGGTCCAGATCACATGTTGTTGGAACCGGATTGCGTGCGGTTCGTTGTGTTTTCCTCGACCTCATTTGTGGGTTGGGTCGTGAGTCCGAGGCGAACCAAGTGTCCCGGGTTTGGGTCGGTCATGTGTTGGGATGGCGTTACTGCCAGGATCGTTCATCCGGCAACGTTGTAGCTCAATGGTAGATCGCCCCCGGCCTTCCAAGCCGCATGGGAGGCTGTCGGTTCGAATCCGATCGGCGTTGTCGGACTCTGCGAAGATTGGACGGTTTCGCCATTGACGAGGAATTGCCATCTGCGAGTCTATTGATATCCGGCAACATCATAGCTCAGCGGTAGAGCGCCACTTCGCTTTCAACGGGGACGGGAGGACGCTGGTTCGATTCCAGTTGGTGTTGTCGGACTTTGCTTTTCTGGATGGACCCGAACCAATCGGGCTTGGTGGGGTCGATCCTGTTCTGGGTCGGCGTGGCTGGAAAGTCGCACATCCGCCAGCGTTGTAGCTCAACGGTAGAGCGTCCCCGGGTTGCACACCCCGAATGTGAGGTTGTCGGTTCGAATCCGACCAGCGTTGTCGGACTTCCGCAGCAACTGAGGGCTGAATGCACAACGAACTCGACAACAAGATTATCGCCTGCACAGACCTGTTGCGTGCTCTGGCCGATGTCGATGAAGCTACTCTGCCGGAGTCCGAGGAGTTCGAACGACTCATCGCCCGGGTCTACAAGATGCAGCGCAAACGCAAGCGGCGACGGAACGGTTCGCGGCGCAAAGCGAACGATCGAGAGACTTTGAAAGCGGCCGCGGGTGTTCGAGCCAAAACACGTGGGGAGAATGTTCCGTACGAGTTCGACGGTGCTCGTCGGACTTCGCCGCTGCAACATCGCAGCCGGACATGCTACGTCTGCAACGGTCCTTATCGTGAGTTGCATTCGTTCTATCACATGCTGTGTCCTACATGCGGTGACATGAGCTTCGCGAAACGCGATCAAACGACTGACCTCTCCGGTCGGGCGGCCCTGGTCACGGGCGGCAGAATCAAGATTGGTTATGTGACGGCGCTAAAACTGCTTCGTGCGGGTGCGGCGGTGCATGTGACGACGCGATATTCGGCGGACGCGGCGGTGCGGTTTTCAGAGGAACCCGACTTCGCCGATTGGTCAGCTCGTTTGCACATCCACCGTGTTGATTTTCGCGACCTGCGTGGCTTGATGGACTTCATTACGTCGATGGAAGCGGAATTGAGTTCGCTGAATATCGTCATCAACAACGCGGCGCAGTCGGTTCGCCGGAGTGAGCAGTATCTGCAGCGGTTGGAAGCGTTTGAGAAGAATGCGGCGATAACCCATCAGCAAACGGCGCTTCTTGGCTGGAGCGGTATGGCCGAGAAGGACACACAGGTTGAGTCGGCTGCGTTGTCGCAGTTTGCTCCAATGGCGCTACTGCGAGACGACGACGACCGCGCAGATACGCGCGAACTCAACACGTGGAACATGCGTCTGTCAGAGGTCGAACCGCTGGAGGTTCTGGAAGTGCTGTTGGTCAACGCCAATGCTCCGGCGCTAATTCTGCGCGGACTTCGACCAGCGTTGTGCCGTTCGGAGTTTGCGGATCGATATGTCATTAACGTGTCCGGAGCTGATGGGACGTTCGACTTGAGTAAATCTGGTTTGCACGCTCACGTCAACATGAGCAAAGCGGCGGCCAACATGTTGACGCGCTCGGTGGCGGTCGAATTTGCGCGTGAAGGAATTGCAGTGAACAGTGTGGACACGGGCTGGATTACGCACGAAGGCGGCGCGACGAACCGGAAACTTCGCCGCGATCAAGGGTTCGTGCCGCCCTTCGATTTAGTTGATGGGGCGGCTCGGATTCTGGACCCGATCTTCCGCGCAGTGGCGGGCGACGACGTTGAGACCGGTCGGCTGCATCGAAACTTTAAACCATCACCGTGGTAAGGAAGCAATCAAATGTGGAGACATGGCGATATTCTACTGCAGCGAATTGACGCGATCCCTGAGGGCGCGGTGAAGCTGCGGCACACTGTTCTCGAATCCAGTCGGACGACCGGGCACAAACATCAGATCGCTGAGAAGCGAACGTGCCGCCTCTATTCTCTGGGCAACGAACAGGTGCTTGAGGTATTTGCTGAGCAGGCAGATTTGGTTCATCCCGAACACGAAACCATCACGCTGCAGCAGGGCATTTATCGTGTCTGGCGTCAGCGTGAGTTTATTCGCGGCGGCGCGCAGACGGTTCTTGACTAAGGGGGAACCATGTTTGGCAACATCCTGAAAGCCATCTTTGGGCAGAAAGATGATGGCTCATCCGATGCGTTGGATGTCGATTCGCGCGTTGCGTCTGAGATCAGGCACCGTGATGCGACCCTTGCGTTCCTGCGGACGGTACTCGCATCGGAGCCGATCGATGATGGTCCGTTTGAAGGCTCGCTGATGTTGGCGAAGACACGCATTCGTTCGCTTCCCGGTGGTCTGGAAGTGTCGGGTGATTTGGACTTGCGCCAGTGTCAGCGTTTCCGTGGATTTGAAGATGGTGGACTTGTTGTCGGTGGGAACCTGGTGATCGGTGGCGATGCCGAGGATTCGGTTCTGCTTGGGTCTGACCCGACGGTGCGAGAACGATACGGTAATCGTGTGGCAGACTTTGTTCGCACGCCATCGCGGGAGAACCGCTGCCCTATGGCTGAACTGCCAGACGTGACCAGCATCGCTGGCAGTTTGGTGCTGCGCAGTTGCCACAACCTAATGTCGCTACCAAAAGACCTGACTGTTGATGACTCAATTGTCATTCGTTCGTGCACTCAGTTGAAGGAGTTTCGGGGGCCGACTGTTGTGAATGGAAGCCTTGCGTTGGTCGGTTCAGGAATTGAGCGGCTGCCCGATGAGTTGGTGGTGAAGGGTGACCTGACCCTTGAGGGTTTGCCGCTTACAAAGTTGCCATCGCGACTGGAGGTTGGTGGTTCACTTAGAATTCATCAGTGTCCACAGCTAACGGCTCTGCCCACGCAGTTGACGGTCGGTAAGGATCTCGTACTGAAGAGCACCGGTGTGGTTCGGGTCCCTGAAACGTTGCGGGTGGGGCGATCGCTTTGCATCGAACGCTGTCCGATCACAACCCTGTCTGCTGCGATGGTTGTTGGTTCAGATTTCAAGGTTCGGCGGTGTCCCAATCTGGCATCTATCACTGGTGACGAGTGGAACGTCAAGAGGGACCTTGTCCTGGGTGGGTGTTCCGGGCTGACATCGTTGCCGCCTGTAATCAACGTCGACGGAATCATGTCGGTAACTAGTGCGAGCCGACTTACCAGACTGGCTGATTCGCTAAGCGTGCAGGGTCACGCCGGGGATCGTCTGTTTCTGACGGGCTTCGTCCGGCAGTTTGGCACACGTCTAACCCTGACCGAATGTTCGAGCCTGGAATCGCTTCCGGCCGAACTGCACCTACCTGGTAGACAGGCCGCGATCGATATTGCTGGTACGCCGATTCGGTCAATCAGCAAAGCTCAGATGGCGGAGCTTACCTTTCGCTGGCGCGGTGTTGGCATCTCGGCGCGGGCTTTGTTTGAGCCGGAACTGTTGACGGCTGAAGAGGTTCTAACGGAATGGAATGCGGAGGTTCGACGCGTCATGATCGAACGCCTTGGGCCAGAACAACTGATGCGTAAGGGCAATGCGAAGATCCTCGACACAGATACCGACCCGGGTGGAGTGCGTGAGCTTGTGGAATTTCCCGCGACCAATCGCAGCAGGACGGATCCGCGGCGGTTCCTTCATTGTCATTGCCCGTCTACGGGACGTGAGTATTTGTTAGGTGTGCCGGTCACGATACAGACCTGTCACGCAGGTGCGGCGTGGTTGGCGGGGTTCGAAAATCCGAACGATTATTGTCCGGAGCTCGAGACGTGAGGTCGCTCACTTTGAGGCGTGAGATTGCTTACTTTGCTGGGTGAAATGCGCGAATTGATGCACTGACGCCGTGTGCGGTCGCGGCAATTTGCGGACCGATGACATTCGAGCTTGTTCGTGGTTTGTAGCGGCATAGACTTAATACAAAGCCGTCCATTAGGCAGACACCTGTGAGCGTGGTTTCGGACTTGCGAGGGTTACATGATGATGACAACAGGAGTCGATACGCCCCCCAAAGATCGTCTCTCACGCCGAGTGTCCGTTGTTGTTCCCATTTACAATGGCGAAGAGTATCTCGGTCAGGCCATCGACAGTGCACTTGCTCAAACCGGGTGCGAGCTGGATGTTATCCTGATTGACGATGGATCGACTGACAGTTCCCCTGAGATCATCGCCAGCTACGGAGATCGAGTCCGCAGTGTTCAGCAAGCGAATGCCGGGTGCGGCGCATCGAGAGCACGTGGTGTCGAACTTGCCGATTCAGAGTGGGTTGCTTTTCTCGACATGGACGACGCCTGGGAGCCATCCAAACTGAGCGCTCAGTTGGATCTCGCGGAGCAAACGGGTGCCGATGTCATTTATACGAACGCCCGAAACTTCGGTGATGTCGATCGGGTGGATGAGATTCGCAGCGATCCTGCGGCGATGCCTTCCGGAGATATTTTTGAAGAATTGTTGGTTGATAACTTCATGGTGAACTCGGGCGTCATGGTTCGACGATCTGTGCTGTTGGAGTTCGGAGGGGTCCGTGCGGAGGCCGCGGGAACAGACGACTGGGATTTGTGGTTGCGTCTTGCTGCGGCAGGCGTTGAGTTTCAGCCAGTGCGGGAGCCAGTGACTTTGTACCGATGGCGAGCCGACGCGTTGTCCAGATCGTTCGGCATGATGCATGAGCGCCGCAGTCAGACATTGATGCGGGCATTGAAAACACCGCGAGGCAAGTCGGTCGCTGCTTCTGTAAAACGAGAAGCCTGGGTCAGTCTGTTCAACTCGTCCGCGTGGTATGCTGCGGAGACTCAGAAGCGATTGGCGGCCCGATGGTACGCTCGGTCGCTGCTGTCCAAACCACTGCAACCACACGTTTGGAAGCAGCTGGCCAAGATATGTATTGGTCGTTGAATAGTGTCGAAAAGCGTTCGCCAAATGGTCGTCTGCTTCACTGAGCAACGGCTACTGCAGGTCGACCGACACGGGCGCGTGGTCGCTAACTTCTAAACCACCCTCGCGGTGGATGGCTGTTTTCTGAACGTTCTGGTGCGCGGCGGCGTTGGCTAGTAGGTAATCAATACGCCAGCCGCGATCGAGTTCTCTGGCCTTGCCGCGGTTGGACCACCAGGAGTAGGGGCCTTTCACGTCGCCTTCCTGTTCTCGGACGACGTCGTGCCAGCCGGATTTCAGCAGGCGGCCAAACCACTCGCGTTCGTGCGGGAGGAACCCGGAATTCTTCTTGTTACCGCTGACGTAGAAGATGTCGTTTTCGGTGTGAGCGATGTTCAGGTCGCCGCCAAACACGAACATCGATTCGGTGGCCAGTTGCTTTGTGGCCCACGGTTTGAACCGGCGCATCCAGGCTTCTTTGTGTTCCTGCCGTTCAGGCCCGCTGGAACCGGACGGTAGGTACACACTGGCGACTTCGGTATCGCCGACGCGGACATGGCACACTCGTCCTTCTTCATCTTTGTCGGCGTCGGTGAGGCCGGTTCGAACCAGGGTCGATGGTTCGCGAGTCCAAACAGCTGTTCCGGCATAGCCTTTTTTTTGCGCGGGGTTCCAGTGGACGTGCCAGCCATCCGGTTCGGCCCACTCGTCCGGCAGTTGCTCGGGCTGAACACGGATTTCCTGAAGCAGCAGGATGTCCGGCGCGACAAGGTCGATGTGTTTCTCGAAGCCTTTGCGAATCGCAGCGCGGAGGCCGTTGACGTTCCATGTTGTGATTCGCATACCGGTCTCTTCAGCTGATTGTGGTTCCCGGCATCAGCTTAGTTGCGATTGTTTGTCGGGCAAGCGTTCGGCTGTGCTATCATGTCGAAAGGTGATTCAACGAATCGAAGCGAACGGGAGTGAGAGATGGAACCTGTAGATCTATTCAAGAACCTGGTGGTCATGGCGGCGGCGGATCGCAGCTTCACAAGTGAGGAAATTCAGTACCTCACTATGCGGGCTCACAAGATTGGGCTGTCGGATGAAGAGTTCAGGGCGGCGATGGATTTCGCGATGTCCGGCGAAGGTTCCATCGACCTGCCTGAATCAGAAAGCGATCGGAAAGAACTGCTGACCGGGCTGATTAAAGTCATGGCGGCCGACGGCGATCTTGCAGAAGTGGAGAAAGAAATGTTTGCCGTCGCGGCGGCCAACATGGACATCACGGCCGAAGATCTGAACGCGATGATTGACTCTCTTGTGAAGTAGGTCGCGAAAAACTTCGGTGTTAGACCGGTTCTGGCGCCGCTTAGGGCTGACGCTGGGTGCGGCGCGGCGGCGGGATCAAAAAAAAAGAGGTCGGCCAGAACTCGTGCCGCGCCCGAATCTGTGGCGTTCATACAAACCCAGTGCGGCAAATGCGTAGTTCCGGCCGACCAGCTGATTAAAGGCTGCAAATCTCACACCGGACTGTTTTTTCTTCGCATTCTTAAGAGTATCCAAAGTGAGTGAGGCCAATTACACAGGGATTTCGTGCATTTGGGGCATTGAGATCTTGCCGCCCTAATTTCCTCAAGTGTTCGAGATTTGGACGAATGCCTCGTGTTGCTGTGGTCCAGGCACAAGGTGACGCCGCAAAACGCCCCACTGGAAATCAGACGCGGCGCGGTTGATGTAACTGCGCTGGCGTACATGCTGTTCTGAAATTGGGCGCACGCCCGTCTGCTTCGGCGGTGCTTTGTGATCGATGGAGCTGTGGCAAAAGTGACCACGGCCAGTGCGTGTGCTGAGTTCCAAAGGAAGCGAATTCGAACGCGGTCGGCGCGGTGATGAGCTTGTTGGTTCGGTTTCGCGGCTTATAGACTGAAAGTTGGTTGGGTCGTTCTGCACAAGGTACATGTCATGAGCCGAAACGTTGTTTGTCTTTCTCTCGCGATGGTTGTTGTCGCGGTCGCTATCGCTCATTCCGGTTCCGCAAACGCAAATCAGGCTGATCGCAACAAGCAAGCCGGTCGGTTCGCACTGAGTTCCGCGGGTGATTCTGCGGTGATGCTGGACACAGAGTCTGGAGATTCGTGGTACCTGCAGGTCAAGAATCCTGATCGACCAACCTGGGTTGCGATCAAGCGGCAGCAAGGCGGACAGGAACGTGTAGGCGGTAACGCTGGAGGCGAGATGGAACGCAGACTACTTGAAACAGAACTTGCTCTGGCCAAGTTGAAGGATGACTTTGGTCCCCGGCACCCTCAGGTTCTGGAGAAGCAGCGTGAGGTCGAGATGATCAGGAAGATGCTGTCAGGGAACCGCTAACGTGCAGACGATAGCCGACCTGAAGTCGCGATTCACTCAGCCAGGCAAAGTGGAGTGGATTGGTATTTCAGCAGAACGGAATAGCGACATTCAGGTGATGCAGTCGGTGGAAGTCAGGATGCCAACGGGCATCGTTGGCGACCATCACGCGATGCGTGGCAATTCGAAACGGCAGGTCACTTTGATTCAGGCCGAGCACCTTGATGTGGTCGCGTCGCTGCTGGGACGTGTGTCTGTTGGTCCCGAACTGGTGCGGCGGAATGTCGTTGTTCGGGGGATCAATTTGCTGGCGTTGAAAGATCAGGAGTTTCTTATCGGGACGGTCATGCTGCGCGGTTCTGGTTTGTGTGTTCCGTGTTCTCGAATGGAACGGAACCTGGGACCTGGCGGGTACAACGCGATGCGGGGGCATGGCGGAATCAACGCGGTTGTGGTTCAGGAGGGGGCGATGGCCGTGGGCGATGCGGTCGTGTTGCAGAAGATGGACTGATTTGCGGCGGTGCTGCGCGCGTGCTGACGCGTTTTATTCGTCAATATGTGAAGTGTTTCGCACTAGGACGTGCAATTCCGTTCAGCAGTGGATTGTTTTGTGGTCCTGCGGTCTGCTAGCCTGATAATGGGCCTATCTTGTTGGGATGTGGTCCCGCTGACGTCTAGTCAAAGAGGCGCGCTTGCCGTGTTCTACCTTGACCTACGCCATTGTTGGATCATCGCTGATCGATACCGGAGTTGGCATGTTTTCTGAGTTTGTCCAATCACTAAAGGGTCGCGTGCGGAAGAGCCGCCGGCGCCTCGCTGTGGTCAGTGTGTTGGAGCTTCTGGAAACCCGAGACTTGCTATCAAGCGTCACGGTGAATCTCTCATCTGCCCAGGACGGGACGCTCTACGAACAGTACCAGGGCAATAAGGCCAACGGAGCCGGTGCTCACTTTTTCGTTGGGCCCAGTGGGTCAATCAATCGTCGTGGCTTGATTCAGTTTGATATCGCAGATGCGATTCCTGAAGGCGCAATCATTACTGATGTGACATTGACCCTGCACAACTCAGGCGGGATTACAAATTCCAGACGCGTGTTCCTCCACCCTGTGACGACGAATTGGGGAACCGGGAGTTCGGACGCTCCTGGTAGCGAGTTTGGTGGGACGACTGCGACGAGTGGCGACGCGACATGGCTGCACACGTTTTACGAAGACCAGCATTGGACAACGCCAGGTGGCGACTTTGAAGATTCAAGTGCCGATATCAGCGTCACGGTGCCGGGCTACTACGAATGGAGTAGCGAGGGTTTGATTGAGGACGTCCAAAGATGGGTGGACGATCCGGGTTCCAACAATGGCTGGTTGCTCCGCAGTAACGAGTCTGCAAGGTCAATTAAGCGATTCGATAGTGGCGAGCACAGCAATCAGGCGCGTCGGCCGGATTTGCAAATCACTTACGAGTTGCCAGTGTTGCCAACAAGGATCGAAGGCCAAAAGTGGCTCGACGAAAACGTAAACGGTTTCCGCGAACCAACTGAGGAACTGCTCAACGGTTGGACGATTGAGCTGTACGATGTTGCCAGTGGCGAGTTAGTCGATTCGACGGTGACCAGTACTCTTGATCTGAATGAAGACGGGATCATTGATCCGGTCAAAGAAGTCGGTGTCTACTCATTCACAGTGACGCCTGGCACCTACGAGGTCCGCGAAGTACTGCAACCTGATTGGGCTCAGGCGTACCCGGGTTTTGCCGCTGATTTTGGGGCTGAGGGCAGGCCGAGTGCCAGTGGTGGGCTGTCGCTCTCTGAGAATGTCCTGTTCTACGACTTCGATGTGGACGTTCCGAATGGGGCGTCGTTGACGATGGAGTTCTATGTTCCTGATGGAGCCGGTGGTCAGAGACTGATTGAGACTCGCCCCGTGAACGCACCAATTATCAACGGACGTATCTCGGGGCGGGCTAGCCTGACGCCCACAGAGATCGGTCACTTGCTTAGCGGCGAACTGACGGTTGCGCTTGTGAACACGCGGGGCAGGATCAAAGGCCAGGGCCAGATTCAGGGTAGCGGTTCACACATTGTCACTGTGTCCAGCAATGAAATTGTGACGGGACGTGACTTCGGTAACTACAGGCTTGGCCAAACGTACCGGGGGCCGATCTTTAACCCGGCGGACGGCGCCCAACATGGCATCCACTTTGGGAGAGATGACGACGGTCAGACAAGGATTGTCATCTCACCACCTCGCATCAATTCGAGTGCGGCTGAAGGTGAACTCGGATCGGCACCGATCACAGCCAGGCAAATCGTGAGCATGCTGAACTATCTCTCCAAACGCGACGCCGACATTGCGTCAGCCGTGGATCGCCTGTTCGCGGGCGAAGATCCGCTGGAGATCCTGGTCTGATCCGCCGCTGATGGCGCGCACTTAGAGCGCATTTCATTTTCGAGTAGCGCCAGGCAGGCAAATAGATTAGTTTTG
>CAZAIB010000087.1:26511-28194 GCA_964485095.1 uncultured Planctomycetaceae bacterium | reverse complement strand
GTACGGTTCCTCTTGAGGCTCCGTCGATTACCGATGACTGGACCAACGAGTTCGGCGGTGCGTTCATTGGGGTTGTTGATGTCGACTTGTCGGATGACGCGATTGTTCCACCGTTGTCTGGCATTGGGGGCAACGCAAGCTACAACGGCGCCGCTTCGGACAATATGTTCGATGGCAGTGGCACGATTTTGCCCGGTGAGACGATCACAGTACGGGTGACGATCGAAGTCGATCCGGATCGGGATCCGGCGAAGCTCGTCAACGGTCAGTTGGTGAACCAGGCTGAAGGAGCAGGTACCTACGATCCGACTCCTGGTACACCAGGCGACGAAGTGACTGTCGACGATTTGTCTGACGACCCCACTGATCCGACCGACAATGAGACTGAAGGTGACGGCGAACCGGATGACCCAACGGTTCTCTCTGTGGCCGACATTGAAGTCACAAAAGATGTCAGTACGACAAGTCCACCGGTTCCTGCAGCCAGTGGCATCGCTGGTAACTTTGATGTGACCTATGAGCTGATTGTCACAAACACCGGTACTGAAACGTTGTCGAATCTAAGCTTGGTCGATGATCTCGAAACCCAGATGGGTGATGCGTTCCGTGGGGTTGTGAGCGTCACTGTTCAGAATATTGACGCGACCAGTGCTCCTGCTGGCAACAACGGTGTGTACGATGGTACGGCTGGAACCGACATGCTGGTTGGTGATGCAGCAGACGTATTGGAATCCGGGCAACAGTATCGGGTAGTTCTGGTCGTTGAACTGGATCCGGATGCTATCGGAGCAGTCTACAACGCGGACGGCGAATTGGAGAACAGTGCGTCAGCGGCCGGTGAAGGCCAGCATAGTGGGCTTGTTACCGACATCTCTGATGACACCACGGATACGACGAATACCAACGACCCAGGCGATCCGGATAACGATCCGGATGACCCCACAGCGTTGTTGCTGGCTGATATCGAGCTTGAGAAGACGGCCACAAATATAGTCCCGGCATCCAGTGGGATTGCTGGAAACCACGACGTCACTTACGAGTTCGTGTTCACGAATACTGGTAACGATGACCTGACGAACCTTGAGTTGACGGATGACTGGGTGGGGCAGTTTGGCGGTATGTTCGTTACCGTTGTGGATGTTGACCTGAGCGATGATGTCACGGTTCCAGCTGGTTCCGGCATCGGCGGTAACAACGCTTACGCCGGGCTGGCGACGGACAACATGCTGGATGGAGCAGGCATGTTGGCTCCGGGTGAAAGTGTCACGATAATCGTCACCGTCGAAGTCGATCCGGATGCGGATCCGTCGTTCCTGGTTGGGGGGACTCTGGAGAACAGCGCGACTGTCGAAGCCACCGACAGCAACAACAATCCGGTGTCAGATATTTCCAACGATCCAACTGATGGAGACACAACGGATCTTGATGGCGACAACGAACCTGATTCGCCGGTCAATATTTCACTTGCGGATATCGACCTTGAAAAGATCATCAGCACCGCAACGCCACCGGTTCCTGCCACCAGCGGTACCATTGGCAACTTCGATGTGACCTACGAGTTCGTCGTCACGAACACCGGTTCAGAAGCTCTGTCGAACCTGTCGCTCACAGATGATTTGGAAACACAATACGGCGGCGCGTTTGTGGACGTGGTGAGTGTTGCCGTTATCAACATCAGTGCTA
>CAZAIB010000087.1:0-26411 GCA_964485095.1 uncultured Planctomycetaceae bacterium | reverse complement strand
TTTGTTGGCGTTGTCGATATGGATCTAAGCGACAATGTTTCCGGCTCAGCAACCGTGACGGGAAACAACGCTTACGCCGGCGGTGCAGCTGAGAATATGCTCGCCGCGGGCAGCATACTTGGTTCACAGGAAGTCGTTACCGTGACTGTCGTCGTGACAGTGCAACCGACATCACCAACCGCGAACTTAACGGATGGCGCGTTGGTCAACAGTGCGACCGTCAATGGTATGGACTCCGATGGCGACCCAGTCAGTGATGTTTCAGACGATCCAACGGATCCAACCAACAGCGACACCAACGGCAACAACGACCCGGATGACCCGACCATTGTTTCAATCGCCGACATTGATGTTGAGAAGATCATCAGTACCGCTACGCCACCGGTTCCTGCCACCAGCGGAACCCGTGGCAACTTCGATGTGACCTACGAACTGATTGTCACGAATACCGGTACGGAAGACCTTTCGAACCTGACGCTGCTGGACGATCTTGAAAGTCAAATGGGCGGTGCGTTTATCGATGTTGTTAGCGTCTCTGTGGTCAACATTGATGCAACAACTCCACCGGCTCCGAATGCCAACTACGACGGAACCATGGGCAGCGACATGCTGCTGGGTTCTGCAACAGACAACCTGGAGGTCGGACAGAAATTTACAGTAGTGCTTGTGGTCGAGCTGGATCCGAACAACGCGAACGGAAACTACAACGCTGCTGGTGAGTTAGAGAATAGTGCTGAGGTCGCTGGCGACGGTCAGTACAGCGGAACTGTGACCGATGTCTCAGACGACACAACGGACAGCAGCGACGTGCAGGATCCATCCGATATCGACAACGATGGTGACGATCCAACCGATTTGTTGATTGGTGCTGTCGAACTAGAGAAGTCGGTCAGCCACCCGGTTCCGGCAGCCAGCGGTGTGGCTGGTCACTTTGATTTGGTCTACACATTTGTCGTGACGAATACGGGTAACGACGATCTCGCTCAGCTGACACTGACTGATGACTGGGCCACGCAGTTTGGTACAGGCTTCATCGGCATTGCGGACGTTGACTTAAGTGACAATGTCTCCGGTAGCTCAACAGTGGCTGGAAGTTCCAACTACCAGGGCGGAGCGATGGAGAATATGTTTGCTGCGGGCAGCACGCTGGCCGTTGGCGAAACAGTCACGATTGACGTTCTGGTCACCGTCACCCCGAACGCTCCCGGAGCGAACTTGCAGGATGGAAAGTTTGTCAACAGTGCCGATGTCGAAGGTGCAGACAGCGATGGTGGTCCAGTAACCGATATCTCTGACGACCCGACGGACCCAACAGACGTGGACACCAATGGCAACAACAACCCGGACGACCCAACCGCGGTTGGCTTCGGCGAAGTTGGCGACTTTGTATTCTTCGATGCTGATGGCGACGGAACCTACGACCCGGCCACCGATGTCCCTTATCCGGGTGTGCCTGTCACGCTGACGGGAGACATTGACGGCGATGGGGTTCCGGAAACATTCACCACAACCACTGATGCGAACGGCAACTATCTGTTCGACGGGCTGCCGCTCATCGAATGGACCGTCACCGTCGGCAACCCACCAGGCACAGACAACACGTTTGACGCCGATGGTGGCAACGATGGCGAGTCTGTAGTGGAACTCATCGACACAGACTTCGTCAATCACGATCAGGACTTTGGTGTGACTGGAACCGGTTCGATCGGCGACACCGTCTTCCTTGATATGGATGGCGATGGCGTTCAGGATCCGAACGAGATCGGCATTCCGGGCGTCCCGGTTTCGATCGACATCGATATTGATGGCGACGGAACTCCGGACGTCACAGTCATGACCGTCACAAATCAAAATGGCAAATACGTCTTCGAGAACCTGCCACCTGGCGATCACGTTGTCACTGTGAATCCACCACTGTCACTGGACGAGACTGCAGATCTTGACGGCGACGGCAATCCGGACACAAACAGCACAGTCACGCTTGGTCCTGGCGAAGATAACCTTGATCAGGACTTCGGCTTCGTTGGCGTGGGAACCATTGGAGATACCGTCTTCATCGACGTGAATCACAATGGTGAAGTTGATCAGGATGAAGGCATCGGTGGCGTAACGGTCGATTTGAAAGTCGATCTCGATGGAGACGGTCGAAACGAAACCATCACAACCGTCACCGCGCCGAATGGGACCTACCTGTTTGATGGTCTGCCGCTGGCGACGGACTACATCGTCAAGGTCGATCCTACGACGCTGCCGGTTGGGTTGACCCAGACAGTTGATCCGGACGGAGGGAATAACAACCGTTCCGGCCTACGACTCACCAACAGCAACAGGAATCAGTTGGATCAGGACTTTGGCTACGCCGGAGCCGGAACGATTGGAGACATCATCTACGCCGACCTGAATGGCAACGGAAGTCCTGACGTTGGAGAAGGACTTGCCGGAGTGACGGTTGAGATCAAAGTCGATTGGGATGGCGACGGCCAGTTGGAGACGTTCACGACTGTCACGGACGCAAACGGGAACTACGCGTTCCATTGCCTCCCCACCGGACTGGACTACCTCACCAAGGTTATCCCTGCAACATTGCCACCAGGCATGCAGAACACCGTTGATCCCGATGGAGGAGATCCCAACCGATCAGAATTCAGGCTCACCCACACGAGGCCGGAAAACACGAGCCAGGACTTTGGTTACGTAGGACCTGGTCAGATCGGAGACGCGATCTTTGCCGACATCAACGGCAACGGCGTACCTGATCCGGGTGAAGGTCTCGCCGGAGTCACCGTTGAGTTGAAGCTGGATCTCAACGGGGACGGGACAGTGGATACCGTCACAACGACAACGGATTCTGATGGGAACTATCTGTTTGAAGGTTTGCCATTCAAAGACAGCCTCAACAACGATCCGCTGGACTACAAAGTCAAGGTTGATAAGACCACGCTGCCTCCGGGCCTGCGAAATGTCATTGATCCTGATGGCGGGAACAACAGTCGTTCTGAGACCACTCTTGATGCGAACACGCATGAGGATCTCGATCAGGACTTCGGTTATGTAGGACCTGGCGAAATTGGCGACTCGATCTTCGTAGACGTGGATGGGGATGGCGAACCTGACCCAGACGAGGGGCTTGCCGGTGTCACAGTGATACTGAAAGCGGACATTGATGGTGACGGCGATCTGGAAACATTCACCACAACCACAGATGCCAACGGCAACTATCTGTTCGAAGGCCTGCCGGTCGATGATGGAAGTGGTAACGGAATCGAATACAAGGTTCAGGTTGACAAAGACACGCTACCGCCAGGACTTGAGAACACAGTAGACCCTGATGGTGGCCGCAATGGCCGCTCTGAAGTCACACTGACTCCGGATGACCCAACAGACTTTGACCAGGACTTTGGCTATCAGGGTGCCGGTGCGGCTGGCGACACCATCTTCCAGGACATCAATGGGAATGGCCTGCCAGATCCCGGTGAGGGAATTGCGGGAGTCACAGTCGAACTTGTCGGCGACTTTGATGGCGACGGGAGCGTAGAAAAAGTCAAGACGACGACTGATGCGGATGGGAACTATCTGTTCGAAGGCCTGCCGGTTGAGAGTCCGTCCGGTGGCGGAATTGACTACTCAATCAAAGTCGATAAGGAAGCTGGCGCTGTTGGCGAAACGCTGCCGTCGGACTTCAGAAACACCGTCGATCCACACAGGACCAATAACGGTATCTCTGAATTCGAACTCACCAACAACAACCCAACGGACTTCGACCAGGACTTTGGCTTTGCTGATAAGGGTGAGATTGGTGACCGCGTCTTTGTTGACGAAGATGGTGACGGCAGATGGGATTCGGGTGAAGGTCTTGAGGGCGTGGAAGTCACGCTTACAGGAGACTTTGACAACGACGGCATCCTGGACACAGTGACTACGACAACTGATGAGGATGGCAAGTATCTCTTCATGGGACTCGAACGCGACAGAGACTACGTCGTCACGGTGAACTCCGATACGATCCCCGAAGGCTATGCGAACGTCATCGATCCCGACGGTGGTCGCGACCTCACTTCAGAAGTGACGCTCGACAAGCGTCGCAAAACAGGTGAAGACTTTGGCTTCGTTCCACCAGTTGACCTTGGGATCACCAAAGACAACCTGGACAACGCCGACCTTGCAACTTCTGGTGAAGAATACACCTATGAGATTGTTGTGACGAACCATGGCCCGGGCCTCGCATACAGGGCCAGAGTTGTAGACAGACTTCCGGACGAAATCATTTCTGCCACCTGGACAGCGACAGGTACCAGGGGAACGAGTTTCACTAAGTCGGGGACTGGTGACATCGTCGAAGAAGTAACGATTCCGGCCGGCGGATCGATCACTTACACACTTGTTGCCAACACACGTAATGACTTTGAAGGCGAAGTCATCAACAAGGCCCGCGTGAAAACGGACTTTGATCAGGTCGATTTCAATCCTGACAACGATTTGGCGAAAGATGAAACCGAAGTCGCTGAACTGGCTGTGCAACCGCTTCACGATCCGGTCGCTGGCGAACCGCTCACCCTCTCATCTCGAGGACAAACCAACGACGCCTCTCTGGTTAACTTCTATGCCAGTCGGCGACTCGGCAGCACACCAATTCCAAACAGTGATCTAAGCCTTGGGCTTGACGACGCAATCCTGATCGGAACCGGCTTCCTGTGTGATGCCGGGACTATCGAAGTTATCTGGAACGTGCCTGAAGATGCAGCTGGCCAGACCTGGTATGTCCAGTCTGTAGAAACGAATCCGGTCGAACGTCTTAGCAATGTGCAACGCATGGACATTGGTTCGAGCGGCCAGGGCGGCGGCGGGGCGTTGAGAGATGACAGCCACGGCAACATCGATCATGACCACGTCGACATACAGGGCCACGTCCTGACTGTCCGCGGAACAGACGAAGCAGACGACATTCATGTCACCGTCAACAATGCCAATGTCACCGTATCGGTGAATGGTGAGAAGGTTCTGGTCGACTCTGAAGTTGATCGCTTCCACCGTGTCGACATCCGGTCAGGCGACGGTGATGACAATGTTACTGTAACCAACGTCGGCGATTCAGCATCCAGTCTCCATGCGGGTGTGTTTATCCAAACCGGCGAAGGAGACGATACCGTTCACTCAACCGACCTCGATGTGACGGTTCAGGGTCAGGCAGGCGATGACGTCATCACAGTTCTTGGCCAGGAGGACCACATTGTCGAAATCGACGGTGCCAGTGGTCACGATGTTCTGACAGTTGTGGGCAATGCTCGCGGACAGCTAAGTGGCGGAGAAGGCGACGACACGATCACCGGTGGCTCTGGCAACGACGCCATTACCGGTGGCGATGGGGACGACGTCATTGAAGCTAACGGCGGGAATGACCGTGTTGAGGCCGGCGATGGCGATGACATCGTCCACGGTGGCCGGGGCAAAGATATTATTGTCGGCGGAGACGGCAACGATGAGCTTCGCGGCGGATACTCAAACGACATTCTGCTGGCCGGCGATGGAAACGATGACGTTGTCGGTGGACGGGGCAACGACCTGATCGTCGGCGTTGCGACACACTTCGATCACGACATGGATCGCCTCAAGACGATCCGTGGAATATGGAATGGCGAGGGCAGCTATGAGGACCGCGTCGCGGAACTACGGGATGAGACCTCGGGGCTGCTTCGAGAACAAATCGTGACGCAGTCAAACGACGACGACTCCCTGAGTGGTGGTGAAGGAATCGATTTGTTCTTCGCCGGACTGGCTCCGGAACAGCAAGTACTGGACCTGGACGCAATGGAAGAACTGTTCGACCAGAACTAAGTCCACTGACCGACGCCATCGGCTCCAGTGTCGATGGCGTTCGGTTCTAAGTCAGTCAGTGGTTGGTAGTCATTCACTGCGAACACAAGAAACCAACGCCAACGATGATCGCTACGACTGTCAGCACCGTGAACGCAATCTTCCACGCACTGTACGGTCGCTGGCCCTGCACTTCACCGGTACTCGCGTTGACGAACACATGGTACGGCTTCTCGCCAAACCGGTAGGCCAGCAACCACACCGGAAGCAGCAGGTGCTTGTACGTGATCGCATCGTACTGACTGTCAATATTGTGGACCCGTTGATCATCGCCGCCAATCCGGCCGATCACGTCCTGATAGATCGCCTGATCGATCCGATGTTTGGCTTCGTCAAAGCACTCGTCCAGCGGGCGGTCGTAGGTGCGAGCGAAATGACCGGCCAACAGTTGCTGACTAAAAGGAACCACCTTGATCAGCGGCCACGGCTGCAGCGCATCCATGAACTCTTTTGCGAACCCGTTATTGGCCAGAATCAGAATGTCGTCAAAGAACCGTTGGAACCGACCGCGTGCGTCGTACCAGCGTGTCTTTCGCTTCCGTACGTTCTTGTCTCCGCGCCGAACCGTCACGTAGTAGTGTTCGCCCCGCTGACCGGTGTACTCTGAGTACGTCATGGAATCGAACGTGAAGTACGACAAATACACGCCGTTGAATTCACCATCGACTCCCCGCTTACGAAACGCAGTGGGCGCGAACCATCGTGATTCAACCCACGCGCGCAAGTTGTTTTCGGCCAGCTTGCGTTCGATCGCAAACGGAAGGACTCCGTCCACGGGAATGCGATTTGAATCGGCTTTGTGAGCCTTCTCCAGCTGCACCGGCGAGGCGCAGTAAGGACACTCGCGGCTTGTCAGCGTTCCGACGAACTCAACGTTTCCGCCGCAGGATTCGCAGCGAATCTCCTGCGTTTCATCAGCCGCTCCGGTGGACTCAACCAGGCACTGCCGGAAGTCAGAGATCCGGCGCAGCGTCTCGTGGAAATCTTTCTCCTCGACACGCGCGTCGGGATCGAATTCGATTTCCTTTGTGTGGTTACAGTAGTCGCAGTGCAACGTTTGCTGGCCAATATGGAACCGCAGATCCGCGCCGCACTGTTCGCACGGGAAAATCCTTCCGGTGCCTTCGTCAATCGACTCGCCCACGCTGGCCGACGCATCGTTGTGAACAAAATGCAGATCGTCGCGATCCAGTTCCAGCGACTGAACCTGTTCAGAAGGTGGCGGCGGTGGCGAGGCGGAATCGGGGCCCATTGATGATTCGCAAACTTGAAAGAGAACGTGCAGAGGTAAAGAAAGCCCGGCACGAATCGTACCGGGCTATCGTCGTTCGTTTTTGAACTATCCAGCCGGTGGTGGCGGTGGAGTTGCACCTCGTGGCGGCGGCGGAGGAGGCGGTGGGGTTGCCCCGAACAGTGAGTTAAGCTGTGGAACCGTCGAAGCGGCCACCCAACCAGCCATACCGGCACTCCATACAAGACTATCCCGAGTAACCTCGCCAGACGTGGCTCCCGAAGCCATCTGCTGCAGCGTAAACGGACCCATTGTCTGACCGTTGACAGTGATGTGCCAGGCCGTACCCGGCGGCGGTGGCGGTGCCATCATTCCACCGCCCGCTGCCGCTGCGGGCGCACCTGGCGCGGCGGCTCCGCCTGGTTGCATCATGCGGCCTGCCATCGCAAAGCCCATCCCAAGCCCCATGCCATCAGCCGCGCCGCCGCTGTTTGGGTTCTCAGCAGCAGCCATCATGGCGTTACCCATCTGATACTGCTGGAACTTGTTCATGTCGCCAACGACACTCATGCTTGTCCGAGTATCCAGCGCCTTTTCGACCGCTTCGGGAAGCGAGATGTTGACGATGAACATCTGAGTGATGTCCAGGCCGTATTCGTCGTCGACTCGTTCGCAAACAGCCTTGCGTAATTCTTCGGAATACTCGCGGTACTTAGACGCCAGGTCCAAAGCAGCCACCTGGCTCTCACCAAGCAGATCAGCAAAGGTCGTGTTGATGATCGATCGAACCAGTTCGGTGATCTCTTCAGCAGAGACCTCTGAATCGGTTCCGACAACTTCCCGCAACAACGCTCGCGGATCAATTGCCTTCATCGCGTACGTTCCGAACGCACGAATGCGGATCGGACCGAATTCCGGATCACGCAACATGATCGGATTCGGAGTACCCCATTTCAAATCTGTAATTTGCTTCGTGCTAACGAAGTACACCTCAGCCTTAAACGGGCTGTCGAAGCCGTACTTCCAACCGGACAACGTGCTAAGCAAAGGCAGGTTGTCAGTCTTCAGCTCGTAGTGCCCCGGTTCGAACACGTCGGCCATTTCGCCGCGATGAACAAACACAGCCATCTGCCCCGGACGCACAATTAGCTGAGCACCGTTCTTGATTTGGTTGTGATACCTGGGGAACCGCCAAACCAAAGTGTGATTCGAGTCGTCGACCCATTCGACGATGTCAACAAGTTCTGCACGTAGCTTGTCGAAAAGACCCATTCAGTAGGCTCCAGTGAAATAATTCCGAGGATTTGTGTGTGAATTGTAGGACTAAGAACAGAATCTGTTCAACCAGTCATACCGCTCGCGGCCGGTTAGCACTTAGGTAAACGCACGTTTTGGGCTTTGGTTCATTGAATTTGCTGTGGATTGGGCCGGTGCTTTAGCTGACATCCCGAACTCGACATTCAACAAAAGGGACCACGCGCGGCTGTGGCGTCGCACAGATCACGTTGTTTGTGTCTGCCGTTGGGTCGTATAATCGAAGAATAGTTGCAGGTTCGTGCAGGTTCCTTTCGGAGAATACGCGATGAGTATCGTGCTGCTGTATCCGCTGTTATTGGTCTGCCCACAAGACAAAGTGAAGTTGGAGTTACCGAAGTCGGCTCCACCAACATTCGCGCTGGCAAAGGCAAGCCAGGACGGCAAGTCAGTCGCGCTGACTTACGGAGACGGTTCCTACACTCAGACCTACACCGTTCAGGTTCCCGTGACTCAAATGGTCAGGACAAGGACGGTAACCAGCAAACCGTAACTGTGATGAGATCAGAAACCCGAACGCGGCGGGTCGGCAAACCTCAGGGTCGCATGGTCACAAAGAACGTTGAACAGACTTATACAGTGATGGTGCCCACGAAGAAAACCAGGAAGAACGAGAGCGGCGAAGAGGAAGAGTACACCGTGATGGTGCCAGAGACGCGAACGCGGATAGTTGCCGTGCAGACCTTCGTGCAGGATGGAACCGGTTCGTCAGACAAGCCGAAACCGTACAAAATTGCTGACTGCGAATTTACCGATCTCAAAGGTAAGTCGGTCGATGCGGCGGAAGTTGCCAGGCGACTGGCGAAGAAAAGCCCAATCGTGATATTGCCGGCTCAGCAGAAGCTGGATCCGTTTTACTCCTTCGCATTGAACCCTGAGATCCTGCTGATGACATTGCCTGAAGCGAAGGCAATGTCGGAGAAGCTCGCGGGACAGCCTATGACTGGGTTTCGTGAACCGCCGGTTCGCGGTGCTGGGAAACCAAAGCCATAGCTGTGACAGTCAGGCATTGAGCGGCAATAACGCACATGTCTTGACGGTTATCGTTGCAACGTGATACCCCACGCGGATGAATCAGAGTCGAGAATCGAACGCGGCCGAGGCAACTCGGTTTGGAACCCTGGGCGGTGTCTTCACCCCCTGCGTTCTGACGATCCTTGGCGTCATCATGTTTCTGCGTTTCGGAGCTGTCGTTGGCCAGGCCGGAATCGTGCAGGCTCTGGTCATCGTCCTGGCCGCCAAAGTCATCACCACGCTGACGACACTTTCGCTGTCTGCGATCGCAACCAACACCCGCGTCAAAGCGGGTGGAGCCTACTTCCTCATCAGTCGAAGTCTGGGTGTCGAATTCGGCGGCGCGATTGGCGTTGTGTTCTTTCTGGCTCAGGCAATTTCTGTCGCGATGTATGTCGTGGGTTTCGCAGAAGCGTTCGTCGCCGCAGTCCCCGGCGCGTGGGATCCTAAGGTTGTCGGAACCGTCACCAACGTCATCGTGTTCGCCTGCGTGTTTATCGGCGCCGGATGGACCATCAAGTTGCAGTACGGAATTCTGGCGCTGCTGATAGCGTCGTTAGTTTCGTTTTACGCCGGCGCGATTCCGAACATGGAGGTGGCCACGCTGCAGGAGAACATGAGTTCCGGCTTCATTGATGGCGACAGCTTCTTCACGATGTTCGCGCTGTTCTTCCCGGCGGTGACCGGGATCATGGCCGGAGCCAACATGTCGGGCGACTTAAAAGACCCGGCGAAGTCGATTCCGAAAGGAACCCTGCTGGCTGTGGTGTTCACCGCGGTTATTTACATATCCATGGCGATTGTTCTTGGCGGAGCGACGAACCGGGACGCGTTGATCAACAACAACCTGGTCATCGGAGAGCTCTCCGCCATACCGGTTCTAATAACGGCCGGAGTCTTCGCGGCCACACTGTCGTCAGCACTTGGAAGCATGATGGGCGCGCCGCGAATCCTGCAGGCGTTCGCTCGCGACGACGTCTTCCGCGCGCTGCGGTTCTACGCGAAAGGCAGCGGCAAGAACTCAGAACCCCGCCGCGCGATCATCCTCACGTTTCTTATTGCGCAAATCTGCCTGATGCTGGCCGACCTCAACGTCATCGCGCCCATCATCACGATGTTCTTCATGATCACGTACGGAACACTTAACCTGGCGACGTTCTACGAATCCATCACACGCAACCCCAGCTACCGACCACGGTTCCGCTATTGCCATTGGTTGGCTGCTTTGCTGGGGGCCGTCGGTTGTTTCGCGGTCATGTTTCTTATTTCGCCAGTCTGGGCGTCGGTCTCAATCGTGGTCATGGGACTGCTTTACAAAACGATCGGGTACCTGGACATCGAATCGCAGTGGGGCGACGTGCAAAGCGGCATTCTGTTTGAACGCACACGGCGTAACATTCTGAAGTTGGAAGAAGCGTTCTCGCATCCCAAGAACTGGCGACCCACAGTGCTGGCGTTGGTCGGACCGGGACACAACCGCAGTCACTTAGCTGTGTTCGGACATTGGTTTACTTCGGGCCACGGTATCCTGACGCTGGCCCACGTCATTAGCGGCAACGTGGAAGACATGCTGCAGCGCCGGCAGGCTCAGGAAGATCTGTTGCGAAAGTTCATTCGAGAACAGGAACTCGAAGCCTTCCCCAGTGTTGTTGTGGCTCCGTATTTGTCAGACGCAGTTGAATCGCTGGTTCAGTGTCACGGCCTGGGCGGCCTCAGCCCGAACACGGTTCTCCTTGGCTGGCCCGGTGATCCTGATCGAGTCGATTCGTTCGGAGTCACACTGCGCATCATTGCTGGCCTGCAACGCAGCATCATTTCGATTCGGATTGCAGAGTCCGTCGACGAACCCTGGGAAACCCCGCTAGGTACGATTGATGTTTACTGGCGTGGAAAAGAAAACGGCCCGCTCATGCTGTTGCTCGCGCATCTGCTGACGCAAAACAGTCAGTGGCGTGGTCGAGAACTCCGGCTGATTCGAGTCATCCCCACCGAAGCCGGTCGCGCCGAAGTGATGAACCACCTGGAAGAACTCATCGACTCCGCCCGCATTCGAGCGTTGCCGCTGGTCGTTGTGTCCGACAACGTCGTCGAGGCGATTCAAACAACTTCGCTGGCAGCGGCCGAGGTCTTCCTTGGGTTCAGTCCGCCCGAAGAAGGGCATGAAGCCCAGTTCCATGAGACAATGGAACGCATCGCCGGATCACTGTCCCGCGTGGTATTCGTGCACAGCACGGGGGGCATGAACCTGACCAGTTGAGTCCTCCAGGCCTCCAAATTGTCGGCTTTATGCAGCATTTGGCCGTATTTGCGACAGTTCAATTGACGACAGCCCATATCACAGGGACAATCCTCAGCAGGCCGATCTTCGTTTGCAAAGAGCAACTCCATGACCCGCCGCGTGAGTGCAATTTTCTGCGTGCTGATTTGCGTCTCAATGACCGCAACCGCGCAAGAGCACTCGCACAAGACGGTCACTCTGATGCAGGCTCCCTCCATCTCGCGATTGAAGGTTTCTTACGCCGTTCCCCACCGAGCAACGGTTGACCCGTCAGGAAATATTCTCGTCGCCGACATTCGCGCGGGTGTGGTTTTCAAAACCAGGCCAGACGGCAGCACCAGCGTATTGGCAGACGGACTGAACCAGCCCGTTTCCGTTATCACTGACGAAGTCGGCAACGCGTACATCGCAACAGCCGGCCAGGGTAAGACGGGTGCAGGCCGAATTTACAAAGTCACCCCGGAAGGCGAACGGGAAACGCTGCACGGCGATCTGACATCACCCACCGACATCCTTCGCGATGACACCGGAACCTTCACAATCGCGCTCGGCACGAAGAACCAAATTGTAACCGTCGATCCTGATGGCGCCGTTGAAACTCTGTGCGACCGAATCAAACAGCCATCTGCTTTGGCCCGCGGTCGCGATGGCGAACTATTCATCGCCAGCCGCAAAGGTCAGATCTATCAACTTCTGGCGAACGGCCGCATTCAAAAGCTGGCTGACGATTTGAAGTCTCCAACCGGCCTGGCAATTTGCCACGACGGCCGTCTTGTTGTCGCATCAAACGACTTGAAACTGACCGTCATCGAGAAAGGTGGCGTGAAGTCGTTTGCAAAAGTTCCACAGGGAACCACAGACATCGCCTTCTCGCCTCGCGGCAACATGGTGATCGTCAACAAGCTTCTGCAATCAGTGACCCGCGTAACAACGCGAACTCAGATCCCTTGTCCTCACTGCGACAAGCCGATCCCGGTCATCCTGAAGAAGCCAAAGCCCAGCGACACCTCGTTCTAACGCCGAACGTCAGCGTTGTTGGTTGTTCGCATTCAGGACTTGAACACCAAAAACAAAGCTTTGCCTTGCGCTAGGACCTCGCCGCGTGGGTTGCGGATTCGGGATTCGATAAAGTGCTTGCGGCCTTCATCACGGATCAGTTCTGCTTCCAGTCGGATCGGTTCGTTCAGTGGGACCGGCTTGTCGAACGAGACCTCAAGGCTGCGGGTCACGCCGCGTTTGCCCTGAATCGACAACACTTTGCTGGAAACTTCATCCAGCAGCAGTGAGATGAAACCGCCGTGCATCATGTCTATCGCACCGGCCAGGAATTCCGGCGGTTGGAACTCCGTCCAGGCGGTTTGCGTGTCAGGTTCGCCATGGAACGTCAGCTTCAAACCCATCGGGTTCCCGCCGCCGCAGCCGAAGCAAGTGTTGTCAGGTTTTGGACTAAGTGTCTTCATGTGGATGGAACCAAACAGAGCGAATTCCCGTACTTGGGGCCTCCGAGCCCCAAGCACGCGCGACGGTGTTCTCTAAGGAAACGCGCGAACAACGCTTAACGTCAATCACGCCGTGCGACCCAGCCTTGTGATAGAACCTTGGGGCTCGGAGGCCCCAAGTACGGAAGTGTGGGGACGTTGGCGACGAGTCTACCGAAACGCCGGACGAGGTTCGATGGGGTGAGTTCACTTCAAATCGATCGGAATGTCGCCGTCCAGGTAACGCCAGTTCTTGATGAACGAAATAAGGTCCGCCATCTGTTGCTTGTCGATGGTCTTTTCCAGTCCAACAGGCATCAGTGAGACGCCGCTACTCTTGAGCTCGTCAATATCCTCGCGAAGCAGAGTGACAGTCTTGCCTTCCGCCTGCTTCAGTGTCACAGATGATGAGGTTTCTGCCGCGATGAGCCCCGTGGTGACTTTGCCATCATTTGTCACGGCTGTGTAGCTGAAGTAGTTCGCATCGACGGCTCGATTCGGATCAAGAATATTCATCAACAGATACTCGGGCGTCTTGCTGCGTGAGTCGGCGATGTCGGGCGCGATGTCTACGCCGAGTGACCCGATGCGGTGACACGTCGCGCAGTTCTTCTCGAACACTTTGCGGCCGCGCAGCGGGTCGTTCTCCAAAGTCACGCTGTCGGCGTACTTTGTCAGCACCGCTTTCCGATCGGCCGGAACCAGCAGCGCTAACGCCTTACTGACAGCAGCTTTAACTTCCGGCTGCTTGTATCGCCGGAGAACTCGCTGAGTTGCAGAATCCAGTGACGACGCCGGGATGGTTTTTGCCAGCACTGTTTCTACCAGCGTCAAAGCGGAAAGCGGGCGAGCCGCACAGGACCCGACAATGGCACGTTGAATTCGAGGTGTCTGAGAATTGAATTCGCTTAACAACTGCTTCGCGATCTGTGGCGACTGGAACCGACGCAGGGCATCGATTGCAGCAACTTTGACTTCGGCCGATTGGTCGTGTTCGCTCAATGCCAACAGTGCTTTGGTAGCAATAGCACCGGCCGCGTACTGCACAACGTTGATGGCGGCCAACCGTTCGGTTGTCGTCTCTGCCGCCAGCGAATCCACATTCCCAGCCAGAAAGTCATCCAGTTTTTGCTGCTCTTCCAGTGGCATTTTCATTGCGAGTTGCGTGATTTGTTTCCCGCGCCTGGCTATCCCGGTTGCCAGGCCAATGAACGCAGGTCGCTGCCCCCACTGGTGCATATTCACGACAATCTGCAGGGCTTGCACCGTCTCATCGTCGATGTTTCGCATAGCAATCTGCTGACACAGGTCATGTAGCAAGTTGTCATGGTCTGACATCGTTTTTAGTTCGTGCAGGATCGCGAGACTACGTTCGGGCGGCAGCGTGAGCACAGCCTGGTCATGCCAACTGCTGACCTCCATGGGCAACAACTTGACCAACTCGGAAGCCGCCAGAGTTTCGCCCTCCAGCAGTTCACGGAAACTGGCAGCAGTCCCCACACGTTGCGGCTGCATCTTCGCTGTCGTTTCGTTGCGCTGAGCCGGTTCTGCAAATGCCCGACTCTTCAAGTCGCCGTGAATCATCGGTGTATCGTGGGTCTGGAGATGAAGCCTTGCCAGGGTGTCCCGCCAGAATCCGTTCGACTCAACAAGCTGAGCCTGTTCGGCAGCGACGAAGCGTCCTGAGTGAATCAGTTCCTGACCTTTCGGAACCACGCGGTAGATTCTGCCGCGATCGCTGCCGGCTCGCAGGTCTCTGCGAACCTTGAGTTCCGCGGGCATAAACTGCGGATGTTCAATCACCGCGCGGTACATGTCGACGACGTACAGCGTGCCGTCCGGTGCGTTTGCAAGGTTCACCGGTCGGAACCAGTTGTCTCGACTCGCCAGAAACTCGACGCCTTCACGACCGGGCTTCGATGTAAACGTCGGACCGGCCGGCGTCAGAACCGCGCGATGAACCAGGTTGCCGGTTGGTTCGCAGGTGAAGCTGTTGCCGTAGAATGCTTTGGGAAACGTGTTGCCTCGATAGATCGTCACGCCACAAGCGGCCGTGAACTGGCCGGCGTGCAGAGTGGACGTCGTCCACGGTTTACTGATGGCGTAAACGCGCGACGCGGGGCCGGCGGGCGAAACCACTTCGACAGTTTGTGTTCGAATCAGAAACGGGTTCCGGTTGAGATACTTTTGCGAGAGCACAACGTGATTACACGGGTTACGGTTGCTGCAGACGAATCGGTTGCCCGCGTCGTCGAACGTCATGCCAAACTGCCCGTAGCCTGAGATCGCTTCAAACTTCCCGGTCTTCGGATGGAACCGGAAGTCCTGGCTGCGCAGCGTTACGGGCGGTTGGTCTTTCCAATCTTCCTTCACAGCTTTCACGGTTCCATTTCGCAAACCGTTGGCCACGTAGATCCAGCCATCCGGCCCCATTGTTGGATCGTTCGCGCGAAGCTGTGGGTTCTTTTGTTCGAACCCGGAAAACCATGTTTCGACAATGTCGGCTTTGAAGTCGCCATCCGTGTCGCCCATCCACTGGACCTCGCCGGCGAGTGTTGCGATGACACCGAAGTGAGGTTTGTCTTTCGTGCCAACACTGGGGGCGTTGTACGGCTGCACGCCCGTGGCAAACAGCAGGTTGTCCGCAAAAATGTGAGAGGTTTCGAAGAAGCCGTCAGCGTCTTCATCGCGCAGAATCTTAATGCGCGAGGTGGGTGTCTCGCCGTCAGCCGGTCCATGTGGATAGTCGCGCATCTCCACGACCCACAGGTTGCCGTGTTCGTCAAAGCGGATGGCGACGGGATCGACAATTTGCGGTTCGCTGGCGACAAGTTGAATCTCAAAGTCGGGATGAACTTCGAAGTTCGCCAGTGTGGCTTCGGGTTCGACCGGAGACGTAACCGGTTCCTGCGCGGCGGCGATTTGTGGTGTGCAACAAAGTGCGGTGATTGCCCAAATCAAAACCGAAGAGGAGTTCGCACGCATGGGTTTGCTCCAGGGCCTGTCACGGTGGGCGGTCTATAAGTCTTCAACGGTCACTGTGCCTGCTTCCAATCGTAACACAAGGTCGGCCAGAGTGGTGGCTTCCTGTTCGCTGTGCGTGATGTGCAGGACGGTCACGTTGGTCTGCTGGCGAACATTCAACAGCAGCTCGTACATGTCATCGCGCGTAGCATCGTCCAGGGCGCTAAGTGGTTCGTCCATGCACAGGACGGACGGTTTGAACGCCAGCGCGCGGCCGAGTGCGACGCGTTGTTTTTCGCCGCCGCTAAGACCGACGGGTTTGCGGGGCAGCAGAGGCGTGATGCCCAGAAAGTCGGCCAGTTCGTTGACGCGTGTTTTGATTTGAGCCCGGTTCCAATTACGGATCTCCAGAGAGAAGGCCACGTTGTCAAACACGCTCATCGTTTGAAACAACGCGCCTTCCTGTGGCACGTAGCCGATGTTTCGTACCGCCGGATGTGCGTTGGTCACATCGCGGTCGTCCAGCCGTATCGTGCCGCCGGTTGCAGATCTTAACCCGCAGATGCATTCCAGAATCGTCGTCTTGCCGGCGCCGGTTCTGCCCATCATGGCTGCGAATTTCCCAGTCGCGATCTCGAACGAAACATTCGAGATGGAAAACTCGCCAGCGGTCGCTGATAGGTTGGAGACTGAGATCATTGAGATCGGCGGGTGACGAGACGATGTCCCGTCTGACGAAGGGCAGAGTTCGGTTTAGTGGACAATGGATCGAGCGGGTGAACCAAACACGCGTGCGATAACCAGCACGATAACCGCGGCTGCGACCATCATCAACGAGACAACCACAGCCCCGTCGAGGTTCCCAATGCTAAGTTCAAGGAACACGGTCGTGGACAACACTTCCGTCTTCCCTCGCGTCGCACCCGCGAAGATGAGCAGCGGCCCAAACTCACCCAGCGCACGAGCCCAGGCTAAAGTTCCCGCCGTCAACATTCCGGAGTACGACTGCGGCACGACGACGCGCCAAAACGCCTGCGACCGCGAACAGCCCAGTGTCAGTGCAACCTGTTCGAGCCGCGAATCGATTTGATCGAATGTGGCTCGCATTACCCGAACTGCAAACGCGGCCGACACCATGAACTGCGCGATCACGACGGCGGGAACGCGGTACACGACGCTGCGGCTAAGAAGGCTGAACGGCGGGAACTGAAACAGAATCAGCAGACTTAGACCAACAACCAACGGCGGCAACACAATCGGGATGTCCAGAATCGCATCGACCAGGCTGCGTCCTGGGAAACGGAACCGCGACAGCAGGTAGCCAATCGGAACCGCAAACAGCAGCGACAGGATTGCGGTGAAGAAACAAGACAGCAAGGTCAGCTTGATTGAGTAGCGGATGTCCGGGTCGGACAACGCCGCGTTCACTCGATCCATGGCTGTTATCGCTTCCGCATCGCCGGAAGTGGACGGCTTTGAAATGTACGCGACATCAGCCGCGATAAGCCCAACCAACAGCAGCACGTACGTCGCGGCGATCACCGCCAGGCCAACAATAAATGGCGTGTCTGAGTGATCCCGAACAGGTGCTGGAGGGGGCGAGGAAGTGCGTTCGGCCGTTGACGAATCGGGTTCGCTCATGGCGCCGCTTCTGTGTTGAGACGCCAGTGAAAACCGGCCGCTTCAAACGAACTCTGTGATTCGGCGATTGCTTTGAACAGGCGACTCGCGAGCAGTTTGTTTCGGCTGGTCCGCGCGACGCTAAACGGTTGGATGGCGATGGCGGCCTGGGATTCGATTTCGATGGCGTCCACCCGATCAGCCGCGGCCCGCGTGTCGGTTGCGTACGCCAGCACCGCGTCAACGGCTCCGGCCGCGACATCCGGAATCAACTGCGCCGACGAAACTTTTTGGGCGACGATGTTGGGTTCGATGGAATCGGTCAGGCCTTCGGCGGCGAACAGTTTCTTTGTGAGCACGCCGATTGTGCACTGTTGCGGCTGGCCAACGGCAACACGCATGCCGGGTTTAGCCAGGTCTGACAGCTCGCGGATGTTCCGGGGGTTTCCTTTGGGAACCGCGATCACAATGCTGGTGTCGGAAACGTTGATGCCGGCCTCAAACCACTCCTGCACAACGTCCAGGTAGTAGACGTCGCAGGCCATGTAGGTGTCCGGGAAGCCGCGTTCGGTATCCTGATCTTGAATAGTCTTCATGGTGCCGGTCAGGAACCCGCACCCGTTGTAGCTCACGTCAAGCTGGACTCCTTCACGAACTTCGAACGCGTCCAGTACCGGTTGCACTGCGGCGCGATTGACGGCTCCGCAAAAGAATGTGAGCGTGGGCTTGTCAGCCCACGGATCGCCGGGCGTGCCTTCGAATCCTCGCTTCGCCAGAATCGTCTGGCCTTTTTCGGGTGCCGAAATGTAGCGAGCGAAATGGAGGGCTCGGGCAGATTGTTCGGTGCTGGTCAGAATACCAACGCTGATGTTGGCGGTGCCTGCGTCGAGTGCCGGAACGCGGATGCCTTCGAGTTCAGGATAGTTGTTAAGTGTGGCGTCCCAGGTAATCGCCGCGTCGGCGGTTCCAAGTTTCACATCGTTGGCGATTTCCGGGACCGTCGGTTTGAACACGCCGTGCTCGCGAACGTGGGCTTCCAGTTGGTCCCACTGGCTTGTCGCCTTGAGCAATTTGCGAGTCACCTTGCCGACGGCTGCCTGGTCAGGGTTGCCCAGAGCCGTGATGACGTCTTTGTTGAGCAGATCATCAATACCCGTGATGCCTTTCGGGTTGCCCTTTTGGACCACGATGACTGGCCGCTGTCTCGCGACCGCAATCGATTCGCGAACCAGGCCCTTCTGGATTGCCTGATCGATGTAGCTGTCGTCGGCCGCGATGTAGACGTCACCGGCGTTCGCCTTGCCAGTTGACGCAATTTCGATTTGGCTTAGTAGCGTGTTCGAACCTTGATATTGGATTTCGATCGTGACGCCAAATTCGGCTTTGTACTGATCGACAATTTCCTGTATCGCCGGACGTGTCCCAGCCGCACAGTAGACGAATAGTGTTTCGTTCTGGCCATCGCCGCCGCCCGCAGGTTGTTCCTGAATATCAAACAACAGCCAGCCCAGTGCGGCCAGTGCGACCAACATCGCAACCAAGCCAATGAAAGCTGTATTTCCAGAACCGCGTCGCACGAGTCATCTCCAAAGCGTGTCCTGCCAAACTAACAAGCCGATTGGTGCAGCGAAACTTCGCCCGTTGCAAACTGGATGAAACAGCCGGATTTTCCCGGAACACAGCAGTGGCATGGGTGTTCAATGAGAAGATTTGCAGCGGGTCAGAGAGCCATTGACGCCCAGACACTGATGTCAGACGTGCGAGCGTCGTGACGCAATTGCAGAACTTATCGACGGACAATCGCATACCGGAGAATGGAATGTTTCAGTTAGTCGCCTCGATGTCTTTCGCATTGACCTTCTTTGTGCCGGTCAGCTTTCAGAACCTGGAGACCGACGCGGCGATAGAAGTTTCGACGCAGGTCATGGAATCGACTCTGGACGGTACCGAACCGGTAAGCGACACCGCTCAGGAAGAAATCAAAACCTCAGCGTCTCAACGCGGACAAACCGGCCGCAGGTCAAGAGATCGTACCCGCCAGGATCGTGACGGAAGAGGCAGAGCTGCGGGCCGACGGAGAGGTGAGGGACGCAGTGGACGTGGTTCCTCAAGACGCGGCCGAGAATCCAAAGGGCGAACGCGTTCAAACGATCGTCGTTCTGGCAGGAACCCAAAGCGTGACCGCAATCGCCACTCCAGCGGGCGATCGGGTTCAAGGCGAAGAGGTTCAAGGCGAAGAGGTTCGAGTCGGGGACGATCGGATCGGGATCGGGGTCGGGGTCGGGGCAATGATTGGTCTCGCCGCGGGGAGTCGGGAGTCAGCCTGGAAGAAATCCACGACATGCTGGAAGAGATTCTGGAACGCCTCGATGAACTCGAAGAGCGACACGAAGACGAAGGGGCGGAAGAGGAAGAACGCGAGCGCAGTCGTTCTGGCCGAAGAGGAAGCGATCGAGACGGCCAGATTTCTTCTGGTCGTGGGCGTGGCAGAGGACGTTCGCAGCGTGAGCAGGAAGATGAAGGTGAGGAGGACAGCGCTCGAAGTCGTTCAAGGCGGGGATCGCGTGGTCGCGGAGTTGGTGACAATCGGGATTCCGCGGATTCCTTGATAGCGGCGGTCGCTCGTCGATTGGCCAGCGTTGTCGATCGCGATGAAGACGGCACGGTTAGTGAAGCCGAACTCACGCGGATGCCATCAAGGCTACGAGAGCGGTTCGGAATCAAGTCAGTTGTGAGTATGCCGGTAGATGAATTCGTCAAGAAAATGATTGAGGGCTCAGCCAACCGACCTGAGAGTGAAGAATCGGTCGACGAGAGACGCAACTCGCCAGAGCTCGCCAATGAAATGGCAAGTCGCATGGGCGACGCGTTCGACCGAAACAACGACGGCACAATTGACGAGGAAGAACTGGCTAGAATCCCCCAGTCGTCGCGCGAACGATTGAATATCCGCGGCAGCAGTTCGAAAGCTGAGTTCACGAAAAGAGCGGCCGCTGTATTCCTTGAGCGGATGATGGAACGCGCCAACGGTAACCGAAAATAGAGCCTCACTTCGGTGTGGTTTCGATTCTGTGGACCGAACGGCTGCTAATCGAACAGCCATTCCATGAGACGCCAGTCGATCCAGTTCCGATCCGGATCGACTCCCTTGATTCCGTAGAACCCAAGGTGTCCGCCGTGTTCGGTCACGACCATTTCGACTGACGAACCAACTTCAAGGGTCTCGTAGGTCTCGAATGGGATCATGGGGTCGTCACGGGAAATGACCAGCAGCGTTGGCGTCGTGATGTTCTTCACCAGCGGAGCCGCACTGGCCTGGCTGTAGTAGTGCGCCGCGTCTCGGTATCCAGCAGCCGGAGCCGTGTACATCTCATCAAAGTCAATGACACGTTGAGCCGCCCGGAGATTTTTTGCCAGCGGAACGTCTTCGCGCCATTGCGGCGAGTCTTTCACCTGACGGATAAGCCACTTGGTGAAGTTCTTGTCGTAAATGCGCCCGACCAGTGAGTTGCCGAGGTATTGAACGCAGGCAGACAAATCGATGGGCGGGCTAACGGTGGCAACGCGATGCACGCATTTCGGAACCGCTGCTTCGCCCAGCAGTTTCAACATCAGATTCGCACTCAGCGAGTAGCTGGCAATCGATACCGGAGAACCAGGACAGACGTGTTCCACCTCAGCCAGGACCGCTCGAACATCTTCGCTGCGGCCGGCGTGATACGTATGCTTCGCCAGACCACGGCCGGCTCCGCTACCACGATGGTCCAACCGAAACGATCGAACTCCGCGTTCCATCGCCTTGTGCGCCATCCGCTGCATGTACGCGCTCTTGTGGCAGCCGGACAGGCCGTGCAACAACAGCAATGCCGGGTCGCCCGGTTGCCAACCTTCGGGGCAATCGTCCTGCAGAACAAGTCGGTCGCCGTCATCCAGTTGCACTTCGCGTCGGATGGAAGAGAACTCGTGCGACGCTGAGATAAGCCACGGCAAGATTGTCTGAACGTGTCGGTTGCCGCGGAACCGAGCAGGCGTGAAAGACCACTCGCTCGCGCGTTGCGCGACGGGGTTCTCCTCCTTGATACTCGTGGTGGTCGATTCCATGGCGACACAGGATTTCAGGTTCGCGTGCGTTTGCAAGCCCTGTAACAATTTGTTGCGTTTTGGAGACGGGTTCGGAGGCGGAACAGCCTACGGAGACAGTAGGTCCGTGCAATCCTGCAAATCCCTGCCTTTTTCGCGGTTTCGTGCCGATAATGAGATGTGCGAGCCCATACCAAAAGCCGCCTGGAGGTTCCCTTTTTGTTGAGGCCGAGTGGGGCCACAGCGGTAGAATCTGGTATAAACTTAGGTAGATCTCATTTCAGAAAACGAAAGCTGACCGATGTTCCGATCTCGCCTTTCAATCATTGCCGTACTCGCCTGCCTGTTCGTTGCGGTTGATCAGGTGCAAGCTCAACGTGGTGGATTCGGTGGGCGTGGTGGTGATCGCGGCGGCCGCGGTGGTGACCGTGGCGGCTTTGGTGGCGATCGCGGCGGCAGGGGTGGTGACCGTGGAGGTCGCGGTGGTGATCGTGGCGGCCGTGGTGGCGGAGATCGGGGTGATCGCGGACGCAGTTGGGGCGGCAGCAGTGGCGGTTCTCGTCCGGACTTCGATCCGAGTCAGGTTGGCGGTCGTATCGCCGGCTACTTCGATCGCAACAAAGACGGGTTCGTTGACAGTGGCGAAATGGCAAGAATGCCAAGCTCGTGGAAGGAACGCTTCTCAGCGGGCGGCATCGATCCGAGCAAAGGTCTGTCTGTTGCCGACTTTGGCCGAAAGACGGGCGAAGCAATTCGTCAGAGAATGGAACAACGCGAGCGAGATCAAGAGCGCGGTGAACGTGGTGATCGCCGAGTCTACGAACGCCAGGACAGTGGGTCGAAGTCGTCATCCGGGAAAACTGTGTTCAAACAAAGCGAGCGGCAAAAGTTCATCAAAGGTCTTCCGGAAGAATATAAGGAAGGCGACACAGATCAGGACGGCCAGATTGCATTGTTCGAATGGGCAGCGTGGAAACGCAGCGACATGTTTGCGTTCTTTGAACTTGATGGGAACCAGGATGGATTCCTGACTGCCAAAGAACTTGATGGTGACAAGTCAGAAGCAGATCGCGGCATCGTGATGAAGCGTGACCGACTCTCAGTCAGCGGCAGTTCGCGCAACAGCCGCGTTCGATCGGCTTCTTCACCCAACGCACGGTCTGGTTCATCAAGCCGTTCGCCGGAACAAACAGCCAAGGACAAGAGCCGCGCAACGACCTACTTCGGCGCGCTGGACCGTGACAACGACGGAACGCTCTCGACTGAAGAATGGGATCGCAGCCGACGCGTGAAGGGCATGTTTGAAAAGGCTGGCATTCCGATTAAGCCAATGTCCGAGTCTGAGTTTGCCAGCAACTACATGAAGGCAGCGGCCAAGAGTGGTTCCAGCAACAGCAGTTCCGAACGATCTCGTAGCTGGGGTGGTGATCGCGGTGGCAACACTGGTGGTTCCACCCGAAATTGGGGCGGTGATCGCGGCAGCAGCAACGGTGGTTCCAGTCGAAACTGGGGCGGTGATCGCGGTGGAGACCGTGGGAGCCGCGATCGTGGTGGAGACCGAGGCCGCCGCGACAGATAGTCGACCTAGGCTGACCAGGCAAAACCGATCGATGGCAATGGAATGTTGTGTCGTAACCCGCCCGGAGCGAGCGGCCGGGCTAGCCCCCGCCATGTCACCTCTCCCGCTTGCGGGAGAGGTCGCGGTCTCAGCCGCGGGAGAGGGCCGACGAATATCCAATATCCAACAAGGAATCTCCAAGTAACAACGGCGGCCCGGTTCATCCGCGGAACCGCAGAATGTCGAAGAAGGAATGTCGAATGATGAAGTAAAGAACTGGCACCACAGAAAGTTCAACATTCGACATTCGACATTCAAGCAGCTTGCTACCTCTCTCGCTTGCAAGGAGAGCTCGCGGTCTCAGCCGCGGGAGAAGGAACAGCGCACCCCTTCGCATGACCTGACGAAGTCCGAATGCATGACAATGACACTAGGCTGGCCGATCGAAACTAAACTCCGGCCCCTCTCCCGGGCTTAGAGCCCGACCTCTCCCCTAAAAAGGGGCGAGGTGACCTGGTTTGTGGCTTCGCCACTAAGTGGTGGCGGCTTTGGCGGCGCTGAGGCGGTAGTGGAGGATCATGGCGACCGCGATGATGGCGGCTGCGAGAGCCTGGATCCAGATTTGGTTGCCGCGAAGACGGCACAGGAAAATTGTCAGGCTGCATGCCAGCAATGCAATTCTCATGGGCCACCCGAGTTTGGAGAACGCGTACCCTGCCACAGATGCGGCCAGGCCGACAATCGCGATGATCGTTAGCCCGACAACGATGGCAATCATCAGAATTGATGCTGGTTGGTTATCGACTGTCAGCATCAGTAGTTCAGGCTTGATCACAAACGCGAAGGGTAAAGCGAACCCGACCAGTGCGAAGCGGAATGCTGCGAAGGCAGAACGGATGATGTTGGCGTCTGCGATGGCGGCACCGGCGTACGCGGCCAGGGCGACCGGCGGCGTGACCATCGACATCATGCCGAAGTAAAAGATAAACAGGTGGGCGGCCAGTGGTGGTGTATCCAAAACGGTCAGCACGGAACTCACCGTTAGAGCGACCAGCAGGTAGCACACAGCCGATGGCAAACCCATGCCAAGGATGATGGTCGACACCATGAGCAGCAGTAAAGCCAGCATGGAACTGTCGCCAGCCAGAACCTGCACCTTCGCTGGCAACGCGGGGCCAAGGCCGCTCATGTCAACGACGCCCAGAATGATGCCGACGCATGACGCGGCAACGATTAATGATGTACCGCTCTTTGCGGCCGCAATCATGGCTTTACAGAATTTCTTCGGACCGACGCGCGTTGACTTGGTGAACGCAGCCAGAAAACAAATGCCGACCAGGCTGACGCTGACTGCGAGAAAGGGACTGAAGCCGCCCAGTAGCATCGCGATCAGAATTACAAACGAACCGAAGAACACAACGCCCTGAAACGTTGTGGTGTTCTCGCTATCAAGCTTCTGTTCCGGGCTGTGAGCCTCCGTCCTGGCACCGATTCGTTTGGCGTGGAAGTGAACCGACAACAGCAGTGCGAAGTAGTACAGGAGAGCCGGAATGAGTGCGGCCTGGACAATTTTGAGGTACGTGATTTCCGGATCGACCGTGCCCAGAATCTCCAGCATCATATAAGCGCCCGCGCCCATGATGGGTGGCATTAGGGCTCCACCCGAACTCGCCGCTGCTTCGATTCCCGCCGCGGTTTCAGAATCGAACCCCGTGCTCTTCATCAGCGGGATCGTAAAGGAACCCGTGGTGGCCGTGTTCGCCACGGCGCTACCGGACAATGATCCCATCAGGCCGCTGCTGACCACTGCCACCTTCGCAGGACCGCCCGAACTGTTGCGAAACAAACTGCGTGCGAAATTGATGACGTAGCCGGTTGCGCCTGTTTGTTCCAGCACGGTGCCGAACAGGACGAACAGAAAGACGTACTTGAACATCACATTCAGCGCGATGCCGAAGACGCACATGGTTCCGGATTGCAGAAACGACTTTTGTGAAAGTTGCTGCCAGGTCGATCCGCGGTGCGGGAACAGCCAGTCCGGCATACTGGGGCCGTAGAACGCGTAGGCCACAAACACCATGCATAGCAACGGTAGTGTGAGCCCGATTGATCGGCGCGTGGCTTCGAAGATGAGCAGAATTCCGATGCCCGCGATGACGAACTCAAACGGTTGTTCGCTGCTGGCGCGTTCTCCCAGCATGGCTCCATCGACCCAGAACCGTTCGAACAGATCTTCGCTTTGAACAAGGATGTAGCCGAATATTCCGACAGCCGCTGCAACCAGAACCAGATCCACGATCTGAAGGAACGTGTTGTGTTCCCACCGCTTGAACATTGGGAAGCCAAGAAAAACCAGCGCCATACCCAACATCGCGAACACGGCCAGCTTGGGTTGGTCGTCTCCGGGAATAAGTGTGCCAAACCACTCCGGCATGTACCCGGCGAACAGGTCTCGATTGACCGCCAGTAGGACAAAGAGGCAAAGGAACACGGCCAACACGTTGAACGCGTGCTTCCTGAAGCGGGTAAGTTTCTCTGACATCGAATTCGCTTCGTTGCTTCGTGGTGGGTGCATCAAGCTGGACAATGGTGGCCGCAGTGCCGTCCGATCGGACAGATGGGCGAAGACGCTTGGGTTGGCACGATGACGACATGGTTCCCTGTACCGCTTGCTGCATTCTGGAAGTTCCAGGTGCGAAAACAGAGAACACTAAACGCAGTCGCGGCGTTTCAGGGATCCCGAAACGCCGCCCTTAGCGATTTGGCTACTCAGCATCTTCCGGCCAGAAGCCTTTTTCTTTGTAGTACTTAATCGCTCCCGGGTGGAACGGTACGCCGACCTGCTTGACGACATTGCCTGGCTTGATGGCATTGCCAGCGGGGTGCTGGTCGGCAATCTTCTGAGCGTTCTCAAACAGAAGCTTCGTAAAGTTGTAGACAACGTCTTCGTCAACATTCGCGTGGGTAATGAGCTGCATGTTGCCGCAGTTGACGGTACCAAGG
>CAZAIB010000086.1:0-29146 GCA_964485095.1 uncultured Planctomycetaceae bacterium | reverse complement strand
AGTCCATACCGAGGAACGTTTCTGAGTAGTCCAGGCCGGGAGCCCAGTCGTGGCGAATCTCAGGTCGGATGACCAGGTTGTCTCGCAACTTCAGGTTGAAGCCCAGGGTGATGTCGTTGACCGAAATCCCTGAGACGTTCCACCACTCATACCGGATCCCGGCGGCGACGTTTTCGCTTAACGTGTACAGGAAGTACTGGTTGATTCCGTATTGAGTGTCATTGAGAAGCGGATCCAACGCGGCCAGTGGGCTGTCGCCATCTGTGTCCAGGTAGTCGCCCTGGATGACGTAGTTGAAGTTGTCGCTGACTTGAGTGTCCAGCACGATGCTGTGGCCGTAGCCTTCACCACGTCTGCCAAAGTTGCCGCCTGTCGCCATGTAGGTGGCGATTGTCGTCTCAGATAGTGCCAGGCTGGCTCCACCCAGGAAACTCTCGCCACCATTGAACGTGTCGAACGCGGTATTCCACCCCGATGTCCATCCACCGTAGAGGGTCAGGCTATCGCTGGCGTTGTAGGTTCCGAGCACGCCCGAGTGCGTAAACGGTTCGCTGTTGTACATCGTAAACGAGTGGCTGTAGAAGAAGTTGTCCGGAGCCGCGACGAACTCGTATCCGACCAGCGAGAAGAAGTGGCCGGCTTTGAAAGACCAGTTGCCGGACGCCAGTTCGATGTAGGCCTGCGGGATCGCGAACGCGAACTGACCGTGATCGAACCCGTTGTCGAAGTCCCACCGACCGGCACTGTTGCCGAAGGCCTGAGTGTCAGCACCATCGACTCCATAAAGAGCGTCGACACGGAAACCCCAGTCCAGGCCGTCGCGACCATCAGCGACTTTCTCAGCGAACAGCCACGCCTGATGTGTGTTCCATCGGTGTGGGTGCGTGTTGAACCGAGACAGCCCGGGTCCACTGCTGGCATCGCGGCTGTGCCATCCGCCCTGCAGCCAGCCACCATAGATAATTCCAGTGTCCTCTTCGAAAGCTTCGTCAGAGTCAAGCGGTGGGGGAGTGTCCGGAGTCTCCCCGGCAAAGTCACTGCTTGAGTATTCGAACGCTCCGTCCATCGCCCCGGTTAGAGAATCCTGAGCCTGAGCCGGCATGGCTGCGCACAGTAGACCAAGAGCAATCGCTGCTAGTGCCTTCTTAACCACGGTAAATCCTGCCTCGCATTTTCGAGTCACGACGGTTTGTCGTAAAACTACGGTGGGTCGGGTTGAGCCAGTCATAGCGCAAACAGCGTCACCACAGGTGTTGATATCGACAGAAGCCGAACGGAAAAACAGGAGCGACAGTGTGTACTCCTACAAGAGAAACAGGTAGATGAGACTACCTGATCCATATCGCTTACCAGCTTCACCCGACCCGCAGTGTCCATCGCGCGCAAAGCATTACGAGAGCCTCCGGTACGCTTCCGAACAGATAGCCACGGTTACTTCGTGAAAAACCGTGGCTATCGCCAAAACGGCTAAATGTTCCAGCAATTGGCGTAACGGCACAGCCGCACGGTCGCGAAGGTCCGCAATCTCCCGAAGGTTCGCGCGCGAAACAAAGAGCAACAGCCCAACCGAGCCCGCACTCACCCGCGCCTCTCACCCTCCTAAGCGAAGACCAGAACGTTCGCCCGCGGCTAGGAGAAGAGAGCGTCTACGAAGCTGTTGGGGTCGAACAGTTCGATGTCGTCAACCTGTTCGCCGACCCCGATGTACTTCACGGGGATATCCATCTTGTCACGGATCGCGACAACAACACCACCTTTGGCGGTTCCGTCCAGCTTGGACAGCACCAAGCCTGTGCAATCGATGGCTTCGCCGAAGTTCTTCGCCTGGCTGAGACCGTTTTGCCCTGTTGTTGCGTCCAGAACCAGAAGACTCTCGTGCGGAGCGTCAGGAACCAGCTTGGCACAAACGCGCCGAATTTTTCCGAGTTCGTCCATCAGGTTCTTCTGCGTTTGCAAGCGGCCGGCCGTATCGACGATGACAACGTCTGCTCCGGATTGCACAGCGTGTTCGCAACCGGCGTAAGCTACGCTGGCCGGATCTGCCCCGCTGGCTTTGCGAACAATTTCGCAGCCCAGCCGTTCGCTCCACATCGTGAGCTGTTCGACAGCGGCGGCACGGAATGTGTCGCCGGCTGCGAGAACCACAGAATTGCCCTGCGACTGCACTAGCTTTGCAATCTTGGCGATCGATGTCGTTTTGCCAACGCCATTCACACCCGCAACAAGAATGACGGTCGGTTTGGAGTCCGACATGCGCAGAGCCGACAGTGGGTTGTTCATGTCCCAGCCGCCGTCGGAACCCTTCAGCAGTTCCTTGAGCTTACCGCGGACCGTCTCCCAAATCTCATCGATGACCACGGTCCGGCCACCATGCTTTTCACGGAGTTCCTCAATGATCGCAGTCGCGGCCGCAACGCCCATGTCGGTTTGAATCAGGCGTCCTTCGAACTGTTCAAGTTGTTCGTCGTTGAGAATCTCACCCTGCTTTAGCAGGTCACGGACATCTGTCTTCAACAGATCACGTGTCTTGGTGAGACCCTTCTTCAGTTTGTCAAACAGCCCCATGGGTTGTTCCAGCTAATCGAGTGTGTCGTGAATTCAGCGAGGCGAGCATAGGTTGGATTCCATGCCGTCGCAAACGGTCTAAAAAGAAACGGGGACGCTGATTGACGCCCCCGTGTCTGAAGATTGTCAAAGCGCCTTACCCACAAGTGGATTACGCGCTCCCGGCTTTGCGCACTTTGGGTCTCCGAGCTCCCGGTACGGCAACGCCCATCTAGAATGTGAAGATCGCGTCCACACCAAAGATGGTTTCATCCAGGTCGATACCGGGGGCCCAGTCGTGACGGATTTCTGGACGGATTGTGATGTCGTCCATCACCTTCACATTCAATCCCAGGGTGATGTCGTAGACAGAGACACCAGACACGTTCCACCATTCGAAGCGAGTTCCCACTGACAGCGTGTCGTTAATCTTGCCAATCAGGTACTGGTTGACTCCATACTGTTCGTCACCAGCAAGTCCCAACGGGCCAGTTGTTGAGTCGGTATCCACGTAGTCACTTTGGATGACGTAGTTGACGTTGTCGCTAACTTCCATGTCCAGAACCAAACTGTGAGCGTACCCGTCGCCGCGAGCACCAAAGTTACCGATGGTTGTGATGTATTTGAACGTGACACTTTCGCTTAGTGTGAACTCGGCTCCGCCCAGGAAGCTGCTGCCACTGTTGAACGTGTCGAAAGCTGTGTCCCAGCCAGTCGTCCAGCCACCGTGCAAAGTCAGATAGTCGTCAGCCTTGTAAGTTGCCAGCACACCTGTGTGTGTGAATGGTTCGCTGTTGTAGTTCGTGAATGAGTGGCTATAGAAAAAGTTGTTGGGAGCCGCCACAACTTCATACCTGGCCAATGTGAAGAAGTGACCGGCTTTGACAGACCAGTCTCCTGTGGCGACTTCGATGTAAGCTTGTGGAATCGCGAACGCGTACTGACCGTGATCGAACCCGTTGGCGAAGTCCCATCGCCCCGGGCTGTTACCAAACGCCTGCGTGTCGGCTCCGTCAACACCGTAAACGGCATCAACACGAAAACCCCAGCCCCAGCCCTGACTTCCGTCAGCGGTTTTCTCAGCGTATAGCCAACCCTGATGTAGGTTGAACCGATCCGGGTGAGTATTGAAACGAGCCAGCCCGTCTTCACTGTGGTAACCGGCCTGCAACCACCCACCGATGGAGATGTCACTATCGGCTGAGTAACCAAACAGACTGGCAAGGCCGGCTGAGCCCGCAGCTCCGGCGAACACTCTACCGCCCGAGTTCCCAAACCCCCCTGCACCGTTTGGAGTAAAGCAACCACTGCCGTCGGACGGATCAGTCGGACATGCACTTGGTGAATAGCCGGGAATTGGCCCGGTCGGGGCGCCGTTGAACTGATAAACCGACGATGGCGTGCCCGTCGTTTGCCCTGGAGCCTGAGCCACAGCGTGGACTGTGGTTAGGCTAGCCACGACGAAGGCCATTCCCGCGATGGTCTTGTTTAACATTCGATGCTCTCGGTTCCTGTAGCCTCGGAGTCCTCCCAAACACTGGGATAGTCCCCTTAATCCGCACTATCGGCGCGGTAGGTTCGTAACAATGATCACAACGGTTTTCATTGATACGACTGTTACAGTCGAAAAAGAGAACGTAGCTTGCCCACTTTGACATAGCGGCGGCACTGCTTAAACCCTGGCAGTGTTGGTCGCAGAGATCACAAGCGCTGGTTACCGGGAATTGGCTACGAGCGTCTCAAAGCGTTGTGCAGCGGCTGTCCATGTGGCACCATCCTGCGGTTCGAACCGCTTGATCTCGTACGAGTTGCGTACGACTTTGCGAATGTCGGCCAGCGACGCAATTTCGCCAGCAGCACGAGCCTGAACCAGTACGTTGCCGATCGCGGTTGCTTCTACTGGTCCGCTAATCACCGGCCGTTGGCATGCGTTGGCCGTGAGTTGGTTTAACAATTCGTTCTGACAACCCCCACCGACGATATGGATGACTTCAACCTTCACGCCTGTCAGACGTTCCAGCTTTCCAAGTACGACGTTGTATTTCAGAGCCAGGCTTTCGAGCGAGGTGCGAATGAGTTCGCCATCGGTTTCTGGAACGGGCTGGTCGGTCGCTTTGCAGCGTTCTCGCAAAGCTGTGGGCATGTCTTCAGGTTTGAGGAAATCGGAGTGGTTTGGATCGACCATCGACTTGAGCGGTGTCGCAGCCTGAGCCATCGCGGTGATTTCATCGTAGCCAACTTTGCGACCGGCGCGTTCGAACGAACGACGGCACTCCTGCACCAGCCAAAGCCCCATGACATTCTTGAGAAGCCGGTAGGTTCCATCGATGCCGCCTTCGTTGGTCACGTTTAGTTCGAGCGCTTCCGGAGTGATAATCGCATCCTGAACTTCGACACCAATCAACGACCACGTTCCGGAACTAATGTAGGCCCAGTTCGGCTGGCCGGTGTTTTCAGTCGGGACGGCCGCGACGGCGGAACCCGTATCGTGCGTGGCTGGCGCGACGACGTCGATTCGCGGTAGCCCGGCAGCTTCAGCGATTTCGGGTCGAAGCTTGCCGAGATTGGTTCCCGGGTTCACCACATCCCCAAGAATGTCCGTGGGAATGTCCAGTTTCCGAAGCAGTTCAATGGCCCAGTTCCGCTTTTGCGGATGCAGCATCTGGGTTGTCGTGGCGTTTGTGAACTCAACCACGCGGCTGCCGCACAGGCACCAGTGAAAGTAGTCCGCAATCATCAGGAATCGAGCTGACTGGTCCAGCAACTTTGGCAGTTGTTGTCGCATGGCCAGCAATTGATACAGCGAATTAATCTGCATGAACTGCAGACCGGTTTCCCCAAAGATCTCTTCCCGAGGAACGCGCTGGGCCGCGAGTTCGACCATCCCGTTGTTGCGTTCGTCTCGATAGTGCCACGGATGTCCGATGAGTTCGTCGTCGGCCGACATCAGCACATAGTCAACGCCCCACGAATCGACGCCCACCGACCGGATGTCACTAAGGTTGGCAGCCTTCTTGAGCCCGATTTGAATCTCTCTCCAGAGACCCAGCACGTCCCAACGCATTGTGCCACCGATGTTAATTCCGCCGTTCGGAAATCGATGCAGTTCTTCCAGGCGTATCTTCCCATCATCAAAGTAGCCAGCCATAACGCGGCCACTTTCGGCTCCCAGATCAACGGCAAGATAACAGTGCTCAGTCATTTTCAGCTCGTAGCAAACTTCGGTTTAAGGAAGCATTCTGTCGTGAGCGGTGACCATTGTCATCTCTGTAGCGCCGTGTTTCGCAAGCATTTGGTTGTGATCGTGGCTGGGTGGCCAAAAGCTGAACCCATGAGTGGAAAGAGCCGCGGCTTTGCGGGGGAGGTTGCAAAGACGCGGCTCCGGCGGATGCTGGAGCCGCATTGATGTGTAAGGACTCTATCCTCCGATTTTTCCGCCCGTTGCAGAACCCGACGAGAACGAACTGGTTCCGTAACCGACCAACCGTCTCGGGTTCTTTTCGAACTCTTTCATTGGTAGCAGCGGAAACTTCAACGCGAAGTTGTAGTCGAACTGCTGCGAACGGCGGATGCCACCACCCCCGCCGCCGCGTGATCGTCTGATGCGGGATGAACGGTTGGGTCTTGAAGTTTGCGTCACTGCCTGGCGTGCCCGTTCCTGATGAGCCAACTTCACGAACGTCTTCGGGTCCTTGCTGGTCTTCAGGGATGTGTACATCGTTTTTGAGAACTCCAGTTCCTGCTGCAACGCGTCGGCACTGCGGAAACCGGATACGGTGTGGAAAATTTCGCCCTTGGGGGTCAGAAACAGCAGCTGGACGTTTTGGTTCGCAACGCCGTCAGTCACCTGACCTGGCTTGTCGTTTGGAGCGTGGGCCTGCGAACGTCCGGCGCTGGCGTCGCCTTCTGTGTTGATTCGGTGACAGATGAAATCCTTCTGCAGGCTCTCGCGAATGTTGGCTGGTGAGAACGACACGGTTCTCATTGTGTGGCCAGCGCTTCACATGAAGCCTGAAAGATCGCCCAGGGCTCTGAAGCACATGATCGGCTTGTCGTCGTAGTTGTCCTTCCCGGCTGCGGCGGCCTGTGCGTCTTCGAGATTGGAGAACCAATTGATGCCGGCAATTTCAACCAGGTTCGAATCCTTTGTGTTCTGCTGCAGGTCAAGCCACGCACGGTCGTCAGCACTAAGACGATGCAGTGGCACCTGAATATGGTCGCCACCAGAGAGCTTCAGGGTGACAGATTCCTGATCGAACTTTGCCAGCGCGGCCTTCACTGTGAAGTCGCCGGTGTCGTCTGTCCAGAAACGCGTTTTGGCGTTCCACTCGCCAGCGTTGGCAAGTGCGCCGACGCTCGCCATGACAAGGGCTGTGCAGATAAGTCGTTGCATATTCTTCCTTTCAATACGTACAGATAGCCGTAGAAATCGTTCGGAGGGAGCCGCGCTCCAGTCGTTAGCGGCGGATGCCACTGCTGGTGTCGAGCAGCGCTCGCGCTGCGTTGTCCGTACTGCAAAGCGCTGCCGGGAGATCCAGCAGTGACACCCTTTGATCAACAGACGTCGTAAATATCAGCTAAGCCGCCGGTCGATGAGTCGTTTAACGGCGGCGGAATGGGTTCGATTGACGGCGTGACTTTGGCACGCCAAACGGGCGAATACCAAGAGCCTCAAGCGGTTCAAAAATACGTTGCCGAACTTCTTTGTATTCGTCGTGCGAATCAAACCGATGATCCTTGCCGGCCACCGAAAAGGCCCCCGATATCGAGTCGCCACCCAGTCTGTTTGCTTCCCACATGCTGCTGGATCGCATGACTTCCTGTTCGGTCTTCAAAAGGCTGTCCAGGTTGTTGAAGGACAACGCCTCTCTACCGCCAACGGATAGACGTCCTGAAACGCGTTCAAGAATCTTTCGAGCTCGTAACCAGGCGGCCTTTGTCTTGATTGGGTCAGCGTCGTAGCTGGCAGAGATCGTCTCATACACATGATCGAACCGGTCGATCGATGTTAGTTCGAACGACGTATCACCAAGCCGAATTGAACCCTGGAACCCTGCCGGTCCGGAACTGTGACCAGCCAACAGACCTTCGACTCCGTCCCCCGAACCGTACACGACCATTTCTTCGTATTCACCAACTCGCAGGTGCTGTCGTTCAGCACTTGGACCGGACTGCCACGGAACCACAACAACTTCGCCGACATCCAGTCGTACTCGCGTGCGGCCCTGATTGTTGACCGACACCTGAAATGTTGTGCCCAGGTCAATGACTCTTGAGTTCGGCGTACTCACGCGGAACCCAATGTCCTCAACCGCGACCTGAACCTCAATCTCGCCTTCCTGCAGTGTCAAATGCGTCGCATGATGCAAAGTGAACCGGGTTCCACTGCGAACACTCACAATCGAACCGCCAGTCGTCCTCAGGATCGCTTCACCCGAGACAAGTTCGAAGTTGCCGGCGACAAGTTTCCGCCCGTCCACATTACCTCGCCAGGTTCCGCTTGCCTCATCGCCCGTGATAACCGCTAACGTCTCGCCGACAAACTCCGGTTCGACCACAGCCTCCGGCAGCGGCGGTTCTTTCTGTTCAACATCCTCCGGCACAGCAATGCTTGCTTGCCGCGAAGACAATTCCGCCGCGCGTTCGGCATGCTGTTGTGCCTGCGACGCTACCCGCATCGCTTGATCAGCCTGAACCCTGGCTCGGTTCAATTGTGAATAAAACATAAACGCCAGGCACCCAACAGTCGCGATCGCTGTGAGACTAAGAACCGCAACAAGTTTCCGACCCACACGTTTTTCTGAACCGGCACTATTACCCAACAATGGAGCGAACGGGTTGTCGACCCCGGTGCATGCCTCCAACACACCCGTGACGAATTCGTCCTGCGATTCGTGAATCGTTCCCATCGATTGCAGCACTCGGTGGACGCGATGGTCATCGGCAACTTCAGCCCGCAGCACCGCATCCGTTTCCATCAATCGTTCCATCGCGACGATTTCGGTTTCGGTGAGTTCGGAACCCGATGTGAACTGGCCCCATTTATCTGTGAACTCTTTGGCGTTCATGTCGGATCTCCGACACGAAGCTTGCTTTCGATGCAGGTCCGCAACTGCTTGCGAATGCGCATTAACAGCATGCGGATGGCCCCCGCGCGCTTACCGATGGACCGGCCAATTTCCTCGGCGGGCTCTGCGCGATAATAGAACCTGGCCAGCAGGTCACGCTGAACTGGTTCCAGTGATTGAATGCATGACCGGAGCGCATCGACGCGTTGTTGTTCGGCCGATGGGTTGAAGTCGTCTTGCTCAAGCGACTTCAGATGCAGCCCTTCAAGAACCGAATCCAGCGAGACGATTGTCGACGGCGGCTTCGCACGGAAGTGCATGAGCACATGATTCCTGGCGATGCCCAGCAGCCAACTACTTAGACTTCCGGTCCCACGATAGCGGCTCATGCCGCGGTACGCGGCCACGAAGACTTCCTGAGCCAAATCGTCGGCAACCTGTTGATCGCCGACATGCTGCACAAGGAACGAGCGAACCAAACGCTGGTTACTTCGAACGATTTGTTCGAACGCTTCCGGAGATCCGGTCCCGGTATGTCCGACCACGTTTTCGTCTGCGATCTGGTTGTTCAAGGTAGGCTCCACAACCAAGTAGTTGCAGATATTCTACCAGCGTCACACGAAAACTGACAAAAATTTGCTCGTCTCGCCGACGGTTTAACCCGTGGCCAAAGGCCAGGCCGCCGCGAGCGGTTTGATGCTGGTCCAGCCTGGTCTTCGACCACGGGTTAAACGGGTGAGCTACCCATTCGATCATCAATTCACTTTGAACTCACCTACCTTCTTGTCCGGTTTGTCCTTGCCGCCCATGAGGATGTATTCGCCTTCGGCGTATACGGGCAGGCGTTCGTGTGGGTCGACGCGGACGGTATAGAGAACCTCGCCGGTTGACTTTTGAATCACTTGAACGACCGGACGCTTTACTCCATCAATTGAGATCCCCTGCAGGTGCCCCACGACTTCGCGGCCGTCGTTGTCGCGCATTTTGAACGTGACCGGCCAGCCGGGAAACTGACCGGCATCGCCTTTCGACAAATCAGCGTACCGGTGCCAGCACTCAAAGCGACCGGTCTGGTTCTTCTTATCGAACATGCACATGCCGTATCCGTCGGCGCGTTTGGTCTCATCAGTTCTATCTTCGGGGTTCGCGTAGGCCAGCATGCGAATGTGGTTGCCGAGTCCATCCAGGTAGTCACCAGTCCATGGCAACGGGCTGTTGAGAACCGCGTTCATTCCGGGTTTTTCATCCTCCGGATGCCACCACCGTCCGTAGATGGTGTTGACGATGGCCGGGCTGGTAAACGCCATCGGCCCATCGCCAGCGTTCTCAACGCCGTGCTTCACAACCACTGCCAGGTGCTGGTCACCACACAAGTGCGGAGCCCACGCCCGGCGAATTGCGGCGACGGCTTTGTTGCGACCGGTTTGCGGCCAGGCGTTGCTGTCCAGGTCTGCAAGCAGGCGATTGTTTGGGTTCCCATGCAAGTGGACGGCTCCGCAGAACGCAGTCTGTGAGAGAACCACTTTCATGTCGGCTCCCGTCCAGTCCTGTGACCAGGCATCCAGGAACGCCAACTGCCGATCGCCCAGAAGTTTCAGACCATCAACATCAACAGCCTTACGATCGTATTTCGGGTCGTTAATGTGGTCCGGTCGCGGGCCCATCTTCGGAATCTTGCCTTCCGGACCACTTTTGAATTTACGATCTTCAATGATAGCAAAATCGACTCCACCAACTTTGATGCTGGTGTAATACACACTGATGCCGCGCTGGATTGGAGCTGCGTCGTAGGGATCGGGCAGATGCCATGTTTGATGGCGCTGGACCATGTTGACGTAGTCGACCGGGTAGTAGTAACCGCCGCTTGGCCCCTGCGGTGTTTTCGCAAGCTTGCCTTCCTCGCCCCAGATGTTTGCCTGGCCAACATCGTGGTCGTCAGGAATCGTAATCGTGGGACGATCCTTCATGATGTCGCGAAACTGCAAACCGAATTGCAACCAGCCAGCAGTGTGTTCTGTGTGGTGATACGTTTGGTCCCCGGCAAAAAACAGGACGTCCGGATTCTGCTGTTTTAGGTTCTCAACGATCTTCGGCCGCGGTCCACCGGTTCGAGATGAATTGCAGGACATGTTGCCAACAGTGATGACATTCTTCTCAATGGGGTCGTGTCGGATCAGGCCTTCGAACATCGCTTCCTCACCATGGCGAACGCGATACGCGACGTCTTTCGTGTTGTCCCAGTTCTCAATTCGAAAGTGCGAACTCCAGCCCGGGTACCAGACCTTTTCCGTCTTCACTTCTTCCCAGTTGTCACCACGTTTGAACTCAAGCCGCGTCTCCATCGCTTCATCCGGCTTCAACGGAAACAACTGAGCCGTCAGCTTCAGCACACCGCGATGGTGAGTGTAAACAGCAAACGCAACAACCTCGTTACGCGGCACATCCAGTTTGGGGAACCGCTTTGCGTTGGCCTGTTGCCGCTGGTTCCCACTTTCCAACTGCTTGCTATGCTGCGCGGCTCGCTTCCACCACTCACCCGTCGCGCGACCGTCGAGCCTCGGGAATTTCGAGCCGAACGGTTGAGCATCCTGCTGTGCGAACGCCAACGAGGGAAGAATCAGAAGAATCAAAGCAAGGCGAGTGCAGCGGTGCATAGTCGGTCGTCTCTGTAGTGAGTGAACTCGACCAGACTAAATGTTGAGCGAATGTGCGTCGAGTCAGTTGGCGCGGCGCGGTTCCTGGGCAGTTTGGAGGTTCTTCTCAGAATTCCTGTCACAAACGCGAGGCTCCTGACAATATCTGCAACGAAACAAGTGTGGCAAAGTGGGGGAAGCCTCGTGGCACAGCAGGATCTTCAGGAATCTCCACCGGCTTCGGAAACGAAGGCCTTTGAGATTCTGGTACGGCGGCATCATCGGCGGTTATTGGCGTACGCCATCTCCATCGTCGGTGACGAAAATACCGCGCGAGATGTGGTTCAGGATTCGTTTGTCGTGGCTCACCGACGACTGAGCGATTTCGACACCGGCAAAGACTTTGCCGCCTGGATGCGTGGCATCGTGAGGAACCGTTGCCATGAAGTGCACCGGACTGAGAAGCGGCTTGTTCTGGTTGAAGCCAACATACTGGACGCGATTGAGCAGCAACATCAGTCGTGGGACAGCATCGAAGCTGATCACGATCGCTGCGTGATGCAAGCCTTACACGCGTGCATTGGCAAGCTCCCGGAAATGCTGCAGCAGGTAGTGAACCTGTTCTACCTGCAACGACTTAGCGGTTCAGAAGTCGCGACGCGGGCTGGCGCAGAAGAATCGACAGTCCGCAAACGGCTGCAGCGAGCCAGACAAACACTCGGCGATTGCATCACGAAAACAGTGGAGGCGTCCGCATGAATACTGACCCAAAAAACGACTGGCCCGCCGAAGACGACCCCGCCATCGATGGCCTTATCAAAGAGTACGCTCGAACCGGTAGACCGGGCGATGACGAACAACTCGTGAAATCGGTTCTCGATCGCATTGAGAACGTCGAACCTGAAAAAGTCACGAAGGCAAAGAAGCCAAAAGTCCTGGAGGGCCGCCCAGAACGCGACTGGCCGTGGTTGTTCGGCAAACGATTCTGGAAACTCACCACCGCCCTGGCCCTGGTCTGCACGCTTGGGATTGGTGGGAACGCGTGGTTCATCGCGCGAGCCCAGGCGGACCCGACCGAAGTCATGCTGTTCACTCGGCCCCGCTTTGCGCCCGGCGATGATGCGAGGCTTAGAGTGTTGGTTCGTGACGGACGCGACAAAACGGCAATCGCGAATGCGCGTGTCGATGTCGTCTTGTCTGGCAACGGTGTCAGTCAGGAAATTCCGCAAGCGAAAACCGACGAAGATGGCGTTGTCGATATCACGGCTGAACTGGATCAACAGCTAAGCGATGGCGACTACACGTTTCAGGTGAAGGTCTCGGCGAGCACCGGTCGCGCTGCCGCTGAGCAGACAATTGCGGTCACTCGCAGTTACCGCACGATGGTCAGCACAGACAAGCCGATGTATCAGCCGGGACAGATCATTCACATGCGGGCTCTGTCGCTGAATGTTGATTCCATGACACCCGCCGGGCAGCGCGCGGTCGAATTCATTGTTCGAGACGGCAAGGGGAATAAGGTCTTTGCGGCTCGACCCAGGACCAGTGACTTTGGCATTGCTGCAGCCGATTTCAAGTTGGCTAATCAGGTCAATGAAGGCGACTACCAAATTGCAGTAACTGTTGGCGATACGACATCAGAACGAACCGTCAAAGTACAGCGGTACGTGCTGCCGAAGTTCCGCATCGACATGAAGACAGACCGCAGCTACTACCAGGCGGGAGACGAACTGACCGTCACACTGGACGCCGACTACCTGTTCGGAAAACCGACAGCAGGTGCTGATGTTCGCATCGAAGCGGCCGACATGACTGCAGGCCGCAATGTCTTTCAGACCGTCACTGGAACAACAAATGCCGATGGCCGGTTCGAAGCGAAAGTGAAACTTCCAGGTCGTATGGCTGGAACGCAGGCCAATGCCGGTGATGCCGAAGTCTTCTTTGCAGCCAGTGTCACTGACAAATCCGGCGAGACCAATTCGACAACCGTCTCGCGAATCGTTGCCAACACACCGCTCCGCATCGAGGTGTTTCCGGAAAGCGGCGAGCTAGTGCCCGGCGTCGAGAACACCCTGTACATCATGACCGCTTTACCGGATGGAACCCCGGTACAGACAACCGTCACAACGCTGGCCGGTACAGAAATAACCACCAACGAAGTCGGCATCGGCAAGGTTAAGCTGACTCCCCAAAACGACGGGTTGAAACTGTCCATTACGGCTCGCGACGAAGCCACAGGCGTTACCGCAGCAGCCGTGAAGGAACTGCGAGTTGGCCAGCAAGCAAACGACGTCCTGCTTAGAACCGATCGCGCGGTGTACCGGCAGGGCGAGACGGCGAACCTAACCGTGTTGTCCGGTTCGCCCGGCAAACGGGCATTCGTTGATGTGATTCGTGAAGGTCGGTCGCTGGCGACCAGTGTCATTGACCTCACGAATCAGAAGGGCGAGTACGCTTTGGACCTCCCGCCGGACGTTCTGGGTACGGTGCAGATACAGGCCTATTGCATTCAGCCCAGCGGCCGAATTGCTCGAGACACAAAGGTCGTTCAAGTTCAGCGAGCCGACCAATTGAAAGTCACGGCAACGCTGGACGCCGAAAGCTACAAGCCAGCGCAGCAGGCAATGGTGAACTTCCTGGTCCAATCAAAGAACGGTGACCCTGTTCAGGCAGCGTTAAGTCTGGCGATTGTGGATGAAGCAGTATTTGCACTCAACGATTCACGTCCGGGACTTGAGGAGATGTACTTCTTGATTCAGGAAGAACTGCTGAAGCCTCGGTACCAGTTCATTACCCAACCCGGACGCAACTTCACTCGCGATGGTGGCGATGTACGGCCGGAACTTCGTGAAGCTCAGGTTGTGCGGTTCTCGGCAGCCGAAGCGACAGACGGTAGTGAACCAGAATCCGTAAGTGGCGAGTCGCTTAGCCAGCGAATCATCGCTGTGGAGAAACGCCAGACTGACAATATGAACGAACGGCTGATGTTAATGGGAAGTGTGCCGTTCTTCTTATTTCTATTTCTGGCGTCGATCTTTCTGATCTACGTTCTGACGCGGCTGTTTCACCGAGGACAAAATGTGTCGCCATCGGTTGCTGGCCAATTTCGCGGCGAGATGCGGCTTCTGTTTTGGACGAGCATTGTCTCGATGATTGCGATACCAGTTACGTTGTTCTTCGCCACCCAAGCTGGCCGCAATTCAAACACTATTGGATCGTACATCGTCCTGGGAGTAGTGGGAATCGCATGTAGTATTCTGATTGGCCAGCCCGCGTTCCGCATTCGAAGGCTGCTGGCTCGGCACGATTTCGCAAACCTGTTCTCGCGATTGGTTCTCGTTATTCCGGGTCTCTACGCGATGGGAGTCGTCATGTTCGTTGGTTATGCCATCGCCGGGAACATTAGTGACGGAGCTCGCCCGAATGACTTTGGGCCCACACGAATGCTTCCCTGTGTTCTCGGAATGGCCACGTGCGTGGGTTCGCTCGGGTTCCTGCGGAGGACGCTAACAGAACCCAGGTCACTCGGTCAGAACCTACTGTCTGCGGGCATCCATCAGGGTCTTGCGGTTGTAATTCCTGTGGTTGCCGTGTTCTTGGTGAGTCAAGTTGGGGTGAAATCTTTGGCGACGTCGGCCACGCCGATAGACCTCATAGGCGGGACCATGGAAAAGTTTACCGAACAAGCCTACATGGATGACTCAGACGTGAGCGTGCTATGGGATTCTGGAAGCCTTCCGGCGGACTCTGGGAGCGAAGGGAAAGACCAGAGTGAACCGCGCGTTCGCAGGTTCTTCCCGGAGACGTTGCTGTGGCAGCCGCAGTTACTGACGGATGAAAGTGGCCAGGCCAAGCTGAACGTGCAACTCGCCGATTCGATCACCACCTGGCGGCTCGCAGGCAGTGCGGTAACCAGAGATGGACGGCTGGGTTCGTTCCAGCAAGGGATCCGCGTCTTCCAGGACTTCTTCATCGATATTCAAATGCCGGTGCAGCTGACACAGAACGATGAGATTTCGATCCCGGTTGGCATCTTCAACTATCTCAACGATCCACAGACAATTTCACTGGAAGCGACGGAAGCGGATTGGTTCGAACTGCTTGATGGCGAACCGACAAAAACGGTGGAGGCCGCGGCGAACGAGGTTCTCCAGACCAGCTACCGCATTCGCGTTATCAAGCCGGGTCGTCACGCTCTAACAGTCAAGGCAAAGGGCACGGTACTCGCTGACGCTATCGAACGAACGGTGCGCGTCGAACCTGATGGTGTTCGCCGCGAAGTCGTGGTGAACGCGAAGCTAAATGGTGAAGCAAGTCAAACCATCACCATTCCCGACGACGCCATTGCTGGTGGCAATGACCTGTTTGTGAAGCTGTACCCCGGTGGCTTCAGTCAAGTGGTCGAGGGCATGGATTCCATTTTCCAAATGCCGCACGGCTGTTTCGAACAGACCTCGTCAACAACCTACCCGAATGTCCTGGTTCTCAACTATCTGCGTGAAACAAAGCAGGTGAATCCCGAAATCGAACTGAAGGCACTCGACTACATCGCCACCGGCTATCAACGTCTTCTGTCGTTCGAAGTTGACGGCGGTGGGTTCGACTGGTTCGGCAGCCCGCCGGCCAATGAGGTACTCACTGCCTACGGTCTGCACGAATTTATCGACATGGCGAAGGTCTATGAAGTTGATACAGAGATGATCCAGCGCACTCGCAGTTGGCTACTGAGCCGCATGCAGTCCAATGGCACATGGTCGGGTGAAGATCTACGGCACGAATCCACAAACGACAGCAGCACCGATGACCGGACAATCCGGCAAACCGCCTACGTTACCTGGGCGCTCGCCCGATCGGGAGACCTGGATCGTCTCGGTAGCAGCATCGCGTTTCTGGAAGCGAACTCTGATTCCAAAGATCCCTACGTGCTGGCGTTGGTGGCGAACGCACTGCATGCGTGTGGTCGCACGGCCAGGTCGCTGGACATTGTGGCTCGACTTTCAGACATGGCTCAGGAGAACGGTGAAACAGCGTTCTGGACGTCGCAGGACAGCGGGCTCACATACGGCTCTGGAGATTCACTGGCCATTGAGACCACAGCGCTGGTTGCACAGGCGATGATCGCGACTGGTCGGCACCCGGCACTTGTTGTCAAAGCGTTGGACTGGATCGTGAGCAAGCGAGATGGACGCGGTACCTGGCATTCAACGCAGGCCACAGTTCAGGCAATGCGTACGCTGCTTCTGGCTGGCGAGATCGGAACCATTGAAAAGGACACCACGATTCAGATTACCGTGAACGGCAAGGCTGCCGCACCACTTGTGATTACAGAAGAGACCGGAGACGTGTTCCATTTGGTGAGCTTGTCTGAGTTCGTGCAGGACGGTGAGAACACCGTTTCCATGACTATCGACACTGACTCAATTCCTGGCTACCAGTTGGTGGCCGTGCATTACGAACCCCGTTCGGACGAACCAGAGACGGCTGAGAAGGTTCTTCAGATCGCCACCAACTACGGCAAGCGAAAACTGGATGTCGATGACTTACTGACGGTTGACGTCATCCTGCGATACAACCGGGCAGAAAACGCTCCAATGACGCTGGTCGATCTTGGAATCCCTCCCGGGTTCGCAATCGAAACGGAATCGTTTCGCGAACTGGTCCAGAGCGACGTGATTACAAAGTTCGAAGCGAAGGGCCAGCAGGTCAGCCTGTACTTCAGCAGCATCCCCGGGAACGGAAAGCCAACGAAGTTCGCCTACAAGCTTCGCGCGAAGTATCCGGTGAAAGCGAAAGCACCGGGCAACGTCGCGTACCAGTATTACGAACCAGAAATTCGTGATCAGTCGCCAGCTGAACTGCTCACGATCCAGTAGGCTCTGCACCTGGCCGCCTTATGTACTTGGGGTCTCCGAACCCCAAGGTTCTAACACACTGCTGGTTCGCCAAGCGCGGATCAACGGTAGACGTGGTTTGCAAATCGTTTCAGGGAACATCGTCGCGCGTGCTTGGGGCTTGGAAGCCCGCAAGTACGTGGGGCGCGGTATCCATGTTCGCCCCTCCCCGCTCGTCACCTCGCGACCCTCCCGGGGGGAGGGTGACCAAAGTAACTCTAGCCGGCGGCTTCGATCTGATCGACGGTCAGGCAGGTCATCAGATGGTACAGCTGCTTCTCTTCGCAGGCGTCGGTGTACTCTTTGGGCATGGCGTCTAACGTCGCGGCGTCCCATTCAATGAAGTACTTTCGAGCGGCTTTCTTGCCGCCGACTTCGGCAATCATGCCGCTCCAGCCAGCAATTGAAAAATCCGGCAGATCGGGCGCGGTGATGCCCTCTTTCACTTTCACAGCCATGCCGGCCCGGAACTCGTCGCTCATCGTGGTTTCCGCTGGTTCTACAGCTAGCGCTCAATATGCATTCAGACTCTATGAAATGCGGCCCCGTGTCACAATGGGTGCAGCCGGCAGATTGAAGAACACGTGCAGGCTGCCATTCGATTTCTGGCTGTTGTCACTTATTATGCATGGAGCGGGCAAAATCACGGCGTTCCATGGCTCCCCGTTACCACTGGCGAAATTGCCTGGCGGGTTGAAATTCGGCCAGCAGACGCCGCAGCACAGATACACATCGAGACTAAAACTATGGCGATTCACAATCCGCTGGGACAGTTCTACTTCGGAAAAGAATACGACCTTGAGAACGGAAAAGTTCTTGAGAACCGGATCGACTACGACGCGAAGGACCTGTGCACTCACGCCGTTTGCGTTGGGATGACCGGTAGCGGTAAGACAGGGCTGTGCCTGTCGTTGTTGGAAGAAGCCGCGCTGGACGGTATCCCGGCAATCTGCATCGACCCGAAGGGTGACCTCGGGAACCTGCTGCTTTCGTTCCCCGGCTTGACGGCCGACGAATTCCGCCCGTGGATCGACAAGGGCGAGGCAACTCGCAAAGGCATGGAAGTTGACGAGTTCGCTCAAAGCACCGCCGACTCCTGGAAGAAAGGTCTGAACCAATGGGGCTACGGTCCCGACTATGTCCAGGCCTACAAAGATTCCGTGGACATCGCGATCTACACGCCAGCCAGCAACGCAGGTTTGCCGCTGACGGTTCTCAAGTCGTTCGACGCACCAAACGAAAGTGTCCGCAACGATGGGGAAGCGTTCCGCGACAAAGTGAATTCGACGGTTTCCGGTCTGCTGGCATTGATGCAAATCGAAGCCGATCCGATTTCCAGTCGAGAACACATTCTGCTGTCCAACATTCTCAGCAATGCATGGAACGCCGGAAAGAACCTGGACATGGGCAACCTGATCCGTGAGATCCAGGCACCGCCGTTCGACAAAGTTGGCTTCATGGACCTGGAAGCGTTTTACCCTGCGAAGGAACGCTTCAAACTTTCCATGCAGCTAAACAACCTGCTGGCATCGCCCGGCTTCGCGGCGTGGATGGAAGGCGAACCGCTGGACATCCAGCGCATGTACTTCACACCGGAAGGCAAGCCGCGTATCTCCATCATCTCCATCGCGCACCTGTCGGACGCCGAACGAATGTTCTTCGTCACGATTTTGCTAAACGAATTGCTGGCGTGGATGCGAGCTCAGGAAGGAACCAGCACGCTGCGTTCGCTGTTCTACATGGACGAAGTGTTCGGCTACTTCCCACCGACCGCGAATCCACCGTCGAAACAACCGATGCTCACACTGCTGAAACAGGCTCGAGCGTTCGGGCTGGGCTGTGTTCTCGCAACACAAAACCCGGTCGATATCGACTACAAAGGTCTGTCGAACGCGGGAACCTGGTTCCTTGGCCGACTGCAGACAGAACGCGACAAGATGCGTGTTCTCGAAGGTCTGGAAGGCGCGTCGGCGCAGGCTGGTTCGAATTTCGACAAAGCGAAGATGGAACAGACACTCGCCGGGCTCGGCAGCCGCGTGTTCCTCATGAACAACGTGCACGAAGACCAACCGGTTGTGTTCCACACCCGCTGGGTTCTCTCGTACCTGCGCGGACCGCTGTCACGGGCGCAAATCAAGATTCTCATGGACGAACGCCGAGCGAAGTTGGGAACCACCGCGACCGCCGGACCAAAAAGTGTGGCCGCAACCGCCGACCCCAGCACCGCGCGGCCGGTTCTTCCGCCGGGGATTGAAGAACGATTCCTGGAATGCCGATCCGGCGGAGATGTTGTGTACCGACCGGCGCTGTATGGGTCTGCCCGAGTCCACTACATCCAGTCGCGATCGGCCGACGGCATTGACGAGTGGCGTGAAATTTCCCTGCTGCAACCAATCGGCGACGAGGTGGCCGCGGCGGTGTGGGAAGATTCCGACGTGCTCGATCAGGACGACCTGCCCGCGTTCGAAACCGATCCTGAAGATGGAGCCACCTATGCGGACCTTGCCTCTGAACTCACGCAGCCGAAGAAGTACTCCACTTTCCAATCGCAACTGAAAGAACACATTTACCGCAAGCACACGATGACGGTCTGGAAGTGCAAGCGACTGAAAGAACAGTCGCACGCTGGCGAAACCGAGTCTGACTTCCGAGTTCGCCTGAAGCATTCTGCTCGCGAAATGCGGGACCTGCAGGTCGAGAAGCTTCGTAAGAAGTACGCAAGCAAAATCGCCAGCGCCGAAGAACGTGTTCGCAAGGCCGAACAGCGAGTTGAACGCGAAAAGGAACAGGCAAGTTCTGCTCGCATGAGTTCCATGATCTCGATCGGCTCCAGCGTGCTGGGGGCTCTATTCGGCCGCAAGCTTGCCAGCGCAACAAACGTCCGTCGAGCCGGAACTGCCGCACGTTCGCTGACTCGGGGTTCCAAAGACAAAGCCGATGTGGCTCACGCCGAAGAGACGCTAGAAGAATACTCACGACGTCTTGAAGATCTCAGCGTGGAACTGGACGACGAGATCCGCGAGATCGAAGACGAACTCGACATCGATAATCTGGAACTCGACGAAGACGAAATTCGTCCCCGCAAGTCCGACCTCAGCATCTCAGAAGTCATGCTGGTCTGGGCCCCCTGGATGGTCGACAAAAACGGAATCGCCGAACCCGCCTTCTAACGAGCAACGTCCCGTTGCATCGGGGTTCCGGTGGCAAAGCTGATTGGGATTGGCAGGTGCTGCGCCGGGTGAATGCACTCGGGCGAGGCTCGTAGCGCGGCTGCTTCGGCGAACGCGCGGGTGGACAGATCGGTGTGGCGAGACAACTGCTCGCATCCTCAACGGCATTGTCCGACCGCGAACCTTCCGCCTGTGGTCGTGTCTACTCAACTGTGGCAGAAACTTTCGCTATCAAGATCATCGTTCGCGATTCGTCGGGTGCGCCACAGAAAAACGCCCGAGTATCAACTCGCTTTATCAAATGGATGAAGGACGAAAAACTGCGCGCGATGAGTCCGCACGCTCAAACCAACGAGCGAGGATTGGCAACGCTTGTTTTGGAAGATGAAGGCAAGCCAATTGTGTTGCTCGGGTATTCTGATGACTGGCAACTCGGTGGCTACGTTGTGGTTGATCGTTCGCATGAAGGATTGACGGTTGAGCTTGGGCTTCAGCCAACAACCATGTTGCGTACCAGCCATTCATGCAACGAATTGCCGTCAGCGCTGAAGTACTCGATCACCGAACTGTCGCTCGAGGGACTGTCGCATGGCTGCATCGGGTTTCACACAAGAGCACAGCAAATCGAGTTTCCAGTCCCGCGAGGTGAATGGTCGATTCGACGATATGGCAAATATTTCTTGAGACAGAGTGGCAAAATTACAGCTGACGAGTCGTTACTCGATTTGGGCAACATCGATTTTGAACCGACAGGTTTTGCGAAGCTGGACGGTGAGCTTGCTCCCGAATTGTCGCTTGCTGACGTGCGTGGCCTCCCCGCTGACATCAAAATTTCGGACCACGCGGGAAAGTGGCTCTTGCTTGCGTTTTGGGGAAATTGGTGAGATCCCTGCACCACTGGCAGTTTGCCAGCGCTTTCTCTTCTGTATGAAGATCACATTGACCAGCGCGATCAGTTTGAAATGATCGCGATTCACGATTCCAAAGTACGCAGCTTGGTCGAACTCGACGAAAAGATGCAATCAATCATGGGCGACGCGTGGGTTCAATCTCCGCTGAAGTTTCCCATAGCCATCGATCGGAACGGCGAGACCGAGAAAGCCTTTTATGTGGATGGGCATCCAACCTACCGCGTTATCGACCCCGATGGTCGCATCGTGGGCGACGCGTTGCGAGCCCTCGAGAACAAGTTGCCATTGCGAAAACCGTCTGTCGTGATTTCACGGTCCTTTGACATTCGTGATGATGCTCCTGGTAGCTGGAAGACTCCAACGATCAAGGACGCGCTGTGGTATTTCCGCCGCGAGCTACGACAAGAGGTGGTGCTCGATCCGGCAACTGCGAAAGCGGAAGACATCTCGGAAGAAACGACCGTCCCAATCTTCGTAGTGAATGCTTGCCTGACACTACGCAGTCTCGACCAGCTGCTGTTTCGCCACATGGGGTTGGCGATTGAAGCTGATGATTTGAATGGGCAACTACTGCTGCGTAAAACATCTTTGAAAGGCGAGCACGAACCCGTACCCAGTGAGAAACTGGAGGAACGTTTGGCCGGAACTGCGAATGCCAACGAGCAAATCACGGATCTCGTTCTCGAAGAGATCTCACTTGAGGATGCGGTACGTCGGATTGCTACTCACTTCGATTTGTCGATGGGGATTCATCCGACGGTTCTCGACCGATTGACGGCGCCAGTGAGCGGTGTCATTGTTAACTCGGAGTTGGGCCCGAGCTTGAACGCGACGCTCAAGCCACTGGGTCTTTGGATTAGGGTCTGGGGCGAACTACTAATGGTAGAGCCGATCAGACACTAGAACGACTTGCCTGTCGATTCGCGACCTCGACAATGACGCCGCTATGTCTTATCTAAATAGCAGGCAGCGTCCGCATCTCTACGGCGCATTGTTCGCTTGTCTTTTTTTGACGTGCTTCGGTTGTCTTCGTCGATCGAACCAACCGCAGGTCATCGTTTACACCACGCTAGACCGCGAGTTCTCGGAACCGATCTTTAAGCAGTTCGGAGACCCACCAGTAGGTCGGCAACTTATCCCAACGCGCCTACCGGAATCCGATGCAACGGAACGTTGCCCTAGGCGTTGTCGATCGCTCGTTTCATGGCTGAGCCCATATCGGCGGGGCTTTCGGCGACTTCGACGCCTGCTGACTTGAGAGCGGCGATCTTGTCGGCGGCTGAACCGCTTCCACCTGAGATAATCGCACCGGCGTGGCCCATGCGTTTTCCAGGAGGAGCCGTAACACCCGCGATGAAGCCGGCGACGGGTTTCTTGACGTTCGACTTGATGTACTCGGCAGCTTCTTCTTCTGCGTTTCCGCCAATCTCGCCAATCAGCATGATTGAGTCGGTGCCGGGATCGTCTTCGAACATCTTAAGCAGGTCGATGAAGTTGGTGCCGTTGATCGGGTCACCGCCAATGCCGACAGCCGTTGATTGCCCGAGGCCAATGTTGCCGAGCTGCCATACGACTTCGTAGGTCAGCGTTCCTGACTTGCTGATGACGCCAACGTTGCCGGCTGAGTGAATGTAGCCTGGCATGATGCCGATCTTGGCAACGCCTGGAGTGATGACGCCCGGGCAGTTTGGTCCAACCAATCGGCAGTTCATGCCTTCCAGGTGCTTGCGAACTCGAACCATATCCAGAACCGGCATGCCTTCGGTAATGGCAACAATCAGTTCCATTCCGGCATCAGCCGCTTCGATGATGGCAGCTCCACAAAACGGAGGAGGAACAAACACCATTGAAGTGTTGGCTCCGCTCTCTTCACGAGCTTCTTTGACTGTGTTCCAAACGGGAAAGCCATCAACAACCTGGCCCCCTTTTTTGGGTGTGACTCCACCAACAAACACGTCTTTGCCAGGCTGGCACTCAGCAGCGTATTCACGGCACTTTTGGCTATGAAACAACCCCGCGCGGCCGGTGATGCCCTGGGTAATTACCTTGGTGTTTTCGTTAACGAGAATCGTCATTGTGTACTCGGTATAAGAGTTAAATCTTGTCTAGTCGTCGTCGTGCCCGGTGATGTTCCAGCCCGTCACTCGTTTGAGTAACCCGACCAGCAGCATCGCCAAGCCAACTCCACCCGCTCCGTATCCAAAAACCAAACCGCCTGTGACCGCCAAAAGGACCGCTGCCCCAAACATAAGCAGGCAGCCGCCAGCGGCGATCTTTCCTCCGTGTTCTCGGTTGCCAGCGCGAACTCGCGCAGTGGCCATCCGAAGTATCTCCTGAGTGTCTGTATCTGAGACACCGTATTCATCAATTAGTCGAGAGCGTATGTGCTCCTTCGAATTCTTTGCCTTGAGCCAATCCGCGACACGCGGAGCAACTACTTCCTCGAAATCCTGAGGTCCGACCTGGTAATGGACGCCACACGAGATGCACTTACTCGCCTCAAATGCGAATTGCACACCGCAGTTCTGGCACGTTACCAGCATCGCTTGTTCCTAAACTGCTTTCACTTTTCCTCAAGCTGACAGTGTTCCGACAACCTTCTTTGCTGCGTCCGTAAGGTCCGTGGCGGTTGCAATTTCCTTGCCACTGTCGGCCAGCATCTTTCGAGCTGCGTCGACGTTGGTGCCTTCCAGTCTAACAACCAGAGGAACCGTGAAGCCGACCTTGTCGTAAGCGAACAGTAGCGCTTCGACAATGGTGTCACACTTCATGATGCCGCCGAAAATGTTGACCAGGACAGCCTTCACGTTCTTGTCTGCAAGAATGATTCGGAAGGCTTCTGTCACCTGATCGACGTTGGCTCCGCCGCCGACGTCAAGGAAGTTGGCTGGTTCGCCACCGTGGAGCTTAATCAGGTCCATGGTGCTCATGGCCAAACCGGCTCCGTTAACCAGGCAGCCAATGTTGCCGTCCAGTTTCACGTAGCTGAGACCGGCTTCGCCAGCTCTAATTTCGGCAGGCTCTTCTTCGCTCAGGTCGCGAAGTTCGTCCAGATCTTTGTGTCGGAATGATGCGTTCTCGTCGAATGATACTTTGGCGTCCAGAGCCAGCAGTTCGCCAGAACCTGTCACAACAAGCGGGTTAATTTCCGTCATGCTGCAATCGTTGTCGATGAAAAACTTGCACAGAACCGGCAGGAACGCTTCAGCCGACTTGATTGTGGTGTCGTCGAAATCCAACGCCTTCGCCATCCGATGCACGGCTTCGACCGGGAGCCCATCCGCAATGTCGAATGGCTCGCTAAGAATTTTTTCAGGAGTGTTATGAGCGACCTCTTCGATCTCCATGCCGCCTTCTGACGACATGATGAGAACCGGTCCGCCCACTTCGCGATCGACGACGATACCGAGGTAAAGTTCGCGAGCGATGTCGCAGCCTTCTTCGACGTAAATCGTGTTGACCTGCTTGCCTTCTTCGCCGGTCTGAATCGTGACCAGCGTTTGACCCAGCATGCGAGCCGCGTTCTCCTGAGCTTCCTCAGCAGACCGGCACAGGACGACGCCGTTTTGTTCAGGGAATTCTTTGAAGGTTCCCTTTCCGCGACCACCGGCGTGGATCTGCGATTTCACAACAGCAAGATCGCCACCAAGTTGCTTGTAGGCGCTGGCTGCTTCCTCAGCACTCTTGATGACAATGCCTTCGGGCACGGGAATGCCGACGGCTTTGAACAGCTGCTTGGCCTGGTATTCGTGAATTTTCATAAGAGAGCCACGGTTGGTTCGTTTGAAAAGAGCCCCGACTGCGGGACAATCGAAGCGGCATGATAGCGGTGCGGTTGGCGTCTTAGAAGTGTTCCAACCATTGGTCTTTCTGGCCGGTCCCGTGCCGCGTGGATGCTTCGAAACCTGTTCCCGAACAAAGAGAACCAACATGCTGAAGGGAATCTCACACGTCATCTCACCAGAATTGATGCTCATCCTTATGGAAATGGGCCATGGCGACGAACTGGTCATCGCCGACGGCAACTTCCCGGCAGACTCGCACGCTCAGCGAATCACCCGCTGCGACGGCCACAGTGCGACCGTGATGTTGGACAACATACTGCAACTGTTGCCGTTGGATACATTTGTTGACGCTCCGGCCGCGGTCATGCGGCCGGTGGACGGGTCAGCTGAGGAACCGCCAATCTGGGCCGAGTTCCGCGAACTCATGAACAAACACGAAGACCGATCAATCGAAGTCGAACAGATCGAACGTTTCGATTTCTACGAACGCGCGAAGCAGGCGTACGCGATCGTGGCAACCAGTGAGCAGGCTTTGTACGCCAACCTGATTCTGAAGAAGGGTGTCGTTGTTCGTGACTGATCGCGACTCACTGTTTTGGGTCCTCAGAACTGTTTCTTCTTCACGGCCCTCATTCGGGTCTCCGAGGTGCAGCGATTTCGAGCAGTCTTCTGGCTTAGTCAGTAGGTGCTTTCAGGTCGCTGACTCGCATGAAAACCACCAGGTTCGCGAGGCATATCAGGAAAGCAATCGGAGCGCCGACTATCACCTCAGCAAACCTTGAGTCTAATACCGCGCTGATGGCTCCAATCAGGATGACGATGCACCCGAGGGCAGCCGCGATCATGCCGAACATCAGGGCGACGTTGGCGAGCTTTCCATAAGCAAATGGATCGACTCGTGTCGGCGCGTGTGTGGGGAACGAGTGGTTGCAATTCGGACACTGGGTCGCCATTGCGGACATCTCTGCTTTGCATTCCGGGCAGTAAGCCATGATTCTCATCAGATGTGTGTCGAAACATTGTTATTCGACCTTCCGAAATCGTTGCTGGTGTGTCAACCCGGGAAGTCCAAAGCACCAAAGCAAATGGCCGAGGCTCACTGGTGGAGCACTCGGCCATTTGACACTCGGGGAGACCTCTACTGGTTCAGCAGGTTCGTCGCGTTTTGCTTCACGCTGTTGAAGCGTGGTTGCCACTTGCCTTCCGCAATTTTCTTCAGCAGCGGCTTTGCGTCTGTGGCTCGCCCGTTGGCGCGGAGCAGCGTGGCGTGTTCCAGCAGAATCTGAGGGTTCGTTTGTTCGAACTCGAAAGCCCGTTCGAACGCAGTGTTGGCCTGATCAATGTCTTTCGCGCCAGCAAGGTGCCGACCCAGACTTTGCCATGACGCAGAACCCGGCTGCGTGCCGACCGGAGTGGTCGCGTAGTCCCAGGCAAGTTCGCGTTCATCAAGCTTCGTGAGAATGCGCGACGCCAGCTGACACGCCTGCGTTTCGTCGTCTTCCATCGAACGCCACTGATCGGCCGCTCGAACAATCCGAGCTGCCAGGTCTTTTGGCGGCTCCTGTTCCAATGTTGTGGACGCGTCTGCGATCTCTTCGTACTTTTGCAGCAGCGCAGTGTACTTGATTCGCGTTTCCTGCAGGTTGATCACATCCGGCCGCGTGATGTATTCAATCGCAATCGCACGTTCCAGCCGACGCAGAGATTCGGCGGTCTTACCGCGTTCTTGTGCAAGAGCAGAACCGTACCGCCACAGCTGGGCAGATGTTGCGACCCATGGGTTCTCCAGCATGCCGGTGAGCAGCTTGTCGGCGTCGTCGGGACGGTGGAAATTACGCAGTCGCGCGACTGCCAGCAGCGCAACGTCCGGACGTTTTTCCGGCTCAAGCTTCGCGATTGTTTTTTCGAAGATGTGGTTGGCGACGTCCACATCGCCAAGATCGCGGAGTTGCCTGGACAGCACGATTGCTGTCTGCAGCAGGTCGTCTTCGATGAGTTTCGTTGCTGTCTGACGCCACATTTGGCTCCAGTTACGCTGCCCGCGATGTTTGATGAACTGTTCGCGGAGTTCCTTATCAATGCCCGGATTGAAACCAGCCTTCAGCGTCTTTGTCAGGAGTTCGCCATACAGCTTCGAGGCTTCTTCCGGCTTCTTCGCCTTGAACAGCGCCCGTGCTCGTTCGTGACGGACGAACCAGGCAATGTGAGGCGCGTTCTCGTATCGCTTCGCTGCGTCCGCGAATTTTGCGTAGAACTCAGAATGATCGAGGTGCGGCTGCATGGTTCGCAGGATCGTCCAGCCGATTGATGGTGACCGCAGAGAACCGACAACTTCGACGGCATCGTCAACGGCCTTTGCCAGGCCGGCCTTGTCTAGCGGTTTGATTGCTCGCTTTTGATACCAGCGGTAGTAGGTGTTTCGAGCCCGGCAGACGTTGTAAAGGAACCGGCCGCCCCGTGAGTCGTCGGCGCTAGCCTGCGACCCAGCGGGTAGTAATTCGTTCGCATCAAACTCGTTATCGGTTGACGCCGTTGCCAGATGTCTGGCGAACCGAATCAGCGCCTTGTGTTGGTCCGAGACCTTGCCGTTGGGCTGGTAGTTTACCACTGGCTTCCGAACCGTTGGCTGGCCGTTTTGTGCGGCCTTCACAGTTCGCAGTGGATTCGCGTTGGCGATGAGGACATAGAGCCCAGCTCGGGTATCACCCTTCTTAAAGAACCGTGACATCGCGACCTGGCCCAGCCGGTTTCGATTCTGTCCAATCGCATCTGACGCCAACAATGCGAGTGCGTCTTCTTCGGACCACTTTGAGTAGTCGCCATCGTGCCCGTGATGCTGTTCTGCATTCGGGCCAACGCGAGCGAAGATGGTGCTCGCGTGACGATAGGGCAGCGGCAGGATGACCAGGTCAGGGCGATCGACTTGTGGTTCCAATCCACCAAACGGCTTGCTGTTACGAGCCCGCGGTCGTTCGAACTTCGCAAGCTGCTTGTCCTTGCCATTGAGAACCCTGATCGTGCCCTTCCGCCCAAAGATGACTCGGACGAGTGTCTCTGTTTTGTTGCCGAGAACACGCACGGCATGGCGTTCTTTGAGGCGACCGTTCTTTGCAAAGATCAGGTGAATCTGGACAACACCCTGTGAGCCGTAGGCGCTAGCCTCGGGTTTAAGCCCCTTCCCGCTTTCGGTCGTCGATTCACTATCCGTGGCAGCTTCGTCCCCGCCAGAGCCGCCATGTTTCGGGGTTCCTCCCTGGTCACTGGTTCCGAGACCCGAGGCTAGCGCCTTCGGCTCACTACTGAGAGGAACAATCGCCACGGTGCGTTCATCAATCGCAATCACGTCTGCACCGATTGCGAGTTCTTCAACCGGAGCCACCAGCCACGGAGCGACGCGACTAATCATGCCTCGATGGAACCGCGTGAAGTCTCGCTTGGCACCCAGGCCAATCTCTTCATACAGATGCCACAGGTGTTCGCCGTCACAAAGAACCTGTTCACCGAGTCCTTCGGAGACGGTTCGATTCCATGCGAAGCGTCCGGCACCGTCCAGGTGAACCTGAACTGCGTTGTCGCCATTGCCCAGGGTCACCGTTTCCCAACCCGTGCTGCGTGCCTTCTGAATTAGCTTGCGTGCAGCTTCATCAATTTTGCCACGTTTCGGTTTCCGTTTTGACTCAGCCTCAACAACCCCCAACAAATCGGCTCGGGTTGAGTTCATGCCCGGTGCGTGGGCGATGATGTCACTGAGGAACCGGGCCTGTGGAACCAGTTCAGCCTGAAGAATCTCATCCAAACTCAAATTGCGATTCGCTTGGCTTCGCAGTAAGCGCCGACTGTAGTACAACGAATTCACTTCGTCAGCATCGAGGAGGAAATCCATACCCTCTAGGATTTCAGGATTGCGAATCGTGTTGAGATTGATCACACCCGGCGGATCAACGGCAAAGATAGGGGCAAACTCACCCAAAGAAGGATCGAGGACCGGAACCGGTAGATATCGAGGGATCAGCTGTTCCTCAAGACGTCCTCTGATCGCCACCGCTGGTTCGGCTTCGAATGGTTGGACCACTCCGCCAAAAAATTCAAAGTCTTTCCTCTGAAAAAAATCGTCAAAAAGACCACTACCGTTGGAGTCGAACAA
>CAZAIB010000085.1:0-29204 GCA_964485095.1 uncultured Planctomycetaceae bacterium | reverse complement strand
GAGTGGACGATACTGGATTCGAACCGGTGACCTCCACGATGTCAACGTGGCGCTCTAACCAACTGAGCTAATCGTCCTGCTGGCATCAAAGTATGTTGGGCCAGGGTGTGGGTCAAGCCATCAGAAATACAGTTCCGGACAGCTCGCCGACTCATTGTCCTTCGGTCAGGCGAGCCCGCGGGCTTGATTCCGTTTTTTCGCTTACTGTCGGCTGGATTCTCCGGACTCGTACGCTTCGGTAATTCGGCGAATTGATGGTTTCTGTGCTGCCGGGGCCTTCGCTTCGGCTTGTTTTGACCAATCGCGGGCTTTGTTGAAATCGCCTGCTGCGGCGTAGGCGGAAGCGAGTGTGTTCAGAAAATTCCAGTCCTGCAGGCTGGTTAGCTCGCAGGCCTTGTGAGCGGCTGCGACGGCCTGACGAGGGTCGCGGATCGCCGCATCGGGGCACGTTGCCAACAGTGTCCCAAGATTGTCCCAGGCTTTGGCGAATTCCGGGTTCAATTCAACAGCCTTGCGATAGTCGTCGGCAGCGGCCTGGAAATTCTCGGTTTCAGCATACGCCGCGCCACGGTTGTTGTACGCTCGGTAGTAGTTGGGTTGGAACCGAACGGTCTGGGTCCACGCTTCGATCGCTTCATCAATCTGCCCGGCTTCGAACAACGCGTTCGCCTGGTTGTACCACGCCGGTGCAAACTCGGGGCGTAGCTTGATGGTTCTCTGGTAGTCGTTGATCGCCTCTTGTGTTTCCTTACGAACCAACCGCATGTTCGCTCGATGGTAGAATGCCAGGTACATCGTGTCGTCAAACTTCAGCGCGTTTGAGAAATCGACGTATGCCTTGTCGTTGTTGCCGAGCTTCTGATGAGCGATGGCGCGGCGGAGGTAGCCGTTGGCGTACTTGTCGTTAAGACGAAGAGCGTTGTCGTAGTCGCTGACTGCTTTTTCATAAGCGTCAATTCGGCTAAACAGAACGCCTCGGTTGTAGTAGGTTTGTGAACGTTCGGGGTCGGCCGCGATGGCGGCGCCCAGGTCGTTGATCGCTTCAGTGATCTTACCCTGCCCAACGCGGATCATGGCGCGGTGTTCGTAGGCGTCGATGTACATCGGGTCGACTCGAATGGCGTTGTTAAAGTCAGCCATTGCCAAATCCTGTTTGCGAACACGCCGGTAAGCGAGTGCGCGTTGGTAGAAGAGTTCTGCGTTCTTTGGATTGGCCTGGATTGCGCGGCTGAAGTCGGCGATTGCGGCTTCGTATTCACCGGCTGAGTTAAACGCGAGTGCTCGGCGACGGAACCCCTGTGGGTAGTTCAGATCCTTCTTGAGTACTGCCGTCCAGTCCGCGACGGCCGCGTTGTGCATGCCGGTGACGGCGTACGCGTGAGCTCGCTGAGCCAGCGCGTGCTTGTTGTTGGGGCGTTGTTTCAGGAACACACTGAGGTCGTCGATGGCTGCGCCGGGTTTGCCGGTCGCGATGAGTGCCACGCCGCGACGGTAGAAGATGTCGGGATCGGTGGCGCTGTTGCGAATGGCAACATCTGCATCGGTGATGACTGAGTCGTACTGTCGCAGCGTAGCGTACACGAACGATCGATGGATGCGGGCCTCGACATTCTTCGGTTCGACACGAACGGCAACGTCCAGGTCGGCCTTGGCAGCTTGGAGGTTCTCCAGCCCATTGAACGCTCGGCCACGACCGACGCGTGCGGCAACGTTGGATGGTTCCTTTCGAACGACACGTGAGAATACCTCGACCGCCTCCGAGTACTTTCCGGATTCCAGGTACAGGTCGCCAAGTCGTTGCCAGCCTTTTAGGAAGCCGGGGTTTTGTTCCTGGACGAACTTAAGGTCGTTTAGCGCGGCCTGAATTTCTCCGATGCGTGTGAAGGCTTTGCCGCGACGGATATAGAGTTCGGTCGCGTTCGGATAGAACCGAATTGCTTCGGTGTACTCAGCAATCGCGAGTGGAAGTTGGTTCTTTTCAGCAAACGCTTTTCCGTTAGCGATGTAGGTCTTCAGTTCAGGATGCTCTGGCTTCGGCTTTGAGGGAGCGACTGGTTCTTTCGCGACCACTGGCGGAGTTTGCGGTTGCGGTGTTGGTGGTACCCGGTTCGGGGTTGTTGGTTCTGCGACGCTGTTTGAGTTGAGCGGTCGGGCGTGCATGACATTGGGGGCAGCCGCAGTCGCTTGTTGCGGAGGTTCGACAGGTGCCGGTTTCGGTACAGTGTGTCGACTTGGTACGGGAGTCTTCGCCGTGATGATTGGGTGTTTGTTGGAGGCCTCGGCCGACCGCGGTTCCCACTCGGTGATCAGCTGAGACTCTTTTGGTTGAACGACAGGTTTGGGCGTCCTGACGATCTCACGGACTGGTGGAGCCTGGGCGGCTTCGAAACCGTCAAGCGGTTCGAAGTCCTGCGCGGACGGGATGTCAACCAGTTCTGTGCGGTTGGTATCGATTGCTGGCGGCTGGATTTCTCTGGCGAGTGGTGGTGTTTCGACCTTAACCGGTTCGAACTCGTCCGGAACAATTGCAGGTGCGCGCGTTCTTGCAGACGGGGTTACCTCTACACTCTCGCGTGGGACCGGGACGGCGACGATGGCTTGCGGTTCGACCGTGTCCCAGTCGTCAACCGGTTCTTCCTGTGCGATTGCCGGTGCGGGTTTTGTTTCGTTTTCGAACGGATTCGGAATGTCCTCAACGGGTTCAAATGGCGTTGGTTCAACAGTGACAACTTCGGGTTCGGGAGTTTTGGGAATTGTGATTGGAACCTCCACCTTAGGCGGTGTGGTTCGCAGGACCGGTGGCGTGACGGGTGGCGGTGTCGCGACGACTCGCGGAGCCTGAAACTCTCGTGGTTGCGGAACAGTCTTCGGGACCCGCACTGCCCTCGCTGGTGTTTTCGGTACTTCGGGGGCTCTGGTCGCCGCCGCGGCTCTTTTGCCGGACTCAAGGGCATCAATCATTGTTTGCGCGGGGCTTTTTCGGGACTGGGTGACGGTGAGTCGCTTCAGCGCATTGGCTTCTACCGCCTCGCGGATTTCGAGGGCATCCTTGTTGTCCGGGTCGTACCGTAGTCCCATTTTGGCGTCGTGCAGTGCGGCAATGTTGTTTGCCATCGCGCGTTCTGCGTGGGCTCTGAGGATGTAGCCTTCGGCGTTCTCCGGCCACTTTTTCAGTAGCGAGCTACACGACTGCACGAGCCTCAGGTACTCGCGGTTCTCCTTGAGGTAGCGGGCTCGCATGAGATGGAGTTCGATGTCGCTGTCATCATGTTCGAGTGCGGCGGTGAGGTTTCTGATTGCATCGGAAACGTTGTTGAGCCGATAGTTGGCGAGTGCAGATCGGCGGTAGATATCGACGTTGTCTGGTTGCTGACGCAGGATTTCCTCGCTGGCGGTGAGAACCGCGCGGTGGTTGCGGGCGAGTTCTGCTTTCTCAACGATCTCATTGCGGAGCGACAGGTCGGTCGGGTTCTTTCGAGCGATTGCTTCCAGTTCTGTCACAACTTCTTCATCACGTTCCAGAAGCTTCAACAGGTGGACTCGACGGTAGTGAAGTCCACTGTCTTCGTCCGGGAGTCGGCGAATGGCTTCGTTGAGGTCCAGCAATGCGAACTGTTGCTGACCCACTGAGTTGTGAGCCTTCGATCTCGCTAGCCAGGCGTCTGTATCATCCGGGTCAGCCTGCAAGATGGCTGAGTAAGATGCGATTGCCGACTTCATCAAGCCAAGCTTGTGTTGTAGTCTTGCCAGGATCCACCGGTTGTTGAGGTTCTCGGGGGCCGTTTCGACTGCGCGGATGTAGTCTTTGAGCGCCTGATCTTTGTCGCCCATCTCCAGCAACAACTGTCCCCGCGCCATGATGGATTTGGTGTGGGTATTGTCGAACCTCATGGCCGTGGTGAAGTCTTTGATGGCTGTTACATTGCGTCCCTGTTTGCGATGCAGAACCCCGCGCGTGTGCCATGGTGCGGCCCAGTCGGGGCGCAGTTTTATCGCCTTGCGCAGGTCGTTCATTGCGGCCTGTTCGTTGTTTACCGTCAGATAGCTGATGGCACGCAGGTGCACCGCTTCGGCGTTGCCAGGGTCAACCAGCATGGCGTCCGTGAACAACTGAATGGCTTCTGAGTGCCGGCCATTCTTCTGTTCTGCCTGACCGGCAGCGATTGCCGCTGTGGCGCTGCTGCGGTCTTTACCGCAGCCGACCAATGTCAGAGTCACGCACAGCAGCGCGACCGATTGACATGCCAACGATTTATGAAATGTGTTCAACATGACATGGGCTCCGAATCCCGGGCAGAATCTGCCGGTGAACACTGCGCACAGATCGCGCGCAGTTGTTCGACTAATTCCCGCATCGGGAACATCGGAGGATTCGGTGAAACAGTGCGAACCATTTCACGCGTCGCAATCGATTCAAGCGGAGTTGTCGGTGGCAATCAGAGAATGTTGCCACGCTCGCCTAATCGGACTTTTTCAGATTGGCTCAAGTCCGGAATGCGTGAAGGCATCATCGCAGGGCGTTCCACGCCACTAAGGCATCGCGAACGGCTCGCACATCATGGATCCGGATGTAGTCGACGGCTTTGGCTGCCAGTGCGATGGACACGCCAACGGTTCCGGACAGGCGTTCTTCAACGGGGCGTCCGAGTATCTTTGAAAGAAACCGCTTGCGCGAGTGACCGACCAGGAGCGGGCGGTTTAATGCGTGCAGTGACGGGATGTCTTTGAGCAGTTCCATGTTGTGGTCTGCGGTTTTGCCGAACCCGATTCCGGGATCAAGGCACACCCGCTGTGGTTCGATGCCGGCGTCTGCGATTGCGTTCATGCGTTGTTCAAGGAACTCGCAGACTTCGCGAACGCAGTTGTCGTAGTGCGGCTCGGCCTGCATGGTTTGTGGCGTGCCTTGAATGTGCATGCAAACAACAGCGACCGAACTGTCCGCGCAGACGGATAGCATTTCCTGGTCGAACGTCAGGCCCGAGATGTCATTGACAATCGTCGCGCCGGCAGCGATAGCTTCTTTGGCGACGGCCGCTTTTGTGGTGTCGATGGAAATGGGAACGCTGGTCTGTTGGCGGAGCTGTTCGATGACGGGAACTGTGCGACGGATCTCTTCATCGACGTCAACAGTATGCGCGCCGGGGCGAGTAGATTCGCCGCCGATGTCGATGATGTCGGCTCCGTCTTCGATTAGCTGAAGAGCGTGTTCGACTGCGGGCGCGACTTTGTTGTGCTGGCCGCCATCAGAAAAGCTGTCCGGCGTGACATTTAAGATGCCCATCAATCGCGGGAGTTCGCCGGGCGTCCAGGTTCGGTCGGGCAGTTGCCAGGTTCGTGCTGTCATTAGCAGGCGGGTCCGCTGGGGGCCGTTGATCGGGCGAGCGGCGGGAGCGGTTCTTCGATAACGCCTTTGACTTTTGACCACAGCAGGACGCCTTCCAGCATCATCCAAACCTGCATCGCCAGTATGCCTCCGCCAAACGCCAGCAGCAGGTACTTGTCGCTTTGCCACCAGCCGCTTTCCGGATTGAACATCTGCCACAGCAGGGCCCAGGCTGGCATGAGTAGCATGACCAGCATCGGTAGCACGGCAAATAGAACCGGCTTGCTTCGACGCCACAGGTAAAACGAAAGCACCATGAACGCCAGGCCAGCCAGCAGCTGGTTGGTCGCGCCGAACAGCGGCCACAGAATCATGCCGCCGGTTCCCATGCCACCAGGGCCAGGGATCATTGCGACGGCTCCGCCGACGGCGACAGCCACAAACGTCGCGACGTACTTGTTTGTGATTGGTTTGATTCCGGAAACGGAACCGAGTTCCTGGATGACGTAACGTTGGAGCCGCGTGGCAGTATCAAGTGTTGTTGCCGCAAAGCTTGCGACCAGAACCGCGACGATTGCGAGGCACAATTTAAGCGGCAGGCCCAGAGTCGACATGAAGTTTGCTCCACCGTCAACAAACGCAGCCACTTTGAGTCCCAGGCTGTGGTTCGCCCAGCCGCCTGCTGTGACAGCCTTTCCATTCTTCATGACCGGAGTGCCATCGTCGGCCAGCTTGGGAACGATTTCGGATTGGTACTTTGAGTTCCACGCTTCACGGCCAGTGAGGGTGGTTCCATCCGGTCCGGCAACGCCCATAGCGACACCCGCACAGCATGACAGGATGACAACCACCGCCAGTGCGCCTTCCAGCAGCATGGCTCCGTAACCAACACTTTGCGCGTCGCGTTCGTTGGCGATTTGTTTGCTGGAGGTTCCACTGCTGACCAGGCAATGGAAACCACTTACGGCTCCACACGCGATGGTGATGAAGAGGAACGGCCATACGGGTGGTGCATCAACCGGGACGTTTTCCGCGATCGCCGGAACCTGCGTGATGTCGGCCTGGTTGGTGAATCCAGCGATGCCAAGTCCGAGGACAAGTAGTCCGAGTGCGACAATAAGCTGATGACTGTTGATGAAGTCGCGCGGCTGTAGCAGGGTCCAGACTGGCAGAACAGATGCGAAGAAGCAGTAGGCCAGCAGAATGACAGTCCAGCCAATGACCGGGTTGCTGACCCCCAGCTTGAACTGAAAGAACTCGTATTCCGCGCCCAGCCAGACGCACAGGTAAAGTGCGGCCAGTGCGGCCAGTGACGGTAGTAGTAATCCGCCGCCCCGCTTGTGTACCCAGAACCCGATGGCCATCGCGATTGGGATTTCGACCCACACAGAGAGAACTGAGGCGGGGTATTGTTTAAAGATGATTGCGATGACAAGGCCAAAGATGGCCAGCACAATCGATAGCGCAAAGAACAGTACAAGCAGGAACAGGATCTGTGCGCGGGGGTTGATGATTCTGCCAGCGACTTCGCCCAGAGTCTGCCCGCGGTTCCTTAGGGAGACGACAAGCGCGCCGAAGTCATGGACTGCGCCGATGAAGATTGAACCCAGTACGACCCACAGTAGTGCTGGTAGCCAGCCCCAGAATACAGCGATGGCGGGGCCCACAATCGGACCGGTTCCGGCGATGCTGGTGAAGTGGTGACCGAAGATGACGTGACGGCCGGTCGGAACGTAGTCAACGTCGTCACGGAGTTCGTGACTGGGTGTGACTGCTTCGGCGTCGAGCTGGAAGATCCTTCCTGCCAACCATCGCCCATAAGTGTGGTAGGCAACGATGAACCCAAAGAATGAGCCGACAGCGATTAGAAGAATTGTCATGTTGCGCCTCGGTAGAAACCTGACACAAGTCTACCGGCCGCACGAACTGTTTGCACCGTTGAGCCCAGGGGGCTTGGTGTTCAGTCGGTGATCACTGATGCCGCTTGCGGTATTCGGACGGGCTTAGGCCGGTCCGTTTGCGGAAAAACAATGAGAACCGTGAGCTGCCCTCGAACCCGCATTGAGATGCGATTTGTGTGACGGACGCGTCTGTGCCCTTGAGCAGGCTCTCGGCCTTCTCAAGTCGAATGCGCCGGATCTCCGCGCCGGGGGTTTGCCCGGTGTGTTCTTTGAATCGGCGTTCGAATGTGACGCGGGATACGTCCTGGGTTCGCATCACGTCCTTCACGTTGATGCCGTTGCACGAGTTGTCGCGAATGTATTCCTGAGCCCTGCGGATGTCGTCCGGTAGCGCGGCCAGCCGATCGGTACTGGCGCGGGGCTGAACTTCTACTCCAGAGACGATGGAGAGTTCAGAGGTGACGTGCTCTCCCTGAATCATTCGGGCTAGAAGCCGTGCTCCCTCATAGCCAGCGTTTTCGTAGTCAGCTGAAACACCAGAGAGACTCGGTTGAAGCTGATCAGTCAGTGCTGAGTTTTCACAGCTGATGATTGAAATGTCATCCGGAATGCTTAGCGCGGCCTGCTTGTAGTAAGCGAAGCATGCGGCCGCCATGGCGTCTGTTGTGCAGACAATTCCCGCAGGGCGTTCAAGATGAGACAGCCATTGGTGGAACCTGTCTCGTTCTGCCTCACTAATGTCCTGAAGTGAAGGAGTTTGCGAAGTGATCTGGAAGTCGCCAATGTTGGAACTGTGGTCTGCAGTGATTTGGTTCCAGCCGGCGACGATTTCACTGGAGCACTTTGGTGTTCGCAGCAGGTTGATGGATTGCGGATTGAGTGCTCGAAGATGCTTGAAGCCGGCTTGTGCGATGGCTTGTCGATCGACATCGACCCGTGGGCGTCCGGAATGGGATTGAGTAAACATTTCAACCGAAGGGAGTCCGACTTGCACTCCGGACGCGAATGTGAGCAACCCCTTAACGGGCCAGTTGCTGATGGCTTCGGCTTGCTGAGGGAGGCTCCCAAGTGGCCCGAAGTCCATGACCAGTAGTTTGTTAGCCTTCGCAAAGCGATGCATTCCTCGCAGCGCCTGCGTGACAGGGGCCCCAGAATTGGACCCCAAAACGCCAATATAGGTAGCTTCTAGATTCATCTGCCTCTTATTCCGTACACCCAAGTAGCGAAATAGTACCAACGTACTACGCGGTCGGTCAATGTTGGGTCGCGGTAAGGTGGGTAAGATGCCGTCCTTTAGTGCGACCTCCGTTTCAATGGCGGTGTGGAATCGTTGCAAGTGACTTCTCCGAACGTTGTGTTAGATTTTTTCCGTTTCTTGGTCGCTTGGCTTTAAAAGTGCTTGCAATGACTGTTTAATGTCGCGCAGCCGAGCGGTCCCCTCCGCTTGGTTTCTAACCGGGTACAGCAGTTGTGGCTTCGAACGGACTCGATGGCGTTCCACAAGAGACGGAGCGTGTTGTCCTGCTCTTTCCGGATCAAATATCAGGGCCATGATTTTGGTGCCGGGAACGATGTATTGGTGTTCCCGAACTCAGTGACAATCAAGTCACGAAGCTGTCTACATTTCCAAAGAGGAGGTTACTGTGTTCAAGAAGATGACTTTGCCAGCGGCTCTTGTAGCCGTACTAGGCATCCCGGCATTCGCCGGTCAATGCGGCACGGCGTGCAGCACGCCTTGCAGCGCTCCTGTGCAGACACCATGTGTCTCGCAGGGTTACTCAAACGCTGGTTATGGCATGAGTGCCTACGGTGGCGTTCAGATGATGTCTCAGGGAGTTTACAACTCTGGCGGCGTCTACAATTCAGTTGCCGTTAGCGGTAACTGCGGTCCTCAGTACCAGACTGTTGAACGAACCATCATGGTTCCTCAGCAGGTTACTGAAATGCGAACAGTCAACGTCACTGAGTACCAGACTCAGCAGCGTACTCGCACTGTCACGAAGCAGGTTCCTGTTCAGGAAACAAAGACACGTCAGGTCACAGTCATGCGGGCTGTGCAGAAGACTCGCGAAGAGTCTTACAACGTTTCTGTGCCTGTTCAGCAGACACGCGAAGAAACCTACACAGTCATGGTTCCGGTTCAGGAACAACGCACTCAGATGCGAACTGTTTGCCGAACTGTCACTGAGCCACAAGAGCAGACTTACACAGTCATGGTTCCGGTTCAGCAGACAAAAGAAGCCATGCGAACTGTATGCAAGACTGTCATGGACACTCAGGAGCAGACTTACACAGTCCAGGTTCCTGTCCAGAAGCAGAACACTGCCATGCGAACGGTTTACAAGACTGTCATGGATGCTCAGGAGCAGACTTACACAGTCAACGTTCCCGTGCAGGAAGAACGACAGGCCATGCGAACTGTATGCAAGACTGTCTACGACACTCAGGAGCAGCCTTACACTGTCATGAATGCAGTCCAGGAACAACGCACTCAGATGCGAACTGTTACTAAGACTGTCATGGAGCCTCAGGAACAGACTTACAACGTTTCTGTTGCTTACCAGGAGCCTGTCACAACAACTCGAACTGTCTGTCAGACAGTGCCTGTCACAATGACTCGCACCGTCTCTCAGGATCAGGGTTACTGGCAGGAAACACCAATTCAGACTGCAACTTACAGCACCGGCTGTGGTGGCGGAATGATTTCTGGTGGATGTGGAACTGTTTCAGGCTGCGGTGGCGTTGTTAGCTCAGGCTGCGGCGGTTGCGGTGCAGTCATCAGCAACTGTGGTGGTTGCGGCGGTTGCAACACCGGTTGTGGTGGCAACGTTGTCATGTCTGGTCAGCCAGTCATGTCAGGTCAGGTTATGTCTGGCCAGGTCATGTCGGGTCAGATCGTCGGATCTCAGCCTGTTATGTCTCAGGGAGTTGCTTCCTGCGGTACAACTCGCCAGTGGGTTCCGAACATCGTTCAGACTCAGGTGCCTTACACGACTTATCGGCAGCAGCAGACTCAGGTGCCTTACACCTACAACGTGACTAAGTACCGCACTGAAACTAAGTCTCGAACGATTCAGGTCGCTCGTCAGGTTTCAGAGCAGGTTCCTTACAACTTCACTGTGACAGTGATGAAGCCTGAGACAAAGACTCGCACCATCCAGGTTGCTCGTCAGGTCTCAGAGCAGGTTCCTTACACCTACACCGTCACAACCATGAAGCCTGAGACCAAGACTCGCACCGTTCAGGTTGCTCGTCAGGTTTCAGAACAGGTTCCATACACATTCACGACAACTGTCATGGAAACTCAGACCAAGACTCGCACAGTGCAGGTCCCACGTCAGGTAACAGAGCAGGTTCCTTACACCTACACCGTTACTGTCATGCAGCCTGAAACGAAGACCAAGACTGTGAATATTTCACGTCAGGTTCAGGAACAGGTTCCTTACAACTTCACAGTGACTGTCCAGAAGCCGGAAACGAAGACTCGTACCGTCAACTTCACGACATACCAGAACGAGACTAAGACTCGTACTGTGAACTACACCGAGATGGTTCCTGAAACTCAGGAACAGCCTTACACGGTCACAAGCTACAACACTGTCTCTGAGGAAGTTCCTTACACAGTGAGTGTTCCTGTTTGTGTCTCAAAGCAGGTTCCTACAACAGTGACAAAGATGGTCCCACAGACCGTCACTCAGCAGGTTCCGGTTCAGACTTGCGGTGGCTGTGCTACCTCAACCTGTGGTTCAGTTTCAGGTGCCGTTATCACTAACGGTTACTCAGCTGGCTGCAGTGGTTGTGGTGCTGTTGCTCCTGCTCCAGTCATGATCAACTCAGTCGGCGGTTGCTGCAACTAGTTGATTTCTGACGAACGTTGAATTTGTAGAGCCCCGTAGCCGTTTTGGTTACGGGGCTCTCTCTATGCGCGGTCAGAACGGCGATGGCAGGTTTCTAGTTCTTCGTGGGGGAGCCATGGGGAGCCCATCCAACTAATATGTATACGGTTCTCGCAGTCAATAAGCACAGGAGCCTTTGTAGTATGACGCAATCGAATCCATACTTTCCGTGTGACATCGTCGAACAAGACAGCGACTACAGCGTCATCTGCTCGCACTTCCACTACTTCGAAGACCATTTCGGTGACAAAGGGGGCGGCGGGTATACAGTCGAGCGTTTGGCGAAGAAACTCGTCCGTGAGCAGGCGATTAAGGGCGTAAAATTCGACTCCGAAGCTGGGATGTTCTGCGCGTATTCGGACAAGAAGGGGCCACTCAAACAACTTTGCACTCAGCTACGGAAGATCACTGGCGGGGAGAAGAAGCATCTGGCCAGTCAAAAGCAAAGCGAGCCATCAATACCACTTGATCAGGCTGAGCAACTTCTCCTCAAGGGCTTTGTGGTTTCACTGGATGAAAAGGCTCAACGAAAGTTCTTGAAACATGTTCCATGCCCGGCGTTGACTCCACAGCAACAGAAATTGTTGCGACACCTTCGTGAAGGCACAGATGCCGATAGGATTCGCGCGGCAAGAAAGGTTAATTCCGAGGCGAGGACGCTGGTGAGGAACTGGGAACACTACCTTTCACATCCGGACACAACGAAGTTGTTCATGGATTGTTGCGATGTCCACAAGGATAATCCGCCAGTCTTTCGAGAGCTGATAGGAGCACTGGTATTCATTTGCGATCGTCACCTCCCCGACCAGAGAGCAAAGCCGTATTTTCAGTCCTGTTTGGATCACAAGAGACAGCAAATCCGTTGCTTTGGTATCTGGGGACTCGGCAACATAGGAGTCTTGACTCGTACAATGTTGGAGCCGCTGCTTGAAGACAAGGCCGCAAACGTACGCGAATCAGCCAAGAGCCACCTGTCCCAGCTCTCAAGGTCGCAAATGAAATTTCCGAGTTGGATGTTCGATCCAAAGAATGTTCGCCGCAGCCGGTCGAAGTGACGGATAAATCTGGTAAGGGACATCCTTTCCGGGTGTGCGTTCCCACACCATCTAGCCATGTGGGGCCGGAGTAGCTACGTAGAAGCTCGGCCGGCATCTGCAGAGCGCCTCGTGGTTCCGTGGCAAGGAAGTAGGGCGGACCGACAGCAGATTTGGCGGGGTCACAGGTTTGCAACTTACTGTTCGAGAATCTGGCTCAACAAACTACAATCTGGCGCGGGATCGCAGGGGTCCCGGTACCTCGACGTTGTTGCCAGGAAAAGTCATGCGTGGTCTCGTTCAAGCCATTGTTATTCTCGCCGTTTGTCTGATTGGAACCGCTTCTGCTCAGGCACCGAAGCAGGTCATGGTGGTTCAGCCCGACGTTGTCGTGAAGAACCGGGCCGGCAAAAAGGTGAAGGTCGGTCTGGCTCAGGTGCTAACCGTCACGATTGAGAAAGATGACTTCCTTTGGGTTCCCGCCATGAAGGGCTGGGCTCCGAAAGAAGATACGATTGCGCTTAGCGATGCGGTTCAGTTTTTCTCGGCCTCGATCAAAGAAAAGCCGACGGCTCAGGCGTGGCACCACAGAGGTTTGGCGTGGGCCGCACTGGGACAGCATGAGAAGGCAATCCGGGACTTCGATCAGGCCATCCTGCTTGAGTCACGCAGTGTGGCTTTGCGAGTGAACCGAGCAAACTCGTACCGCGAAACAAAGAATCTGGACGGCGCGATTCGTGACTATAACCGGGCGCTGGAAGTGGAGCCGCGAAACGTTCAGGCGTTGAACAATCGAGGCCTCATCTTTTCTGCTCAGGAAAAACTGGACCAGGCGATGCTGGACTTCGACGCGGCTATTCGAATTAAGTCCGACTACGCTGAGGCACACAATCACCGTGGTGTTGTGTTCTGGAAGAAGGGGAAAGTTCGCGATGCCGAACGCAACTACCGCCGAGCTGTGAAGCTTAAGCCGGGGCTGCCAGAGCCGTACCTGAATCTTGGAGCCGTGGAAAAGAGTAAGTCCAACTTCAAAGAGGCCGTGAAGTACTACCAGAAGGCTTTGGAGTTGAACCCAAAGTTCGTGGCGGCCAACAACGACCTGGCCTGGATTCTGGCGACGTGTTCGGACGATTCAGTTCGTGATGCGAAAGCTGCTGTAAAGCATGCGACATTGGCCTGCAAGCTAACGCAACTTAAAAACGCCAACACAATCGACACACTTGCGGCTGCTCTGGCTGCGAAAGGTGACTTCAAAGAAGCGGTACGGCGGATCGAACAAGCGATCAAAATCAGCAATGAGGAATCGAAGCCGCAGATGACACTGCGGAAGAACATGTACCTGACCAAGCAGCGGTTTGTTGAACGCAACTAGGTGGGGCCGCGTTGTCAAAGCACATTGCTGAAGCCGTTGCGAAGAAGTATGGGCAGCCGGTTCGAATGCGTGGCTCTGTCGCGTTTGCTCGACCAGATTTGTCTTTGTTACATCCTTGTGGTTGCGGCCAGACGCCGTCTGTGTTCAGGCGAGTGATCCAGATTATCACCGGGCAACCTAAAGGGACGGTTCGGGCCAGGCTGGACAAGGGCTTAAGAACATTCGTGGGCCGTTGTGTCGCGTGCGGCCACTACTGTGTGACGCCGCTGGAGTAGCCAGTGCCGTGTCCATTCTTAGCAACGATGTACCGATGCCCGATTCCAGACTGACGATAGACAGTATTTCCGTTCGTGACATCCGGTTCCCGACGTCTCAGGGGCTTGATGGTTCTGACGCGATGAACCCGGACCCGGACTATTCGTGTGCTTACGTCACGATTGGTGTGGATGGTTCGTCGCTGCAGGGGTGCGGTCTGACATTCACAATTGGCAGAGGGAACGAACTGTGCGTCGCGGCCGTGGAATCGTTGAAGCCGTTGGTGCTTGGCCTGACGGTCAACGAACTCCGAGACAACCCAGCTGCGTTTTGGCGACGATTGGTTGGTGAGAGCCAGCTGCGTTGGGTTGGGCCTGAAAAAGGTGTTCTGCATTTGGCCACCGCGGCGCTTGTGAACGCTGTCTGGGACCTACTGGCCAAATTGGCGCAGAAGCCGTTATGGCAACTTATCTGTGAGATGCCGTCCGAATCGATCGCCGACTTAATCGACTACCGCCACATCAGCGACGCGTTAACTCGGAATGAGGCGGTCGAGTTGTTGAAGCAGCAGGAACCAACTCGCCAGCAGCGCATCGACGAACTGGTTCGCGATGGCTACCCGTCGTATACAACTTCTGCCGGCTGGCTGGGGTACTCAGACGAGAAACTGCGAGCGAACTGCACGGACCTGATGTCACGTGGTTGGTCTCACTTCAAAATCAAAGTGGGTCGCGATCTGGAAGATGACTTGCGCCGCTGCCGCGTGATTCGGGATCAAATTGGTCCGGACAACTTCCTGATGATCGATGCGAATCAGGTGTGGGATGTGCCGGAAGCGATTGATTGGATCCAGAAGCTCGCAGAGTTCGACCCGTGGTTCGTGGAAGAACCGACAAGCCCGGACGACATTCTGGGGCACGCCGCCATTGCCAGGGCAGTGGCTCCCATTCGAATCGCCACCGGAGAGATGTGTCACAACCGGATCATGTTCAAACAGTTTCTTCAGTCTGGTGGCATGCAGGTGTGTCAGTTGGACGCCTGCCGGGTGGGTGGATTAAACGAAGTGATCGCGGTCATGTTGTTGGCGGCGAAGTTTGGTGTGCCGGTGTGTCCGCATGCCGGCGGCGTTGGGCTATGCGAGTACGTGCAGCATCTGTCAATCATCGATTACGTCTGCGTTAGCGGTTCGCTGGAGAACCGCATCACCGAATACGCTGATCATCTGCATGAGCATTTCGTCGATCCCATTGTAATGCAGGGCGGTCGCTATATGCCTCCGACCGCCCCCGGCTATAGTGTCACGATGAAGCCCGGGTCGCTTGATGAGTTTGAGTTCACCGCTGAGTAAATAATGCATCGCGTCGTCATTGATGAGCCGTACGAGTTTGTGCCACCCTACAAGGGTACGCTTATTTCCAGGTTGTTCAGGTTCCTGCTGCCCGGGCACCTGCGTAAGGTTCACGGAATTACGGAGTGGGACATTCGCGGGATTGATCGGCTGAAGGAGTCGATGAACGCCGGGCACGGCATTTTGTTGTGTCCGAACCACTGCCGTCCCAGTGATCCGATGGCCATGGGACTAATTAATATTGCCGCCGACTGTCACACGCATTCGATGGCCAGCTGGCACGTGTTCAAGCAAACGCGGCTGCAGACATTCATCTCGCATCGGCTGGGAGCGTTCAGCATTTACCGCGAAGGGATGGATCGTCTTGCTCTCAACACCGCGGTTGAGATTGTCACAGAGGCGACTCGCCCGCTGATTGTGTTTCCGGAAGGTGTCATTTCACGCTGCAACGACCGCCTGCAATCGCTGATGGACGGAACCGCCTTCATCGCGCGAACTGCGGCAAAGAAACGTGTGAAACTGGATCCGGACAAGAAGGTCGTCATCCACCCGGTCGCGCTACGGTACGAGTTCATGGGCGACATTGCTCAGAGTGTCGGCCCGGTTCTGGATGACATTGAACGCAGACTTTCCTGGAAACCGAATACGTCAGACGACCTGCGAACGCGGCTTGCCAAAATAGGTCGCGCGTTGTTGGCGTTGAAGGAGTTGCAGTACACGGACCAGATCCACGATGGCGATCCATACGATCGCCTGGAGGTCTTGATTAACTCAATCCTTGAGCCGCATGAGATTGAATGGCTGGGCGGTCCGAAAGAAGGAACCGTGGTTCATCGAGTGAAATCGCTGCGTTCGGCCATCCTGCCGGACATGGTGGCGAAAGAAGTTGACGACGCAGAACGGGATCGTCGTTGGAGCCACCTTGCGGATCTCTATACGGCTCAGCAGCTAAGCCTGTACCCGCGTGGATACGTCGATGAGAACTCTCCACCAGAACGCATCATGGAAACAGTGGAACGTTTTGAGGAAGACCTGACGGATCAGACGAAGGTCCACACGCCTATCAAGCTGCACATGGACGTTGGCGAACCGATTGCAGTCGACACCAAGCGTCCGCGCGGCGAGGCTGATCCTGTGATGACGCAGCTGCGCGAGCAACTGACGACGATGATTGGAACGCTTGGCGACGAGATTGCCGCCAAGCGAGCGTCGTAGGTCGCTTACAGTTCGGCGAGGCTGCTTAGCAGTGAGATGTCAGAGAAGACCACGTAGTTGTCTTCGTCCGGCGTGTTGTCGATGGTCGCCGTCTCGTCAGTGAACTCTTGCTGTGCAGCAGTCGTCACTGTGAGGTCGTCGTCGCCGTTGATCGTGTTGACGATGAAGATTTGCGTTTCAATGGTGAACTGGTCACCGACTTCGAGTTCTGTTGTGAACTGCGTTCCGGTTCCGAAGGCAGTGACACTGCCGTTGGCAATCGAAATTGTTCCAGTCAGGTCCACCGTCTCTTCGAAGTCCTGAAGCGGCGTTTCAAGTTGGCCTGAGGTTAGTCCGACGTCGAACTTGGTTAACGCGTCAATTGCGTCCGCCACCGCAATGCTGCCCAATTCTCCGCCAAGAACTCGGCCAAAGACAGTGTGTTGATCGGCATCAAGCGTGGGAGAGTTGTCCTGCAGGTTGATGAACCAGCCGCTTGTTGCGCTGTCCGGGTCGCCGGCTAGCAGGGCCGTTGACAACGTACCGCGGACGTTTGAGTTGTCTGGGTCGAACTCAGAATCGATTGGCGGATCTGTTGGGACTGCCGTTACTTCCTCACCAGTCACAGTGAAGCCACCGCCCTGAATGACAAAGTTGTCAGGGTTTCGGTGGATGATTGAGTTGTCGCCAAACTCGTCGAAGTAGCTCAGGAAGTTAGCCACCGTCACCGGGGCATCGTCATCGAACAGGACAAGGTCGATGGTGCCGAGAGTGGTTTCCAACTGGACAATGGAACCAGTGGCTCTTTCGACCTGAATCTGCTCAGTCTCACCAGTTTGGTCAACATTCCGGATGTCGATCGTCTGGATGCCTTCGACGATTGGAACCTCGACCGAGTACGAACCATCGGGATCGGCCGTCGCCGTCAAGTCGTCAAACACCCCGTCGCCATCAGTGTCGAATTCAAGATCAGCGCCGCCATCGGTGACACCTGTGACCGTGACAGTTTCATCCTGTGTCGTGACCAGTCTGGCGTCACCAGAACCGAATACGAGATCGTCCGCACCCGCGGCGGCGCTGGCTGTCAGTTCGACATCGATGAGATCGCTAATGTTATCTGCAACGCCATCAGCGATAGCAATCGCGCCAGCGGTACTGCCAACGAACGTGTCGCTCTCAAAACGACCTTCTCGACGTGCGCTGCGGAACTCGTTGTCGATGTCCGCAGTGAAGGCGTCAACGCCGCTTCCGCCAACTGTGACGAACGCTCGCTTGAAGACATTGCCGCTGGCTGGTGTCGCATCGGTATTGTCGCCGTCGCCATCGCCCAATGCGAAGTTGTCTGCACCGGCTCCCAGATCGAACACAGACGTGTGCTCGAAAGTTGAATCGTCAATGACAACGATATCGTCGTCGCGTCCGGTATTGATTCTGAAGCGAGCGTCAACGCGTGAATTACGCATGTCGATGATGTCATCGCCATCCTGCAAAGAAATCTGCACGTGGCGTCGGAAGTCTGCACCATCAAGGACAACGGAGTCCTCACCCACAGACCCGCGGGCTCGGAATGTGTTAAAGAACTCAGAATCAACCGCACGGATAAGGTCGTCGCCGGAACTGAGATTAATCGACGTCAGGCCGACCACTCGTGAGTCTTCGACAGACAGGTTGTCGTCCCCTGCTCCCCCGATGAAGATGAGGTCGTCACGGATGACGGCGTTGTCGATTCCAAGCGTGTCATCACCCTGGTCGCCAGCCACCCGAACGTCGCCGCCAACTTTGATACCGCCGGAAATGATTACGGTGTCGTCGCCCTGACGCATGTCGATGAAGATGCTACCCGGAACGGTATCGGTACCGCCGAAAGCGACGAACGCGCCGCGTTGGCCGTTGATGCGAGTTCCCTGCTTCGGACGCACAACAACGTTGCCATCCAAGAGCGAGATATCGACCTGGTTAGCACTCTCTTCACCTGTGATGAACAGGTTGTCGCCGCGGACAACGGCCTGGACCTGACCGACCAGCAACTGCTTCTGCTCAAGCTTCTCAACGATCTGCGGGGCTTCATACGCGTTGCGGTGTGACTTCTGAGCGCGTTGAGAACGGCGTCGGAGTGATCGAGACATATCAGGCAGTCCATTAGTCTGAGAGTTTGGCCGACCGCGCAGGCTGCGCGCGGAGATTTCTTCTCGCGGTATCGACCTGACGGGTTACACCAACTGAAGCTAACACCAGACGGGCGCAAGAACGGAGAAACAGGCATAATCGGACGACTATTCCGATTACGTTGGCCGGGAGTTTTCGTTGCATCTGCACGTGTTTCGATTAGCCTCACCCATGCAACGTGGAAGAGACTTACGCATGTCGATTGGTTTTAGTCGCAGACCGTCCGGTAGCCCGTTGGACGGCACAGATTCAGTTTTCCTGCAGCGGATTGAGTGGGATGATTCCGCTCCGAAGAAGCTGGTCAAGGCGGCTCGCAAAGGCGATGTGACGCGGTTTGTTCTCGCGTATCGAGCGTGGCTGGAACCGTTTGCTGGTCGGTTCAGGAAGCAGGTACGAGGCGTGTCCCTGGGGCTGCTGCCAGGGAACGCGGCTCCAAGTGATATTGAATCGCTTGTCGGTGAGTTCGCGAATGGCTCTGCCGGTGAACAGCGCTATGGTCTGGGCCGCGCGATTGTGGGTTGGGTGCGTTCGGTCGCGGCGACTGGGATTCGGAGTGACGTTGAACGGCGACTGGTCTCTGAATTGTTATTGAGCCCGCCCATTGATTTGGAAGTCGAGACATGGTGCCGATTGTGGCGTCTGGTTTTGATGGCCGAACCATCGGGTGATGATGACATCGTGTCATCGCTTGAGTGCAGTGTTGTCGTTGGACTGCTGTTCGGACCGCTACTCAACGCAGGCTCTGAGTTTTCGCGGGCCTCGGTTCAGCTTGGGCAATTGCTGCTGGAATCGACGGACAACGATGGAACTCCACAAGCGGCTGCGTTCACAACGCTCGCGACATGGCTGACGCCTTTTGTTCGAGCCGGCTGGTGGGGCAAATCATTCAAGCGGCCGGTGTTTGAAAGCGACGCGAAAGACCGGTTCCGCGACGTCACTGCGCGGGCTACTGAGTTGATTTGCGAGGATGGTTGTTTTGCGTTTGATGCGGTTCCCGGTTTGGCAAGAACATTGCTACCGCTGGCTGCCAGCGTCGCGGGGTGGTCAAAGAAAACGCCGGTCGGTGCAGCGGCACGCTTTCTGGTTCTGAAGCAAAAGGCCGCAAAGAAGAATCGTACTGCCTGGCCTTCCAGTCAGTCTGATTGGGGCATGACGGCGCATATGCGTTCATCGCGGAAAGTCGATGCCAATTTGGTTGCACTCGCACACGACAAACAATCAGTGCAACTGTCGGTCTGCGCGAATGGAACGCCTATCGTCTCGGGCGAGTGGGCGACCACACTGACCGTATCGGGGAAGACTGTCCCGCTGACGGGTGAATGGTCCTGTTCTTGTTGGTACTCAGACAAAGACGGCGACTTCATTGAGCTTGAGCAAACGACCGGCAACGTCCGGCTCGTCCGGCAGATATTTCTGTCGCGTACGGGAGCCTTTCTGCTGTTGATGGACGCGGTTCGAACCACAAGAAACGGTGTCATTCGATATGAGAGCGGTCTCCCGTTGGCTCAGCGCGTGATGGCTCGGGCTGATTTTATTTCGCGTGAGTGGCGACTGCACACGGGGGACCTGCCCGTGCGAGTCTTCCCTGTGAGCCTCGAGTTTGACCGAGTGCAAAGTTGCGCAGGTGGTTGTGATGTCGTGGAGGGCACCTTGCAGGTCACCGCTGAAGGCAGGACGGCCGTGAACACCGCGATGGTTATGGATTGGCACCCGGATCGGACTGCTGAGGACGCCGAGTGGGCGGGATTAACGGTCACGGAGAACCGCAAGGTGGTGCCATCTTCCGGCGCGGCTGCGTTCAGGCTGCGACTGGGTGAGCATCAGGTTGTGAGCTATCGAAACACAGACGGTTCTAGCGAACTCCGGGCCGTGCTGGGTCAGCATACCGGCCGTGAGACGCTGATTGGCCTGCTAAAAGCGGGCCAGTTTGAGCCGCTGGTCCTTGTCGATGCGGGTAATGACGAGAGCTGATCTGTAAGCGTCCGGGCCAGACAACAGCCGCGGCTCACCAAGGTAGCGATTTGCGGCGTATGCGCGTTAATTGCAGGCGTCGCTGCTGCGTGGCAGTTAATGCCGATGCGAAACCTGATTCTTTCAGAACCGTCCGGCCGGTTTTGCCTGATCGCATCGTGGCGTTCCAATTCGCATTGCTGGCTGATTTTGGCACCGCTAAAAGGCCAGTCTCTTCTCTCTCTTTCATCGCTGAAAATCCGATCGGTCGGCACTCCGCCGGTCACATTACGTTCGTGGGACGCTTGGTCAATTGGTCAGGCGTGCTACCGATAGAGGTACAGCATGACGGGTCAAAACGTGAGTCGTCGCTCAACGATCTTCCGCCGCGTTGCCAGTTCACTGGCAGCGATGGCCGCGTTCGTTGCGGTGAACACACCCGCTTCAAGTAGCGCTCAGACATTTATCCCGCAGGACTACGCTAATCAGCTTGGTCCATCCGGTTCCGTATCGGGGGACGTTCTGAACTTCAACGGTCGTGGTGCAGGAGTCTTACTGCGCGGCGGGCACGTTGCCGGGCAGACCGTTGGTCGTCAGGAATCAATTTCGCACATCGGCGCGATGCCGTATGCGACGTTTGGGAACAGTCTTGTCTTTGGCGATGGGCGTTTCGTTCGTACCAATGACAATGGGTTGGCGTGGAGCTTCGGTACGGGCTTCCGTCACTACTTCAGTGACATTGATGCGGTCTTCGGTTTGAACGGTTACTTCGACCGCGACCAACACACAGGCGCTCACTTCAAGGAATGGGGTATTGGAGCCGAATTGCTCTCACACAACTGGGAGTGGCGCGGGAACATGTACAAGCCCTTTGACGAAACAGAAGAACTACTGAGTATCGACGCGATTCCAAACACATCTGTCTTCGTTGGAAACGAGCTTCAGTTCAACCAGGTCCGCAGTCTCGCGACAACGCTTGAAGGGTTTGATACAGAGTTTGGTGTTCTGCTTCCGGGCCCTATCGCTGAACGACACCAGCTTCGATTGTTTGGTGGTGCTTATTACTTCGAAACGTCTGACATTGAATTTACCGGCTGGAAAGCACGCCTCTCGGGTAACCTTTTCGACTGGCTCGAAGGGAACGTCGAAGTCACCAACGATGACGAGTTCGATACGAACGTCACCTTCGGTGTGGCAATGAACTTCGGTGGCTACCGCGAGAACGCTCCGTCTAACAACGCCCGGTACCGTCTGGGTGAACCTGTTCGACGTAACTACACGTTCTCAACAGACACCACCCGTATTGTTGACACCGGTGTGACCGCGATTAACTCAGTCTCCGGTGCTCCCTTCGATATCGTTCACGTTAACAGCAACGCGGGAGCGATTCAGAACGGTACTGCTGAGTTTCCATTCAGCAATATTGCGGCCGGTCAGGCGACGGGTAGTGATATCGTCTTCGTGCATGGTGGCAGTGAGTGGTTTGGTGGTCCGGACAATAGCGTGATTCTTGGCAGCAATCAGCGCATTATTGGTGAAGGCTTAATTGTCGATGCCAGCGGCAACCGTGTAACTCAGCACTTTGTCGATGCGGTGGGTCCGGGGCCGGTCTTACTGGGTGCTTCACCAGACTTTACCGCCAGCAACTCCACGCTGCTGCGTCCGCTGCTGGCGAATTCAGCCGGGAATGCAGTCACGCTGGCTAATAATGTCGAGTTCTCCGGGTTCCGAATCAGTGCTTCAAACGGCAATGGAATCTTCGGCAATGCGGTTGAGAATGTGGTCCTGAACCAAAACGATGTGCGAGACACTTTGGGTGATGGCATCCAGCTCGTGAATCCGGATGGGATCAACCAAATCATCGATACCGTGATTGCCAACACTGGTGGCGTTGGGTTCCACGTGGATGGTGGTGACTCAGAAACAACATTTGGCCAGACCGCCTCTGACATCGATCCTGGCCTGGGACGTATTCAAAACTCATCTGACTTTGCGGTTCGTATTCAAAATACAGAAGCAGATGGATTCGTCTCTTTCGCGGGTGGATCGGTTGCCGTGCCGGGAACCACTGCGACTCGGACAACCTTTGGTGCCACGATCGACGACGATGGTGGAATGGGCGTGTCTTTGGAGAACAACGGTGGCGACGTGACGTTGGACAATCTCCGCCTTGTTAACAGCACTTCACACGGGATTAACATCGACGGTGGCAGCGGAACGTTTACCTTCCTGTCATCGATTCGCGACGCCGGTATCGAAATTACCAACCCGGCACTTAACGCTGTGAACATTGTGAATCTGGAATCAGGTGGCGAAGTTGTCTTCGGTGCTCCATTAATCATTGATGGTCATGGCGGTTCCGGGTTCCACTTCGAAGGAGTCAGCGGTGACATCGAAATCAACGACCCGGTCACGATCACGAACCAGGGCGGAATCGCCGGTGCCGGGATCTCGTTCATTAACAACCCGGCAACTGCGAACGTATTCTTCCGAGACAATGTGACGATCACCAGTACTTTGCCAGCCGTGAACAACGGTGTCGGTATTCTGTCGTCGGGCAACCTGTTTGACGAAGTGACCGGCAGCCGCGCGAGTTTGCGGTTCGGTCTGGATGACAGCAACTTCGTGCTGATCGAAAACGTCGATGGCGACAACATTCGCATTCAAAACGATGCCGCTTCGGTTCGGTTTGAAGGCGACGTTACCATCGCGAACCGCGGTCCGGTTCTACCAGCTCCTGTTCGAACTCAGCCGTCGCATGGAATCCTGATTGATAACTCAACCGGTCGGATTAGCTTCAATGGTCTGACCAGTATCGACAACCCGAACAACATCACAGACTCGGCGGTTGAGATCGCCAGTTCTCAGGCCAACATTCTGTTTAACGACCTGTTTGCTGATGAGACTCTTGGTGACGCTGGTGTGCAGCTTACTAACAACGTTGAAGGTGAATTGGGCGAAGCAGATTTGGTCTTCGCCAACCTGGACATCAATACCGACGGTGGTGGTACAAGTCTGCTTGCTGCCAACAACTCCAGCATTCGCGTGTTTGACGGAACCATTGATGCGAACCTTGGCCAGGCCGTCGATATCACGACCTCGGGAATCGACATGCAATTCAGCAGTGTCGATAGCACCGGGGCTGTTGGGTTTGGAATTCGCATTGAGGACACTTTCAGAGCGACGCAGGGAGCACAGCCAGACAGTAGCTTCGTCGTGACAGGCGAAGACAACGGAGGTGCAGGTGCAGGCGGTACTATTACTGGTGCGACGGTTGCTGGTGCGTTTCTACGGAACCCTGGTATTGTTCGTCTGAATCAGATGGACTTCCAAAACAACGAAATCGGTATCGATGTCGCCTACACGGAACTACTTGAATCACCAAGTGAGGGTCAGGCCCCACGCGTGGAAACAGGCCTCCTGGAACTCGACACCACCAACTTTGAGGACAACAACGAACGAGCAATCGACGGGATCAATGTTCCACGGTTGTTGATCTCGAATGCTCTGTATGAAGACAACGGCGATGCAGGCAACGGTGCTGAGACTATTCGTCTTCAGTACACCGAAGATCCTTCAGAAGATGCAGACATCGGTCTGTACGATTTTCCGTTCCTCGTCCAGGTTCTGGATTCCGAAATCGAAAACGTCAACCTGTTTGACCTGATTAATATCTCCAACGACGTTGGTGGTCAGGAAGCTCACCTCGAATTGGACATCCAGGGCAACCAGTTCGAGTCGGCGCTGGGCGACTTGCTGTCTGTTAACTGGGATGGCCCATTGTTTGGTGAAGTCAACGCGAACCTGTTCACGCTGGATACAGCCGAAGTGGTGCAATTTGGCGTGTTTGTTAACAACGCCAACGACGACGATAGCACAGAACTGAACTTCCTCACGAATACCTGGGAGATTGGCGATGCTGGTGTAAGCAACGTGGTCGGCGACGAGAAGTTTGGTCTGTTCATGGAACTTGAGGGGCCGGCGGAGATCGAAATCAGTAACAGTGTCGTTACGCTGGACGGCGACGACCTGACAGGGTTTGAGTTCGACTTCAACGAACAGACCATTCTCCGGATGAATAGCAACTCGATCGTTGATACCTCTCTGGCTGCCAATGACGACAATCGCGGCATCTTTATTGACCGCATCGGTCAAGGTTCGACATTCCAATTCGAGAACAACGCCATCACGATGCTCGGGGATGATGCCCGTGGTCTGGAAATCGATGCCTTCGGCGTTATCAACCTGATTGACACCAGTCCGGGTAACCTCATCACGATTGGTCCCTTCGGCGACTTCGCATTCGACTTCGACGGAGCAACACCAAACGGTCAGTTGCTGATCAACGGGGTGTTCGTACCGTAAGGCCTTCGGAAAACGGGCCATCACTTGACGTCGGTTTCGCTACGCCGAAGAATGCGGCCTACTTGTCGGATTTGAGTCCGCATGGCCGCAAAGAAACGGGCGTTTGCCCAAAGTCTGAACGAGCTCGCCTCGGGGCTGCTCAATGCTGAAGGCTTTGCCGATGTTCTGGCCTCGCTAAAGCGCGGCGAGAGTGCTTCCATCGACGGAGCCTGGGGATCGTCCTGCGCGCTGTCTGCGACGGGCGTGGCTGCTTCGGCGCCGGGGTCGGTGCTGGTGGTTGTGCCCCGCATTCGCGATGTCGAACGGTTCAGCCATGACCTGATGGGTTTTCTGCCCGAACGCGAAACGATCGTCTTCCCCGCCTGGGAATCATTGCCGAACGAACACAACGTTGCCGACGTCGTGTTTGGGAACCGGCTGAGAGTTCTCCGGCAGCTGGACGAGGACACACCGCGACTGATTGTTGCCAGCCTGCCGGCGCTTATGCAGCCGGTTCCGGATCAGGAACAGATCAGCGCGTCGACGCGGGTGTTTAGCAATGGCGATGAGTTCGATCTGGAAGAACTTATCGAGTGGTTTGTTGCGCGTGGGTTCGATCGTGTTCCGGCGGTTGAGTTACCTGGTGAGATTCGCGTGCACGGCGGAATTGTGGACATCTTCCCGCCAGCGGAATCGAACCCACTACGCATTGAGTTCTTTGGTGACGAGGTGGAATCCATCCGCCGGTTCGATGTGGAAACTCAGCGTAAGCTTGAAGAACTGAAGACAGTCAGCATCACCGCCGTTGCTCCTGTTGAAAGCGACGATGTCGCCGCGAGTATTGGCGGTGCGAGTTTGTTTGATTCGCTGAAAGCCGATACATGGGTCGTGCTGACGGAACTTCAGGAGACCATTGACGAAGGCAAACTGTACCTCGAACGCCTTAACGATCCGCGTGGCTTGTTTAGCGTTCAGGCCACACTTGCAAAGTGTCACGAACGTCCGGTTGTCACCGTGTCAGCTATCGCGGCGGGTTCTGAACGCAGCAACTGTCGTCTGAGTGTTGAATCGATTGAACGCTTCAATGGGACGCCCCAATCTGTTTTGGAAGAGTTATCGTTGGCGGCCGAAGAAAGCGGCCACGTGTTGATTGCCTGCCACAACCAGGGCGCGTTGAAGCGGTTGGAAGAGGTGCTTCAGGAATCATCAACGCTGGGGAACATTTCTCTGTGCCTCGGCCACGTGGAACGCGGGTTCCATATGCTGGCTGAAAGAACACTGGTCATCGGCGACCACGAATTGTTTGGTCGAACTGATGTGCGCCGACCGACGGCTCGGCAAAAGAAAATCCAAAGCCGGGCGATCGACAGTTTTCTGGACCTGCGAGAAGGCGACTACGTCGTGCACCTGACAAACGGCATCGGTCGTTTTCAGGGTATGAAGCTGCTGGAAAAAGAGAACCAGATTGAAGAACACCTGATACTGGAATTCCGCGATAAGGTGCGCGTGTACGTGCCGGTGTCGCTGATTCATCTGGTTCAAAAATACGTCGGTGCCGCAAAAATTGCTCCGCCGCTGTCTAAGTTGGGCGGCACGGCGTGGGCGAAAAAGAAAGCGCGTGTCGCTGAAGCCATTGAGGACATGGCCAGCGACATGTTGAAGATGCAGGCTCAGCGCGAAGCCAAGCCGGGGCTGAAGTCGGTTCCTGACTCGCATCTGCAGCGTGAGTTCGCCGCCGCTTTTCCACACACGGAAACAGACGACCAAGCGCAGGCGATTTCGGATTTGAAGCAGGATATGGAACGCCAGCGGCCGATGGATCGTTTGATCTGTGGCGACGTTGGCTACGGAAAAACAGAGGTCGCGTTGCGGGCCGCGTTCAAGTGTGTGGACAACGGTCGGCAGGTCGCCGTTTTGGTTCCGACGACAGTTCTGGCAGAACAGCACTATCGTTCGTTCTGTGATCGGATGGCTGAGTTCCCCGTTTCGATTGCCGGGTTATCGCGGTTCCGGTCGAAGGCCGAACAATCAGTGATCCTTGAAAAGATGGCTCACGGCAAAGTCGATATCGTGATCGGAACGCATCGCCTGGTACAAAAAGATGTCCGCTTCAAGAACCTTGGCCTGCTGATTATTGATGAAGAACAACGCTTTGGTGTCGATGCGAAAGAGATGCTGAAACAGCTTCGTTTGGAAGTCGACATCCTCACGCTCACGGCCACGCCAATTCCGCGAACATTGCACATGTCGCTGCTGGGCATCCGCGATATCTCCAGCCTCACCACCGCACCGCAGGATCGGTCGGCCATTCAAACTAAGGTGGTTCAGTACGACAGGGAACTCATCCGCCGCGCGATTGTGCGGGAACTCAACCGCAACGGTCAGGTGTACTTCGTCCACAACCGGGTTCACAACATCAAAGCGGTCGCCGAGGAACTCCAGAGCATCGTACCCGAGGCCAGCATCGCCATCGGTCACGGCCAGATGACTCCCGCGGAACTCGAAGCGGCCATGCTGGATTTCGTCGCCGGTCGCGCGGATATTTTGGTGGCGACAACGATCATCGAATCCGGTTTGGACATTCCAAACGCCAACACGATGTTTATCAACATGGCCGGCATCTATGGCCTGGCCGACATGCATCAACTGCGAGGTCGCGTCGGCCGGTACCGCCACCGCGCGTACTGCTACCTTTTGCTCGAAGAAGGCAAGCAACTCACTTCGGCCGCGGCGAAGCGGTTGAAAGCGATCGAAGAATACAGCGAGCTTGGAGCGGGGTTCAAAATCGCCATGCGCGACCTTGAGATTCGCGGCGCTGGCAACATTTTGGGAACCGAACAAAGCGGACACATTTCCGTTGTCGGTTATGAACTGTATTGCCAGCTACTGGAGAACGCTGTTCGGAATCTGAAGAACGAACCGCTGCGCGAGCAGCCGCATGTTGCCGTCGATCTGCCCGTGTCGGCGTTCTTTCCCGATGACTACATCCCGCCCGGCCGGACCAAGATCGAAATCTATCGCCGGATGTCGTCGCTGGGATCTCTGGACGAACTTGCTGAGTTCAAAACAGAACTCCGCGATCGTTTCGGTCCGATTCCGACGGACTCCGATCAGCTCATGCAGTTGCGTGAGGTTCAGATTATGGCCGCGAAGTGGACGGTCAACGATCTGCACATCGAAGACGATTTCTGCGTGCTGGGCTACAAAGATGGCAAGTACATCAACCTGCTGGCGAAGTCGTCCGACGCCGATTTGCGGGTCGTCGATACCGTCTCAGCGTATTTGCCGCTGGACAGCGAACCGGAAGATTGGCCGTCGCTCTACGGGCAGTTGAAAGATCTGCTGGGTGCCGAACCGTTCGCGCCGCAGCCGGTTGCGAAATCCCGACCCAAGGATCAGCCAATCCCGAAAGGCACCCCTGCCATGCCGAAGGCCAAGCTCGGCAAAGGGCCACTTTCCCGACGGAAAAAGTGAGATGGATAGGGGCGCGGCCGAGAGCCTTTCCCGCCCCCGGCTTCCGGTGACTTTATGTCGCCGCTTGGCGAACTCCGTGGTAGCCCAAAATCTGAGTATTGAAAACGTTCTGCAGGCCGTCGCTTCTGGCCTCCCGACGATCGACACGGCAACCTATAATCCCCGGCTTGGCTGCGACGAGAACGCGTTCGCTCGCGCTGATCGCGGCTACCAACTCAAGACATCAGGACACACATCGTGCTACGCACTCACACCTGCGGCGAACTGCGGCGGGATCACGTCGATCAGACGGCTACGCTTTCCGGCTGGGTTAATAACTATCGCAACTTTGGTGAGAACCTGCTGTTTATCGATCTGCGCGATCGATACGGCAAGACGCAGATCGTTTTCAATACGGATGCGGACGCTGAGATGGCCGAGGTCGCTCGCAAGCTGCGCAAGGAAGATGTTGTCCAGGTCACGGGCCGAGTGAAATACCGCGGCGATGATTTGGTGAACCCAAAACTGGACACCGGTGCGATTGAAATCGTTGTGTCCGAACTTACGGTTCACAGCAAGAGTAAGACGCCTCCGTTTGAACCGGAAACCACCGAGCTCCCCAATGAGGAACTCCGTCTAAGCCACCGGTTCGTCGACCTGCGTCGCCCGACGCTGCAACGCAACATCATCATGCGGCACAAGTTGACGCAGTCGGTTCGCGACTACTTCAACAACCTCGACTTCCTAGAAATCGAAACACCGATGCTCGGCCGCAGCACGCCGGAAGGTGCGCGCGACTACCTGGTGCCGAGTCGAGTTCATCCGGGTGCGTTCTACGCGTTGCCGCAGTCGCCACAAATCTACAAGCAGATTTTGATGGTGTCTGGTTTCGACCGCTACTACCAAATCGCGCGCTGTTTCCGCGATGAAGACCTGCGAGCAGACCGGCAGCCTGAGTTCACTCAGAT
>CAZAIB010000084.1:0-29306 GCA_964485095.1 uncultured Planctomycetaceae bacterium | reverse complement strand
CGCCTCTATCAACACTTGATGATTGCAAAACGGCCTTTTTCAACAGCCTGCTAGCCCCCCTTTTCATCCTCGTAACCACGATCCCAAGTGGCGATTTGGCCTCGACTGAGCCGACGCCGGAGCGGTTACTTGGACAATCGCTCGTCGACGCAATCGTGGCCAATGACGTCGTTGCCTACTCACATTGTTGGGTATCGACGCGGCGGATGCTGTCGATAATGAAGCAACTTGGTGTCAATGAAATCTCAGCGGACAAGCTTCGCGAGTACCATGCACTTCGAAATAGGGGCATCCATGAGTCGTTCACAAAGATTCAGAAGCTGATCCGGGACAAGAAGATTGACCGCAAGTCAATAACACTGAAGACATGCACGCCTTCGAAGATACGTCAAAAGGCCGCTCCCAAGGGAAAGCTCACTCAGACGACTCAGTTCAGCGTCCTGATATCCGTTGGTGACGATGAATGGAGGTTTGAAATAGATGACGGACTGCTGCACGATGGACTCTGGTATTTTTCTGATTCGCCAATCAACCTTTTCTTCGACAATGAAGTACTGAGTTTCCGAGATCATCGGAAGTAGGGCAAACAAATCCTGCACTGAACTGCCGCCGGTACCGTAATCGCAAATCGATGTCACCAACGGTATCCGGTGATGCTCGGCTCGTCGTGCAATTCTGAAAATACTCAGCTTTAAATGAACCTGTCCAAAGCCATCACGATCGCAAAAAAAGGAATGAGTTTCGACATTGTCCGGAAGTCAGGATTGCTTCCGCCGATCGAAATACTGAACTCGTTCTTCAAATGCGGCGTCGATGACGCAGACTCAGAAATTACAATCCAATGGGAGCCATTCTCATTGAATACGACTGAATACTCGCAATTTGTTGAACACTGCGAGAACTCAATTGGCCAGCTTCGAATTGACGGACTAACCTGTGACAACTACTCAGATTGGTTCTCTGCGGTAGCTGTCAGAACAACAGATGGCTAACCCGGAATCAATGGACGACAATGGGTTGCACAGGGAGCCGCGGGTCGCGCGGATTTCAATGTTTAGCGAATTCGCCGGGGCCCGGTGAATCCGTACGTTAAGCGGCAACATCGGCTGATCGTAATAAAGCACAATAATCTGAAGCCAATGACTACCAATTCTTACACACCAATCACCGACGATGATACGCCAGTCGACAGGCCTAAAGAACGCCAGACGAAGCAGCGGCATGGATGCTTAGCAGCATGGTTGGGGCTGATGCTCATCATGAATACAATCGTTGTCATAGTCTATTTGGTTGGCGGGGCCGATCTCATCGAGCAGAACTACCCGAATGCGCCTGAGTGGGTACTACCAGCTCTGACAGTCGGTGGAGTGCTGAACATCGTGTTCGTTATTGCTCTTTTCTGTTGGAAACGATGGGGGTTCTGGGGATTAGTTCTGACATACACTGTCGGGCCTGCGGTCAATCTCGCCGCCGGACTTACCTTGCCCCAAGCTCTAGGCTCTCTCGTTGGACTACTTATCTTGTTCGTCGTATTGCAAATCGGAAAAGGAAACAAAGGATGGCCGCAGCTGGAATAGTCTTCGCACGTTGCTCCAGCTTGCAGCTGTGGTCAACGTGCCAGTGACTCGTCGAACAATTGCGTGAACCTGAGCGGCGAATCTGGGCAACGCCACCCGCTGGGGTTCACAAGTACCTCCCGGCACACCCAAACGTCCGCACTCGAATCGAACAAGGCAGATGCACTTATGACTCGCGCTGTTGCCGAAAAGGTTGTTCCCGCCAGCCTCGTTGTTTTCACCTTCTGCTTTCTCGCCGCCGCAGGGAGCGGGAGCGGATTGGAGGAACGTGGGTTCGAGACTTCATCCTCGTTGGTCGCCAACGACGGTTGATCACCGGGGCCTGGTTCTACCTCTAGTTGCGAGTGATGAACTCGTGCATGTTGAACACGGTCCGCGTCACGGAAAGCAGTGCTGCCAGTTCGACGGCATCAAGGTCTTTCGCGACTGGTTGTTGGCCGGTCGAGACAATCTCCTTCGCCGCATCGGGTGTGGCAGTGTATCGCTTTCGTTGAGCGGCAATCAGTGACGTCAGCACCGTACGTTCCTGTGCATTGGGATCGCGGCTTAAGGCGTGCTGGAACACATTGATAATGCGTTCTTCGTCTGTCTTCGCGTCGCTTAACAATACCCGTTCGGCAAACACACGAGCCGCTTCGACGTAGGATGGATCGTTGAGCAGAACCAACGCGGCCAGCGGTGTGTTTGAACGCGGCCGCTCGGCCGTGCATTCTTCTCGAGCCGGCGCATCAAACGACTTCATTGCGGGGTGCAAAAACTGACGCTGCCAGTGCGTGTAGACGCCACGCCGGTACTGGTTTTGATCGGTATCGTGTTTGTAAGTCCGCCGCGGGAAGTTGAGGTGCCGCAACAATCCCGGCGGCTGATACGGCTTCGCGCTGCGGCCGCCGATGTCGCGGACCAACAGGTCGCTCACGGCCAGGGCGTTATCGCGGACCAATTCTGCATCGATACGAAACCGAGATTGGCGGGCCATTAGGCGGTTGTATGGATCGATTTCCGATAGCTCATCGCGCATCAACGACGACTGCCGATACGTATCCGACATCACCAGCAACTTGACCATGTGCTTGATGTTCCAACCACTTTCGATGAACTCCAGCGCGAGTTCGTCCAGCAGTTCAGGATGCGAAGGAAACTCGCCCTGTGAACCAAGATCGTCCAGCACTTTCGATAAGCCGGAACCGAAATACATCTTCCACAACCGGTTCACAAACACGCGCGATGTGAGCGGGTTGTTGGCGTCGGTGATCCAGTTCGCCAGATCCAGTCTGCTGGCACGGTCTGCGGTTGATTGCACCTGCGGCAGGAAGTGAGGAACACCAGGCAGGACAATGTCGCCGCTGGTGTCCATCCAGTTGCCTCGCGGGAGAACTCGCATCTCGCGTGGTTTCACGGCAACCGTAATCAGCGTTCGTCGTGTGTTCTGTTTGACCAATTTGGCTCGTTGTTTTTTGGCGGCTTCCAACCGCGTTCGAACTTCGGCCAGTTCGGGAGCGATGGATCGGTAGTACGCGACCAGTTGTTTTTCCTGTGCGTCATTACGGTTCTCAACAGCCAGCAGTTGCCGGATATTTTCGGGCAGTGCCTGGCGAGGGTTCAGGCGAACCGTTTTCGATGCCGTCGCTGATAGCCGGAACCGACCGATCGTGTGACCGGGGTTTGTGTGGTTCTGTTCAATGTCGAACGCTAGTTTTACCGGCCCTTCAGTTTCCAGCGGTGCGTCCAACTGCGCGACCAGTTCGTGTGCCTTGCCGAATTCGGGCATCACCGCCCAGCCCCACGTGCTGCCTTTGACATCGCCATCAATTGCCGCAGCAGCCTTCCAGCCCTTGTACGGATTATTCGCGCCGTCAGCCTGTTCGAAGTCGGCGGTGGCTTTCACAAACTTCAGGGGTGTTCGTTTACCGTCAGCGTCCACGACGGCCACTTTCAGTTCGCTCAAAACAAAGTTGCCGTTGCCGGCTCGTCCCGGTCCCTTCGCCGGAAGCGATTCGTGCGGCAGCAGTTCGATGCGGAATCCCGTGATGCCAGCCAGCGATGTGGTGGTCGTCATCGAATAGGTATTGGTTCCGCCGTGAGGTCCGGAGGCCAGGACTGACTTGTCTTTGAGTACAGCCAGCTTTGTACCGCGAAGCGCTTTTGGTTCGGCAACGTCCAGAGTCTCCCATTCAGAACCGCTGTTGCTGAAGCTGGCTTCCCACTTCTTCATGCCGTCGCTGATGTTGGCTGCTTCAATCGACCCGGTCAGTCGCTGGATCTTTTCATCCACCGGTTTGACGAGTTCGCCGAACCCCTGATCAGGAACTTTGATTGTCGGACCCCAGTTGTCGTCGCGGTTGGCTCCCGAATACAGCCCGCGTTCTTTGATGTCAGCGAAGAAGCTGGCGAAGCGATAGAAGTCCTTCTGCGTGAACGGGTCAAACTTATGATCGTGACACTCCGCGCAGCCCAGAGTCGAACCCAGCCACACGGTCGATGCGGTTCGAACACGATCGGATGCGTACTTGGCCAGATACTCTCTTGGTTGAGCTCCCCCTTCGGCCGACATCATGCCCAGCTTGTTGTACCCGGACGCGATGAGTTGCTGCTGAGTCGGTTCCGGCAGCAGATCGCCAGCCAGTTGTTCTCGCGTGAAACGATCAAACGGCATGTTGTTGTTGAATGCGTTGATGACATAGTCGCGGTACGGCGAAACCTGAACATCCTGGTCGCCGTGGTAGCCGACGGTGTCAGCGTAGCGAACCAAATCCAACCAGTAGATCGCCATGCGTTCGCCAAAGTGGGGCGAAGCCAACAACCGATCGACCAGGTTCTCCCACGCATTGTCAGACGTGTCATCCAGAAACTGCTGAACCTCAGCCGTTGATGGCGGCAGCCCAATGACATCGAAAAAGACTCGACGAATCAGAATCCGCTTTGACGCAGGTGCCGCTTGCTTTAAACCACGAGCCGTCAGTTGTTCACGAATCATGGCATCAACCCAGTTGCCGCCGGGCCGCTGCCTCTTTTGCGGAGCCACATACGCCCAGTGCTGCGACCAAACCGCGCCCTGATTCACCCAGTCGGTCAGCAGCTTCTTCTCCTTCTCCGACAACGACTTGCGATGTTCGCGCGGCGGCATGACTTCGTCTGCATCGGCCGACGTGATCCGCTGGATCATCGCACTAGCGTCGGCGTTACCAGCCACGATTGCGAAGTGTCCGTCAAGTTCTGCGAACGCGCCGGCTTTCGTATCGAACCGTAATCCGTTCTCACCGCCGCCCTGTCGCTGCCCGGCATCCGGGCCGTGGCACGCGTAACACTTGTCCGACAGGATCGGCTTGATGTCGCGGTTAAAGTCAACCTGCTGCGCGGACGCAGGAGCGGCGAACGTTAAGGCGGCCAGCAGGCACAGGAGCATACGCATGGGCAAATCCGGGGCGGGATGCTGTGTTGGAGGGAACCCAGTGTACCGCGCATACGCGCTCAGCAACACAGTTTCGCAACCCAGCCGGTTCAGACAGTAAGTCCGTAGTGGACGAAGCAACGAGTTCCTCTGGACCAGCCAGAGCAACCGCGACCGATGTGCCCAATTGTCACTACTTCTTTTTCGCTCGCTTCTTGCGCTTCTTCTTCTGTTCGCTCTTCCAAAGCACAATGTTGGCGACATCATTCTTTGAACCGTCACCGACAGTACTCCGTCCGTCGGCTATGTACTTTGTTAGCTGATTCAACAAGCGTTGCGCCACATCCGGTTGCGACGTGTAAAGGTTGTTCTGCTCACCCGGATCTGTCGCCAGGTCGTACAACTGAGCCTTTGGAGCATCAGCCGCGGCCTGGTTCTCTTTCGGCGAACTCCACCCGCCCGACGCGCGAGCGAGAATGAGTTTCCACTTTCCTTCGCGATAGGCAAAGTGCCCGCTGATGGAATGATGAACCACGCCGACGCGGGTCGATTCAATCTCTTTTCCAGACAACGCCGCCAGGAAACTAGCACTGTCCTCGCACGTATCCTTCGGAACCGTCGCGCCAGTGATATCGGCGACCGTTGCAAACAAATCCGTCAGGCAGATCAGCTGCTCACAGTTCGAACCCGGCTGCACCCTGCCCGGCCAGCGTACGATGAATGGAATGCGATGCCCGCCGTCCCAGATGTCTGCTTTCGAACCGCGAAGATGAGCACTCACCATGTGGCCCTGCTGTGCGAGCTCTATAATCCCGGCCGCTCTTGAACAGCCATTGTCGCTGGTGAATATCACCAGCGTGTTGTCCGCCATGCCGTGCTTCTTAAGCGCAGCGGTGACTTCTCCGACAACGTTATCCGTCTGCATCACGAAATCGCCGTACTTGCCAAGCCCGCTCTTGCCCTGCCATTCAGGCGACGGAAGGATCGGCGTGTGTGGTGAACCCAGCGGCAGGTACAGAAAAAACGGACGGTCCTTGCCGGCTCGCGAGTTGATGTACTCAACCGATTTCCGGGTGAGTCGCGGCAGCATGTTAATTTCAGGATCGTGAGCGATAACACGATCGTTCTCGATAACCGCCTTCATGTTTCGAGCGTGATGAAAGCCGTGGTAGTAATCAAAACCGCGGCTGGTTGGGCCATCCGGAATGGTCGCTCCAACCGGCGGTGTTTTGTGTTCCTTCTGCTTGTACCTCGCGCCGGTCTCCGAGTTCACATACTCGAAATCCATGTGCCATTTCCCAATCGCGGCCGTGTCGTAACCCTGCGACTTGAGGAACCCGGCAACCGTCTGTCGGTTCGCATCAATCAAACTCGGAGCAAACCCAGTGACGACACCTTTTTGCAGCCGCGTTCGCCAGGCATAGCGGCCAGTCATGATCCCGTACCGCGTCGGCGAACACACAGACGACCCCGAATGACAATCGGTGAAGATCATCCCTTCACTGGCAAGCTTGTCTGCATGCGGAGTCGGAATCTTGCTGGTCTCAGGAGCCAGACAGTGGACGTCACCGTAACCAAGGTCATCGCAAATGATGTAGACGATATTGGGTTTATCCGCGGCCGCGGTTACTGAGGTGATCGCAGCAACAACGATAAGTGCAAGCCGATGCATGTTGGTCCTTTGTCTAAGTCGATTGCCAGATTACTGCCCACACACAGACGACGCAAAGGCGGTCTCCGTAAAGTCACCGGACTCTCCGAGTCCGGTTTACGCAGAGGACCGAACACGGAGTGTTCGGCGACATTCGACCGCGCTTCTTAGAGTGCTTGTACATCCGGCACATGATCAGCATCATGGGCACCCAAGACACAATCAAACCAGCGTTACCCAAAGACCAACAAATGCACCCAAACCTAAAACGCCGCCTCCGCGCCGGGGAAACGCTTGTCGGTTCGATGATCACGATCGCTTCCAGTGAAATCGCTGAGATCATGGCGATGGCCGGTTTTGATTGGCTGTTCATTGATGGCGAACACGGACCGCTGGAACCAGCCGACGTGCGCACGTTGCTTATCGCGGCGAAAGGCACGCCGTGCCTGGTTCGTGTTCCCGCGATCGACGAGGTTCCCATCAAGAAGGCGCTTGATCTTGGAGCCGCCGGGGTCATTGTTCCGCAGGTGAACTCGGCCCAACAGGCCGCGCGAGTTGTTGACATGTGTCGCTACCCACCCGTCGGTTCGAGAGGAACTGGTCTGGCTCGCGCGCATGGGTATGGGAATACGTTTCAGCAGTACATCGAAACGGCCAACGACAATCTGCTGGTCGTGGTACAGGCCGAACACAAAGCTGCCGTCGATGCGATTGAGGACATTGTTGTGGTCGATGGCATCGACTGTGTGTTCCTTGGCCCCTACGATCTTTCGGCCAGTTACGGTAAAACCGGACAGCTTGACGATCCTGAAATCACGGACGCGATCGCTAAAGTTGAAACAGTTTGCAAGGCGAACAACATGCCGCTGGGTTTCTTCGGCCTGAACCCGGCGGCTGTCGAACCGTACATCGAACGCGGATTCAATCTGGTTTGCGTGGGCGTCGATACCGTCCTGCTAAGCAGCGGCGCGGGCCGAATTCTTAAGACACTTCGAAACAACGACAGCAAGTCATGACAGACAACGTCTCACCAAACCCCGGTTCGTTTCCATCAACCCGCATGCGTCGCAACCGTCGGCACGATTGGTCGCGGCGGCTTGTGGCGGAGAACCACCTGACCGTCAACGATCTCATCTGGCCCGTCTTCGCGTGCGAAGGAACCAATACACGGGAACCCATCGAATCGATGCCGGGTGTCGAACGGCTTTCCATCGACCTGCTGACCGAAGCGGTGGCCAGCGCCGCGGATCTTGGCATTCCCGGAGTCGCAATCTTTCCCGCGACCGATCCCGCTAAGAAGACTCCGGAAGCCGAAGAGGCGCTTAATCCGGAGAACCTCATGAACCGCAGCGTTCGAGCCATCCGGGAAGCCAATATCGATATCGGAGTCATCTGCGACGTCGCGTTGGACCCTTACACCAGCCATGGCCAGGACGGATTGGTTCGAGACGACTACGTAGTCAACGATGAGTCGCTGGAAGTTTTGGCGAAGCAGGCTTTGGTTCAGGCTCAGGCCGGCTGCGACGTGATTGCTCCATCCGACATGATGGACGGTCGTGTCGCCGCGATTCGAAAAGTGCTGGACGAGAACGGGTTCGAGTCGGTTCAAATCCTGGCGTACTCAGCCAAGTACGCCTCCGCATTCTACGGACCATTCCGCGACGCCGTCGGTTCTTCCGGCAGCCTGGGCAAGGGCGACAAGCGGACCTACCAAATGGATCCAGCCAACGGCGACGAAGCCATCCGCGAAGTGGCTCTCGACATCGCAGAAGGCGCCGACATGGTCATGGTCAAACCGGGCATGCCGTACCTGGATATCGTCCACCGAGTGAAAACCGAATTCGGACTGCCAACATACGCGTACCAGGTCAGCGGCGAATACGCGATGCTATGCGGCGCAGCGGCCAACGGTTGGCTGGACCGCGAGAAAGTGATGCTGGAAAGTTTGCTAGGCTTCAAACGCGCAGGAGCAGACGGGATTCTGACGTACTTCGCCGTCGATGTCGCAGAACATCTCAAACGCGGTTAGAACCTGGCGACAACAGAACGCTCGCCAGGCGAGCGGTGGGCGTAAGCCCTCTGATAAAACCCAGTGAAACCAAGACTACTTCAAACGATGCTCGTTATCAGCAAGCTAACGCATGCCGCTCGCCTGATGGACGCGCGGGCACCAACTCCACCCGACGTCCTGCCCTAAGCAGCCTTCCGTCGAACCTCTTCGATTGGTTGACCGAGTGCCCTGCCGTAGATGTCCATGTAGGCATCAACAACGCGTGACACTTCAAACCGTTCCTGGATTCGTGCCAGTGCGCGGGTTCCCATGTCGGCGCAGAGTTCGGGGGAGTCAACCAGTTTGGTGATGGCCTCGGTGAGAGCCGGTTGGTCGCCCGGTTCGATTAGGAAACCGGTTTCCTGGTCGATGACCACATCTTTGCAGCCGGGCATGTTGGTGCTGACTAATGCCAGGCCCAAAGCAGCGGCTTCCATCAGAACGCGAGGGACACCTTCTCGGTAGCGACTGGGGAGAACAAAAACGTCCGCCATCGAAAGCAGCGTTGGGATGTCCGTTCGGTAGCCCAGGTACGACACGTCGTCCGAATAGGATTCGATGGTGTTTAGCGAAACAGCCTGAGCGCCTTCGCCCGCAACGGGGCCAACCAGCAGGAAGGTCGCGTCGGGGTACTCCTTTTTGATCTCGCGAGCTGATTCCAGGTAGTGATCGACGCCTTTTTGTTTGACCAATCGCGAGACCATGATCACGACCGGGCCGCCTTGCAGCTTCAGGTCGTAGCGCAGTTGATCGCGTTCTTCGTGGTTGGGAATCTGTGCGGTAAGCGCCTTGATGTCGACGCCTGATCCGGGGATCAGCGTTGTCTTTTCGTCAGTCACGATACCTTTACTGCGGAACAGTTGCCGGTCGTCGTCGTTCTGAAAGATTGTAAAGCTGGCAGCTTTTGAGGCCTTCTTGTGCAACATGTGAAACGGAACGCGCATCATGCGCGCTTTGAGTGTTTCGCTGGAGTACAGATAGCCCAGGCCACAAACGGTTCTCAGGACTGCGGGCACTCCGACCTCGCGGGCGACGGGAGGAACCAGAACGCAGGGCTTTGTGCTGAAACTATGCACGACGTCCGGTCGGACCTCAGACATGATTTCCGCCAACCGTTGACGCGTTTGGCGATCGGCCAACGGGCTGGCTCCACGCGAGAGTGGATATTGGTGGAATGGGATTCCAAGTTCGTCGAACAGCCGACCATCACCCGAACCCGCCGCGCTAATTCTAACGCCGCGATCGCGCAGACTTAGGATAGATGGCAAGCGCAGGTGCATGTCGATGCCTGCGACGTGCAGAACCGAAAGTTCGCTGGGTTGCATAATGTCGCCTCCTTGCGACGTAATCTCGCCTGATCCTTCAGGCGGCAGATTTGTACTCCGGTGTTTCGTCCGAGACGGGTCCCTGCTTTCGTAGCACGAACAGCGAAACGGGCAGACACAAAATGGTCACCAACCACTGCAACGACTTAGGCATATCCGTACGCCAGCGTTCGTCTGTCTTGAGTTTGATGACCGATTCCAACCGCATGCGGTTCCCCGCAAACTGATCACCGCCAGCCAGCGGTTTGCCGGATTGAATGCGTTCGACCGTGGTCGAGAAGTTCAGGCCCAGCATCGGTTCCAGACGCTTCAGGCACGTCACCGGATCTCCGGCGAGTTCTTCGTATCGAAGTCGAACATAATTGTCCGGCCCGTAGATCGCTCGGAAAAGTAGTCCCGACAGGTTCGCCATCGTCCAGCCATAAGCGGCTCGCAAAACAGCCAGCTTGTATCGCCCGTTGGCTCCACGTTCCATCGCCGCATTCGAACCGCGCCGCACCGATTGCACGCTTCCACGCGGATCACGAACAAGATGAATCATGCACGTGTTGACTTCAGGAAGTCGCCTAAACATGAACGGACGAAAGAACCGATCGCGCGCGGTTTTTGAGGAATCGACAAGCCACGTCGTCGTCGCCGGAACCGCGCCCTGAATCGCGTTCAGAACGCTAAGTGTGTGTTTGCGATATTCCGCGTTTGGCATCCGAAACAGCCAATAGAACCAGCCAGTCAGGCGTGATTCGTAACGCGTCTGAACCGTTTCACGCCGCGCGACTTCGTCTTCACTGAACCGTAATTCTGGTGCCAGTTCGTCCCACAGCGGAATACCTTCGGCGGCATCCCAGTAGAAGTCACTGAGTTCGGTGTTGGCCAGGTAGGCGATCTCGCCCAGCCCGACCGCGCCGTTGTGGCTGGACAGAATTCGTTCCAGCAACGTCGAACCCGAACGGCCATAGCCGGCGATGTACGCAACATTTATTTTGTCAGGCGAAGCAGGCATCCTTGCCACTCCGGTGAGGTGATTTGAAACTACCGAGCGAGCCTTTGGCGGCCGAGCGGTTGGGGCGGTCGCCGGCTGATTGGGGGAATCTCGCGACAGACCGCCAGCGTGCCGAAGTACAGAATCAGTAACACCAATCCACCTCCGGTAAAGAACTGCGATAACGAACCTTTCACCGACGCAAATGCGAACACCACAATCAGGCCCGCTATAAATGGTCGATGGTCGTCTGAGTTCAGTCGCATCAAAAGTCGGTCCGCTCCGACCAGCGACATGCCGGTCAGAATGAACAGCGGGATAGCACCCAATGGTCCGACGCTAATAAAGATTTCAGACATAACGCCGACAGCCATGTAGCCACGTTTGCCGCCGACTTCAGCCTTCCAGTATTCACTAAACGTGATGACATCCTGTCCCATGACTTTCTGGAAGTACGTTCCGAACGGCTCGAAGCCGCGATAGTCAAACGTTGTCCCATGGTGTTCGATCGCGAGGAACTCACCGATCGCCTCACCAACAAACAACCGCCAGAACAAGCTCAAGACGGCTCGTGTCACGCTGATTTCACCGCCCCGTTGATACGCTGAGGTGATACCGATCATGATCGCAATCAGCACCAACGCCACGAGCATAATGCGGCCCAATCTGGCCAGGTTCGCGTAGGCGTGCTTTTGCAGAACCCACCACAATGCGATGTAGCACAGGGGAGCCCGTTTGAACTGGCCAACCGTCATCGTGACCGCAACAAACAGGGTCAGACTAGCCATGAACTTGACGAACTTGCTGTCCGTCCGCGCGGCGGATCGCATCAGCAGGAATGCCGCTACCGGCAAGAGGATGCGCCGAACATTCGCGTTGATTGATGGTAGAAAGATGTACGGAACGTTGGTTCTCGAAGCGTATTCAAACGACAAATCGCGCAAGCTGTCCACGCTACCAGTGGACAGCAACACGAACAGCGGGAAGTCGGGAATCAGCCAGAACCGGACCGCTGTGTAGCAGATCGCGAAACTGCCAATGGCAATCCCCAGGTACATCATGCTGCTCGGTTCCAGTCGAGGAGCAATGACCTGTGGAATGGACGTATTCATCGTCAACAGTCCGCCAGCCAGGTAGCACGCCTGGAAAATGCAGACCCAAACCAGCGGCCGGAAACCGTCACCAAGGCTTAAGGTGACTTTCGCATCCGCCGATTTTCCGACGATTTCAGATAGCTGTAGAATCCCCTGAACTTCCGCAAAGATCAGATAAAACGGCAACACAATGAGAACGCAGAAGACTCCGTAGAAGCACGTGTACAACCCCAGTCGCTGTCGGGAAAGGACAGCGAACGCCGGAGGCAGCAGCGCGATTTGTACGAGGAGAATTGCGAAGAACAGCATTGAGAATCAGCGTTTTCGGATCTTGTTGATGAGGGATTTCAGTTTGCTGGAAAGCTGAAGAAACGTTGCATGGCGATATAAAGACACGCCGAAGGTTCGACGCAGCAGCCACATGACAAACGCAAACTGAACCCATCGAATGATGACGATGGACCAGGTTATTGCTCGCAGTGAAACGCGATCGTTTTGGATGAGGAACCAGGTCGTTGCTGCGATTGCCAAAACGCCAATAATATTGGCGTACATGATGGGCGAAACTTTCAGCTTCCCATCAAGGTGACCGCGGAACAAAACAACCGCGACGGTTGGCAACAACGACAGCGAAATGATCCCGAACTCACCGGCAAGCCCCTGGAATCGGCTGGTCAGGTAAACGCTGACAATCGGTTCGCAGAACAGAATCAGGATGGCCATTATCGGAATCGTAAAGATAGCCAGACCGATCCACGTCGATTCAATCATGTCACGAACGCGTTCGTTGGAGTCTTTGGCCAGCGAATCAGTCATCACCAGCATCACCAACGGCTGACAAAGCGCTTCGATTCCACGCAAAAGAAACGTGATGACGGCAATTTGGCCAGCGATCCTGGCACTTGCCGGACCATCAGTTCCCAACATCGTAATGACGACGACCAGAAACGATGTTCGCAGCATGGCGTCGATGACGCGCGTGGAAGAGAACTCCAGCATTCGTCCGCAGAGTCGCGGATCAAGAGTCGGTTCTAACTGATTCCACTGCGACACAAATGCGATCGTGCATGTTGTCGTGACCAGTATGCCAACCAGGCCGTAGTACTTTGGAACACTTAGCGGCGCATCAATTTGGGTCATAATGAAGACGATGGTCGCACCACTCAGGATGCACAACGTCTTCGCGGTCCAGTGTACTTTGTTGGCAAGTTTCAGCTGATCTGAACTACGCAGGTGAGCCAGAATGATGTGCAAAAACGATTGAGCAAACAGCCACAGGACGCATGGGATAACCCATTCGTGGCTGAACTTCGTTTCGTGTAGTTGCTTCGCGATCCATTCGATACCGACCAACAATGGTGCGGCGACGGCGAGTGTGAGTCCGCCAATCAGGCACAATGCATTGAACAAAACGCGTTTGCGTTTCTCGGCGTCTCCGAAAGAACCGTAACGAACAATCGCGTAGCCCAGGCTTCCGTTGGTAATGCAAAACAGGAAGTTCAGGTAGCGGTTCGTCTTGCCGTAAAGCAGAAACTGATCTTCGTCCCAGGCACGCGCAAGGATGGCGGTGACTGCGATGACAGCCAGAATATTGGCCGCAGAAATAGCGGCAGTTGAGATATATCCGGAGAGTTTGATCCCGCGCCGATTAGGTTCGGACACGAGGCCAGGATCTCCTGTTGCCTGAAGAGCCAAGTTGAATCTCTGTGAGAGAAAGCCAACTGCAATGCAGTCTGAGGTGGGTGCATCAGAGATGATGCGGTGATGTGAATCTGTTGTGCCAGGAGTCGGCACGAAGGAGAGAACGCGTTTAGTATCAGAATGCTGCAGATTCACCAAGACGTCTTCGTGAGGTGATTCACGCGGCAAAAACTGCCTGAATTTCATCGCCGAGAACTATGGACACATCTTGGCACCACATGTACTTAACGTGCCTCTCTCTCTCCAAAGGTTGATTCCAACCTGACAAAGTCTCATCTCATTTCACTCAGGCGCTAAACGGTTACTCAACCTGCTCGCGTCGCCCCGAATTCATATGGCCAATATCCTTTCCATGCCCGGATTGGCGACCGCGCCCGACGCACGCCACGCTGCCGGAATTTCAGACGCGCTCCTGCGAAAGCGACTGCGAAACTCGCAGCTCATGGCCGCGCTGCTGCTAATCCCGGGGCTCCCGATTATCGCGCTGTGCGTGATTGCGGTTCGGCTTACGTCGAAGGGCAGCGCGATTTACTCGCAGGAGCGAGTGGGTTTGGATGGCCGAGTCTTCACGATTTACAAAATTCGTTCGATGACAGTGAATGCAGAAGCCGGAACCGGTGCCGTGTGGGCACAAGCCGGCGATCCACGCGTCACATTCGTCGGTCGCATTTTGCGGTTCACTCACCTGGATGAACTGCCACAGCTGTTCAACATTCTCAAAGGCGACATGTGCATTAACGGACCGCGTCCGGAACGGCCGGAGTTCGTTTCAGAGTTGGCAGGCAAGATCCCGCGGTACACCGAACGCCTGATGCTGCACCCAGGCGTCACCGGGTTGGCTCAAGTCAGAGCTCCCGCCGACAGTGACCTGCAAACAGTTCGAAACAAACTAACCTTGGATCTGGCTTACCTCCAGAACCTGGACAAGCCAGCCTTCGACTTCCGAATCCTGTGCGCGACGGTGCTCAAGATGGCCGGCGTTCCAAGAACCATGGCCGCCAGGTTGTTTGGTCTGAACTCAATTCAGCCAGCTAACATCGAAACAACATCCACTAAGCAAAGTCGCAAAGCGGCGTAGTTAGTTGGGCAGTTGTGCCCTGCGATCATGACGTCATGACAGGCCGCTTGAACTTTTTGCGCGCTTGGTCAATCACTTTGAACTTCTCGCAGCCGGGTAGATGGTCGTTGACCATGCCCATGGCTTGCATGAACGCATAGGCCGTGGTTGGACCGACAAACGACCAGCCGCGTTTCTTCAGAGCTTTGCTAAGCGCGACGGATTCGTCGCAGGTGGCTCTAATTTCACCGGGCGGAGAAGACTCTGCTGGTTCGAATTGCCAGAACCAGGCAGCCAGCGAACCGAATTCCTGTTCCATCTCAATCGCTCGTTTGGCGTTGTTGATGGTGGATTCGATTTTCCCGCGGTGTCGGACGATTCCGGTGTCTTTTAGCAATCGTTCAACGCTGCGTTTGTTGAACTTCGCGACCTTGGTGTAGTCGAAGTCAGAGAACGCCTCGCGGAAGTTCTCTCGCTTCTTCAGGATCGTGATCCAGCTAAGGCCAGCCTGGAAACCTTCAAGGCAGATCTTCTCAAACAGTCGCCGGTCATCATTGACCGGGACGCCCCACTCGTTGTCGTGGTAATCGACATAGAGTGGGGCTTCTCCACACCACCAACAGCGGGTGGTTCCGTCGTCGGCTGTGATGAGCTTTGGTTCCATGTGCTGTTCGCTTCAAAGCTCATCACACGCAGACAGACTGGCTACTTCTTACTGCTGCCAGCCTTCGTCTTGGTAGTACTGCCAGCTTTCCCCTTGGTGCCGCTGCCAGGTTTTGCGGTGCTTTCCATCTTCTTTAGCAACTTGATGATTGGATCAGAACCTGGACGTCGTGGCTTGGTTCCGTCCAGAACATCTCGGACGACGCCCTTCTTGTCGATGACGTACGTTGCGAACTGTCCACGTTTGCGACTGTAGGCAGCAGTCTGTTTGGCTCCGAGGTCACTTAGTAGAGTGTACTTCGTCCTGCGTTTTTTTCGCATGGCTTTGAGACCGGCGGCTTCGCCACGTTCTTCACGGAATACGAACACGAGTTCGGTCTTGAGCTTCTTGAACTCGGCTTCTTTCTGATTCAGCTGGACCAGCTGACGCATGCAGAATGGTCAGAACGCGCCTCGGCTGAAAATCAGAACGACGTTCTTGTCGCCCTTCTTCATGAACTCGGAAAACTTGAAGGTCTTGCCTTTGTCGTCTTTGGCCATGAAATCGGGAGCCTTCTTCCCTTTTTCAACGGTGACCACCTTCTTGGTCTTCTTTTGGTCGGTTGTCTTTCTCGGGTTCTCCTGAGCAAAAGCCAGGCTCGTCGAGAGCAGCGTGAGTGTTAAAAGGCAGGTTCTCATTTGGGTGTCCTTGTGTAAGTATTCCACCAGAATAATAACGCCAACAGGTCAGACTTCGGTACCAATGCTCACAGAAACTCAAGAAGTCACGATTCACATGCTGCCGCCAGCCGAAGGGCTTCCGCCAACTGCCCGGCTTTGCGTGATTGTGGATGTGTTACGAGCGTCAACAACCGTAACGTCCGCCTTGCATGCAGGCGCGACAGGGATTGTTCCGTGCCTGTCTGTCGACGATGCGAAGAACGCGGCCGACCAGCACAACGCGTTGCTGGGTGGTGAACGTGCAGGCATCAAACTTGAAGGCTTCGACTTTGGTAACTCGCCGACTGAATACACAGCCGCGGCGGTTTCCGGACGCGTCATCGCGTTCACCACAACCAACGGCACGCGCGCGTTGCTGAAATCTTTGAACGCGGACGAGATCGTGATCGGTTCTTTCGTGAACCTGTCCGCCGTCGCCGCGCGGTGTTGTCGTTCAAACGATGTGCACATTGTCTGCGCGGGGACTGACCGAGTGATCTCCGGCGAAGACGTTTTGTTTGCTGGCTTGTTGGCAACAAAGCTGGTCGATTCTGAGGGTTTCAAACCGGCAGATGATGCCACTCAGATCGCAATGGACTTTTCTTTGACGAACGCAGAGAATCCGCCGCGCCTGCTGGAAGCGGTACGTCAGTCACAGGGCGGACGGAATCTAATCGGTCTTGGTTGCGACGCGGATATTGAGTTCGCGGCGAACGTTGATCGGTTTGAACTTGTCCCAACCTACGACGCTGCTTCCGGGCAGATTCAATAGTCCTCGGCCCGCACACCAACGGGTCCAACCAAGCCGACGGCCGACCAACCAAGTCGGACGTCTTGAAAGAAAACCATGTCAGAGAAGTCGATGGAAGAAATTGTTGCTCTTTGCAAACGCCGAGGCATCATTTTTCAGAGTTCAGAAATCTACGGTGGAGTCCAGGGCTTCTGGGACTATGGTCCGCTGGGAACCGAACTCAAACGCAACGTTCGCGATGCGTGGTATCGCGACATGGTCACGATGCACGACGACATCTCTGCCCCCGCCGGCGCGCCGAGCGCGTTTTCGATGGTGGGTATTGAGAGTTCCATCATCATGCACCCGCGCGTTTGGAAAAGCAGCGGTCACTATGACTTGTTCCACGACATGATGATTGACTGCAAGGAATGTCGGTCGCGGTTCCGTGCAGACCATGTTCGCGTGGCGTGTGCGTTCACCGACAAACCGGTTCGGTGCATGGCGTTTGTGCCGGGCAATGAAAAAAGCGAACTGTCAAAGACGAAACGCGGCAAGCTGGAAAAAGCCGCGAAAGACGGCGAAGTCAAGGACATGGATTTGGTTGGGTACGCGGCGGCTTTGGCTGCGGCTGGCCTGGAACCAACTGACAATCTTGAACCACGCTGCCCGTGCTGCAGCGGCGAACTTACCGATCCACGTGAGTTCAACCTGATGTTCAAGACGACCCTTGGCGCGCTTGGCGGTGAGGGTGACGCTGCGTTCCTGCGCCCCGAAACCGCACAGGGCATGTTTGTGAACTTCAAGAACGTGATGGACAGTTCGCGAGTGAAATTCCCGTTCGGTATCGCTCAGATTGGAAAGAGCTTCCGCAACGAAATCACACCGCGCAACTTCATCTTCCGTTCGCGTGAGTTCGAACAGATGGAGATGGAGTTCTTCTGCCATCCGGAGGATTCACCGGCGTGGTATCAGTACTGGCGCGATCGGCGTTACAAGTGGTACACGGATCTGGGCATCCCTGAAGCGGCTCTCATTTTGCGAGACCACGCGAAGGATGAATTGGCTCACTATTCGGTCGGTACCGCAGACATTGAGTACGCGTTTCCGTTCATGTCAGACGGCGAATACGGCGAACTGGAAGGCGTGGCTCACCGTGGCGACTTTGACCTGCGATCGCACGCCGAAGGTAAGCTGTGCAAGAACGAGGACGGCGAATTGGTCGTGGAACTCGATGAAAACGGCAAGCCGAAGTACAAAGGCAGCGGCAAGGATCTCACGTACTTCAACGATCAAACGCGCGAACGGTTTGTTCCGCATGTCATCGAACCGGCCGCTGGTGCCGACCGAGCGACGTTGGCGTTCATCTGCGAAGCCTACACGATTGATGAGGCTCCGGACGACAAAGGCAAGATGCAACAACGCACGCTAATGAAGTTCCATCCAAAGCTCGCGCCAATCAAGGCGGCTGTATTCCCGCTTATCAAGAAGGAAGGCATGCCGGAGAAGGCGGCCGAGTTGTATCGATCGCTTAAAGCGGCGGGCGTGGCTGCGTTCTATGATCAGCAGGGTGCAATCGGCCGTCGGTATCGTCGTCAGGACGAAGTCGGTACACCTTGGTGTATCACGATTGACGGCGACACAATGTCAGACGGAACCGTGACCATTCGCGACCGTGACACGCTGGAACAAGAAAAGCTGCCTATCGACAAGGTGGCCGACGAACTTGTTGCTCGGCTGCGCTAACGACAGCAGGAGAATACGGTGAGCAATCGTTTGTCCGGTGCATTGATGATCATTGTTGCGATGGTCATCACTGTACCGCACACACTTAAGGGCGTCCCGATTCCCATGCCGAACGATGCGAGCAGTGCCGGTGAGTTCGCGGTGGTCGCTGTGGCCGTCTTGCTGCTGATCAACGGGTTATTCAGAGTCTACAAAGGCGGCCGACCGGCTGAGTAACAAGTCCGACGCGCATTGGATTGGAGACCGGAGTACGATCTGCGCACGTTGGTCGCGAAAATGGTGGACGGCGACTTGGAACGCCTTGAAAGTCGCCCTTAAGCGATGAAGAGCGCCGCGACCACTCGACGGTTCCGTCCAGGCTCAATACATTATCTGTGTCGGGCCACGGGGAGCAGTAGAGACATGATTGCAATCAACACAGGTGAGAAGTTCGAACACCTAAAGGACTCGCCACCGTTGTTCCTGCCCGGCGATCTGGTAAAGCATCGCGCGTACGGGTACCGCGGCGTGATTGTCGCAGTCGATGGTCACTGCAAAGCCGATCCGGAATGGTACATGTCCAACAAGACACAACCGGATCGCGAACAGCCGTGGTATCACGTGATTGTTCATGGAACCGAAACGTGCACATACGCGGCGCAAAGTAGTTTGATTGCCGACGACAGTGGCGAAGAAATCAGGCACCAGTTCGTGCAGTACTTTTTCACTGAGTTCAAAGACGGCAAGTACGTGCGCAACGCCCATCCGTGGCCCGATTCGAAGTAGAACGTTGTGACTCACACGAAGCCGTGAGACACATCGTGAGATGAAACTGAGTTCTTCATGCCCAGCCTGACCGTCGAAAATTATCTGAAGGCAATCCTGCAGATTGAGGTGAAGTCCGACGGTCAGCAACGTGTCACGACCGGCGCTTTGGCGTCTGAGATGGAAGTGTCGCCGGGTACTGTTACCAGCATGCTGAAGACCCTTTCTGACTCGCGACTGGTCACGTACAAGCCTTACGAGGGTGTGAGCCTAACGTCATCGGGTCGCAGTCTTGCGCTACGGATGGTTCGTCGACATCGGCTAATCGAACTCTTTCTCGTGAAGACTTTGGAACTCTCCTGGGACCAGGTTCACGACGAAGCCGAAAATATGGAACACGCCGTCAGTGACTTCCTTGTCGATCGGATTGACGCGTATCTTGGTCATCCAACCAGCGACCCGCACGGTTCTCCCATCCCCGGCGCCGACGGCGCGATGCGCGGTGAGGGCGAACCGACTCAGGCGCTTGCCGATTGCAAAGCCGGAACCAACGTGCGGTTCATCCGGGTGGTCAATCAGGGCAACGAGTTCCTGCGGTATCTGAGCGACAACGGTCTCGCCATCGGCGGCAATGGAACTGTTGTCGAGAACAACGACCAGACGGGAATCGTCACAACCTCCATCGACAGCAACACACTCTCGATGTCCCGCGACGCGGCCGCCACTATTCGCGTGCACTCAGCGGAATAGAGCAGATGTGCCCCCGGGGCGCAGGCGTCATCTCCCTGACCGCAATCAATATCAACTTTGAGCGATTGGCGGAGCAGCTCAAAACCGAACTAACGCCCACCGGCATTCAACGTCACGAAGCCAGTAACCGGCGCTGACTCCAGGACGAAGGGGGACTACCAAGAAAGACGTTCGGCAACCTGCCGTTGCACGTTCAAGCCGTGGTAGTACGTTGCAGAACTGTTCCGCCGAGGGCTAGCGCCCTATCGCTCACGTCCTGCAGCCACACATTCAAAGCCAGCAGTAGGGCTGACAGTGGAAGAACTTGACCTGGCACCGCTGGGCAATGGTAACATTGGCGTTGTTCATTGTTCGGAAACTTCTCGTCTATGAAGCCCTTCATCCTTCTTATCGCTGCTGTCGCGGTTGCGTGCGGTGTCTACTTCGCCACCAGGGGATCTGCGGTGGATGGTCTCGTTGCTGATACGAGTTCGAATTCCACACAGGTTTCACCGACTGCTACTCCCGCCCCGGAACTGCCAGAGCACCCCACGTTCACTGAGCACGTCGCGCCTTTGATGTACGACCAATGTGTTGCGTGTCACCGACCAGGGCAAGTCGCGCCGTTTTCGCTCATCAGCTACGACGACGTGAAGAACAGGGCCCAACAGTTGGTTGAGGTGACTCAGTCGCGATACATGCCGCCGTTTCTTCCGGACGCGACCCTCACGCAGTTCAGGAACTCACGACACCTGCATGAGAACCAACTGGAATTACTAAAGCGCTGGGCCGATCAAGGGTGTGTCGAAGGCGACCAACAGCACATGCCTGCGATGCCGCAGTTCAGTTCGGACTGGCAATTGGGAGAACCGGACCTCAAGGTCTCGATGGATCGCGAGTACACACTGCCGCCCGAAGGCGAGAATGTGTTCCGGCAGTTTGTGGTTCCGATACCCACCGAGAAGCTGAAGTACGTGCAAGGGTTCGAGTTCAAAACCACCAACCCTCGTATCGTGCACCACGCTCGGTTTCTGTTTGACAGCACACAGGAATCGCGCATTCTGGACGACGCCGATCCGGAACCGGGCTTTGCAATCGGCATGGGAACCGGTGCCAGTCGCGACCCGGAAGGTCATTGGCTGGGTTGGACACCAGGCAAGCAACCCGTCATGCGAGAAGAAAAGTACGCCTGGCCGCTTCCGCCAAAAATCGATCTGATCATCGAGCTGCACATGCTGCCCACAGGTAAGCCAGAACCAATTAAGTGCGAGCTTGGCTTCTTCTACGCAGACAAACCGCCAGCCAACCTTCCCGTTATCATTCGGATGGGCCCGACGACTATCGACATTCCGGCCAACGAAAAAGAGTACGTCCACGCTGAACAGTTTCAGATTCCCGTGGATGTCGACATGCTGAATGTTTACCCGCACGCCCACCTGCTGGCGAAGACCATGCAGTCTTACGCGACGCTGCCAAATGGCAAACGGCAGTGCCTGATCAAAATTGATGAATGGGATTTCAACTGGCAGGACGAGTACCAGTTTGCTGAACCGATCCGTCTGCCCGCGGGTACGACCATCGACATGGAATTTACGTTTGACAACTCCGAAGACAACTTTCGCAATCCACACTCGCCGCCGAAACGCGTTCTTCAGGGTTCAGAGACCAGTGACGAAATGGGCGATCTTTGGTTCCAGATGGTTCCCGTCAAACCCGAGACGCGGACAGTGCTGTCCAATGCGATCTACCGGCGGGAAGCACGTTGGGTCGTTCGCGAAGCGAAGTTCCTTGCGGACGAACGACCATCGGCGAAAACACTGACCAACTGGGCCATGATTCTGCACGTCCGAAAGCGTACTCAGGAAGCGAGGGAACTGCTGAGACGAGCGGTGAAAATGGATCCCAGGTCACCAGTCGTCCTAAACAACCTTGCGGTAGTCGAAATGTCTTTGAAAAACTTCGATGAAGCCGCTGGCCTACTGAAAAGAGTGCTGTCCATTCGCGAAGCCTCACCAAATGCGACCCGGAATCTGGGCCTCGTTCGCATCGAACAAAAGAAGTTCGCAGAAGCGATTCCATTGCTGCGAAAGACCGTAAAGACCAGCCCCAAAGACACACGAAGCTGGATGAGTCTCGCGACGGCGTATGCCGAAACCGACGAACCAGAAGCGGCCCGTCAGTGTGCGGACTATGTTCTTAAGCTTGACCCCACGTCTCGGCAAGCCATGGACCTAAGAGTCCGCCTGCAATCAAAGCGGAAGTCAAAATGAGATTCATATTCCTTCTATTGGTTTCTGCTTTACTGTTTGGTTGTGACTCTTCAAAACCAAAACCAGCACCTGCAAAACCAACGTCAGACCAGCCAGCCGCCAGCGCGAGTCCAACGAGGCCGGACGACGTCTTTGACTTGGATGGGAACCTGATCGACCCCTTCGCTGCTGCTGCAAAAGCGCGGGTGTTTGTGTTCGTCACGACCGACTGCCCCATCGCTAACCGGTATGCGCCTGAACTCCAGCGGATGTCGCAGGAGTTCGCTGAGTCGGGGGTTGAGATGTTTCTGGTCTATCCAAACGCGAGCGACACGCGTGAGAAAATCAAACAGCATCTCGTAGAGTACTCCCACACGGCCACGGCCTTGTGTGATACCAACCACGCGTTGGTCCGCCAGACGGAAGCCACAGTCACACCACAGGCCGCTGTCTTCGACGCGAACAACAAACTGGTCTACAGCGGCCGGATTGACAATTGGTATGTGGACTTCGGTAAGAACCGAACGCAGGCCACAACTCACGAACTACGCGACGCTGTGACTGCGACTCTTGAGAACCGATCCATCGCAGCGGCTCGAGTCAAAGCTGTTGGCTGCTACATCCCCGAGTTGGATTAATTAAGCAGGCTTACCACCCGGCGTAGCCAACCGCATATTGACGATCATCAAAAGAAAGAAGCCGAGTCAGAAAACTGAGCCGGCTTCATTTCATTCATCGCGTTCGCGTGCTGGTCGTGGCTTTTATTTACCGGTACCTTCGCGTTTGTAAAGCTCACTGGTGTTGCCGCTGGTACCCTTACGACCGAGTCGGTCCTGAAGGTTGTACACGCGTCGTTTCTCCGGATGGTACAGACCAGAGACATTACCCTGAGACTGCCGTTGTCCAAGACCACCGTTGGTCCCATCACTGGCCGCACCCGCACTGAGTGTCGTTGGCAGGTCTTCGCCCTTCCGCCACGGTGAAGCCGGAGCCTGATAGCCCAGGTAGTCCAGGAACGCTCGTAGTGAAACGATACGAATTCCGTTGTCCAGGGCATCCTGTCGAAGTCTCTCAGCAGCGGCCTGAATCTTTTGGTATGCGGCTTTCTTGCGAGTGTCTTCGGTCTTGTCCTGGTCACCCAAATCGCCAATCACAAGGAACCGCGTCTTGTGGGTAATCTCTGAAGTAACAAGCGCCTCTCCGTCGTCACCAATCTCATTATCAATCCCCGCACCAGCTGCTCGGATTAGGTTTCGAACGACTTCGCGATCACTCTTGCCATCGCCGTCAGTATCAATGATTCCGACCAGTGAGAACAGTTCTTTGCTACCGCGACTAAACGCTGGCGAGTAAATCGGATCGCCCTGTGCAATCGGTCGCAGCAACTTGGACTGGTAGTAACTTGAACGTCGAGCAAACGTGTAGCGATCGGCCTCACCCGTTCGCTTCTTGACCGCCTGATTTGGATCAAGGATTCGTGCTTCTGATCGGTGAGGGCCAAGAATCGCGGTGACTTCAATCTTGCCCTTGATGTCTTCTGTGTTTCGACGACCGATACCTGAGTTGTCTTTCTGGTACACACTGAATGTGATACCTGGCTTCAGGCCATCTGCCCTACCCAGGTTAATGGAGACAACTTTGCGGTTGTTGTCGACATAAGAAATTCGGCCATCAGCAATTTCGAAGCTGAGGTCTTCTCGTTCGAACTTCTCTCGTTTCAGTCGAACAAGGTTCGCACTCTGGCGAGCGATCCGTTCGTTCTGGTCAGCGATAATCGTGTCCTTCTCAACACGGACTCGTTCCAGTTCGGCCTGAGCATCGTTGAGATCGTTCCGAACAGCAGCGATGATCTGGTCCTTCGCATCGATGTCTTCGCTGAAGATCTTGCGTTCGCTTTCGAGAGTCTTCTCTGCTTTCAGTTTGGCCTCGTCGTGCTCAGTGACTTCCGCCTGCTTCTGCGCGACCATGTTGTTGAATCGAAGTTGCTCAGCATTGAGCTGATCCTGTCGCTGCTGCAACTGGATTCTCTGATTACTTAGTAGTGAGCTCATCTTCCGCATCGCGGCTTCGACTGACCGTTCACTCTGTGTGCCGTCATCGCTCATCGCAATCAAGGCGTCCATCTTACCCAGTACTGTGTCTCCGTCTTGATCGTCTGCGGTTCCGATCAGGTCGCCTTGCACGCCCATCTTGCCCTTCAGGGCAGTCATGTCAGTCTGCGCCTGCTTCAGGTCTTGTTCGCGAGCCTGAAGATCGCTCTTCAGCTGAACCAAGTCAGCCGAGTCCTTTCCCGTGTTACTTAACGTTGCCCAAAAGAGAGCAAGCAACACCAGGTTCAGAAACACTGATATCGAGAGGAAGATGTTGTTCGAAGACATGGCGATGACCTTCTGAGAAGCGTGACCGAACTCGAACGAGCGGTCAAAAGCAGAGGAGAAGTGTTAGCTTGTCGCGATCATGGGATTGGTAGCGACCTAATAGAATAGGCCATTTTCCCCAATCCCAAGCATACGCGTGGGTTAGGTCGAGTCAAGAAGCATTTAGGGCGGCAGACTTGGGTGATTGTGTCGGTGAATCGGGTTCTCTTGGTGCCCCACGACAACTCGCGGGGTGTACCAACCGTCAGGATAGTTCCAAACGGACAGCTGCCACTTTGAGAACACAAAGTGGCCTATCTCGCTGAATCGACTTCTCCACGCGAACTCTTTCAACATTTCGCGCGCGAAGTGTTTGGTTTGAACGCCAAAAGACTGCGGATTTAGGTGTGTCTGTGGCATCGCATGGTGGTGGGGGTCTGGGGCGACAGGGCAGATGGGCAACCATCCACACATTTGACGACATTTACGACGCGAACCGAACACGAACTCGACAGACCGGCTGGTTGAACCGACTTCATGTGGTGAGTTGCCCCCAACAGCACCGGGAAAGAACATGCACGCTCTAACGCCAGTTAGCCCTCGGCTGTCAATTCCCGCACAACTTCAGCACATCGCTTCGAAGCACTCATGAAACAAACTCTTTACCTGGTCGATGTGTTCTCGCTGATGTTTCAGGTGTTCCACGCCATCCCTCCCATGACCAGTCCGGACGGGCGACCCACCAACGCCGTGTTTGGGTTCTCGCGCGATCTGATGAACCTGATTCAACAGAAGGCACCCACCCACATCGTGTGCGCGATGGATCTGCCGGGCGAAGCGAAACGAAACGACATCTACCCGGAATACAAAGCGAACCGGGACGCGATGCCGGACGACCTGCGACCACAGATTCCGCTCATCGTCAATGTCATCGAAGGCATGAATGTTCCTGCCGTCGGGATGCCGGGCTGGGAAGCCGACGATGTCATCGCCACGCTGGTTCGGTGGGGCCTTGAGGCCGACATGGACGTGGTCATTGTCTCAACAGACAAAGACGCGAGGCAACTACTGGGCCCGCGAGTGCGGATGTTTAACTGTCGCAAGAACGAGTTCTTCGACGAAAAATCTCTGGATGAAAAGTGGGGCATTCGCGCCGACCAGGTTGTGGACTTCCAGTCGCTGGTCGGTGATAGCGTCGATAACGTTCCGGGCGTTCCTTTGGTTGGTCCCAAGAAAGCGCAAGCGCTGCTTGAAAAATGGAACGACCTGGAAACCGTGCTGGCTCATGCCGACGAAGCTCCTGGGAAGAAGCTCCGCGAGAACCTCAAAGTCTACGCTGACCAGGCACGGATTAGTCGTGAACTGGTTTTGCTTCGCAACGATCTGGAACTGGACTTCGACATCGCCGATGCCGTCGTCGCAGAACCAAACGCCGAAGTCATGGTCGAACTTTTCGGTTCGCTTGGCTTCCGCCGGTTCCGTGAAGAGATGCAAACCATCATCAATCGATCACTTCCCGAAGCCGCGCTGATTCAACGGACGGCCAAAGAAATCACCTCAGACGGACAACTTGCCGACCTAATCGCAAAGATGTCGACGGTCGATGCCGTAGGCCTCCATCCGGAAACCCGTGACAGCGGCCAGCACGCGTCCGATGTCACCGGACTGGCCGTCGTGTTTGACGACGAGAACTCGTACCACATTCCATTCGATTCGAAACCATTCCGCCGCAAAATCATCCAGCAACTGGCCGACGTGTTTGCAGCCGACGATGGACCGGCTCTTGTTTCTCACAACATCAAACGCACGTTGTGGATTCTCAGCCACCTGGAAGACGACATTGCCTTCACCGCCACACCGGGTGTTGATCCAATGCTGGCCGACTACCTGTTGGAAGCCGGTGGTCGTGGGCACGATTTACAAACGCTCTCGCAGCGATACCTGCAGCGCGATTTGGTTCCGCCGAAGAAAAACGAGTCACGCCAGAAGACGATGTTCGAAACAGACTCGGGCGATTCAGCGGCGTACGTCAAACGCGAAACAGAATCAGCGTGGGACATCGCGGGCATCGCCAGAACACAACTCGAAGAGAACAACCTGTGGGAACTCTACGAAAAACTGGAAGCGCCGCTCATCACGGTTCTCCACGAAATGGAGTCACGCGGAATCAAGGTCGATGTCGAAGAACTCCAACGCCAAAGCAAGCATGCCACCGGCGCGCTGGATGCGATTACGGCAGAGATTCATTCCATCGCCGGTCGCGAGTTCAATATCGACTCGCCCAAGCAACTGCGCGAGGTACTGTTTGACGAACTCAAGCTGCCGGTCATCAAGAAAACAAAGACTGGTCCCAGCACCAACGTGGAAGTCCTGGAGAAGCTGGCTGAGGAACACGAGCTGCCCGCCAAGATTATGGAACAGCGGCAGCTCACCAAGCTCAAAGGCACGTACCTCGACGCGTTGCCAAAGTTGGTGAACCCAAAAACCGGCCGTATTCATGCGACGTTCCAGCAAGCCATCGCCGCAACCGGACGCCTGACATCGACCGACCCGAACCTGCAGAACATTCCCATTCGTACTGAAGAAGGCAAACAGGTCCGCAAAGCCTTCATCCCTGGCGAACCTGGCTGGAAGCTGGTCTGCGCGGATTATTCACAAATCGAACTCCGCGTGCTGGCTCACTTCTGCGAAGACCCCGCGTTGATGGCCGCGTTTAACGATGGCATCGACATTCACACCGCCGTTGCTGCTCAGGTCTACGACGTGAACAAGGACGAAGTCGATTCCAACATGCGGCGTGTCGCGAAAGCCGTGAACTTTGGCGTCATCTACGGTCAAACCCCATGGGGTCTCGCCGCCGCGCTGAAGATCGACAAAGACGACGCGGCCGAGTTCATTGAGGACTATTTTGAAAAGTACGCCAACGTCGAAACGTTCCTGAACCAAGTGCTCGAACAAACCGTCGAAAGCGGCTACGCCCGCACGATTCTGAACCGCCGCCGCCCGATTACCGGCATCCGCAAAACAACCGGTCATCAACGCAACATGCCCGAACGCACGGCCATCAACACCGTCATCCAAGGTTCGGCGGCTGACCTTATCAAGCAGGCAATGATCAACATCCAGAACCGACTAAAACGAGAGAACCACTCTGGTCGGATGCTCCTACAGATCCACGACGAACTCGTGTTCGAGGTTCCCGAGGCGGACGCTGACGGACTGGTCGATTTGGTTCGAGAAGAAATGGTCAACGCGTTCGACCTTGCGGTTCCACTGGTCGTCGATGCATCAATTGCGGACAACTGGCTGGACGCGAAGTAGCCTGCCTGCCGAGTGACCGCCCCCCTGCTCCAGTGAACGTCCGGGAATCGACAAGCGAGATTGCAAGGTAAATACCGTCTGCCTGAGGCCCGGTGATTGGCACAGTCGTCGCGAAGAATGAGCCACCCGCGCGCTCCGTATGAACCTGAAACTCGCGGACCTTGTACTGCAGTGACAACGCTTCCCGGCGAGTTGGACACGGACTCCGCAAAAAGAAAACCACTAATCGACACTGATGTGACACTAATGAAAGAGAAGATTAGTGTCTCATCAGTGTCCGATTAGTGGTTCGAAACCCTTCCTCGTTCACTGCGATCGATATCGCTTCTAAGCAAGCGCTTCGAGGATCTCTTCGTTGGTTGGGAACCGGTCGGTGTCGTACTTGCTGTAGATCAGTTTGTCATCGACTTTGACGTCGAAGATTCCCTTGCTGCCCTCGATGAGTTCAGCGTCGATGTCTTTGGCGTCTTTGATTGCGGCCGCCAGACTGGTGGCCTGTGGTGAGTAGTTTCACTGCATGCAGTATTCGATTGAGATTTTCACTCGAGTCTCTCCTGTTGTTATTTCCTGCGGCCCGTCTTTGATAGGCTGCGTTGGTACGCCTCAAACAATTCTCGCAGATCCGACGGTGGAGGTGAACGCCGAGTGTTAACGCCATCGGTAATTCGGTCGCGTTTTTTCGAACCTGTTTGGTTGCTGCGTTTCGGTTTCAGGTTCAGGCTTTTCAGCATTTCTTTGAACTCAAGCTGCTTTTGTTTGGACGCTTCGTCGGTGGGTTCTTCGATCTTCTTGAGACGGTCCCGCATTCGGTCTGAGAACTGTTTGAGATCGTCCTTGGTCCACCCAAGTTCTTTGAGCGTCTTTTCGTCGACATCACCGCGCTGCAGTTCATCTTCGATTTGCTTGAGAACCAGGTTGGCGGCATCTTTTGCTTCCTTGAGTTCCGGATCAGTATCGCTTCCCTGCCCCTGACCCTCGCCTTCTCCCGGTAGACCGTCCGCGGATCCTTCACCACCCTGCCCGCCGGGCTGGTTGGTCTGGCCAGGCTTGCCGCTCTTGCCGCCTTGTTTCGGGGATCCACCACTGGGTTTACCGCCTGACTTGTCGCCGCCCTGTTTGTCACCGCTCTGCTTGTCTCCGCTCTGCTTGTCACCGCCCTGCTTGTCGCCGCCCTGTTTGTCGCCGCTCTGCTTGTCACCGCCCTGCTTGTCGCCACCCTGCTTGTCGCCGCCCTGTTTGTCACCGC
>CAZAIB010000083.1:0-31027 GCA_964485095.1 uncultured Planctomycetaceae bacterium | reverse complement strand
GCGGTCGGCCGACCGCGGTGAACGGCCAGATCGCATCTTTCCGGTGGTAAACCTTGTCGACTTTCAAGACCGGAAAATCGTGGACCAGCGAGTAGTAACCAAGGTGATCGCCAAACGGACCTTCCGGTTTGGTTCCGTCGATATAACCGCAAATGCAAAAGTCAGCCTCAGCCGGAACCGCAAGGTCCTGCCCCTTGCGAATCATCTTGACCGCGCGCCGACCAATCGCACCGGCGAAAGACAGTTCCGGGATTCCATCGGGCAGCGGCATCACTGCAGCTAGTGCCATTGAGGGGGGACCGCCGACGAAGATGTTCACTCGCAAAGACAGCCCGGCCTCAATCGCCGCGGCATGATGCTGACCGATGCTGCGATGGATCTGGTAGTGCAGGCCGACTTCTTTGTTTGGTTCGTAGTCGTTGCCCGAAAGTTGAACGCGGTACATTCCAAGATTCGAACCGCCAAAGCCGGGCTTCTTTGGATGTTCGCTGTAGACCTGAGGCAGCGTGACAAAAGGCCCGCCGTCGTCCGGCCAGCTGACAAGGTTGGGAAGCTGATCCAGTGTTGTCGTCGAATGCAGAATCGGTCCGGAATTCACCGACCTGATCCGCGATGACACTCCCGGCCCCAGAATTTTCCGGTGTCCCCAGAGATCCTTCAAAGCCGCGGACGGATCCAGCTTCAGGCCAATCAGCTTCTTAACACCTTCGATCGCGTCACGAAAAATATACCGGGTGCGTTCAATGGTTCCGAACAGATTGCTCACCATCGGAAACTGGCAGTCCTTCACCCGCGCGAAATACACCGCCGGACCGCCAGCCGCGTAGACACGCCGTTGAATCTCAGCCGCTTCCAAGTACGCGTCAACTTCCGATTCGATTCGGACCAGCTCGCCGCGGCGCTGAAGATCCGTTACGCAGTGTCGTAGGTTCTTGTAGCCCATACCCGGTACCCGTGCACTAAGCCGTCATGCTTCTGAGATGTAACACGAACGTAAGTGTCTGATTGTAGTCTCGTAAGATATTCGTCCGGGCTAAACCAGAAAATGACTGGCGTGGAACCTTACTGCGGCGAACCACATCTACACATTGAATGAGAGCTCGCGAAAATCGGCTGCAGGTGCTGACGAAAGCAGCGAATTTGGCTTCCCGCACGTGAACACACTTCAACCAGGTCGCCGCGTACTCGATAATCGAACCTCGTCGTCAGTTAGCTGAGTTGACTCAGGCTGGCAGCGATTTCCAAACACAATCAGGGCAAATACTGATGGACAAATCACGCCTCCTTCCGATGTGCGTCTTGCTCCTCTTCTCTTTCTGCATCCCAACCACTTCGGCTCAGGATGAACCGCCCGGCGGCGATGATGACAACAAGTCGGCCTTGGAACGATTGATTTACGTTCCGTATCGAAAGCTGCGAGACGTTTTCGACAAGCAAGACGCATCGGTTGTTGTCCCTTACGCGGACTACATCAAGATGCTGGAACGCATGATGGAACCGCAGGACGGCCAGCAACTGGATGCCGTCATTACTTCCGCGGAGTACAAAGCCACTGTCGAGGGAGACGTCGCTCGCGTCGCTGTTGAGATGTCGGTTCTGGTCACTGGCAAACCGTGGGTCAAAGTCCCGGTCACATTCGGCGAAGCTGCGATCGGCAAGATTGAATCGGACAAAGGCAAAGTCCTGCTGCAGGGAACCGGCAACGGCAAGTACCAACTACTCTTCTCAGAAGCCGGCGAACACACCGTCACCATGGAACTGGTCGCACGGGTTAGGACGTCGCCGCAGGGCCGCAGTCTGCAACTCACAACACCACAGGTCGGCATCACCAACTTCGAACTCACCGTTCCCCGAGCCGACCAGACGGTCACGATCAGCCCAAAACAGGTCGTGCAAAAACTGGACGCCGAAGGCGACACAACTCGCATCAAAGCCAACGTTGGTTCCACCGGACGAATCACAGCCCAGTGGATTCCTCGCGCTAGTGCGAAGCCGCAGATGGATTTGCTGACCAGTGTTTCGAACTCACTACAAGTCCGCATCGACGAAGGACTGCTGCATCGCACGGCGCAGATGACGTTCGAAGTGCTTCGCGGCGAGATTTCCGAACTCAGTTTTGTCGTCCCGGCGGGCGATCGGATTCTGGACGTCACGTCCAATGCGAATCAGGTTCGCAAATGGTCCAGTGAAAAACAGGACAACCGACAGGTTGTCACAGTCCAACTACTGGCTCCAACCGAAGACGACGTCGTTCTGGAGATTCACACCGAACAAACTCTGCCAGAAGGCGAACTAAGAATCGGCGGTATCGCTGCCGATGGAACCGTGCACGGCATTCATGCTCTGGAAGTGGTTCGCGAGAGCGGACAGATTTCGGTCGTGTCCAGCAACGAACTTGCAGTCAACGTGGTCAAGCAGGAACGCGTCACACGCACGGCTCAGACAAACCGTGGCTTCGGTTGGCGGTTCTATGGGTCAGACATGGAAGTCACCGTTTCCGCCAACACCATCGAACCACGCGTGATGGCTCAGCAGTACGCTCAGTACACAATCACCGACGACAACGAACTGAAGCTGGCCTCGTACCTTTCTTATCAAATCGATCGAGCCGGCATTTTTGAACTCGCGGTCGCGGTACCCGAAGGCCTGACCATCGACAACGTGCAGGGACCTCAGGTCAGCGATTTCAACGTCGCCAACGATAAGCTCACCATCACATTGGCTGCCAAACAACTTGGTGGCGTCCGCGTGGTCGTCAACGCGCACACCGACTTCGCAGCAGCCACAGAAAACGCTCTGCCGTTTCCGTTCCTTCAGGCAGACAACGTGGCTCGCGAAACAGGAACCGTCTCCATCGCCGCGCCGCCGTCTGTCGAAGTTGTCACGGAAGACGATTCCATCAGCGGTCTGTTCCCGGCCAACAATGTTCCCCGGGTGGCTCAGCAAGCGGGAACACGTCTGGTTTCAATGTGGACATACAACAAAGCGCCTGTCGCCATGTCGGCAAGCCTTAGACGCAAACCGCCTCGATTGAACGCGTTGGCCAACACCAGCGTCAGCGTTCAGCCGAAAGTCACGACAGTCAACACCCGGCTGCAATTCGAGATTCAGAACGCAGGTATCGATACGTTTCGGTTTGCTGTTCCGGAAGCATTCGGCGACGCGCTCCGAATCACATCGCCAGCCGCGATCAAACAACAAACCAGAGCCGACGCGGAAGACGGCTGGGTCACGTGGACCGTTGTCATGCAGCAAAAAGCACAAACAGCGAGTGTTCTCAACGTGGAATACGACCTCACGACAGTCGGAGCCGCCGATGAAGGTGCTGCAGACGGAGCCGCGGCGGGCGACGACCAGCCGGCGGCGCCAATCGAATCAGCAATTCAGCCAGTTCGCGTTCTCGCTGCTGGCGAAGACGCCGACATCGAACCGGTTCAGGTCAAAGGCGAAGTGGCCATCAGCAAAGACCACTCGCTGTCAGTCACCGCAACCACCGACGGCGCAGACATTGAAGTCATCGATGTCAGAGAACTCTCAAACGCCGACACCGAAGCGAACCTGGCTTACCGGTACTTCCAACAAGACAGCACCATCAGCATTTCGGCAGTGAAGTACGCCATCAAGTCCGTCGTTGAAACCGTCGTGAACCGCGCGGCTGTTGAGGTTCAACTTGGACGGGATTCGATGGCCACGTATCTGTGTCGCTACGTCATCACAAGCAGCGAACGCCAACGGTTGTTTATCAGCATGCCGGCCGACGCTGAGTTGCTGGACCAAATGGTCAATGGCACGCGAGTGTCGCTGACTCCGGTCGAACAAGGCGTGAACACGGACGGCTGGGAATCGTTCTACGTGAATCTGGGAACAGCCATTTCCGGTTCCGGAGCCAACAAGGCGTTCCGGCTGACTCTGCACTTTAGAAAAGCCGTGACGGGACCCGAGACCGAACCATTCGCGAACGCCAACGGTGGCAGTCTTTTGATTCGCATTCCAAGAATCGGAGAGAACACAGACAAAGTTGTTGTTCAACAACTCAAGACAGCCCTGTGGGTTCCCCGAGACTTCGCGTTGGTTGGTCAGCCGGACAAGTTTGTTCGCGACTACGAATCGTGGATCGCAAATTCGTGGCCACTCAGGTTGATTCGTCGAAGCGGTCGGGAGCGACTGGACGACTGGATCGGTTCAAAGAACACCGGCATGGTGGACTTCCCTCGCGAGGGTCATTCGTACGTCTACACGTCGCTGGGCAGCACTGACCGCCTGAGCGTCCGCTGGTGGAACATGCCATTCAGCGTGTGGGTCATTAGTGGAGCCATTTTCCTTGTCGGATTTGTGCTGCGAAAGACGCCGTGGGAGAACAAGCTGACCGTCGTGCTGATCATCGCATTCGTCGCCGTGCTGTACGCGTTAAGAGATCAGGAAACGGTGATGCAGGCGCTGTATGCCGGTTCGTACGGCATCGTTGCCGTTCTGATTCTGTGGATCATTTACAGTCTTCGCGGCCGACTCAACGCGCCGCCCCCAACGGGATCGTCTGGAACCAAAAAACCGCCGACACCTCCGCCAACCGAACCGGTTCCATCCGCGGCCGTCGCAGTTTCGCCGCCTCCCGGCGCGATTGATTCGATGACGAAGATGATGGGAGGTGGCAAATAATGCGTCGCCTCGAACCAACAACCGCAAGAAAGCGGAACCCCGCGCTGCATCGCGTTTTGATGCCAGGCATCATGGCTGCAGCATTACTGCTGGTCGCTGGCCCTGCGCTCGCACAGGACAAAGACCTGACAGACACCAAACGCGTTTTCGTTCCGGTCGAAGAACTGGACACGATCCTGAATCGCGACAAAAAGGGAGTCATCCTCCCAAAGGCCGAATTCGAACAACTGGTCGCCAAAGCCAAACAAGACGACGGCGCGCCGGCGAAGTTGTTGATCTCGCAAGTCGACTACGTTGCCGAAATCAAGGACTCGCAACTCATCCTGAACACGCAGGTTCGCTTCGAACAGTTCACGCCCGGCTGGCATTCACTGCAGCTACAAACCGGCGGGCTGTCCATCGAATCCGCAAAGCTGGGCGACAAACAACCGCCATTGGGCCGCAAGGGAACCGGCACGGCCTACCTGCTGAACAACGAAACCGGCGAACACACGCTGGAACTCACAATGTCCGCGCCGCTGGCTAATGTTGGCAGCGACCTGGTCGCATCGTTCCGGCTACTGCCCTGCCCTTCGGCCACGTTTAAAATCACGATCCCCGCTGGCAAGCAACTGGCTGTCGACGGCTCACTGATGGAACGCACCGCAGACAACACAGAAGCGGCAACGCTTACGTTCCCCGTTGGCGGCAACAAGAAGATTGAACTTCGCGTCACAGAACGGCAGCGTTCGCAAAAGTCCGACGCCCTCGTCTTCATGTCCAGCGCGTACGGAGTCAACGTCGCACCCAGTGAGATTACCTGGCAGGCCGTGACCACTCTGCAAAGCTTTGGCGAATCCCTGGACAAGTTTACGTTCACGGTCCCGCGAACGCTGGAGATCGCCGCTGTCGATTCCACCGGTCTCGAAGCCTGGGAACTGGCCGACAACGCCGATCAAACAGCAACAGAAATCACTCTGACCTACCGGCAACCCATCGACGGTTCGCGCCGAATCACATTCCGCGGCGTCATGGCGGTTCCCGTCAACCAGCAATGGGCCCTGCCAGGTTTGCGGCTCAACAACGCCGCATCAGAAATCGGCCGCGCGGTGGTTCAGCATCCGGTTGGAACCAGACTGGTCATCGAGACAATGGACGGCATCCGCCGCACGGCCGACGCCAAAACAAACTCCAGACTCTCACAGGCCTCGTTTGATATCTGGCAACCGGACTTCGACCTGCAACTGCGTTTGCAACTTCGTGAACGCGAAGTCCTGGCAAACATGTCAACGGTTCTGGACGTTGAAGAAAACACCGTTCGCTTCGAAACACTGGCCGGCATCGAATGCCTCAACTCGCCACTGTTCGAAGTCCTGACCAGCGTGCCGGTAGACTGGGAACCGACAAGTATCACGCTTAACGACAGGGCCGTGAAATGGAGCAAAGTGCCGCGCGAGGCGGGTCGGCAGTACTTGAAGATTCCGTTCCCAACACCACTGGCCCCTGGCGGCGAGTTCAAACTCAAGGTCAACGCGGTTCAGAACCTGACGCCAGACGATGCCGGCAAGTCATCGTTCGAGATCCCGGAAGTCGCCATCGAAGACGCTGGCGTGGTGGAAGGTCTGCTACTGATCCGATCAGCCAATTGGCTCCGCACAACACCAGAACAACTGACCGGGCTGGATACCGCCGTTCTGCCCAACATGAAAAGCGAACACCCTGCGTTCCGCTATCAGGACAAGAACTACTCCGGAACCATCAACGTCGAACCTCGCGCGACGCGGTTAACGGCGTGGACTCAAACATTCACAAGGCTCGACCCCGAACGCGCGGTCACGTGGCTGGATCTACATTTGGATGTCCAGGGCGGCGGACTGCGCGAACTGGCCGTGAAGTTGCCTGAATCGGTTGGCGAACGCCTACGGTTCGCCATCACCCAAAACTGCGCGCCGGCGGTGCGGATTCGTGAACAGATTGCTCAGGAAGTTGCCGACGGTCAGCGGACCTGGATGCTGCGATTCGATCGCCGTGTTCGCGGTTCCATCACGCTGGGTGGTTTCATGGAAGAAGACCGTGTGGACGCGGGCAATGCGGTTCCCGAAGCCATAATCGAAGCAGCCGATCGGCAGTATGGATTCATCACTGTTGAAGCATCGGCCGAACAACATCTGATACTGGATGTTGGCGACGCCGAATTGCAAAACGTCGATCCCGTGGACCTGCCTCGCAGTTCTTACAAACCGAAAGAACGCATCGTGGCCGCCTACCGGTACGTTCGCCCGGGCTTCACCGTGACCGCGACGGAAGAACGGTTTGACCGCAAGGCCGTCCCGACCGCCGTTTGTGATTCACTGGCCATGCACACGGTCGTCAGCAAAACCGGGCAGCTACGACACCAGGCGGTCATGAACTTCGTCGCAGTCGGCGTGCAGAATCTCCGCATGTCGCTACCCGAAGGCGCGAACCTGTGGTCGACGGAAATCGATGGAGAACCTGTCGAAGTCCGCCGCGACGCCGAAACGTATTTGGTTCCTCTAAAACGAGCCGCCACGCCGGACGCTATCCGGTGCCTGCAACTCACCTACGAAAGCAAGACCGACACACTTAGCGTGATTGGAAACTTCCAGCACTCAGCGCCAGGCTTCCGAGTCGATGTCGCTGGTTCTGATCAACCAATCGAAACCCTCTCGCGAACGTGGAACATCCTGCATTCGGCCAACACCGTATTCGACCAAAGCAACGGTGTGTTCGAACCAACCGCCGAACTGGGAGAACAGGGCCTGCTGGCTCGCATCCCGAATCTGCTCACACTCCCCACCCAACAAACAGCCGGTGACAAAGCCCTGGCCGTTGGAGCCATCCTGCTTCTGGTTCTGGTTCCCACCTTGTGCTATCGCCGCTGGGGCGCGTCCGGTGTTGTTGGGATGCTGGCCGTCGGATTGCCCCTGTTACTGATCGCGGCAATGTTGTTGCAATCATCAACATACAACGCGCGGATGGATTCTACCGCTGCGGTTCCAGAAGCGTTCGAACTCAGTGCAGCGATCCAGATGCGGTCCGCGATGGACGAAGAAACGCAAAATTACTCTGCCGCCCCTGATCAGAGTCCCGTGCAGTCAAACTCAGGCTTCGGGGTGATTCAGGAGAACAGTGTCAAAGATCGAGCTCCCGACTTCGATTTCAATGTCCGAGACTCAGGTAAGGTCCTCGACTTTGGGGAAGATAAAAACATGAACGGGTTCATTGATGAATCCGCCCCTGCATTCGGGAGTCGCCAACTCACGTTCCCGGGCAACAATGGTGACTTTGATCGCATCGCGGGACCGATCGGCGGCCAGGTGGTACCGCCTACAGCTGCAGCTCCTTCTGCCCCACAAGGTGCACGGCTTTCTGTCCCTATCGACTTTCAGGTTCCCGATTCCTACGTCACAACCAGCTTTGCATATCAGGGAACCGGCACTGCCGACCAACAACCAGACCTGGACATCAGCTACCACGGACGAGAACTCAACACGATCGCTCCCATCGCAATCGCACTATTCGTTGTGCTGTGGTTTTGGTTTAGCCGGCGCAGCGGCGTTGGTTTTCGAGTCTTCCTGGTTGCCTGCGGACTACTGCTTCCGCTGGCTCTGGCTCCACTGGTCCCATCGCTTTGGCAAATCGGCCTCGAAGGCATCTTCTTCGGCACACTTGCCGGCATCGCGTTGTGGGTGCTGGCCGGCGTAATCGATCGCATCAAACGACTGCCGATCTCCAGACGCGAACTTAACGCTGCCGCTGTCCTGTTAATCCTGTTGGCCCCAACCGCAGCCACACAGGCTCAAACCAGCGACAACCCGCCGCGAATTGTAGTTCCGTACGACGAGAACGGGCAGCCTTTGGCGGCCGACCGAGTCTTCCTGCCGCATGCGACTTTCCTGAAACTCTGGCAGCAGGCGAACCCGGACAAGGCATTCGCAAACGCACCCGTGGACGGATTGGTTTCCTCTGCCAACTATGCCGCGAAACTGGTTCGCGATGGCGATTCAGCACACATGCAAATCAGAGCTCGATTCGTACTTCACAACTTCCGCGACAAACAAGTCAGTGTCCGGTTACCACTTGGGCAGGTGGCCGTCGAAACCGCGGAACTCAACGGAGAAACCGCACCACTACGCGTTGAGATGATCAAAGACAACAACCGCGAAGCGGACACGTTCCGCGGAGCCAATGGGCCACCCAAACAAATGGTTCAGCAAAAAGCGGCGCCGCGGCCGAACCTGAAACCGGCGCTGTCAGTGGTCCTTGAGAAGCCCGGCGATTCGGTTCTCGACATCGACTTTGTGGTTCCCGTGAAACTAACCGGACCCGCTGGGCGGTTCCAACTCCCACTGGAACCAATGGCATCGGCGCTCATGAGCTTCCAGCTTCCGGATGAAGACCTGCAGGTTCGCGTCAACGGGTCCTCAACGGCATGGCGAACCGGCGAAGGAGACGACCTGCAGTTTCCGGTTTCCGCTGGCGGCAATGTGACCATCGAATGGCAACCGAAAGACGAAGACTCGGGAGTTGACCGAGTCATCCATACAGAGTCCACGACGACGGTTATCATGAACGACGCCGGTCTGCAGGTGAAAGCCGAACTGGCTTATCGCATCCGCCAGGGATCCGCTTCTGAGCTCACTTTCAGGATTCCGGCCACGGCAATTCTCCAACAAGTCACCGGCACCGACGTCGGCGGCTGGCAGCAGGATGAAAACGACGGCGTCCGCACAGTTCGCGTGTTCCTTAGGCGTTCGGTCGAAAAAGAAACTGCGATCACAGTCCAACTGTTCGCGAACCCGGACATCACCGACAAACCCACAATCATCTCGATTCCCAACGTCGAACCGATTGAGGTCACTCGCGAAGTCGGTCAACTGGGTATCTTTGCCGGAATTGTTGTCAGAGCCGACACTGCCAAGGGAGCAACTCAGATTGCCCCCGGTACTTTCCCGGCCAGACACAACAGCATGGCCGCCGTACTAGCGTGGCGTCATCGAGTCCGCCCGTTTGAGGTGACTGTCTCCGCAGTACGTCCGCAGGCAAGGCTCAAAGCGAACGCCAACCACGCGGTGTTCGTCGAGCGCAGAAAGCTTCGCTACACATCAAGGTTCGACCTCCAACCCCAGGGCGCGCCGCGAGCCAGAGTCGCCGTTGTCCTTCCACAGGATTTTCTGCCGCTGGAAGTTTACGCAACCAACATCGCAGACTGGTATCCGTACAAAGACGAATCGGGCACCGATTTGCTGATCGTTGATCTGGCGACGCCCACGCTGAAAGCTGTTGAACTGGTCGTCACCGGCACGATTGCTCGTGAACCGGATGCCGACATCGCATCCATTCCTGCACCGCGGATGAACGAAGCAACTGAAGCGACGTCGCAAATCGCAATCCGCATTGACGAATCTTACACCTCCTCCATCGACAACAGCGGCGATTGGAAATCGGTCGCCCCCGAACTCCTGGATCAGGACGTGCAGAAACTCTCGAAAGCCAACATTCGTTTCGCGTTCCAAACCGACAACCTGGAACCAGAACCAATCGCAGTCCGGCTCACAACCATGCCCGCGACTCTGTTTGGCGAATCGGTGTCCATCATCAGCCTGACAGACACATCAGTCGAATATTCACTCAACCTCAAGTGGATCGTCCGCCAATCCGCAACAGATCGCTTTGCATTTTCCGGCCCCGACTGGTTGGCAGGAAAGCTGGAAGTTCGCGGCAACGGATTGCGACAAATCATCGAATCAGAACCCGCCGACGGCCGCGTCACATGGACGCTGGTTCTGCAGGAACCACGCAGCACCGAATACTTTGCACTCGGCACAGCAACGTTTCCTCCCACACGAAACGCAAACCTGCAGTCACCCATGCTGCAGTGCGAACCGGGAACAGCGGAGACCAATCCGATACAGGTTCAAAATCACTACGCCGTGGTCATCAATCAGTCCGAACGCCTGATCACTCCTGTCGATGCATCACTGAAGACTATCGAACCAGACGAACTGCAAATCAAGATTCCACAAAAGTACCTGGACAGAGCCACCCAGATTGTGGCGGTTCCGAAGACGGCTCCACCACAATGGACCGTAACAACCCCCGAACGCCGCGAAGGCGCGCCGGCAACGGTCAACCTGGCTGACCTGAAAACCGTCGTCGCATCAGACGGTTCGTTCCGAACCAAAGCGACCTATACGCTAAGAAATCGCACGCGGCAGTTTTTACCGCTGGTTCTACCAGACGACACAACGTTGCTGTCAGTTTTCGTGAAAGGCAAGCCGGCTCGCCCAGTCGTAACCGAACGCGGTGGCAAACAGCTACACCTCATCGCGCTACCACGAACAAGCGAAGCCGATCTTTCGTTCGGTGTTGAGATCGTCGTCTCCGGCAGCATCCCTAACGCCGGCACAGGCAGTGGTCTTAACCTGGCAGGCAGCGAAGTCAGCCTGCCGGTTCCTGAAGTACTAAGTCAACGAGACGACGAAGAGTTTGGCATTCCCGTCGCAATGACGGTATGGAAAGTCCACGTGCCCGATTCGTGGCACGCCGACATGCTGACGGGTTCCAGCAATGTCACCAGGCAGGATGAAAGCGGCAGCGATGTCATTCGCGTGATGAGCTCGCTAAAGGAAGCCGTCGAACAATCTTTCGCGTTCAGTGGCAGCAACGTCGGATCGAAGCGAAGCGAGGTCAACAAGCAGGCAACCGCATACGACAACCTAAAGCAAGCCGAACAACGCTTTGTCGCCGACAATTCAGGCAGCATGCAAAACAAGGAAGTCGCCAGGGAACTACAGCAACTCCAACGCAACATAAGCGACCTGAAAAAGCAGCTCGCCGAAAAGGGAGTCACATTCAACGCCGACGCCAGCAAGGCCAACGTCGACCAGAACCTGCAGGTCACGGACGGCGGCCAGAACTACATCGTTGATTTCAACGATAGCCTAATCACCGGTAACAGCGTCCAGGGCTTCACCGGCGGCGAACAGTTCCGCGCCGACAACTTCAAGCTTGGCTTGAAGGGTAAGCGAGGCAACGACAAACAGGGTTACGCGGACTCGAAAGCCAAGGGCAACTTCAATTCACTCGGAAGGAACAGATCCGGAACCAAGAGCTTTCAAAATCTGAACTCGCAGGTGTATTCGGTTGATGTACCGCAGTCAGAGCAACGGGAACGTTTCAACCAATCTACCACTCCGTCGTTCGACCCATTCGATCCAGGCGGTGATCAACAAGGACAAGCCGGTGATGGAGAACCACAATCCGGAGGTGGTGGCTACTTCGGTGGCGGTGGCGGAGGAGGTGGACTCGGCGGCGGGCTGAGTGATCAGCCGAACTTTTCCAATGCTCCTCAAGAATCAGCAGTCCCACCCCCGCTAGTAGGATTCGGAACATCCCCACGAAAGCCTGCCACGCGTTCTATGAACCTACAGGGGAATGTCATCTTGCAACCGCTGGATGACCTTGGCGCAGTAATCATCCAGGGCAACCAGACGGACACCGACGCCGTGGACGGGGTCATCCAGGAACTGGAAGCCGCTGAAGTCCAAACGCCAACCGAATGGACACAAACCGGCGGACTCTCTTTGCCAATCAACGTTGCCAGTGACGCAACACCAATGAACTTCAGCAAGGTTGGCGGCACACCGCAGCTGACTCTGCGAATCCGCCCCGCCGACACCATGCGAAAAGGCTACGGCTTAATCTGGGCCATTGCCTGGATCGGCATCGCCCTGGCTGCTCTGGCCGCCTACCGCAAAGCCGGAACCACCGGCCTATGGCAATTTGTCCCAATGGCCATGACGCTGACCGGCCTGCTTGGCTTCGCCCTACTCAAAGGCCCCAACGCCACCGCCGCCTTCATCCTCTTCGCAATCGGAGTCGCCCTGGTCGCCCTCGCCAGCACAAAAAAACCAGCCCCAACAACCTAACCAGCATGTCACCTCTCCCGCCTGCGGGAGAGGTCGCGGTCTCAGCCGCGGGAGAGGGACACGAACACCCAATATCCAACAAGAAATCTCCAGCAGCAACAACAGTGCGACTCTCGTCCCAGCGCCAACACAGCAGCCAGCACTCTCGATTGAAGTAAAAGCCAGCAGCCCAGAAAACTTCAACCTTCGAAATTCCTTGTTCGACATTCGACATTCAAACCGCACGTCTCTTCAGCCCCCGATACCAACAACGCGGCGGCCGCTCACGTCGCACCTGCAAATCAATCGAACCGCAGAATGTCGAACAAGGAATATCGAATGAAGAAGTAAAAATCACCCCGCGCTCACCCTTCACCCTTCCTCCCAACGGCAATTCACGCCGAACCTCACCAACCACCTCTCATCCATATAGACGCTCCTTCCCACCGCCCCGTACCATCCCGACGTTCCCGAACGAGGACGCGGTATGGAAACCAGCCTGCACCGACAACTTAAAACGTTCTACGCGACCGACGACCAAAAAGAGGTCACGCTCGATCGCTACCGAATCGATGCCATCGATGAACTCGGCCGCTTGGTCGAAGTCCAGTGCGCGGGACTGTCAGCGATCCGCGACAAAATCAAACGCCTCGTAAAATCACACGACGTTGTCGTGGTCAAGCCCATCATCATGCGCAAGGTGTTGGTCAAACGAAAACGGAAGAAGGGCAAGATCGTCTCGCGTCGCCGCAGCCCCAAACAAGGCAACGTTCTGGACCTGTTCGAAGATCTGGTCCACTTCTGCAACGTGTTCCCCCACGAACGACTCACACTGGAACTAGCCTTCGTCGAAATTGAAGAACACCGGCTCCCGCCACTCAAGCGCCGATGGCGGCAAAAGTACCGCGTCGAAGACCGCGTCCTGCTGGAAGTTCTCGACCGCGTCCAGCTGGTTCACGCCACAGACCTCAACAACCTGTTCCCAACCGGTCTTCCCACCGGGCCATTCACCACCGCAGAACTAGCCAAACAAATCGGTGAACCGCGATGGGTCGCTCAAAAAATCGCCTACTGCCTCCGCAAAACCGGAGCCGTAGACGTGCTCGGCAAACAGCGCAACGCCATCGTCTACCAGGAAGCCGCAAGGAAACGCGCGGCTTAGCCGAACCGCCAATAGGCGAACCGCAACGCGGTTCAACAACAAGCCCAAGGTCGCGCAGCGCACCTTGGGTATCTGTCGCCACCATGCAGCAATACCCCGCAAGGGGTTTCACATCCGAGCCAGGTGTGGTGTGGAACCCCGTTCGGGGTACAAGGCATTTCGGTGACCGTGAACCCAGCGTGCGCTGCGCGACGCTGGGCTTTGATGTTCAACACCTTCGGCGTTGGAATTGCCGGTTGGAACTCGGCCCTCATCCGCCCCAATCAAGCACAACACACGGCACTACTCAACTCGAGTAAACTCAGCATCAATCACAGTTGGTTCCGATTCAGGTGACTTCGGAGCAGCCGTCCCGGACGATGACGTGTGGACCTGAAACTTTGCCAGCGTTCGTTTCTTGAACGTCGCAACTCCCCACTGCCCCAATCGCCGGCGCACCTGGGGAATCAGCACTGTGAAGCCAATCGCGTCGGTGATCAGCCCAGGCGTAATCAGCACGGCTCCGGCCAGCAAAATCATGACGCCATCAACAAGCTCCGGCCCGGGTGTTCGACCTGAAGCCATCGCCTCATGAATCTTCCGCCAGGCACTCATCCCCTGCATCCGCGCTAGCTGGGCACCCAGGAATCCGGTCGCCAAAATCATCCCAAAGGTCAGTGGCCAGCCCGCAGCGTTACCCAACGCATTCAGGAGCGTTAGCTCCAGAGCCGGCATGACCACAAACAGGATGACGATGTAATAGAACACGGCAGAATTTCGCTGAAAGACAACAGATCCTGGTGTCTAAACGTGAAAACTTCGATTCGGTTCACCACGACTGGCGGTTCTGAGAACCAATCGGTTACTCCGTTGCCGGTTCTTCCGACGGCAAGCCCGAATCACGGAACAGCAAAACGAAAATTACCAGCACAATGAGCGCAAAACCAGCAGGTTTGAGCCACAGTGGTTGCCATTCAAGAGCAGCAAGTTCCTTCTGGCGAAGCTCAGCTTTTTCGGTACTCAACTGTTCCAGAACGGCGACATCTGCTCCGCCCGCATCTTCGAGCTCCTTGATTGCATCTGACTTGGCCATAACCATGTCCTTCAGCTCCAGTGCAGCCTTAGGTGTATGCTGAGTTTCGATCACACCACCGACCTGAGCTCCAATCATCATTCCTAACCCAAGGGTGAGCATGACCAGCATTCCCTGAGCCTGACCCTGCACTTCTTTTGGGGCTTTTTGATCTGTGTAAATCTGCCCGGTCACAAAGAAGAAGTCGTAGCAGATTCCATGAACGATCACGCCGATCAGAATCATCCAACGCAGTTCGTCAGGAGCACCGAAGGCAAATAGTCCGTAGCGAATGACCCAGGCCAACATTCCAATCGCCAGCATCCACTTGACACCCAGACGCTTGAAGAAGAACGGCATCACCAGCATGAACAGAAACTCTGACATCTGCCCGTACGACATCGTCACGCCAACGGGAAGATCCACATGTTCAACAACTCGGCTCGCGATCTGATAGTAGAACGCCAGGGGAATGCAAATCAGCATCGATGACAGGATGAAAGTCAGGTACGACCGATCCTTCAGCAAGACCCACGCGTCACGACCAAGAAGCTGAGCCACAGAAACAGGCTTGTCTGATTTGTTTGGAGGAGTGTTCGGGAGCGCAAAGCTGAACACACCCAGTACGATCGCGGAAATCGCAGCCGTGTAAAACATTCCAACGTTGGTTTCGTAATCCAGGAATGTGAGAACGAACCCTGCCGCAATCCAACCCAATGTTCCAAAGACGCGGATGAGCGGAAATTCCTTCTCAGGATCCGACATGCTTTTCATGGCAATCGTGTTCGTCAACGCAAGCGTTGGGTAGTACGAGAGCATGTAGCCCAGGAAGAAGCCCCAGTTCAATAACCCCGCTGAAGGCGCGTCACTTTGCATAACCTGAATCGCGCCAAACAAGATGACACCACCCAGAATATGCAAAATCGCCAGGACTTTTTGCGCGGCGAAGAAGCGGTCGGCGATCAGGCCAACAAGTAGCGGAGTTAGCAAACCCGCAATCGGTCCAACTGAGTAGGTGTTCCCAATGTCGGTTCCCGTGAAACCGATACTACTCAGATAGTTCGGTGCGGTAACGTACCATGCCCCCCAGATGAAGAACTGGACGAACATCATGATTGACAATTTGACGCGGACGACAGGGTTCATGGGCAGGCTGGTTTCAGGCATGTCAGGAGCAGGGACCGGCGCTCGTTTGGCGCCAAGTCTCCATCATGCTCATTTTGCATTTACGAAACAAGCAAGCATTTCGAGCTCGTTTGCAGTGAACACCCAGGATTCGCCCGAACCTGCCACTAATCCGAATTCACACTACCAGTCTCAGGTCCGCCAGACGCAGGAATCACATGCCATGCCAGCGTGACGCTCAGCCCGACCTGCCAGATGACGTACATCAACATCTGCACCTTGACCAGCGTAGAGACGTCTAAGATAGACGGAGACAATGACTGACTTACAAACATGAAGACAATTCCCAGAACCGCGCCTGCGATTGTCACTTTCGTCACCACCACCTTCCGAGCCAACATTCTGTGCCCGATGATCAACGTCATCAGCAAAGAAATGCCCAGCCCACCCACCGCTCCGCACAGCCCGTACATGACGGCCCACTTCATAGGTCCGCTAAAGCCAACTTCGGCGAACGTCATGGTTCTCCCAAGCAGGAGTGAGCCAATCCAAGTCACTGTTGTTCCAAAGACAACCACGACGTAGGTCGCACCTGTCGTCTTGCGAAACTGACTTTGCAGCCCGACCGTTAGTGCGATCCCGTATGCGATACCGGGACCCACACCCAAAAGAATCCTTGGCCCAAGCAGTCCCGACACTATTCCCGAAACGATGGCGGGGATCGCGAACCGAATCGCGATGTCAGCTCGATCAGAATCGCCTTCGACATCATCAACGACAACAGACGCTGGTGTCGCGGGTTCCGGCTCAGTGAAATCCGACTCGTACGGATTGCGTTCCGACGTCGATTCTGGGGTGGGGTTGGGATCGGACATAGACACCTTAGTTATGGACAGTTCCATGGTGCCGCCGATGTCAGCAGAAAGCAAACCCGCAGAAGGCCCGGCTACTTCAGCGTAATTGGAATCAACTTGCGAACCTTGATGAAGTCCGCTTTCCACTTGTTGCTGTGGAACCGATCGCCTTCAACACCCATCGCGACGTTGACGTGCTGCCCCAGTTTCAGTTCACCGACAGGTTCCAGATAAGCCAGAATTCGTCCGGTAGGAGCCAGCAACACGTACTCCGGAACGTCCAGGTCAGTAGACCGCATGACGACACCCGCACCTGCAAAACGAGGATCCCGCTGAGGGACGCGGGTCATACCGGGTGGAACCGGTATTGGTTGCCGGACCGCTGGTGTTTCGGCGGGAGGATCGAAAATAGGATCTATCGGACCGGCCTTCCGGTTCGCGAACGGACTCGGCGTTGGCGGTGGTTCCGGATCAGTGTTAATTGGCCCCGTTTCAGGTAGCGTGGACGACGGAGCAGGCAGAGTTTGTCCGCCATTGCCATTACCAACCGGACTAGGAAACGCAGGCAACGGTGCTTGCGCGGCGCCGTAACCAGCCTGCGGTGGCGACAAAGGGTTGGCAAAATCACGATTGGCCGAACGTGGCACTGGGTTCGGATACACTGGCTGTCGCGGCGGCAAACTGGTCCGCGGTGGCGCGGGGAGAATCTCAGCGGCCGGCGGCATGACTGAGTTCACTCCGGACGACATCCGCGTCAACTCACGGTCACGTTGTGTCGTCGCGCTAGTCAGTGAAACGAAGTCATCGTACTGACGCTTCGTACGCTGATATTTCTTCAAAGCTGGCAGACGCAGGTTCACCTGGTTCGCCAGCGCCGGGTGGGCTGCGTTTTGTTGCAGTTGCAGGTAGCCGGCTTCAAGTTCCACAAAGTCCCACTGCGAAGTTGGCTTTGAAATGATTGCCCGGAACCTGTCATCCAACTGCTCAAGACGAGCCCGATCGGCGTTCAGTCGAGCAGGATCGATTGTCGTTCGGTTGTTTCCCGTTTGAATATCACGTCGATTGGTATTGCCAGTGTTCCGCCGTCGCTGGACAGGACGGTCGCCCAGGAACCCACTCTTGGGTTGAGCTCGCGGAGCCGGCCTTTGGGGAGCATCGAACGCACCACCGTCCAACCCGTTTCGACCAATCTTATCGGCAGGAATCACTGACCGGCCAGGGATCCATCTGTACTCTCGGCGCGGCGGCACAATTTTCAGCATCGCTTCCGGACCGCTTTCCGTATCGATTGCGATCTGCGCTTCACCAAGTATTTGCACCTGCTGCCCAACCGACAAACTACGCTGGAACACGGTCGCTTCCCGACCAAACTCGGTTCCTACTAACGCAACAACGCCTTCGTCCGAGATCTCACCGACCCCGTTTCGAATCGTGCGCACGTACTTCCTGGGTACGTAACTGAAACTGCCTTTCGGCGGCGCGATCATGTACCAGCCGCCTGGATCATGGCGATGCACGCGAACGCGCTGCCCCTTAGCCAGACGAGTGGTCGCGTAGTATTTCTCGCCCTTTCCACTGCGCACGTAGACGCCGTCTTCGACGACAACCGCGTCATAGGGAAAGTTCTGAGCCTGGGCTTCGCCAGTCAGACCTGAGACAAAAAAGACGACCGCTGCGAACGATAGCGCGCGCATGAGACCACCTTGCGGGAAGAACATTGTGGGAGAGATGATTTCCTAAATCACAACCAGCAAGGAAGGAAATTGCGCCTGAGAAACGCGGCTGGTGACGATTTGGGAGAGGTTGGACGCGGAGAAATAGTCGATTCGGCAAAATTCGACAAGACGACCTCAAGTCGCAAGTCTGACCAGCCGACAGACTCCCGGCAGCTTCCAATGCCTGGCAACCGCGCAAGCCGTTACGCTGAAATCGCTTACGGAATGCGCGGTCGAACCAAAGTTAGAATCGCCACTGACTATGACAGGAATTCAGCCAGCTTCGCGATGGTCGCCGGATCAGACAGGGCACTTTTGCCAAAACCACTCACGGCACCCATCTTCACAGCCGCTTCGTCATGCTCCACAAAGTTCGTCACCAACATGACGGGCACGCTGGCGATGGATTCGTCCCCCTTGATCGCCTTGATGATGTCCGAACCCTCTGAATGATCCAAATCCAACAGCCGGTTCACCAGCACAAGATCCACACCTCCGGCTCGAACAGTAGCCATCGCTTCATCAGCTGTTGCGGCTTTCTCAACCGTCACCTCGAAATTGCCGTTCAGCATGCTCGAAATCGATCCATGATCGGCGGCACACTGCCCCACACTAAGAACTCGCTTCATTTTCTTTCCTAATCAAATCCTTAACCGGTCTGCTAACCTAAGTTGTCGGCAGCTTCCGCTTACCTCGTCCCGCTTCGTCTGAGCCGGGCATTCGCGGAACGCCTGTCACGTAGCAGGTTGTGCAACCAACTTTCCGCGACAACAACTCATCGTATGCGTTCCCTCGAACCTGACAACCAACAACCCGTCACATCGCTGCGCAGGCTAGCCACGACGGTGACTCTCTGGCTGCTCACAATTCCTGGCACAACTTGCGCACAGAGCGACGACGCTCGCTACCTCAACGAATTGCGGTCGCGCCGGTTCTTCTCACTGGCCGCACAGTATTGCCGAGACGAATTGGCAACCGAAAAGCAATCTTCGCGGCAGACCGATCTCGCAATGGAACTTTCCCGGACACTTGTCGAACACGGAAAGTTCTTGCCGACCAGTGAACGCGAAACCATGTGGCAAAGTGCAGACAAAGTCCTGTTCGACCAATCCGGTCGCAGCCCCGAGGACGAACTCAAAGTCCGGCTCCAGGCTCAGCGAGCCATCAACGAGGCGCACCAGGCAACATTCCTGCGGTGGCAATCGCAGGTCACGCCTCAGGACAATTACCTGAAGGAACTCGCACTCCTGCGCATCATGAAAGCGCAGAAAACTCTCGCTAGCGCCGCTAACCGAGCCAAAAACGCCGGCGGCAACAGCCCCTTCCACCGTGACCGCCTGCGCAACACTTTGGATTATCACCAGGGCCAGGCAATCATGGACCAGGCCAGACTGGAAGAACCGCAATCAGCCGAACGGCTTAGTCTGGCCGCGAAAGCTGAAACGATCGTCAAACGCCTGGCATCCACAGCAGTGGACAACAGCACGCGCGTCGAAGCGCGGGTGTTGTTTGCGGAATGCTGTCGAGAACGTGGCGATGGGCGTCGAGCGGTGTCGGCTCTCGATGGCGCCCTGAAGCTGGCCGCCAGCGACGAAGATCGCGATCGGATTATGGCAGAACGCATCCGTGTAATGCTGTACGAACAGCGGCCGGACGAAGCAACGAAACAGCTCATCGGCTACCGCAAATCGCGAGGCAGCTTAAGTGGTGAGCTACACTTTCTTCGAATGCAATCACTAGCCGCCATGTGGGAACTCGCTCGCGCCGGGAAGAACGAACAACTTGGCGACGAACTCATACGACAAATGGAAGTGGGTTCTGAATACACCAGGCAGGAAGTGGGTGGCTACTGGTCGTTCCGATGCGATCAACTATTCAACAGAACTCGTGAGCTGGCTACGTTGGGCAGCCAACTGGCGAAACTCAAACAGCAGGCCGAACGCGACTTCGCAGCCGGCAAGCATGAGGCTGCAGCCAACAATTTCGGACTCGCAGCCGAGGAAGCTCTGCGAAAAGAAAAGCCCGAAGTCGCCGCTAAACTGTTCTTCCAACAGGGTTCGCTGCTTGTTCAAACGAAAGACCTGTCCGCAGCCGCCACCGCGTTCCACCGCGCCACAACCGCTGGAGAACTCAAGGACAGCAGCGACGCACATCTCATGCAGACCTGGTGCCTTGGTCGCCTGTATCTCCAAAACTCAACCAAAGAACACAGGGAAGCCTACACCACTTCACTGAACGAACATCGGAACCTCTACAAGTCGGGGCCGACGTTTGGCGAAGCAACCCACATGCTGGCCTCACTGGAAGAAAGCCGTCTACAAAACACGAAGGCGATTGAGCTCTACAAACAGATCCCCCTTCGCCACCCGCGATACAAATCCAGCAACGCAGCAGTTGCCAGGTGCTACGCGAACGTGCTGAACCGACTCAAGGGACTCAACAACCCGCAGCTGCTGGCCGAATGGTTGCCCCGCGCAGCCACTGACATCACCCCGCGACTGCAGGAACTTCCGCCGCCGCCACAGCCGCTTGATATCGATCAAACGGAAACGGCCATCTACGGCGCGTCGATCATGCTCATGCAATCTGCACCTGAATACAAAGTCGCAAGTGGATATCTACGGCGTGGAACCGAATCACTGAAGCAACTCAAACCGTCACCCAAAACAGTTCGGCTGAATGCCGTTGCCGAACGCTGGCGACTGGTCACAGCAATCGCCGGCGGCCGAACCGAAGACGCCATGCAGTGGGTCAACAGCCTGCAAGGTCGTAGCGGTCCGGAATTGCTGGCGCTGGTGGAATCGCTGGACAACATCACAAACAACGACAGACAGTCTCGACTAACCGTGTCCGCCGTCCGCTTGCGAGTCGGCGAATTGGCACTTAGTCGAAGTAAAGAACTCACTCCCGCCCAGCAACTGAAGCTGTCCACCTGGATGGTCGGAACCTACTTCGACAGCGGAAAACGCCCGCAAGCTCTGCAACAAGCCGAACAAACAATTTCCACATCGCGCGATCCCGAAGCACTTTCGAAAGTCTCTGGCCTGGTGCAAACGCTGAAAACCAAAGAAGGCCAAGCACTGGCCCGCCGAGGATGGAAGAAGCTGCAGTCAACGGCCAAAGCCGGTTCCCCCACCTGGCTCAACGCTCGGCTACACATCGCCGAATGTACTCTTGGACTCGGCGAGGTAACCGAGTGCCGCAAGCTGCTGCGAGTCACCAAACTGCTGTACCCGGAACTCGGCGGCCCGCAACTAAAAGCAGCGTTCAAATCTTTGGAACTCAGCCTTCCAGTCGAACCATAGTCGCCGAAAAAGTCGCCGAACACTCCGTGTTCGGTAAGAGCACAGACTCAGAAAGAACCGACCTCAGGCTCTGAGTCGGCCGCGGTTGCGGCGGTCGTCACTGACGCGACGAGCTGACTGAGGGCCTCAGTCAGCTACATTCAGTCTCGGCCACGTCCAATCGCACGCAGTCAAAGTCGCCGAACACTCCGTGTTCGGTACGAGCACGGACTCGGAGAGTCCGGCGACAATCCAACTCGCCTGACAGTGCCAGGTCTTTTGATACCATCCAGCCCATGATTGGCCTGCACATATCAGAACTCGACACACCTGCCCTTTGCATCGATCTGGATGCAATGGAATCCAACATCGCGGCAATGGCTGAGTTCATCAAGTCCCGCGGCAAGCAGTGGCGACCGCACCAGAAATGCCACAAGTCACCAGCGATCGCACAGCTTCAACTCCAAGCGGGGGCCATCGGCGTAACGTGCGCCAAGGTGTCTGAAGCGGAAGTCATGGCCGCGGGTGGAGTCAAAGACATTCTGATTGCCAACATGATTGTGGGCGCTCAAAAACTAGAACGCGTCGCCAGACTCTGCCAGATCGCTGACTCCATTCTCACCGTCGACCACTACGCTCAGGCCGAAGCGCTCTCAGCCGTATGTGTTCAGCACAACGTGCGTCCGCGCATCATTGTTGAAGTTGATGTTGGCATGGAACGCGTCGGAGCGAGGCCAGGCGCAGATGCCACGCGGTTGTACAAAGGCATTTCCGGTTTCAAAGGCATTCGTCCCGTCGGGATCATGGGCTACGAAGGCCACCTGCAGCGTGTGCCGGATCCGAGCACGAAGCGCAGCCAAATCAATCAGGCGATGAGCGTCCTGCGGCACACGCGCGATCAAATTCTTGCAGCCGATCTTTGCTGTGACATCGTGAGCGCCGGTGGAACCGGTTCTTACCAGATCACATCCGACTGCGATGGCGTGACCGAACTTCAGGCGGGTGGCGGAATTTTTGGAGACCCTTTTTACGAACTCCAATGCGGCGTCGAAGATCTAACCCCTGCCCTATCGGTTCTCACAACGGTCGTGAGCCGCCCCAGCCTCACGCGGGGTGTCGTCGATGCGGGACGAAAAGCCATCGCAGCTGACCCACAAATGCCATTGCTGCGCCACTACCCTGAATCCACCGTCCTGCAACTCAGTGCAGAACACGGCAAGCTGGACTTATCCGGCGACGCTCGCGATTTGCAGATTGGCGATCGAACAGAACTCACCGTTGGCTACTCCGACTTCACCACCATGCTGCATGACCAGTTCGTGGGTATCCGCAACGAACACGTCGAGTCAGTGTTCGAAATCGCCGGCCGCGGTTGTATCACGTAGTTCGACCTATGGATCGATCTTAACCGCCTTGTCATCGGCGGTCCGCAACGTGACCGATTTCCCATCAAACTCTTTGACAGCAGCGCGGAACTCAGCCGGGGTGTTCACCGCGCGGTCGCCAACAGAAACGACAAAGTCCCCTGCCTGCAATTTCAACCCGTGCCGCGACTCGTCCACAGAAAGCACCAGCACGCCGGATTCAAACTGAATCGAACCGCCAGCACGCAGGTTCTTCGCGCGAGCCGTCGAGTAATCCACTCGGATACCACGCCAGTCGGGGAACTCCGTGGCCGTCGCCACGATGTCAGCATCGTTCTGCACCGGCCACTTACCAAGCGCCACCGTCTTTGTCACAAACTGCTTGTCGCGCGGACGCCAGACTTTCAGCCGAGCATCCTTGTTGGGCCCAATCAAAGCAATCTCACGCATCAGGTCCAGGTTCGAACGAACCGTCACCGACCCAACTGCCACCACAACATCGTTCGGTTCCAAACCACCACGCAAAGCTGGTGAGTTTGCCGTAATCGACAACGCAACCGCGCCGCCCGACGGGCGTTTGTCGGCAGACAGTCCATCAAAGTCTTCAACCGTTGCATTCGCAGGCCGGACTCCAAGGAACCCGTAACCAACTTCATACCCTTGCATCAACCGGTCCAGCACACGCACGAAACCTGAGGTGAAAGGGATCGCATATCCGGCAGACTGCTCGTAACCTTCCAACGGCGCCAGCGACGTTGTGATCCCAATCAGGTTTCCATCCAGATCCAATAACGCACCGCCACTGGTCCCCAGCGGCAATGCGACGCCGATTTGCATGAGCGTGCCAAAGTGGTGGACGTTGTCAAATAGACGAAAGTCGTTTTCGAAGTCAGGCCGGTTCGCAAACGGCAACCGCATCACGTTGCTCACAATTCCCCAACTCGCACTGGCCGAACCGTCTTTCGCGATCGTGTACGGGTTGCCCAACGCGAATACGAATTGACCCTTCTTCGGATCGATCACAGTGGGAACCAAAGCCGGTGGATCGTCCGCCAGGCGTCGTTCGCTAAGTGTGATAACAGCCAGGTCACTGTGCGGATCGGCCGCGACGATTGACGACTTGAACCGCGGCTTGTTGGCGATCGTCACCCACAAATCCGATTTGGCATCGTCAGCGTTCTCACCGAACACCGGCCCACCGCGAACAACGTGGTAGTTGGTCAGAATCAGCAGCGGATGCCGCGGATTCTTCGTGCGAACGATAACCCCCGCTCCAAAGTCGCGGGGAACAAACGCGGCGTCGGCGGGAACATCGTCCGTATTGAAATTGAACCGACGCAGGCCACTGGCGACACCACCGCGGACTTCCAAACCCTTTCGAACGCGGGCGATCGCAACGATAGCCGGTTCGGCCTTCTCGATGATGCGAACATTCGCCTGTTGAATATTCTTCAGCAGTTCAACGGTCTGAGCCTTCAAACCGCCAACGGCAATCGAAAGCAATAACGCAACACGTACCAAATTCAACGCGCGCATGCGGTGCGACGTGGGCGTTGCGGGGGACAGTCTGACTAAGGCCATACTGTTCCCCATCACTGTCCCGGCAACAAATCGAACAATCGCACCACTCCCGATTGACTTGAGACTACTCTGCCGCTGCCTCTTCTTCGGTCGCTTCCGGAGCAACAGCTGCCGGCGTTGAATCCGGGTCAGGCATGCCGCGAGCAGCAAGGACCTTCTTGCGAACTTCCGCAGCTTTGTCCGGGTTCTCTTCAAGGAACACACGAGCCTTATCGCGGCCCTGACCCAGCTTAATCTTGCCGTAGCTAAACCAGCTACCGCTTTGCTGAATCACCTTGTCAACAATCGCCATGTCCAGCAGGTCGGCTTCGTAGCTAATCCCGCAAACGTTCAACATGTCGAACTCAGCAATGCGGAACGGAGGAGCCACCTTGTTTTTGACAATCTTTGCTCGCATGCGAATGCCAACCTGCGTGTCGCCGTCCTTCAAAGTACTGATTCGGCGAACATCAATTCGGCACGAACAGTAAAACTTCAACGCGCGACCACCGGGTGTCGTTTCGGGACTACCAAACATCACACCAATCTTCTCACGAAGCTGGTTAATGAATACGACGGTTGTCTTTGAACGAGCAATACAGCCCGTCAGTTTTCGCATGGCCTGGCTCATCATGCGAGCCTGAAGACCCACGTGCGAGTCGCCGATTTCGCCGTCCAGTTCTGCCTTCGGAACCAGTGCGGCAACCGAGTCAATCACGATGATGTCGACGGCGTTTGACTTCACCAACATCTCGGCGATTTGCAGGCCTTCCTCACCGTACGATGGCTGGCTGACCAGCAACGATTCCAAATCGACACCCAATCGGCTGGCCCATGATGGATCCAAAGCGTGTTCAGCATCGACGAACGCAGCAATTCCACCAGCCTTCTGAGCGCTCGCAATCGAGTGCAGCGCCAGTGTGGTCTTACCACTGGATTCCGGCCCGTATAGTTCAATGATTCGGCCGCGTGGAAGACCGCGACCACCTAGTGCGAGGTCCAAAGACAGGGCACCCGTTGAAATACCCGGTACTCCACCGGCTGCGGGCTGATCCAACCGCATGATCGAACCCTGGCCGAAGGCCTTCTCAATCTGACCGACCGCGTTGTCCAGCAATGCCTTGCCTTCAGCGGCATCTTTCGGGATCGGATTCGGTTTCTTAGGTGCCGGTTTGGTTCGTCCACGTGCCATTTCTTAATCCCTCAACTAACTCGACCAAAGTACGCCAAAACTCGTAGATTCGCGAGATTGTAGCGTTTGAATAGAAGACCCACGAGTGACCCGCGGCGGCTTTTTAAGCCGAAACGCAGTGTTCAGTCCGTTGAAAGACGTCCGCTAAGGGAGTGGCCGTATTGGCTGACGCGGAAGGAGAATAATTGAGCGGCACGCGCCGAAGGGAACCCGAAAAAGTCTGTGCTCCACGCACTTCCCCGGATTTAGTCACCCAGGGACCGAATGGGAATGCTGGGTTGACCGGTGGGTGTGTTCCAGAAACTGCTGAGGCACCCTTTGGCGGTCTCAGCTCGCGGCTGGATCAGTTTCACGTCGCCTGCGCCGGCAGGTTCCGAACACGCCGGCCATTCCAAGCAACAGGAAGCTGCTGGGTTCAGGTGTCTGAGCTGCATTGCCAATGGTGAACTCCGACGCAGCCCAGTGCTCTCGTCCGCCCCACCCGTTGGCTGTGTTTTGGTCGCTATCGTCACCTAGAACGAGAACCACTTTGCTTAGCACCAGTCCACTGTCAGCAAACACGCCGAAGTGGATGGTCTCGCCGTCTCCAAAGCTGGTCGCCGGAAAGTTGATTGCCTGGTTGTCAATCAGATTGTTCATGTCGTCGTAGATGCGAACGAAGCCAGACTGTAGAACTCCGTCGCCATTGTCGAAGCCGGCTTCGAAGTCGTGCAGGTTCACACCGAAGTGATCGATCTGCGTTGCCGAGCCAGTGAAGTCAAAGACAGCAGCGTTCGGCGTTTCCAACCCACCACTCGACGCAGAGTCCGGTGCCGATTGACTGTCGATTCCCCAGTTCACACTTCCAGCACCACCCTGCGACACACTTGATTCAACCGCAAGGGTTGAGTTCGAGAGAATGTCGTCGCCCAACGTCAGCGTTCCACCATCCAGACCGTAAGGCTGCCCGGTCTTGAAGTTCACATCGCTGACTGTGTACGAGAAGCTTTCACTGCCGACCGAACCTGTACGCGATACGCTGGTTAGTCCGGTACCAGCTGCGGGCCCCGCTCCGAAGATTCCAAACCCATCGTCCGTCAACAGCGAAGTTCCCGCGCCCGAGTCGTTGGCCAGCACATGCGCGTTGAAAGCGGCTTCGTTACCAACGAAGTAAGTCAAGCCGCCGTCGCACGGCTGACAGGCAGACAGAATGCCGACGACAATAATCACAGTTCGGTGGTACACGGCGGAAGGCTCCGGTGAGAATATGCCCACCCAAAAGTAGGTCCACCTAAGGCCACAGGGATGCAAAAACACAACACGATATGTTTATAAACAGCGACACGTCAGGACAATCGGCGCAACCCGCGCAGATGTCCGCAGGACAAACGTTGCAACGTTGCGTTCACCAGCCGCCCACCGACTCAGTACACGACAACAACGCGTGTTGTCTGAGTTCAGCCGGAAGTGATGTCGGGAAACTTACGCGGTCGGTTACTTAGCGCGGATCACGCGGGCGATCACTCTTTGCGCCTGGCGCAGCTGGAGCTTTGAACTGCTTAGCCCACTTCTGCATGAACTCCTGGCACTTCTTTGTGCCATAGGTCGAAAGCCTGTCCGCCTTAATGATGCGGCGACAAATGTCTCCGATCTGACCGCGAGCCCCGGCATTCTTTGCCGCGTAGGCTTCTACATCTTTCGCCGCGGCAACAACCTGTTCGTCAGTGTTCGACTTATCAATCAACGGCGCCAGCAGCGGCCGAATTTTCGGATCCTGTTGCGGCTGGTTGTTTCGGTTCCTGCGTCGAGGCGCAAGCTTCGCCCACGTTTCTATTTGAACCATCGCGGCCTTGTTGACCATCGACTTTCCATCAGACTCGCGAGCCATCATCTGGTTCCGCCTTAGCAAGCCCGCGGAAATTGTCCCCAGCTGTGGCTTCCGCGCGGGACGATCGGCAACGTACTTTTCGATTGCAGCAATCTGCTTCGCGACGTCCTCGTCTGCAAGTTCCTCCTGCATGAGCCCACGAACCATCCGCTGCAGTTTCGGATCCGTGGCAGGAGCCTGATCACCAACCGCGCGCTGGCCATAGTTAAAGTGGTCCGGAACCTTGCCGCCGCCAAGCGTCTTAACAATCGACTTCAGGAGCTTTGGCCCATCCGCTGTCCAGCTTGGCTGTCCCATCGCAAAGTTGCCCGTAACTTTCTGCCCCCGGGTAACGAGAACGGTCAACTGAACGTTGCGGTTCAACCCGTACGGACCGGGACCGTCTGACCCAGCCGTCGAGAACCCCACAACCGTGTCACCCGGGGCCTTGTCACCGTCGGGTTTCAGCAGAAGCCGCTTGATGTTCGCCGCTTGCTTCTCCATCGCCGGAGCATCGTCAGTCAGAAAAACGACCGCCATCCGCAACTTCTCTTTCCGTCGTTCCGATACAAATTCGGCCATCGCGCGGGTCACTTGAAACCCGGGGCGGCTCAACTTGTGGAAAAACACGATGACCAGCGGGTTCTCACCATGTTGCTTCACAACATCAATAGCTTCCTTGCTGCCAATCAACCGCACCGGAAGCGCGGGTAGCTTCTCACCAACCTGAGGCCCCGAGAAAACCGTTGGCACGTCCTGCTTCGCCACAGCCGCAGCTTTAGCAGCGTCCTTTGACTGTGTCTCGTCCGTCTCCTGGAACGGTAATAGTACGGCCAGGCAAATGACAATCGACTGCATGAGCATCTCCTTGTGAGTTCACCGTACATTCTGACAACAACAAACCGTTCGGGCTACCTGCGCCGAGGGCTAACGCGACAAACGTTGGGCCGCTCATGCTGCTGAAAGCCAAGCAGAGGAATATTGGCTACAGTAGAGAACCCCCATCTACGGAAGCTTCCCATGCTGAACTCTCCTTGTCGCCTGGCGGTCATCTTGCCCATAACCATGGCGTTCCTTCTGACCTGCCCGCCGGCATCTGCTGCCCAGGACAACAAGATCGACGCCAAACAGTTACTGGCGCCTGATCAGATCACCGAAATCGCAATCCGTGTTGCAGATTCTGACTGGAAGAACCTGTGCAACCAAGCCCGTGACATGAGCGCCATGTTTAGCGGCGTTGATGCAGGCAACCCGTACTCCTACGTGAAAGCTGACATCGTCATCGACGGCGCTGAGATCAAGGCTGTAGGCATTCGAAAAAAAGGGCTCATCGGTTCCAACGACGACCAGCGACCATCACTCAAGATTAAGTTCGATGCGTACGAAAAGCAGAACCCGATTAAGGGCCTGGGCCGATTGACGCTCAACAACAACAAACAGGATGCTTCGCTGATTAGTCAGTTCCTGACTTACAAGCTGTTCCGAGATGCCGGTCTTCACGCACCCCGATCGGGCTTCGCGAAGGTGACAGTTAACGGGAACTACCTGGGCATTTACACCCAAGTCGAAAGCGTCAGAAAAGCGTTCCTCCGCAACTCATTCGGAGACGACTCGGGATACCTGTATGAAGGAACGCTAACCGACTTCTACCCCAAAACCATCGACAAGTTGGAAGCGAAAACGAAAGCAGCCGAAAAAGATCGCAGCCAGATCACTCGGCTCACAATGCTGCTTGCACGCAAAGGCAAACTGCCGCTGGACGAACTTGGAAAGTTGATTGATATTGATGACTTCTTCCGCTTCTGGGCAATGGAAGGCTTGCTGCGAATGTGGGATGGCTACGCCAGCAACCAAAACAACTTCTTCGTCTACATGAACCCAGAAACCAAACTCGGATACTTCATACCGTGGGGAGCCGACCAATCGTTTTCAGACGGTGGACCGTTCGCGCGATGGGGCGGTGGCGAACGAACAACGTCTTTGTACACGAACAGCGTTCTCGCAAATCGGCTCTACAACACAACTGGTATGGCCGAGCGTTACCGCAAGACGATGAACACACTGCTAACGGACGTTTGGAACGAAAAACAAATCCTCGCTGAGATCGACCGTTTGGAAGAACTGTTGACGCCCCATCTAAGCGACGCGCAACGCAGCGTTCCCCGAGGCATGGACACCCTGCGTAGGTTCATAAAATCGCGCCGCGACGTCGTGGTGAAAGAACTCTCCGACTGGCCAGCCGCAGCCGACGCTCAACCACGCAAACCAATGTACGCCATTCCGGTCGGTTCTCTCGCAGGCTCATTCAAAGGTGAATGGAAGTCTCGACAACCCCGTGCCGCCGAGGACGCGGGAGAAGCGACGTTCAAGATGAACCTGGACGGTGAAGAAATCCAATTTGCAAAACTGGGCGCCGGAGCCTGGCCCATGGAGATACGCCGCGGGTTCGGTCCTCCCGGCAGAAACACCGGCGCTCCGCGCGTGAGCGTAGTGTTCACGGGAATCCGCGAATCGGACGACCAACAGATCGTCGTGTCACTGACCGTTAACCGAGAGGCATTCGAAACGGCCAAGCCAGGTACTTCACTCAAAGTCATCGGTCGACTGACCGAAGGCCGCAGCCGTGGGTTCGGTTTCCCGGGCTTCGGCGGCGGAGGCCCCATGCGATCCGTCAGCGGAACCCTGGAGCTAATGCAAACGGGAACCAAGAAAGACGCCCCCATCACCGGTAAGGTCGACCTGAAAATCCTTGAAACGCGCGGCGGCCTGTTCGATCGGCGCGGACGCGGCGGCCGAAGCAGACCCCGCTAGAGCAACATTCCGTCGACATAAACCTGTCAGCGATTTGGGCGATAGCCCTCGGCGGAACAGCTCAAACCGAACCATTCACTCACCGACAAACCCCACCAGCAGGACCGACATCACACGCAAAATGGTTCCAGCATGGTGCGCATTTCTTCGGCCGTTTGATATCGATCGTCGGCTTCGTGAGCCAATGACTTTCCGATAACCGCTTCCAATTCCGGCGGAACTTTCACACGCCTGGATATTGGAATTGGTCCGCTGTTAAGAACCGCAGCCAGTGGCGTTGAATGATCATCCAGGTCGTAAATCATCTTGCCGGAAATCAACGTATACAGCGTCGCGCCTACGGCAAAGATATCAGCCTGCGGTTTGGCATACCGACAACTAACGACTTGTTCGGGCGGCATGAAACTCAACGTGCCCTTAATCTCGTTCTCGCCACTAATCTGGCTCATGCCGGCGTCCATAAAGTTCTTCGCCAACCCGAAGTCCGCAATCTTCGC
>CAZAIB010000082.1:0-31301 GCA_964485095.1 uncultured Planctomycetaceae bacterium | reverse complement strand
CGCTGATTGTGAGAACGCGGTCGGCAGCGGTCAGGCACGAGCTTTCCTGTTGCTGAAGCCGTGCAAGTAGCCCGTCGTCGCCAGCGACTTTGCGATAATGGTACTTGAGCTCGATGGAGGGGAATCCATTCGCTTCGTAAACCAATGCGGCGCCGCGGGTCAGGTTCGAGTCGGTCAGCGGCAGGCCTTCGAAGATAGATCGAAAGTGGATGACGTCGAACACCTGACGTTGCAAAACGTCCTTCAGTTTGGCTCGAAATACCCGCGCACGGGCGATTGGGTTCTCGCCGGGAACTCCCATGACCAACTGCCGCACGTTGGGGAAGACCTCTCGCAACTCTTCGTCTTGCGAGCCAGGTGTCACCAACACAACATCACCGAACCGCGCGCCCAGGGCTCGTGTGAAAGCTTCGATGTGGGTACTGGCTCCCTTGGGACCTGGGACTTCGTCGAACGAAGTGTAAAGCAATCGTGGAGTCATGGGGCTGGGTCGACCGAGTTGTTCTTAAGAGTGTCTCGGCATAGCTTACTGGTTCAGGACGACGTTATCTGTTTCTCCGAACGAATCCTATCGGAGCCTTCATGACACCTGCTGATTTTCGAACCAAAGTTCTGGACGGACTTCGCGGCGCGCCGGAAGCGTTTTCGTTTTCTACGCTGGTGGCGGAGAGTGGTGTCTCAGCCGAAGTCGCCACCAAGGTCACTCGCAGTATCTTCGCGAAGTACGTCTCGAGGCTGATCGAGGATTGCGACTACACGCCGGCCGAACAAAAGAAGGCCGCATCCCTGGCCCAAATGTTGGAGCTTCCCAAGGCCGAAGCAAGTCAGATTGAAACCCGCGCGCGAGAGGCTTTGTACCGCGAAGAATTGTTGGCTGCCCAGGCAGACGGTGTTGTGACGGACGAAGAAGAGGCCACGTTGTATCAGTTGCGGGTGCAACTGGGTTTGCCCGTTGTGAATCTGCGTGAAGCGAACGATATGGCCCACGCGGTAGCGACCTCTGCTGGTGCCGCGGCACCTACAACCGCGTCCACGCCGGCTGCGGCTGTCCCGGCGTCGGGAGCTGTTCCTTTCTCTGCTGAGACGCTGGAGAAAACTGGGGTTTACGAAAGTACGAACACGGCTGCCGGAGTGCTGTGGGAACTTGCTGAAGTGAAGCGGCTGGACAAAGAAGCTGAGTCGCGGATTTCTCGGTGGACCGGGCCGGTTGTGCTGTCGGTGTTGGCGTTGATTGGAGCTTTGATTTGGTGTTTTGTCAGCGCTCAGTCAGGTGACGTTGGGGTAGCCCCGCTGGTGTTGTTGGGGCTGTCCGTGGGCGGGTTCATTTTCTCAATGGTAAAGAAGAACAGCGGTCAGGCTGACATTGAAGATCATCGCTACTTTGTGATGCAGGATCTTGTCAGGTTCCTCGCGTGTGACATGGCCGACGATCAGTTGCTGAAGGCGTTTGTCGATTTTGGGCCCTACAACGACTCGAAGAATCTAACGGACGAGGGGGGCGGTATGTTCTCTGGTGTTAAAACCAAGAAGTACGGCTTCTCATGGGCCAACTTAAAAGGCCGGTTGCTGGATGGAACGCGGTTTCGCCTTGAAGCAACGCGTCTTGTGAAACGCAAAGAGAAGTCCAAGCGCAAGTACACGAAGGTCACTGAAAACTTCAGTGATCGAGTTGATCTGACGCTTGCCGTTCGACCTAAGAATGTTCCGTTTCTCCAGGCAGCAGCCGACCGGTTGCGTGTGCGTTCCGTTTACAATGGGCTCACGATTCGGCAGGTGAAGGTGCAGGACAACAAGCTCATGCTGCAGGCCATGACGCCGCCGCTGACCCGCGTTCAGAGTCGATACAACACGACCAACCCGGAAGCCGACCGTAACACGATCAATCACCATCAGTTATTGGGGCTGTTCCTGGCGTGCTACGACAGCATCGGTCGCGCGAAGAAAAAAGGGCCGACAGCATGATCGAGGTGAACGCGAATGTATAACCTCGACGAACTCATGCGGACGCCCAGCGTTGCTGAGGAAGTGCGCCAACAAGTGCACGGCGACGCCGAACCAACGTACCTGCGTTCGATCAAGATCAAGATTATCTCCAACTGCAACCTGCGTTGTGAGATGTGCAAGTACTGGCGGATTGCCAAACAGAAGATCGAAATCGATGTAATCAAGCGTGTTCTTGATGACGCGGTGGAGTTGGGTTCGAAGAAGGTCCACTTCAGCGGCGGTGAGGTCACGCTGCATCCAGATCTGGAAGAAGCGATCAGTCATGCCGCCGGTCTGGGTATGCGAGTGAACCTGACCAGCAACGGGATTCTGATGGACAAACCACGCGCGAAGCGGTGGATTGCTGCGGGGTTGCGGTCGGCATCGTTTTCACTGGACGGGATTGATTCCAAAACTCACGACAAGATTCGCGGTGTTGATGGAGCCTGGAAACGCACGGTCAAAGCGGTTCATATTCTCCGCCGCGAGATCGCGCGACGGAAGACGAAGCTGAAGATTCGGATCAATACGGTTCTGTCAAAACAGAATCACCGTCAACTGCCCGGTTTGATTCGGTTGGCCGGAGAAATGGGGGCGTTGGATGTTTTGCCGATGCCAATCGACGGCGACGCTGTGCCGCGCCCGAGTGTCGAGGAGATCAAACGGTTCAACGAAGAGATTGCTCCGCTGTGTCTTGCTGAGCGGCAGCGGTATGGGATGTCGATTGATGCCGGGCGGCTGTATCCGTTTGGTCGAACCGAAGAGGAAATGGAGTTCGCAGCGGCCGGGCACTACGCGTTCGGCCATTACAAAGAACACCCCTGCTACGCGCCTTGGCTGCACGCTTTTGTAAGTCATCCCGGCGATATTTACGCATGCTGCATGACGCGCGAACGCATGCCGTCGCTGGGCAATGTGAATACTCAGTCGCTGATCGAAATTTTCCGCGGGGAACCGTACCGAAAGTTTCGCCGTCAGATGTTGGCCGAGCGAATGGAGATCTGCGGGAACTGTGATCAGTACCTGCGTGAGAACCGCGTTGTGCAGACTAAATTGGTGCAGCTGGAAACACCGTCATTCGCAGTTTCGTCAGTAGAAGGGGCGTCATGATTGATCGCGATGTGAAGTGTTCGCAGATTCCTGGGCAAGCGGTGCGTGCGATTTGTGCCGTCGCGTTGCTGTTGTTGGTGTCTGGTTGCGGTGGCAACGAGGAGCCCGCCAGCGCGCCGGCTCTTGATTCCGGTGGTGGAACTGCGGTTGCTGATCCGCCGTCTGCGCCACGTAGTTCATCGGGTGGAAGCAGTGTTGGCGGGACGCAGGCCGAACGTGAGTCGCCGCTGCCGTCTGTGATTGCTTCGGGGAAGGTTGAGTTCCGCGTTGGTGAAGGCGTGGAGGTGAGTTCGTTCAAGCCCAGTGGTTCGGACGCGGCGAAGTTCTACGACCAGGACCACAACGAACTTTGCAAGCTGACGTTTTCTGCCAACAAGCTGAAGGCCAAGTCGGCCGATGACAAACCGCTGTTCGAACTAAAGTCGAAAGACTCCAAGGTGATGCTTAAAGATGCGAGCGGTGAGAATGAGTTGTTCAAGTTCAAGATCAAAGGCCGCAACATCGACATCTACGCACCGGGCGACAAACGTGTCTATCGGTTGCGAGCGAAAGACTATGGGTACGCTTTGGAAGACAACAGCGACAACACGCTGTTCCGTGCGAAGGTGAAGGAGGGCAAGATTGTTCTTCGTGACCCGGCAGATAAGACCGTCTTGTATTCCAAAGATCTAAAGCGGCCGCTGTCTTTGGTCTTCTTTCGCATGCAGGAATTGACGCCCGAACAACAGGCCGCCTGCAGTCTTTACTTTCTTGCTCGTCCGCCGAGGTAGGCGAGTTTCGGTTCCTGATTCCCCATCGTGATTACCAAGTAGTAAGTATGACCGATCCTCAATACCACGCCGGTGTATGTAACGAGAAAGCCGGCTTTCTATTTCCTCACGCGTGCGGCCGCATGTCTACGCGCGAGTGTAGTCAGTGCGCGAAGCCGATCTGCGAGCAGCATTTGGCCCGCGGCGTGGGAGACGGCACGCTTTGCACAACATGTGGCAAAGTTGCCAGAGAATCGGCTCCACCGCGCCGTGGCGAGTACGACGGGTACGAGGATCCGTACTTTTACTCGGACGATTACTACGAGGATTACTACTGGGGCCGAAAAGACTTCACGGATAGTGACCAAACGGTGCTTAACGATAGCCGTGGTCCGAATGATTTGTCTGGGTTCGAAAACGACATGGGTGCCAGCTAGTTGGTCCGCGTTTTGCATTACGCGTTCGGTGGTGGGTACGGGCACATAGTTCGATCGCTGTCATTGCTGCAGCCGCTTGTGGTAGCCGCGAACGTGGACGTGCGGTTGTTGGCTAATTCGCCCTTCATCGATTCTGTTGTGGACTTCGTCGAATGCATGCCTGGGGTTCAAATCCTGCGTGGCCCGAGTGATTCACCGGCTGCGGCGGTGGAGTTTGTTTCACGGGTTTGGTCAGGCTTTGAACCGGATTGCCTGATCGTGGACACGTTCCCCAGGGGGCTTGGTGGCGAGTTGGTTCCGCTGTTCAAGCGGTTTCCTGACGTCCCGCGGGTGTTGATTAGTCGGACTCTGCCGCAACAGTATGTTGATGAATATGACCTGGTTCGGTTTGTTGCTCGGAACTATCGGCAGGTGATTGTTCCCGGTGAAGTGTCGCCTCTTGAATCATTGGACGTCCTGAAGACGGCTCCATTTCTTGTCCGATCGGCAGATGCAGTGATGTCTGAAACCGGTGCGGCCAATGTGCTTTTTATTGGTACGGGGACTCATCATGAGTGCGAGGAGCTTTGCCAGCTGGCGACAGAGGTTTCGCAGTTCGTTCCAGAAGGAGCGGTGCGGTTCATTGGTCCAGACGACCGTGTGTTTCCGTTGTTTGACCAACTGGCCGGGGCTCGAGGTGTTGTAGCGTCGGCTGGCTACAATCTGGCGAACGAAGTGAAAGCGCTTGGTGTTCCTGCGTTGCTTTTTGCTCGAACCCGAAAGTATGACGACCAGACTTTGAGGGCAAACAGCGAGTTTCCGAGTGTTCAGCAGGCAGTCGACTTCGTGCGGAGTGTTTCGAACCTGTCGGTTCGGCCAGTGCCAGACTACGAAAACGGCGCCGTTGCCGCGGCCTGTGGGATCATGGAGTTGCTTCGTCCGTTGAGTGGTTTCTCTGAGTGAGCTACAAAAGCCGCTCTATGGCATTCAACGAACAACAACTGGCCGACTTTGGCCGCGATGGTTTCATCATCGCACGGAATCTGATCTCCAGCGAGTTCTGCGATCGCATTCGCGCGGTGGTGCAGCAGCATCTTGAATGGGACTGTGGTTCGATCGAGTACGAAGCAGAACTGAAGTATCCCGGCGCGCCGGAGTCGCTGGAGTCGGAGGGCGGGAGAACTCCGCGTCGGCTCAAGCAAGCGATGAGTCGTGACGTGATCTTTGCTGAATACGTGATGTCGCCCGAGATAAGCGAACGCATGCGTCAGCTACTTGGGCCAGAGATCGCGGTTCCTTTGGCTCATCACAACTGCGTGATGACGAAGCAGCCGGGTTTTAGCAGCGACACGGGTTGGCATCAGGACATCCGGTATTGGTCGTTTCCGAAGCCGGACCTGGTGAGCGTGTGGTTGGCTCTGGGGCCAGAGACGGTGAATAACGGCTGTCTGCATGTGATTCCGGGTACCCACGCGGACGAGTTCGAACGCGATCGATTGGACGACGAACTATTCCTGCGAACGGATTTGTCAGCGAATGCGGCGTTGATCAAAAAGAAGCAACCTGTCGAACTCGACTGCGGCGACGTCTTGTTCTTCCACGCAAGAACATTCCATGCAGCAAGTCGGAACCACACGGACGTTCCGAAGTTCTCTGTGGTGTTCACGTTCCGGGGTGAAGGCAACCGACCGATTCCGGGGTCTCGGTCAGCGTCGATGCCGGAACTGTTGCTGCCTGGTGAACCTGGTTAGTGCGACGGGTTTTTGGTTCGCCAGGAACCAGGGCGGTTGTGGTGGGAACGCTACGTCGGTTCGGTGGTGATGAGTTCTGTTGTCGGTCTGGCGCCCAGGAACTTGCCGAGTTTTCCGAAGCGGCCGCTGTGGAGCATGATGAGGTAGGCGGGGACCAGGATTGGTCGGACGACAAATGTGTCCAGCAGAACTCCGGTCGCCAGGGCGAAGCCGAGTTGGTCCATGCCGACCAGTGAGCCGGCAAGTAGTGACGCAAACGTTCCCGCCATGATGATGCCGCAGCTGGAAATGATGCTGCCGGTTTTTTCCAGGGCGACCGTAATGCCTTTGATCGGACCGTGCTTTTCGCTTTCTTCATCAATGCGGGTGATGAGGAAGATGTTGTAGTCTTCCCCGACCGCGATGAGGATGGTGAACAGGAAGATTGGAACCTTCCAGTCCAGTCCGGAGAAGCCGGCGGGATCGAGAGCCCAGTACACGGCGAAGGTCAGGCCCAGCGTGGCCAGGTAGCTGAAGAACACGCTGACGATCAGATACATTGAGATCATTGGCCGCCTAAGCAGTGCGACCAAAATGAGAAAGACGCCAGCCAGAACGAGAATGTCGATACGGATTGTATCGCGGTCGGTCACTGCCTTAAGGTCAGCCACGCTTGCTGTGGCTCCCACGAATGAGACTTCCGCCCCCTGTAAACCTTCCGGCAAAGCCTCCGCAAACTTGCGTTGAAACTCATTGAACTGGGCGATGCTGTCTCGTGAGAACGGGTCATCCATGGGGATGACATCGATCCGCGTCGCGCTGGGGTCTGTTTGGCTAACGTAATACCTGTCTGCGATCATGTTCGTTCCGGCTCGCCGGCTAATCATGTTGAGAGGTATGTTCTTTTTCTGTTTCTTGAGACGGGCCTTCAGGTTGGCCATGAATTCGTCTTCGCGTGGGTGCTTGGGTAAACCAGTCGGTTCCGTCCAACTGCGAATCTTGGCTATCCCAAGGTCATCCATCCGAGACGCAAGTGTGTTGGTGAGTTCTGCAACCAGTTGTTTTTCGTCGTCGTTGTCATCGGCGTCAAAGTTGATTCCCTCTTTCCGAATCAGCACCTTCAGTGGTCCCACCTCGCCGTCCGGAAAGTGGTTTCGAACCGCGCTGGTTCCGTGCACGCTGGGTGACGTGTCCGGGAGTTCTGACAACAGTCCGTAGCTAAGGTGATTGAAGAACAAGACGCCAACGATCGCGAATGGCAGCATGATGGCTGTCGCGGCAATCCATACGGTGGCGGGTCTGGCCATGACCAGTTGGCCCACGCGTATCCAACTGTTTTGCATAATGTTTCGATCGCGAATGCTGTTCATGAGGCTGGATCTGGCGACCCAGCCTGCATCACCCTCGATCTTTTCCGTTGTGAAGTTAGGCCAGAACGCCCATCGGCCAGTCAGTCGCAACATCGCTGGCGTAAACGTCAGCGATGCCAGCAACACGATGAACAAGCCAAACGTGATAGCCACACCGGCTTGTTGAAACTTTCCGAACTCGGCAAACACCATCATGCCGATGCCGCACATGACTGTGCCTGCGCTAGCGGTGAGAGCCGCGCCCACTTTTGACATGGAAGAAACGATAGCTTCATCCATCGTCCCGCCGCCGTCGAGTTCTTCTTTGTATCTGGCGATCAGGAACAGGCAGTAATCGACCCCTGCCCCGTATACGACGACGGTGACGTACGGATTGATGCCCGAGAACAGATCGATCCAACCGGCGGCCGCCATGATGCTAAGCAGTTTTCTGGTAATCGCGGTGGCCAGGGCGACGGTGATGAGCGGCATCATGGCCAGCACAGGTGCGCGGTAGATCAGGAGCAGCAGAACGATGACCAGGATGCGGGTCCATAGTTCCGTGGCTTCACCACTCTCAAGCTGAGCCTGAACCATGTCGCGGCCGAACGTTGCGTTGCCGCTAACGGACAGGTCCAAACCGGCGGGAATCAGAGACGTCTGAGTGGTCTTGCCGTCAATCTGTTCCGTCTCGTATCGCAGATCGTGAAGCAGATTTTCGACGGCTTCGATGGTTGGGTGGTTCTTTTGACTAAGGAACTCGTTCCGGAGGTCAATTTTGATCAGAGTTGCTTTGTTGTCGTAGCTTTCGAACAGCAGTTCGATACCCGTGGTTTCTCGCGATTGAATACTTGCGACAATCGGCAGCTCTCTTGGTTCTTCCTCGGATTGCTCGCTGCTCCCTTGTTCGCCTTCGTCCGCTTCGACGTTGTCGTCCTTGTCGTCGAAATCGTCTTCTATGTCCTGGTCGGGATCGAAGCCGACTGCTTCGGTGAGTCGTGGGATCAGGACGTCTTTGACGAATTTTTTGTCCTTGTCATTGAGTCCCATTGAGTTCGACGTGCGTCTGACAACGACAAACACCTGGCTGGACAGGACATCTTTGGGGAACGCTTTCGCGAAGGCGGCTTCGGCCTGGCGACTTTCTGAGTCCGCCGGGAGGAACGCGAACTCACCGTCCTGGATAACGTCTTCCCACCTCGGCGCAACGGCGAACAGGCCGATTAGCAGGATCAGCCAAACGGCGACGATGTACTGCCATCGCCGAGAGATAAATAGTCCGAGCTTTTCAAACACTGCGTTCAGACAGGATGGGCTGGCGGATCACTTCCACAAGCCGGTGAGAAGAAAAGGTGGGCCTGCCTATCGCAATGCGGTGGATGACTCGGCCCCGGATTCTGCCTGAGAAAGTAACCCGATTGTCCGATTCGGTTGGAACCGGAGGTCTCAGGTGTGTCAGGACAACCGAAGCTACAGATGGGGTGTGGCTATTGCAACGGATCGCGAAGTCTACCCTCGACTTGCCGCGAATTCGATTTGCCCCGGCATCAGGTCCTAACGTTTGCGGAGGACGCAAACCATGTCCTCGGTTCTTGCGTCTAGTTCGATGGTGGACTTCACGTCGTATGCGAAGTCGTGAACCGCGACAATTTCGAACTCCGGAACGCAGGTCAGAAGCTTCCGGAACTGCTTCAGAGTATAGGTGCGGTACTCCATGTGATCGACAATGCGTTGGTGCCTGGTGGGGGTGTAGACATCGATGGTCATCCCCAGGTGTTCCATTCTGTTCCGCTTATCGATCTTCTTGCTCCACATATACGAGTTGACCACCAGGTTTCCTCGCCGCGCGGACCAGGCTTCTTCGTCGCAGGTGGTGCCGGAGGTGGGCAGCAGGTGGATTCCCAGAATGTACAGCCCACCCTTCCTGAGAGCTTTGGAGATGCACTTGAGGTGAGCCTCAGCCGCTTTTTCGGTGGGCAAATGCCGGAAGCTATTGATCGTGTTGAACGCGGCGTCGGCCTTTTTCGATAGCCGAAAGTCGGACATGTCGCCGACGGTTGTGGGACGCCCGAAGCCGTTGCGTTCAAGTCGGTCGTTGCAAAAATCGATGGCGATGGGGTTTAGATCGTTGCCGCCGACGTCGTATCCCGTTCGAGCAAGCTTGATAAGCAGTCGTCCGGTGCCGCAGGCCGGTTCAAATACGCGCTCGATTACTCGATCGGTGTAATGCTGGAAGCAGTGTTCGAGAAAAGCGAATTCAGCTTTCCAATCTGATCCAAACAGCAGGTCGTAGTAGACCGGGTAGTCGTAAATGCTTTGCTCAATGCTGTCGGTCATGTCACTTTGGGAAGTGTGGTCGGCGGTTTGTCTAGTCAGAATCATGCTGTTTAACAGACTGCCGCCAAGGTTTTTAGGTAGCAGGCGCCATTAGTTGTTGGGTTGCCAATGGACCGGTATGATCGTCGATTCACATTCAAACGATTGAAAATAATCGCAGGAGTCTAACGTGGCAGTTCGTGTTGGAATTAACGGCTTTGGCCGCATTGGTCGAGTAACCTTTCGTGCTTTGATGGCACGCAGTGATGAGTTCGAAGTCGTTGGTATCAATGATCTTGGGGCAAACGAATCTTTGGCCATGCTGCTGAAGTACGACAGCGTTCACGGTCGTTTTCCGGGCACTGTCGATGTCGATGACAAGGGCTTGATTGTCAACGGCAAGCACATTCCTGTGTTCGCAGAGCGTGACCCGGGCAACCTGCCTTGGGGCGATGTCGGTTGCGATATCGCTTTGGAATCAACCGGCTTCTTCACGAACCGTGCTAAGGATGGAAAGCCAGGCTATGACAGTCACATTTCTGCTGGAGCCCGCAAGGTTGTGATTTCGGCTCCTGCTAAGGACGCTCCGGACATGACCGTCGTCATGGGCGTCAACTCAGACAAGCTGACCGCTGAGCACAAGTGCGTTTCCAACGCCAGCTGCACGACCAACTGCCTGTCGCCGATGGTTAAGGTTCTGAACGATACGTTCGGTCTTGAGCACGGCATCATGACAACCTGCCACGCTTACACGAACGACCAGAACGTGGGCGACCAGTTGCATGGCAACATGCACCGAGCTCGTGCGGCGGCTGTGAATATCATCCCGACAACAACTGGAGCAGCCAGCGCCGTTGGTAAGGTTCTTCCGGAAGTCGACGGCAAGCTCACCGGTATGGCTCTGCGAGTGCCGGTTCCTGTTGGCAGTATCACTGACCTGTCAGCCGTACTCAGCAAGGACGTCACCGCTGAAGATGTGAATTCAGCAATGAAGGCTGCGGCTGACGGACCAATGAAGGGCATCCTTGAGTACAACACGGATCCGATTGTCTCGACCGACATCATTGGGAATACACACAGCTGTATCTTCGATGCTCAGTGGACCGCTGTTGTTGCTGGCAACATGGTGAAGGTCCTTGGCTGGTACGACAACGAGTATGGTTACTCGAACCGAACCGCCGATCTGATGGCCAAAATGGCTGGCATGTAATACGAAACGGTGGCCAAGAGCGGTATTTCGCCGCTCTTGGTCTGTTCGTTTGTGCAGAAAACGGGGATCTGGGTGGACTTTGTCCTGTGGGCACGGTGACAATACGCCGCAACTCATCAGTCAGTCCTTTGAGCGATCCGCTCCAGCCACTTCCCTTCTCCGCGTCTCTGTGGTTCTCCCACTATGCACCGACAAGATGTTCTTGAGCATCTTCGAGCGACTACTCCGGTAATCGCTCCCTCAATGTTGAAATGTGACTTCGGTAACCTTGGTCGTGAGATGGAACGACTGACCCAAGCCGACGCACAGTTGATTCATTGGGATGTCATGGACGGTCAGTTCGTCCCGAACCTGTCGTACGGCGCGATGGTAATCGATCGGGCGCGGCCTCTGACGGATGCTCCGTTTGACGCTCACCTGATGATTGCCGATCCGGCGAAGTACCTGGATGGGTACATCGATGCGGGGTGTGAGGCGATTACGTTTCACCTTGAAGCGGTTCCTGAACCTGTGGAACTGCTGAACCGGATCCGATCGGCCGATCGCGTTGCGGGACTGGCAATTAATCCGGGAACCCCGGTTGACGCCGTGTTCCCATTTCTGGACGCGTGTGACATGGTTCTGGTCATGAGCGTCGAACCCGGTTTCGGCGGGCAGAAGTTCATGCCGGATGTGCTCAGCAAGCTTCAGACGCTCCACGAGAAGCGACCGGAGTTGGTTCTTTCCATCGACGGAGGAATTGGTCCCCGAACGATTGCTCAGGCAGCAGCTGTTGGCACCAATGTCTTTGTCGTTGGCAGTGCGATTTTCGATCGGGATGACTATTCGGAAGCGATGGCGGGCCTTGCCGCTGAAGCTACCAGTGGATCGCAGGGGGCGGGCTAGCCGATGCCAAATGTCGTATTGATACGCGCCGGAGCAACAGACTTCGACGATGACCAGCGGATTCAGGGTTCAATCGAACTCCCCCTGAACGAACGCGGTCAAGCTGAGGTCGATGATCTCATTAAAGAGCTCCAGGATGACGAGATTGGTGTCATCATGACTGCTCCGTCAGAGCCATCGTTGAGTACCGCAACCGGGCTCAGTCGTGGGCTGGGCGGCGTGAAAGTCAAAGAAAACAAGGGTTTGGCGAACCTCAATCAGGGGCTCTGGGAAGGGCTGCCGGCTGAGGAAGTACGCCGCAAGTACCCCAAACTATTCCGCCAATGGCGTGAAGCGCCGGGTACCGTTTGTGCTCCTGAGGGTGAGACTTTAGTCGAGCTTCACAAGCGAGTGCGGAAGGTTCTGGAGAAACCACTTAAGAAAAAGGCCAACCTTGCCATTGTGGCGGGCGAGCCGTTAGCAACAATTCTGGGCTGTATCCTGGAAGGGCGCAATCCGGAATTGGTAGATTGCCTGTGCGGCGATGACGATATCGGCCAGGTGACCCGTCTAACTATCGAAGCAGAAGCCGTTGAAGGCATCTGGGAACGGCCGATTTCGGACAGCAACGGAGAGGGCCAGGCTGACAGCCAGGCGAAGGGCAAGTCCTGATGAGTACCACACGCAAAGCTGGTGTTAGCTCCTGGTTGGAGTTCATCCGCCCCAAAAAACGCGGCGTGCCCGAAGGCGTCTGGATGAAATGTCCGGGTTGCCAGGCAACCGTGTTCCGCAAACAAGTCGAAGAGAACCGCAACGTCTGTGTGGAGTGCGACCACCACTTCATCATCGGTGCGGAAGAACGCGTCCGGCAACTGCTGGACCCGGACAGCTTCGAAGAATGGTTCGCCGATCTCGAACCCGGCGACCCATTGGGCTTCGCTGATCGGAAGCCGTACAAGGATCGACTAGCGGCAGAGCAAAAGAAGACCGGCATGCGGGACGCCTGTGTCGTTGGTCGAGGCTACATGCGTGGTCGTCCGCTGGTTCTGGGCCTGACGGATTCTGCGTTCATCATGGGGAGCATGGGCTCTGTCGTTGGCGAGAAGCTGACTCGAGCCGTCGAAGAAGCGACTGCTCGCTCGCTGCCATTAGTCGTCATCAGTGGTTCCGGCGGCGGTGCCCGCATGCACGAGGGAATTCTGTCTCTCATGCAAATGGCGAAGGTTTCAGCTGCTCTTTCGAGGTATCATGAAGAAGGCGGTTTGTTTATTTCCGTGATGACCAATCCGACTATGGGCGGCGTGGCGGCCAGCTTTGCATCGTTGGGTGATGTTGTTATCGCCGAACCGAAAGCTCTGATTGGATTCGCCGGCCCGCGAGTTGTTGAGGCTACTTGCAAAATTGAATTGCCTGAGGGATTCCAGACCAGCGAGTTCCTCATGGAACATGGTTTCGTGGACAGGATCGTGCACCGTGCAGAACTCAGGACCGAGATCGCTCGAATTATTGACTACTGTGCTGGCTAGCGGCTTATCGGTTGGAGGTTCGGCAGCGAGATGAAATTCAAGAACCCCTTTGGAAAGAAGAAGCAGGATGTTGGTCCACGGACCGAAATCCGCAAACGGTTTGAACTACTCGGCCGCGTGGGCCAGGGCAGCATGTCCCGAGTCTGGCGGGCGAATGACGGCCTTAACAATCAGATGGTTGCCCTGAAGGTTCTGGATCGAGAAAAGACCAAACGGTTTGAGTCTCGTTTCATCGGGCTTAATAAGCCGCCTGAGGGAGAGGTTGCTGTCAGTCTTGATCATCCGAACTGCGTGCGGACCTTAGAACATGGAATCACCACTGAGGAAGAACCATTCCTCGTGATGGAGTTTGTCGAAGGCATGGGCCTGGGCATGCTGGTCGAACTTCAGGACGACCGCATGCGACGGTACCGCTTGAGTCTGATGATTCAGATCGGTGACTCGCTGGATTACCTTCATCAAGCCGGCTGGATCCATCGCGACATTTGCCCCCGCAACATTCTGTTGAGCACAGAGAATAAGATTAAGCTCATCGACTTTGGCTTGGTGGTTCCGAACACTCCGAATTTCCGCAAGCCCGGGAACCGTACGGGTACGGCCAACTACATGGCTCCGGAACTCATCAAGCGGCAGACGACTGACGAGCGGATCGACATCTTCTCGTACGCCGTGACGTGCTTTGAGATGTACACCAAGCGGCATCCGTGGGACGCCGCGATGACACTGGACGCTGTGATCCAGCACATCAACAAGCCACCCGCGGACATTCGGGAATTCGTTCCGAAAATTGATGAGCAGATTGCCAACACGATTATGAAGGGCCTGCAGGCGCGGCCGGATGATCGTTGGCAGTCTATGGCGGAAATGACGCACGAGTTCAGAGAAGCCGAGGCGCGGCTCGTGGCTGCCGCTCGAAAGAAGATGGCCGCGAAGAAGCAGGCCGGTGGTAAGAAGGCTCGGGTCAAACGTCCGCAAAAAAAACGGCCAGCGGACACCTCAAAAATCGGCGTCAAGAAGAAGCCCAAGCCTCCCGCGGCCGAATAGACGTCAGTCTGCACCAAGACTGCGAGTGTCTGCTGCCCTAGCGCTCGAATGTCTTGATTTCGCATGATTCATGCCGTGGAACTGGCTTGGCGACTATCGACTTGCCTCTATTCAGTCACCACCAAAGCTGGCTGTTTCGGCAAATTCTGCCTGGCTGTTTCACAGACCTCCGCACGCGGCAATTCTGAATAGACCTCGTTTTGCCGAGTTGTTAAAGTCTTCCTGATTCGCAAATCTTTACAGATGCAAGCGAGTCACAACTGCCGATGACAACTTAGCGAGATCACTAAGTTCGCAGTTGCCGATTCGCACATTCAAGACTGGCATGGAGGCCGGCATGAATCTCAACTCAACGGGCCATCGGCCCGACCAGCAAGTACGCGTACAAATCCGTTGGTTAATCCGTCGGGACATGCCCGAGGTGCTGGAGATTGAACGCGAGAGCTTCGAGTTCGCATGGACCGAAGAAGAATTTCTTTGCTGCCTGCGTCAGCGGAACTGCATTGGAATGGTTGCCGAACTGGACCATCAGATCGTGGGCTTCATGATCTATGAACTCCACAAGTCTCGGCTCCGCATTCTCAACTTTGCTGTCGCTCCGTCAGCCAGACGGCTCAACGTCGGATCGCAAATGGTTGGCCGACTGATTGACAAGCTAAGTCAGCAGCGCCGCAAAGAGATTATCCTGGAAGTTCGCGAGACCAACGTACCGGCTCAGCTGTTCTTCAAGGACAAAGGTTTTGTCGCGGTTTCCGTATTGCGGAACCACTACGACGATACCGCTGAAGACGCCTACTACATGTGCTATCGACTGGACAGCGAATCGGGAGTGTTCGCACCCCGGAATCGCATTTCAGAGTACGACGCCGCATAGCGCGTCGCGCGTTTTCGTAAACGAAAATTTGAACACAGGAAGAAGCCGGCCCGCGTGGTCGGCTTTTTTCGTTGCGTCTTCGCAAGGACGTTACGAACACGATTCCATTCCAGTCAGCTGCCTAACCCAGGTGCAGGCCGCATTCCTGCTTGCGTCCACAGAATCGTGTATCTCGATCGGACTTGTCGGACGCTTCAAGAGGGCGACTGGAATGAGCGTCACCAACAGTCGTGAAGCCGTCGGCTTCCAGTGGGTGACGCGGCAGACCGTGAATCCTGAGGTACCGACTCACATCCTTGGTCGTCCAATCCAGCAGTGGATGAATGCGCCAGATGCAAGGCGACTTGGTGACCTGTTTAAGGCCGGCGCGGAAATCCGTTTGGTTTGCGCGAACTCCGGAGATCCAGGCTTCTGCGTTAAGTTGGTTCAGTGCCTTTTTCATGGGTTCGACCTTTCGGATTTGGTCGTACGCATTCAAATCGTCAAGACTGTCACTTTCCCACAGTCGGCCGTAGCGTTCCTCCATCTCTGCCGGGCTCATGTCTGATTTGGCGACATGCAGGTTGAGGTTCAGGTGTTGCGTCAACGTCTTCGCGTACTCGTGTGTTTCGGCAGGCAGGTATCCGGTATCGACCCAGATAACGGGTAACCGCGGCATCACTTGATTCACCAGGTGCAGGGTGACGGCCGATTGAATTCCAAAGCTCGTGCTCATGATGACACGCCCGGAGAAACGTAAGCCAGTCCACGCAATTAGTCTTTGAGCTGCGTGAGGTTTGTTGGGACGACGTTGTAGCTGGCTGTTTGAATTCGCACTTCGAATCATGTTTTTCCTCCCGCTAAGTGACTGAGACTTAGGCTACGACCGCAGCCGCTGGCCTTTGATGTGCAAGGCGCCGAATGTCTTACGCGGTCAGTTTTTCTTTGGCGCACAAACCGCCTTAGGCAGAGAGTCAGTCGCTGATTCTGCCAGTCGCCAGGTAAGACCAGCGTGCGCGGGATGCTCAAAGGCATTGTCGGCAACGCAACCAAGGCCGACATGTTCTGAAGGAGTCATGCAATGACGTCGCAATACACCGCTCGAATTTGCGGACGCAAACCGGGTTTTGATTTCGTTGCAGCTCACTTCAATTGCGAACGAAACCCATACACCACTCAAAACCCGGATGGCTACGTCAACCTCGGGTCCGCTCAGAACTTTCTCAACAAGCGGGAAATCTGCGCGAGGCTTTCCGGAACGAAGCATCGCGGTTCAGACGCGAGCTATCAGGCGTTTGTCGGAACAGACAACTGTCGTCAGGCAGTCGCAAACTATCTGCAGTCTGTTGCCGGAGTCACCGTTGAGCACGATCAGATCGTTTTGGGCAACGGTGTCATTGGCCTGTTGGAAGCGCTTGCGATCTCGCTGTTGGATATTCACCAAACCGTGCTGATACCCTCACCCGTGTTTCCCGGTTTGGTCAACGCTATCACGGCCCGTCAGTCTCGTCAGGTCAGGTTCCTGGAGCTTGGTCCCGAAACGAATTTTCGGCTCACGCCACAAGCATTCAAAGCGGAACTCGTAAAGCGTTTTGACAATGGCGAACCCATCAAAGCCGCGCTGCTCTGCTCGCCTGGAAACCCGGTCGGACAGGTGTTTTCAGCCGAAGAAATTGCCGAATTTGTGCAGGTCGCGGCACACTTTGGCATCGCTCTGATTGTCGACGAAATCTACGCATCCAGTTGCTTCGGTCCGCAGAAGTTTGCTAGTGCAATTGCGGCGCAGGCAGAACACGTGTTCGTAGTCGGTGGACTCTCAAAAGACTTCGGAGTCGCCGGTCTGGCAACGGGATGGGTGTACGGGCAGGACACCTCGGTCATGCGGGCTGTTGCAAGTCAGTCCCACTTTTTCCGACTTCCGGCACCGGTCCAAACGAGTATTGAATCACTGCTCGAACCAGGCTGGCGCGCCGAATTTCTACAGCAGAACCGTCAGCGATTACAGCAGAGTTTTCAGCGAAGCGTGTCTGCATTGGAAGAAATGAATGTCCCGGTGTTTCGCGCTGATGCCGGACTTTGCCTGTGGCTGGATCTCAGTCAGTTTATTGGTTCGCCGGATGCACACAGCGAGCAACGTCTCTACGAATTCCTGCTAAACGAACACCGTGTTCACGTTAGTCCGGGATCGGGATTTTTCTCCTCAACGGCCGGGTTCTTTCGTATCTGTGTCGCTCAGGAAGAGACCATTCTTCAAGAAGGTTTGCGCCGCTTGGCTAATGGGCTTTCGGCGATCTCGCTTCACAACAAACCGGCCACAATCCACCAGTCGTCTCTTATCGTTTAGCCCAGGAGATTCTCATGTCCCAAAACAATCGACTCGGACGAAGGAATGGTCGGAATATCGTCTCCCACCGGATGGCAATTCAGAGCTTCACTGACTTTGCCATCGGTGTGGTTCTACAGCGATTGAGCGACCGGGGGCACAGATCTGTTGGAACCGAGTTTTCGAACGCAGCCGTCCAGGCAGAACTGCATGATGTGATTTGGCCGCTCACGGACCGATACGAACTGGACGCCGAAGCCTTCAGTCATACGTTTGCATACAGTCAGTTGGATTCCATCGTCAGCGATTGTGCTGAAGATGCGAACCGCTATCCGCTCCAGGATCCCGCGCTCGAAAATCTGGACGAAGTCTTTTACGCCAGCAATGGCTTTCGTGCGACTGTGGCATATCGCATTGCGAATGCCCTGCTGCTAATGGGTGTGCCGGTGTTGCCGCGAACAATATCCGGCATCGCCCATTCGCAGACAGGTATCGACATTCATCCGGGCACCAGCATCGCGCCGGGCCTGTTTATCGACCACGGAACCGGTATCGCCATTGGTTGCACTGCGGTCATCGGAGAAAACGTCAATCTCTACAACGGCGTTGTTCTTGGAACCCGCAGCAAGCCACGGAAGAGGGTTCAGGGTTCAACCATTCAGAAGCGTCATCCAACCATTGAATCCGGAGTGAGCTTGTACACGAGCTCGTTTGTCGGTGGTGATGTCGTCATCGGCGCGGATGCCACGATTGGGGCGTACGCATTTGTCTGTCGGGACATTGAGCCGGGCGCTGTCGTGCTCGGCAAAGTCGATTTTGAAGCAGCCGCCACAGTTTGAAAACCAACAGATCTTGTTTCACCTGATCGAAAGCGAGCGTCTCCGATGATGCAGAATACCTCTAGTCCAATTGCTCCAGTCCGTTCGTCTGTTGTCGACATGATTGGCAACACGCCAGCGTTCGAGATCCGCAACATAGAACACAACCCAGCCGTCCGCATTTTCGCAAAGCTGGAAGGCTACAACCCAAGCGGCTCAATTAAAGATCGGATCGCGCTGTCGCTGATTGAGGCTGGCGAAGCGTCCGGCGAACTGACCCTGGACAAAGTGATTCTGGAATCAACCAGTGGTAACACCGGGATTGGCCTGGCAATGGTTGGAGCCGCGAAGGGGTACGAAGTCGTGCTGACAATGTCGTCCGGGATGAGCAAGGAACGCAAACAGGTGCTGCGTGCGTTCGGCGCGACACTTATCGAAACAGATCCAACCAAAGGAACCGGCGGCGCGATTGAAAAGGCGCGGCAGATGTCTCTGGATGAACCTGGTAAGTACTGGATGTCACGGCAGCACTCCAGTGCGGGCAATCCAAAGGCTCACTACGACCACACTGCTGTGGAAATTCTGCAACAGGTTCCCGATGTCACGCATTTCGTTGCGGGAATCGGCACTTTTGGAACTCTTCGCGGGGCCGGTCAACGACTTAGAGAAGAAGTCGGCGCGCAGGTGATTGGACTGGAGCCGGTTCTTGGGAAACCAATTCAGGGACTGCGGAACATGCAGGAACCGTTTGCTCCTGAGCTCTACGACGAATCGCTGCTCGACGCGAAACTTAGCGTGTTGCCCGACGAAGCAAAGCACTACACACAGGCGTTGGCAAAACAAGAAGGCTTGCTTGTCGGAATGAGTTCGGGGGCCGCGATGTCGGGAGCCGTTCGCGTTGCTGCGACTCTTGAGTCAGGAGTCGTCGTTGTCATCCTTCCGGACCGCGGTGAGAAGTATTTAAGTACGCCGCTGTTCGAAGCGGACGAGCAACCGGTTGCGAAAAAGAAATCTCATGCTCAACGCGCGGCTGAATTCGCAACTCTGGGAGCTGCGTTCATGATGTTTGCGGATGGGATTTGATTGGTGTGTCTGTTGCGGCTGCGAACCATGCCACGTCAGGTGGCATGGTCGGTCGGCGTTTGCAAGGGTAAACTGTTCCGATCGTGTATGCTTGGAGAGTTTTTCCGCACCAAATTTTTGCCGAGCAAGGCTATGGGCCAGGTGGCTCGCGGGTATAATGAATCATCGAAACCGCACGGGGCTTTCTGCAATGGCTGTTCAAGTCGCACGGCCGGACGTTTCGGACATGGTGTTTCTCGTGTTCGATCGGTCCGTTCATCCTGAACTGTTCTCGGCTGTGAAATCGCAGTCGATTGAACACGCTGACTTTACAGCCAAAATTAGCATCTGTCCGTCAGGGCACGTGATTGAATTTCAGCCTGGTCGTTTTCCAATCACCGAAATCGCTACGACGCGCCAGCAATCACTACCTAACCACAAGCGCTCGTGCAGTCGCCGACTGGTTGGTCAACGCGATCAGATGCTCGAGTTCGACTCGGGTGTCAGGTACCACGGTTGCTATCAGTTGGAACGGCTTGATCCAGAGATCTTCTTAAATGTCCATGAGGAACTGACCCTGGATATTCGGAAAGCTTCGTTGGGACACGCGTTTGAGTCCAGCAGTCGGTTCGCTCCAGCACCGATTTCTGTACTGCACACCGACGTTACATCGTCAGGCTTGCTAGTACATACATACCACACGTTTCCTGAAAACTGTGCCGTGGTGAAGACTCAGTCGTTGTTCGAGCTGGTGTAGCGCGTTTGCTGTAGGCCCTACAACCGTCACGAAGTACCAGTTTTTATGCGTTATTTCGTGCTTAATCGCATCGTTGCGAGTAAACAACCGGGCACCTTTGCCATTGCGCTCATGAGATCGGCAAAACCTGCAGCTAAGTGAACAATTGGGTCGATGCCAACCGTAGAATAGTTCTGCAAGCGAACGGGGAGCCACTGATTGGCCCCCAGGATGAAAATGACAACAACAGCAAGAATGCACACCAAGGACTGGCCATGTTGGTACTTAGCCGTAAGAAAGATGAAAAAATCCTGATCGGTGATTCCATCACATTGATGGTCATCGAGATTCGTGGAGACAAAGTGCGTCTGGGAATTGACGCACCGCGTGATGTGACCGTACATCGCGAAGAAGTCTACGAAGCAATCAGGCGCGAGCAATCTCCTGAAGATTCGGCCGTCGAGAAATAGATCTCACCCGAATCCGGAAGCGCACTTACCGCAGCAGCATCACTTAGCTTGCGCGCGGTTCCGCTTCAGGACGATGAAGTAGCCTTCTGTGTTCAGTTGAAGCGGAACCCACTCGTCGTTGCCGTTCTTTAGTTCGCGCACTTCCGACAGATTACTTGCCATCGAGTATCCGTCCCAAGGGTGCTTTGCATCAATGACGATGTAGTCTGCGTCGTCCGGCACTGTTGTCCGATTGACGTAGTTGCTGTAGTCGTACGAACGCTCTCTGTGTGTCAGTCTTGTATGCACGAAATCCGTTGAGGCCACTCGAGCGTCCTCCGGAATCGCATCAAGCACCTTCGTCACCTGTTCTGCTCGTTCGTTCGCAACGTACAGACTCTTCCAATGCTTGCGCGATCCGGCGTCATGGAAGCCGATTCCAAGTGGCGACATCGAATAGAACCAACACGTCACGAACGCTGTGCAGCATGCAAAAGCGGTAGCGGTAGCCAATTTTCGGGTTTGTCCCGCGGCTCTGAATCGCCCAAGCCCTGCCGCGCCCGCCCACCACAGGATTGGTAAGACCGTTGCGTGAAAGTGGTGGAACGGAATCAGGACCTGTTGCCGAACTTCGCCCTGCGCTGTCTTGTCCGGGGAGAGTTCCAACAGGTAAAGCATCCCCAGGACCGGGACAGCAACCAGAGTTCTTTTCAGCGACAACAACGGTAGGAAGCCGCACGGGAGCAACAGCAAGATCGTGTAGAGCACCGATCGCATCCCGAGTAGTTTCGATAGAACCAACCCCGGATCACGCAGGGACGTCTTAACGATCTCCATTGGCGAGGCACCGAGTTCACCAAAGTATTGGCTAAAGTGAGCAGGAGCGCCACCTCGGAACCAGGGGAGGATTACCAGAACGACCAACACCAGATACGCAGTGATCGCGGCACTACCGCCAAGTCCTGAGAGGCGTTCGCGTTTTTCTGTGGCTGTGACTCCGAAGTACAAAACCAAAGGTGCCAGGACGAGTGCAAAGTCTTCCTTGGCTGAGAGCGCGAGGACGAATAACAGCCACGCGGTCTTGAACCGTTTGCGTTCCCACTGGTCGATCCCGAACAGCATCGCAGGGATACCAAAGCACATTGGCCTGAACGTTTTGAAATCGAGTGCGATATCCAGGTAGTGCATTGGGAAGTACAACAACCACGCTATCGCAACCAGGGCCGATGGAACTGGAGTCGCGGAGTGACGCCTTGCGATGAGGAAGATTGGGATGGCTGTGATTCCGAGTGCCAGGGACTCGCAGAGTTCCAACAGCAGTTGTGAAGGCCACAGCATGTGCAATGGCGTCAGCAGCAAGTGCACCACCTGAACGTGCTCACCGAGGAACGGTCGCCCCTGATCCAGGTAGCTGCGGAATCCCTTGCCGTGTGTCAGGTTCCAGATGTGTTCTTCGTACATCGCCGAATCGCCATGCGGCAGCAGCAAGTTCCAGTACAGGCTCCAATTCATCCAGGTGAACGTCGCGACGGAAACAGTGATGCCGCTTAGCAGCAGGAACCACGCCGTCCGCGCACCATCTGTCTCACTGATTTCGTTGCGCGGCTTCGTGGCCAGCCAAACGGGTATGGTTAGAACCAGGGCTGTTGACAGGCTGAACCAAAGGTGCGATGTCGCCTGAATCCACGCGCCAACCTGGCCGGGAAAGAAGATCCGAACGCCATCCACAACGACTAAGAGAAGCAGGCATCCGGCCACGATTAGTCCGTAGGTTCCCAGCACCTGCCCCAGCGGCCGTTTCGAACGCCAGGCAGCGAACAGCCCTCCAGCGAACCAAACACTCGCGATGAGCGCCAGACACCGAACAAAAACGGGGACAAACGGAATCGCCGTCGAAGTGCCATTCATGAGCGGCTTCGAATCGGCTCCCAGGCTGTTCACAACGTCCTGCCACAGCGTGCGACTCACCCAGGGGCTGGCCGCTTCGGGCGACGCGAAGACGCCCTGCAGAAATAGAGTCAGACAACCGGCGCCAATCAGCACCCCAAAGATACCGGCAATCAATCGTCCAGGCGACGTGCGTTCGTCAGGCATGTGCGGTCACTCGGTTCACTTTTTCTCCGGGACGATCACGCACCGAAATCCAGTGTGGAACGCGCCGGAAGAAACATCGCCCTTGCCTCGCGCCGACATGCGGTATGCCACGCAGTACGAATCGCTGCACATAAACGAACCACCTCGCTGAACACGTTTGATGATGTCCGGTTCCTGTGGATCAAGACTGTCCAGCGGCCCCTTTGGGTTTCGTTTGGGGCTCTGTCGGTAGTAGTCGGGTCTGTAATAGTCCGAACACCATTCCCAGACATTGCCGGACATCTCATGCAGGCCAAACTTGTTGGCCGGGAACGAACCGACCGGAGCTGTAGTGGCAAAGCCATCGTCCTTTGTGTTCTCAACAGGAAACTTGCCTTGCCAGATGTTGTTCAACCATTTGCCGTCCGGGTTCCGTTGGTTTCCCCACGGGTACGTTTTCGATTCCAGCCCGCCGCGAGCTGCGTATTCCCATTGCGCCTCTGTTGGCAGCGCCTTGCCGGCCCATTTGCAGTATGCCATCGCGTCGGTCCACGACACGTGCACGACCGGATGATCCATCCGATCATCAATGGTTGATTCCGTGCCTTCCGGGTGTTTCCAGTTCGCTCCGATAACGTAGTCCCACCAACTGTAAGCTCCATCAGCGGGATTGAAGTCGCTCTCTTTGAAATCCTTACGAGCACAAATGGAACCGGGTTTGTTGTATTCGGGCAAAATCTGTGCAGTTGCCTTCGCCGAACCGGGTTTTATTCCGCTAATGACGGGTGGCTTTTCGGCATCGGTAACATAGCCGGTTGCATCGACGAACTCTTTGAACTGCCGGTTCGTGACTTCTTTGGCGTCCATCCAGAATCCGTCGAGTTTCACTTTGTGTTGCGGATACTCGTCCGGACCACTGTTGTCGCTGCCCATCTGGAACTCACCGGCGGGAATCCACACCATCCCGTTCGGAGCCGGCCCATCGGGAGGTTCCGTCCCAGCCTGGTCTGCATTCTTTTTGCTCGGGTCAGAAAACAAAGCGTACGCACACACGCCACCGGCGATGAGAAGGAGAACGATTGGGAGAATAGAACGCATTCTTGGCTCGTGCTCTGGCGAGAACTTATGGAAGCTGTGGCAACTGACTTTTCAGGAACTCAATCCCATTTTGAATATCATCGGCTTTGCGCGAGCCGGTGATTCGTTCGACTGACATCCAGCCGGCGAATTTTCCTTCACCCAGCATGACAGTTAGTTCCAGCCATGGAACCCTGCCCTGCCCGATCGGTACTTCAATGCTGGAATTGTCTGCGGCAACCGCCGAATCGGTCGCTCGCACGTGGCGAACCAGTTTGTGCAGAACCGAATAGTCGCTCTGCGCTTCACGACCGGCAGCGATCGCGGCGGCCGGATCGAAGTCGATTCCCAGCGGACCGGTATCGATACCGTGCAATAGGCTCAGCAGTTCGTCCGGGTTCGAACTTCCGGAACGCAGGCACAGAGTCGTGCCAACATGGTTGCCGTGTGTTGCGAGTTCCGTCAGAACCTCAACCAGAGTCTCGTAGTCTTTCGAATTGGCTTCGGGGATGGGCCCCGCTGACAAGGTCAGCACATCGGTTCCCAACTGCCGAGTGAACTCCATCGCGCCGCGAATCGCGCTCACTCTTTGATCCAGATTTGCCGAGTCGTACAACGCGCTGCGAGTGGGGAGGAACGTCGACGCCAGTTGCAGATTGTGTTGGCCAATCGAATGCAGAAGCTGCCGTCGACCAGTCTCGGAAAGATCTCGAGCGTTCAGTTCGTGACGCACATCCAGCTGAATGCCATCGGCCTGCATTTTGGCGGCAGCGGTAATCGCCTTGCGAATAGGCATGGCAAGGCAGCGAGTGGCAACGGCTTGTTTGAACGCGAACATCGGTGGTCTCGGAGAATGGCAGAAACTCTATCTTAGTGGTCGTGTCGGGATTGGGCTACGGGTTGCCCGGTGGATTGGTTTGCGTGTTCGCGACAAAGTCGTGGAGGGGTTGTGAATAAATGTGTGGCCGGGGTTGGAGCGAGGCACGAGTGAAACCCCGGAACGTGATTCGAACGTTTCGCTTGAATCGAAGCGTTGCGCGTTGATCGCACCGGGGTTTCCTTCGCAGGCTCAGTCCAACCCCGGCCACCCAAATGGTGATGGACAGAAAATTCACAACCTCGAAGTGACGAGGCGCAGCGAAAGCAGGGTGGGCATCAGCCATACCGGCCAAAGCGCACGCAACACCGGTGCAAAGCTGCGGAGCAGCGACGCGCAGCGAAAGTAGCGTGTGGCTTTAGCCACACGGTCCGTATCGCACCTCCAGTACCAAGCTGCGGAGCAGCGACCGCAGGAAGAGTGCTGTCAACTTTCCTGCGGTCGCTGCTCCGCAGCTTTGCGCTCCTTCCCGGGCCGGTTCTTTCGTGCGGCCGAGGCCACACGCTACTTTCGCTGCGCGTCGCTGCTTCGCAGCTTTGTGTGGCGGCTTCTTTAGGTTCCAGCCGATTCATCAAGGCTTCGTCCTGGACCGAAGATGTGTCGATTCCTCTGGGCAACACCCCTACGAAACCCTGAGGCCTCACGCTACATTCTGCAAAACGTTCGAGAGGGACTCATGACGACTGTCAAAGAAATATCGGCATTCCTGAACCGGTTTGCTCCGCTGGATCTCGCTGAAGACTGGGACAACGTGGGCTTGTTGCTGGGCGACGATGCAGCGACGGTGGATCGCGTGCTCACATGTCTCACGCTGACCGAAGACGTCGCCGATGAAGCTGTGTCGGCCGGTGCGAAGATGATTGTGAGTCATCACCCGATTCTGTTCCGCAAGATTCAGCGGATCACGGCGAGCAACGTGGAAGGTCGCATGTTGTTGAAGCTCGCGGCGAATGGAGTCGCGGTTTACAGCCCGCACACTGGCTACGATAGCGCATCGGGCGGGATTAATCAGCAACTTGCGGAAACGCTGGGGCTGCAATCTATTGCTCCGATCAGAGAACTCGAAACGGATCCGACGTCAGGTTCCGGCCGCTGCGGCGATCTGTCTTCAGACATGAACCTTGCTGAGTTCATCTCTCATGTGAAATCGGTTCTCAATCTGGACAAGCTGCAGTTCGTGAGCGGTGATGGGCGAACCATCAAGCGTGCTGGCGTCGCCTGCGGTTCGGCGGCTGAATTCCTTGGTGATGCGGGCCGCAAAGGTTGCGACGTGTTGGTCACAGGTGAAGCTCGGTTTCATGGTTTGTTGGAAGCCAGAGCCAGCGGCATCGCGATGGTTCTGCTTGGGCACTTTGCCAGCGAACGCCCCGCGATGGAACACATGGCGTCCGTCATGGCTGCGGAGTTCCCCGGCATCACAGTCGAAGCCAGCAAGTCGGAATCCGATCCATTGGAGTGGGCGTAATGTCAGAACACCAGATGTCACTCGGAACCGCACTTCCGAACGCACTCCGCCTGCGCTGTCCGCGTTGTGGTCAGGGCAAGCTGTTCGCGAAGTTCATCACGATGGAAAAAACCTGCGACGGTTGCCAGTTGGATATCGCGAAGACCCCGGGCTACTACCTCGGATCGACATACATCAACTACGGGTTCACAACCGTTATCTGCATGGTCACATACATGAGCCTGCGATTCGGTGCCGGCTATGAAAGCAAAACGCTTATCGCTCCGTTTGTGGTGTTCCTGGTGGGGTTCCCACTTTTGTTTTTTCGCCACGCGCGAGCGCTGTGGCTGATGATGGACACGTTGATCGATCGTCCGGAGTAGACTTGCGACAATGCGGTGCTGGAGTGCCCTTCGCCCGCGGCAGAGGCTGTGAAGAAATCCCCTCACCGGCTTTATGCCGGTGGCTTGTTGGCCTTTGCGCTACTTGTCTGAGGTTTCAGTTAGCGCAAAGGCCAGTAAACCACCGGGGTAAACCCGGTGAGGATCGACGAATCCGGGGTACGGGTGCCTGCCGTCAATTGATTCACGACCCCATAGTGCAAAAGCCGTGGACCCATCGATGTGAAATCGGTGACGAAGAGGAAAGTCAGTGCTACTCGGTCCCGCCCAACGGACTTGCCTACACGGGACCCGATGACGCGGCATTGGTACAGACGGTCGCGATCGGCCGGGGAAGTAGTTCATCGCTTCCCCCTCCTTGATACATGCTTCTCAACAAGCGTCTTAGCCGATACCAGGCACTGGAAACGCTGAGGCGAACTCGGCGATTTCGCCGCTGACTTTTGTTGTGACGGCTTCGTCTTCCGGGGCGGCCAGAACGTCCAGAATCCACGCGCCGACGCGCTTCATTTCGTCTTCTTTCATGCCGCGGGTTGTGAGGGCCGCAGTCCCGATGCGGATACCGCTCGGATCCAGTGGCTTGCGTTTGTCGAACGGGATCATGTTCTTGTTGACCGTGATGCCTGCCTTGTCGAGGCTCTTTTCGGCAACCTTGCCGGTCTGGCCGATGGATGTGACATCGCACAGCATCAAGTGGTTGTCGGTCCCGCCGCTGGCGAGGCTGATACCGCCGGCGAGCAGAACTTCGGCCAGAGCCCGCGCGTTGTTGATCACCTGCTGGCCGTACACTTTGAAGTCCGGCTGCAATGCTTCAGCAAAGCAAATGGCTTTCGCGGCGATGATGTGACACAGCGGTCCGCCCTGCAGGCCAGGGAACACGGTTCGGTCGATGTCCTTCTGGTATTCCTTCTTGCACAACACGATTCCGGAACGCGGACCGCGAAGAGTCTTGTGGGTCGTGGATGTCACGAAGTCGGCGCACTCAACGGGGTTGTTGTGAACTCCCGCAGCGACCAGCCCTGAGTAATGAGCCATGTCGACCATGAACTTCGCTCCGACGCTGGCTGCGATCTCAGCAAACTTCGGGTGGTCAATCTCGCGCGGGTACGCGCTGGCTCCGGCGACGATTAGCTTTGGTTTGTGTTCTTTTGCCAGAGCCGCAACCTGATCGAAGTCCAGGAGGTGATCCGATTCGCGGACGCCGTAGTGGACGACGTTGTATAGCTGGCCTGAGAAGTTCAGGTGCATACCGTGTGTCAGGTGCCCACCGTGGGCCAGGTCCATGGCAAGAACCGTGTCGCCAGGCTTAATGAGCGTGAAGTACGCGGCCATGTTCGCCTGTGAACCGGCGTGTGGCTGGACGTTGGCGTGTTCGGCTCCAAACAACTTGCACGCTCGATCGCGAGCCAGCGTTTCGACGTCATCAACAACTTCGCAACCGCCGTAGTAGCGGCGTCCGGGATAGCCTTCCGCGTACTTGTTAGTGAGCACGGTTCCAGCGGCTTCCATGATGGCTGCGCTGGTGTAGTTCTCTGACGCGATGAGTTCCAGCCCGTTAACCTGGCGAACTTCTTCGGCTTGAATGGCGGCGAAAATCTCGGGATCGGCTTGTTTGAGCACAGAGTTGTCCTGAACGATTGACATCGGAAGGCTCCGACTGATGATTGGTATCGAACGGCGTCAGATTCGCTAACGCTCAGGGGGAAGTTATAGCTTCCCGATGCCATAATCCAGTGCCCGGACGCACGATGTCTGAAACCATTGCCAGTAGTCCATGTTTGCAGGGAGAACGTGTCGCGTTCACCGGCACGTTGGCTTCAATGACGCACAAAGAAGCGTCCGATGTGGTTGTGGCGAACGGCGGAACTCCGATGGCGTCTGTGAGTGGTCAGACGACAATTCTGGTGGTCGGAGACGAAGGCTGGCCGTTGGAGGCGGACGGAAAGACATCCCAGAAACTTGAGTTTGTCGAGGCCCAGTTGGCGTCCGGTCATGAAGTGAAAGTGCTGGACGAGTCTGCATGGTTGCACTTGGTCGGGCTGGCCGACCGGGATGCCGTCAACAAGTCGTACACGCCTGCGATGCTAAGCCAGTTGTTGAACGTGAGCGTCGGTTCCATTCGTCGATGGGAACGCCTTGGTCTGATTCGCGCGGTGCGGAAGGTGCATCGGCTGCCGTACTTTGATTTCCAGGAAGTCGCCAACGCGCGGCGGATGTCGGAGTTGTTGTTGCAGGGAGTTTCGGCCGAACAGATCCAGCAAAGCCTCGCGAAGATCAGCAAGACGTTGCCGGGAACCGATCGCCCGTTGGCGCAGTTGGATATTTTGGTTCAGGATTCTGAACTCGTACTACGTGATGAGCGCGGCATCATGGAGGCCGTGAGTGGTCAGCGGTTGCTGGACTTCGATGGCGAGTCGGAATCGACGGTGACCGACGATGACGAAGTTGTGGAATCAATCGCGTTCCCAAAGCAAGATGACGAATCAGACAGCCGCGTATCGTGGACTGCAGAAGAGTGGTTCTATGAAGGCTGCCGGTTGTCTGATTGCCTGGAAGCCGAAGCGGCTGTCGAAGCGTTCCGTCTTTCACTGATGGCGCTGGGGTCTGCGGTTCGATCGGTCGCGCGGTTTGACGCTGAACCAAGTCCGCACCCGGCGGAGGTGAGTTTCTATCTGGCGGACGCGTTGTACCGATGTGGCCGAGTTGAAGCGGCGATCGAACGGTATTACTCAGCGGTGGAACACGACCCGCATTATCTGGAAGCGTGGATTCAGCTTGGTTGCTTGCTGGCCGAACAAGGTTCTCCCGAACGCGCGATTGAGGCGTTCCGGATTGCGTTGGATGTGCACGCGGATTACCCGGATGCGAATCTGCACATTGCGAATGTGTACGAAGAACTGGGCGACTTGCAGTCGGCTCGAGAGCACTGGGCAAGGTACCTGGAGTTCGACAGTCGAGGTCCTTGGGCTGAGCATGCTCGACAGCGGTTGGCTGGAACTAAATAGCGCCGCTCGAAACCGGCATCTTCGCTTTCACAGGTCGCAGCCGGATAAGTGAACGTGTCTTACTTCGAAGTGGTTGAACAGCCACCCGATGCCGGGCTTCTCCATCACTCCACTTCCCGGTGCCACGGGTGGGTGCAGAAGCCTGTGCGTGACCGCTATCGCGATGCTCGAGAAGCCCGGCATCGCGAATGGTCCACGACGCGTTTGGGTTCCGGCGGTTGGTTCCTGGTGGTCGATTGTTGCCCTTGCCTTGAGATGCCGGGCTTCGGTGGGGGATGATGTTGGTTCACTCTGGTCGGAGCGCTCTCATGCGAATGCTTGTTGTCGCTGTCTGTTTGTTGGTTCCATCCCCTGCCCTCGCACAGTTGAGGGTGGCGACGTTCGAATGTGATGCGTCGCCGCCGGTTGGTAGTCCGATGGCTTACGATCCGACAAAGGCGGTCAGTTCACCGCTGAGTTGCCGAGGTATCGTGATCTTGGGAGCTGAGAAACCGATTGTGCTCTGTTCGGTCGATTGGTTGGGCATTGCGAATGCGTCGCATACGGAGTTCTGCGAACGTTTAGCAAAGGCAGCCGGAACCACTCCTGATCGGGTCAGCGTTCATACGATTCATCAGCATGATGCTCCGCGATGTGACTTTTCGGCAAAGGAGTATTTGGATCAGGTTGGCTTGGGCGACGCGGCGTATGACGAACGGTTCTGTCGGTCCGTTTTTCTAGCAGCCGCGCAGGCTGTTGTGGGGGCGATTAAGCAAACGCAGCCGGTGACGCACGTTGGCATCGGTGAAGCGATCGTTGAGAAGGTTGCGTCGAACCGCCGGATCCTGGGCGACGACGGCAAGGTGAAGTTCACTCGGTATACAGCTTGCCGCGATCCGAAGATCCGAGCGATGCCGGTGGGGACCATCGATCCGAGTTTGAAGATGGTTAGCTTTTGGAACGGTGACAAGCCTGTCGCGGTTCTCACGTACTACGCGACGCATCCGCAGAGTTACTATCGAACCGGCGAGGCGAACCCGGATTTTCCAGGTATGGCTCGCAACGATCGTCAAAAGGAAACCGGTGTCCCTCACATTCACTTCAACGGCGCGGGCGGCAACATTGGCGCGGGCAAGTGGAACGATGGTTCGAAAGAGAACCGCGGAGTTCTTGCCGATCGCGTTGCGTTGGGGATGAAGCAGGCGTGGGAAGCAACGACGAAGACCGCTGTCACCGCGGAAGACGTTGCGTGGAAATCACTGCCCGTTGTTCTTCCAGCGGGCGAGCATCTTGTGGAGGACAAGCTGGTCGCAACACTGAAAGACGAATCGCTGAAGCAACCAGAACGGTTGACGGCTGCGAAGCACCTGGCGTGGCTCAAACGAACAAAGGCAAAGACTCCGGTGAATCTGTCGTTGCTGTCGATCGGCAAGACGCGAGTTCTGCATATGCCGGGTGAGCTGTTCGTTGAATACCAACTGGCCGCTCAGGAGATGGATCCGGACAACTTTGTTGCGATGGCCGCGTATGGTGAATACGGAACCGGTTACATCGGGACGAAGATTGCGTACTCACAAGGCGGTTACGAAACCAGCGAACGAGCATCACGGGTTTCAAGCGATGTGGAGGAGGTCCTCAACGTTGGGATGAAGAAGCTGCTGGCCGGCGTCAAGACAGTTGAGATTCGAGGCGATGTCTACGACGGCGACGACGATGGGGATGAGGATCCGGTAGAAGGCGTTCTTGTTCGAGCCTTCAGTACGCCTGACCAATTCACGGCACCCAGAGAACTGGCTAGAGATCTGACCAACGCTGACGGTGAGTTCCATTTAAAGTTTGTTGATCAACACGTTAGAGCGCGTCTCTTTTATGTGTAGCGGTAGCCGCAATTTCTGAAGTGCCTCCTG
>CAZAIB010000081.1:0-31421 GCA_964485095.1 uncultured Planctomycetaceae bacterium | reverse complement strand
AAGTGTTACCCATGTCCCGGCACAACTGTTACCCATGTCCCCGGTCCATACACTTCAGCCGGAAGTCCGCGCACCTTCCGCATGAAAGCGGTACTACGAACAGAACATCTTTTGGTTGGTGTTCAGATTCCGGCTGAAGCCGGGACTACGAACACCTCGCTGACCCCGTCGTTACAGAACATCCCATTGGTCTCCGTAGTTGAGCACGGGGTATTCTTGCCAGAGCTCGACGAGCCAGTCGCGGCCTTTGTTTTCCAGGTACCAGTGGTAACTCGAATAGGCCCAGTCGCCCCACTTCTCAACGTAACCGTGCTTGACCGGGTTGTTGTGGATGTAGTTCAGCGTCGTGAAGTAGTGACGCTCGCTTCGCATGACTCGGTCACTGCAGCGGAACCAAACTTGTCGACCCTGTTCGTTGTCTTCTTTGTTGATCGCGAATGATGTGCGACCGTGAAGTTGGCCCTGGGCTTTCGTGAAGGATTTGATGTCCGGAATCTTGACGAGAATGTGGTAGTGGTTCGGGAGGACGACCCACGCGGCGACGTCGAGACATTGATTTTGCAGGTGGTCGAGGAGTTGTTGCTCGAACCATTTCAAGCGAGCGGGTGATTGCAGGATTGGTTTGTGTTCAAAGCATGCGCCGGTAATGATTCGATAGGCGCCCGGTTCAAGGACGTGTGGCGGGCTGTGCAAAGGGAAGCCATGAGCGACTCGCTCTTTGAGAGCGGCGGCTTGTTTTTCACGGCTCCATTTGCGGTAGTCGTACATGCCTGTTTTGTTTGTGGTAGCAACTCTGGCAGGAGGCAGTCTGTGGTTTAGGTGTGCTCGGTTTCCGCCTAAAGGCGGTACTACGAACTTGGTGATCACTCGCTCCAGCGGTGCATTAGCGAATGCTCGACACCCAGTTGGTCGCAGATTCTCGCGACTACGAAGTCGACAAGGTCCATCATCGACTTCGGCTGATGATAATACCCCGGCATGGCGGGCAGCACTGTGGCTCCGACTTCGGCCAGTTTCGTCATGTTCGCCAGGTGAATCGCGCTGAGTGGGGTTTCTCGCGGAACCAGAATCAGCTTGCGCCGTTCTTTGATATGCACGTCCGCCGCTCGGTGAATCAGGTTCACCGAAAGCCCGCTTGCGATCGCGCCCAGTGATCCAAGTGAACACGGGCAGATCACCATGCCGTCGGTCAGGAACGAACCGCTGGCCATACCCGCGTTGAAGTCCATGTTGTGGTGGTACTTCAATAGCGACGTATCCAACCCTTCAACGACTGGGAACCTGAGTGCCTGCAGTCGTTCAGAACCTGCGACCATTTCGTCTGTGATGATCAGCGATTCCGGTTTCAGATCCTTCACGCTGACCGTGAGTCCGAGTTCTTCTCGAAGAACCTGCGTCGCCGCGCCGCTGACGGTCAGATGAACCTCGGCTCCGCTACCAAGTAGAACCTGCAGCAAGCGGACCGCGTACGCAGAACCGCTTGCTCCTGTCATCGCTAGTACGATTCGCCGCATGTGATCTCCAACTTCGAGTGCCTAAGTATAGATCACTCCGCGGCGCTGGCCCGACATTTAACACGCCAGCGGTTCACTCCGGCAGCAAATCCAACATCCGACCAGGCGAACCCATACTGTTGTAGCCAGCATCCACGTGCATGACTTCGGCGGTGATGCCATTCGACATGTCCGACAACAGAAACGCGCCGGTCTTGCCGACTTCTTCATGCGTGATGTTGCGGCCCAGCGGTGCAATGTGCTGATAGACGGCTTCCATCCCTTTGGAATCGACAGCCGATGCGGCCAGTGTCTTCAGCGGCCCGGCGCTGAGCGCGTTTACTCGAATCCCTTTGGGACCCAGATCGTAGGCCGCGTATCGAACCGAGGCTTCCAGAGCCGCTTTGCAGACGCCCATCATGTTGTAGCCAGGGACGATTTTCTCGCTGCCGAAGTAGCTCATCGTCAGAATGCTACCGGGATCGTTCAAAATCCCCTGAGCTGCGTTCGCCACGGCCAGCAAACTGTATGCGCTGATTTCCATGGCCATCTTGAATCCTTCACGGCTGGATTCAACGGTCGGACATTTGAGATCATCCAACATGGCGAATGCGATTGAGTGCAATACAAAGTCGATCGAACCAAACTCGTCCTTCGCCTTCGTCATCACGGCTGCGATGTCGTCATCTGAGGACGCATTCATCGGGACCAGGAACTCCGCGTTGTCGTGTCCGTCGATGCACTTGAAGACGCGGCGGTGGTTCTTCTTGCGTGTGTCGTCGGGGCGGTCGGGAAGATGAGTGAACCCGCACTGCCCGCCCTGGTTCATGATTTCCTGAGCAATCGCCCACGCGATCGAGCGATCGTTGGCAACGCCAAGAATCAGCCCCTTCTTCCCCTCAAACAAACTCATCACTGTGTCTCCGAATGTGCAACGCTGGCCGCCAATGGCCGAACCGTCAAAGTCGGAGGAGTGTAGCACGAACCAATCCGCCGGACACACAACCCAACGTCTTAACAGACGTTCGGCGGGAGTACCGGGAGGTTCGCAGTCAGGCTCATAGGGCAGCGATTTTGATACCGCTGCCACTTGAGGATAGCCAAGACCGAAGCCGTTCTACTTCTTTCGGCGACTGCGGCTTGAGCTCTTCGATGAACCGCCTGAGCGGGACGAACCGCTGCGAGACGATGAGGATGAGCTCCTACTGCGTGACGATGACGATCGAGCACTCGATGAGTTGCTACGCGATCGAGATGACAGTGATGAAGATGATCGACTGCTGCTGGAGCTTGACCGAGATCGTGACGATGACGGCCGCGAGCTGGACGACCGGCTGCTGTTGCTGCTACTTCGCGATGAACGTGAAGAAGATGGCGGGGTAGAAGACTGACGCCGTGTTGACGAGGACGAACTTCGGGACGAACCTGATCGACTTGAAATCGGAGGTGTCGATCGGCTGCGGGTCGACGATGAACTCGTTCGCGACGAAGAAGCACCAGAGTTCGAACGTGACCGAATTGATGGTGATGACGACGATCGGCTGCTGCTGGAGCTTGACCGAGATCGTGACGATGTCGGCGGCGGGCTGGACGATCGAGTCCGGCTGCTGTTACTGCTACTACGCGATGAGCGTGAAGAAGATGGCGGAGTCGAAGACTGACGCCGCGTCGACGATGAAGAACTTCGGGACGAACTGGACCGACTTGAAATCGGAGGTGTCGATCGGTTGCGGGTCGACGATGAACTCGTTCGCGACGAAGAAGCACCAGAGTTCGAACGTGACCGGGTTGATGGCGTGCTTGAAGAACGCGTCCGGCCTGATGAACCCAGGCGACTGCTTGACGATCTGGAGTTCGATGCAGGCGACGTTCTTGAATTCGAATTACGGCTGGTCGAACTAGTCCGACTGTTGGTCCGAGACGATGAGGTCTTCGCCCTGCTATTTGACGATGGCGCTTTGGTAGTCGTTTTCGTAGTCGCCTGCGAACTGGATGATCTACTGCTTCTTGAACTCGTACCCCTTGTGGTCGAACTCGTACCGCGTGTTCCAATCTGAGATCCGTTTCCTGATCGAGAATTGACTTTCGGCTGCGAGGCCGGTGTCCTGGTTCGTGAACTAACTACGTTCCGTGATTTGTTTCCCGAAGTAGTCGCTGAAGAACGTGTTCGAGAAGACGATGTGTTCGAAGACGAAGCCGTCTTGCCGGGCGACTGAGATCGAATAACAACATCGTTCTTCAACGTCGTCTTTGTGCGGCCCGTGCGCGTGCCGGGTAGCTTAGGACCAACAGCCGGTCGCTGCTTAGCCTTGTCCTGAACCTTCACAATGTTGCCTGGCAACTGCGTCTTGCTGCGTGAACGGCTGGACGAAGAGTTCCGCGCAGGCGACGTGTCCGAACGGTTCCGATTCGAACCAGACCGGCTGAGAGAACGATTGATCTGACCGCCGGGCGCGTTGCCACTACGAACCGTGGTTCGCGAACGTTCGCTTGCTGACGACCGCCCCGGTGGAGTTCGGTCGCGGAAGATGTCTGTCCGCTGCCGGCCACCGATCGATGTATTCGACCGAGCCAATCCGCGCTGCAGCACTTTGCTGGTACTGACCACAGATTCGCGTTTCGCACGTTGCTTCGCGACGGTTCGAATAACCTGAGATCGTTCGCGTTCGCGGCGAATCTGCTGCGCGCTAATCTGCTGAAATCGGAGACCGGTGTTTCGTCCGGCGACCAGCGAGCCACCAATTCGACCGCGTGAACCGCCGCGGATACCGCTATTTCGCAACGCAAGGTCGCGAAAGTTCACGCCGATGTTGACGAAATTCGAGAATGGTCGGTTTAGGTTTTGACGTGCGAACACTCGCTGACTGGCAAAGGTTCGCCGTGGGCGAAATCCTCGGTTGCTGGTGAAGTATCGGTTCCAGCTCCCCAGTCGAAGGGCCAAATTGATTCCACTGCGAGCGTATCGAGCTCGACTGTAAGCAAACAGAGGACAGTAACCAAAGCCGCCTGTGTGGTAGTTCGCGTACGAGTACACGCTGCCTGCGGCACATTGGTCGTACCAGTCGCCGAAGCAGTAAGTGCGCCAGCGTGGTTGGACGAACAAGTGCATGGCCAGCACTGATGGCTGAATCGCACACGTCGGTTGGTAGACATACTGTGGCGGGCAGGGATCTGCGAATCGAACCGGTGCAAACAACTGACCACGCGAGGCGAGCTGGTAATCCCAGTGACCCGGTACGAAGCAGCAACCCTGAGGTGTTGCTACCCAGCGTGATGGAATCCAAACCCGGTCTTCCTGCAGCGGCTGCCAGTAACCGGCATGCCACTGGTAACCAGCGTCCCAGTGACCGGGATTCCAGAAGTGTTCGTCAGACGGAGCCGGAATGGTTGGACCGTTGTCCAACGAAATTGGCGGAGCTTCCTGGTAGACAAGTTCGTCCGGCTGTTGGCTGGTGAAGAAACCAGATACCCACTGGAAGCCGCTGTCAGCTTCCGTCCAGTAGCCGGCAACCCACTGTTGTCCAGGAGGAACCGCACGCCAGACACCACTCACCCAAAGGTAACCGGAAGCGTCTTCGTCCCACCACCAGTAACCTGGGATCCAAACAATGTTGTCGCCCTGAGGTTTGTACTCGGGCGGAATCTCATCAATCGCTTCGGGTGGCGCTTGAGCAACCAAGATACCCAGCGATGGGTTCGCGTTAATTTGCTCAGCAAACGCTTCATGAACCGGACCACGCGTCAGCGCCTCGGGCTGAAATGGTTCTGCAATGCCATCCTGTCCGAGCGCCGGAGATTCCGGCAGCGGTGGAATGTCCAACTGTGCAAAGCCCGGTGAGCACAGCAGAGCAAAACAGCAGGTTGTCAGTAGCGTGCGAGCCATCATGGTCCCCTTGGTGAATTGTACCGAACCATTGATACTGCAGTAGTGGTACCAATCTCACCCACATTAACATCGACTACGTAAACCATTGTAAATTAACAACTTACACTGATACACCAATCTTGTGGCGCGAAGTGTTCGGGTGGGGAGACCGTTTCGAATGCGCACCAACTGTCATCGATCTGATACAGGCTGGCTCAAAGAAAGTCCACGACCACTGAATCTGCGATGAACCGCCCTTCGAACGTGAGACGGACGTTCTGACCGTCATCCAGCAGATTGCCCAAGTCAATGTGCCGCTGCAAAGCCGTACCGACCAGGTCTTCGATGCTCGCGCCAAAACGTTCGGCGAACTCCGCTCTATCGATCCCTTCAATGCGTCGCAGTCCCAGCATCAACGCTTCATGCGCGCGTTCGTGGTTTGTCATCTCTTCCACTTCGGCGATCACTGATGCGCCCTTGCCGATGCGGTCGAGCCACGTGAAGACACTGCGGTGGTTCGTTTCGCGCCGGCCGTTGACATACCTCGCCGCACCCGGTCCAAACGCAAAGTACGGCATCGCTTTCCAGTACGTTTCATTGTGGCGGCACCGATACCCTTCGCGCGCGAAGTTGGACAGTTCGTACTGAGCGAACCCGGCGGCGTCCAGCGTCTCCATGCTGGCCTGATACATCGCGCGTTCAGTTTCCTGGTGAACGGGAATAATGTCGCCCTTGTTGCGACGCGACCAGAACGCGGTTCCCTTTTCGAATGTCAAACCGTACGTCGAAATGTGTTCTGGCTTGCAGTCAATCGTTTCCGCCAGCGTCGTCTTCCAGTTGTTCAGCGTTTGACCGGGCACGCCAAAAATCAGATCCAGCGACAGGTTGTCGATTCGTTTGCGAACACGATCGACCGTCGTTCGAATGTCATCAGGACTATGCGCGCGTTCAAGAGTCTTCAGGACATCCGCGTCGAATGACTGGATGCCCAGACTGACCCGGTTGACTCCGGCGTCTGCCAGCACATCTATTTTGTCGGCGGACAATCCGTCCGGGTTCGCCTCCGTGGAAACTTCACCGTCGGCGGCCACAACGAACCAGCGGTTTACGATTTCGAACAGCCGCTGCAGTTCTTCCGCACTAAGTTGTGTGGGCGTGCCTCCACCGAAGAACAGCGTGTCTACTTCCCGAGTCGAATCCAACGATTCCATCTCGCGTTCCAATGCGGTCAGGTAATCGCCGATCAAATCGTCGCGGTTCGCAACCAGCGTGAAGTCACAGTATCCGCAGCGATGTACGCAAAACGGAACATGAATGTAGACAGCACGTGGTTCGGGGAAGAGCATCGTTGTTTGGCTAATATTGTTGGCGAAGCCGAAGTATCAGCGGACGGTGGAGCCGAATCAACGGTCTCTCTTGCCGAGTCGTGCAAACGAAACTAAGAACCGCTCATGAAATACGCACTCATTATCCCCGACGGGGTCGCCGACGAACCTCAACCATCGCTGGGCAACAAGACTCCGCTACAGGCCGCAAACACAACCAACATGGACGCCATCGCTCAAGCGGGCGTTGTTGGACAAACGGACAACGTGCCCGCATCAATGCCATCCGGCAGCGACGTGGGCACAATGAGTCTTTTCGGTTACGACCCTTTGAAGTTTCACACCGGCCGCGCGCCGCTGGAAGCCGCCGCCCAGGGGATTGAACTGGGAGCCGACGATTGGGCGATCCGCTGCAATCTGGTGACGGTTCAGGACGGAACCATGCGCAGCTTCACGGCTGGCCAATACCCGAATGACTCTGCGGCGGCCCTGATCCAATTGATGCAGAAGGATCAGTGCGGTAACCCGGAATGGAAGTTCCACGCCGGAGTCAGCTACCGGAACCTGCTTATCTACCGATCCCGCAGCGGCGACGCGCCGTTTGATTCCACAACCGTCACGATTCCGCCGCACGACATTACAGACCAAGCCATCGAACCGCACTTGCCGCAGGGGACCGGTTCCGACGTCCTGCGCGACTTAATGAACCGCAGCACCGCGGCGTTCAAAGCGGCAGACCAAAACGCCGCACGAGTTCAAAGTGACGAACTACCGGCGACACAGGTCTGGTTGTGGGGACAAGGCAGCCGCCCCGCTTTGACGCCGTTCCTTGAACAGTTCGGAAAACGCGGCGCGGTTATCACCGCTGTGGATTTGTTGCGAGGCATCGGTCGGTTGCTGGGCTGGAACGTGATCGAAGTCGAAGGCGCGACGGGTTACCTGGACACCAACTACGCTGGCAAGGCGCAAGCGGCCATCGATGCGTTCGAAAATGACGAAGCCGATTTCGTTGTCGTGCATGTGGAAGCAACTGACGAAGCATCTCACGAAGGCAATGCACCCGCAAAGGTCGCGGCGCTGGAACGAATCGATGCGGACATCGTGGGACCCGTTCATAAATATCTGAAGTCGCAGGGTGACTATCGCATCCTTGTTTGCCCCGACCACCCGACGTTTCTGCGAACCAAGACGCACAGCCACGGGTACTGCCCATTTACGATGTGCGGAACCAACGTCGGCCGCGACGAAGCCGCCTCGTATTCTGAAGCAGTCGCCACGACAACCGGGCGCACTCTGGATGCTGGGCACAACCTAATGCCGTTGCTGTTTAGCGACGCGGTTCACGTCTGATGTCTGAAGCATCCGACGTGCTGGACGAACTGGATTCCGCCTGGTTCACCAGCTTCCGCCGCAGCCTGAACCGCTGGTACGAAAACAACGCGCGCGATTTGCCGTGGCGGCGGACGCATGATGCGTATCGCATTTGGATTAGCGAAATCATGCTGCAGCAGACGACTGTTGTAGCCGTGATTCCCTACTTCGAACGTTTCCTGAAACGGTTCCCGACCGTGAAGAAACTGGCGGCCGCTGACGAACAGGATGTGCTGCGTCTATGGGAAGGCCTCGGCTACTACAGTCGTGCTCGCAACATTCATAAGACCGCGAAGCTGATCGTCTCAGACTACGATGGTAAATTTCCGCCAACGGCTGACGAACTTCAGAAACTGCCTGGCATCGGTCGGTACACGGCCGGTGCGATTGCATCTTTTGCGTTCGACACGCCGGCTCCCATTGTCGAAGCGAATACATTGCGTTTGTATTGCCGGTTGCTGGGCTACGCCGGTGACCCGCGTTCGAAAGCCGGGCAGAGTCTGTTGTGGAATTTCGCCGAACGCCTGCTGCCACGGAAACAACCCGGGCGGCTTAATCAAGCATTGATGGAACTTGGCGGAACGCTGTGCAGCGTGAAAGAACCAAACTGCGCGACGTGTCCGGTTCGAACCAAATGCCGCGCGTTTGCTGACGGAAGTCAGGCGCAGATTCCCAGACCCAAGACGCGACCCGCAATCACTCAGCTAACCCACGTGAATGTCATCGTGCGCAAGGGTTCGAAGTTGCTCATCAGGCAGCACACCGACGAAGAACGCTGGTCCGGCCTGTGGGATTTTCCGCGGTATGAACTCACGAAGGATCTCGCCGGCTTGCTTCCACCAAAGATCGGAAGTGCTGCGTCTCGATCGCTGTTTGCCGTCGAACCTGAGTTGTCTCAGTTCCTGCAAAGCGAAGTAAAGCAGCAAACGGGAATTGAAACAGAAGTTGGCGAACCGTTTCATGAGCTCAGCCATGCCGTGACCAGATACAAAATTCGTCTGGTCTGCTTCAACGCAACGTCCCTCCGGGGAAGGCTGGGCGTTGGAGCGCCAACGAAGTGGGTTGGGATGTCTGAACTTGCCGAGTTCCCTCTATCGATGACCGCCCGGAAGATTGCGAAGCGGCTGGCCGGTTCGTAACAACCGCACGCGTGCAAGCGGAGCCGACACGGCCAGGCGTTGCCTTGCACGCCGGGGGTCGGTTGTATTACTTAGCAGGTATGGCACAGAAATTTCTGCTCATTCCAGGTCGGTCAAGTCGTCAGGGCGTCACGCTTAACGAAGGCAAGTACACCGAAGGATACCTGGACGAAACCAGCACGCTGCGAATGCATCCCGACGACATGCAGCGACTTGGCATCGTTCAGGGCGATGAAGTGCGCATGTGGAACGACATCGGCGAAGTTGTGGTTCCGTGCATCGACGCGAAGGACGAATGCCCCGAAGGGCTGGTCTTTATTTGCTACGGCGACAAATCCAGCCAACTGATGAGCGGTGAGACTCACGGAACCGGCATGCCCGACAGCAAAGCGCTGGACGTATTCATCCACCCGGCCAGCGAAGCTCGACCAGCAGACCCGGTTGCCGATTCGGTACAGGATTCGGTTCCGGCTCAGGTTCTCAAACCGGCCACGCCAGTTGCAACAACTTCGAAACCAGCGACAAGCGTTAAAGACAGTCCCGCGTCTGTCGCGACGAAGCCAGTTGCCACATCAAACCCAGCAACAAGAACCCAAGCCGCTGCGACACCATCACAACCAGCCAATACCAATGGAATAGGCCCAACACTAGTGATGGGCCTATTCGTGGTCGCGCTAATTGTCCTGGCGATTGTGATGAACCTTGGCGGTTAGCCGCGGTTCAATTCGCCACTACCAACTACTGTTGCTTTTCAGCTCCGGCTAGCGACATCGGAAACAAGGCTTGCGCCGCCTGTTCGGTGACGCGGGCATTCGCCTCGCCCTGCCAGCGGTCCTGAAGTTTCGATGCATCGGCGTTCGGGTCAGAACACAGTGCAGAGAATTCTTCAACGTGCATTCGCAGCACTGGAGTGTCTTCGACAGGAAGTCCTGGTGTTACCTGAGCAACCTGGCTGCCACTGAGTCCCAGTGTGAACTGGCCACCACCTGGTCCGGAAATATCCAGACCAATGGTTCCGTCAACAGAGGCAAGACCGGTGGAAGCGTCGGTTACGTGGTTGTGGACATCGAAATCCACTTCGACTTTCGGTGCCTTGGTCTTGCCCCACTTGTCAGCTTCACCGAAGTCCAGGTAACGACGGATCACGGTTTCGTCGATCGCCGGTGATGGGAGATCCGGAAGGAACTTCTTCAGGTTCGTCATGTCGTACGTGTTGTCAGTCGTCTCATACGCTTTGTATGTGAACAACTGTGGAATCAGAGTGTTCGCGAACTCTTCTTCCTGCTTGTCGACTTCGAAGTCCGGGTCATCGCCGCAGAACTGAACTCCGGTCGAACCGTAGTAGTCGGCAGACCAACGGATCATGTCGCCAGACTTCATTGGTACCTCAGGAGCCAGATGGAATGTCTGACCATGAGCTTCCGGCGTATCCAGCAACCGCGCGATGACTTCTGAAACCCATTCGACCGGAATGATGTTGCGATTCTCGCGGCCGGTCATCGCCAGCTTCACTGGAGTATGACGCAGGCCGTCTTCGCCCACGGGGACTTCCGGAATCATCATCGACATCAATCGGAAGTACAGATACAGACCATGGTACGTGCTGGTGTAACCCGTGTTTGAGTCACCCGCAATCACAGCCGGACGGTACACGGTGGTCTTCGTCAGGAAATCTGCGTTGCGAACCAGCTGCTCTGCTTCGTACTTGCTTTCTTCGTAGTCGTTTCGGAACGACTGACCCGCTTCCAGCGAGTCTTCCATCACGACGCCGTCCTGCAGACCTGCAACGTACGCAGTTGATACGTAGTGCATGTCGGTCAGGTTGACCTGCTTGCAAAGATCCAGAACGTTTTGCGTTCCACCCAGGTTGGTTCGCCACGGTTCGCGATTACGATCCTTACCGAAGAACTCAAGGATCGCGGCGTTGTGGATGATGCGCGAGCAATGCGTTCCGATCCAATCGGTGTCTTCTTTAGACAGACCGAGGTTCGGGTCAGAAATGTTGCCTTCAAGCACAACCGGTCGCGGCATCGCGGAACCGATTTCGCGCTCCCAGAACTGACAGATACCTTCAACACGCTGTCGCGCTGATTCTCGCCGTGACGGACGAACAATCAGAGCCATCTGGTGGCCGTTAAGCAACATGTCGCGTAGCAGGTAACGCCCAACGAGTCCGGTCGCGCCGGTAAGCAGACTATATTGAGTCACTTTGAGGTAATCTCCTTGAGGGCCGGTGGGCATATTCTGCCCGGATCGAGCGGCACGGCAAAACAAAACTCTCGGTTCACGCAACCGACTGCCAGTTTTTCGCTCGGCCTGTGTCACGAAACCACGGCTCTTACCGTTGCTTCGCAACCGTCAAACTCAGCTCAATTTATGCCACATATTGTTTCATTGAACTAAGGACAGTTGGTGGGTCAGGACTATCTGTGCGCGGCAATCTAATCGTCAATTGTGTCCGAACGGCGATTGCCATTGCAATCAGTCGGCTCGTCAAAACAAGCGCTGTAGTGGAAATTGGGGAGAATTCTGCTGCAATGGGTACTCAGGCAGTCTGGTTTGACAAGATTGAGCACTCTAACACCCGTTAGGTGTAGTTTGCCGGAGAGAACACATGCATCAAAGGAAATGTTTGCCGTACTTCCTGGTGGCCTTCTTGGCCAGCTTCGTTGTCAGCGGTTGTGCTGAGAAACGACCTGCTGTGGCTGACGACAATAAGTCGTCCGCTTCCAAACCAGCAGAACAGGTTCAATCAGAGTAGTTTAACAGAAGACAAATTCAACCCGAGAAAAGGATCACGGACATGTCAGTCGCTCGAGTCACAGAAATAACCGCTTCGTCAAAGAAGAGCTTCGCGGACGCCATCGAAATGGGCGTCGCCCGCGCCTGCAAAACACTGCACAACGTTACAGGAGCATGGGTGCAGGAGCAGACAGTGGAGGTCAAAGACGGCAAGATTAAAGCATACCGCGTGAACATGAAGCTCACGTTCGTCCTCAAAGACGACTAGGCAACTTCCCTTCCAGTTGCATCGGTGTGCGGCGATGACGTTGGGATGCTGTACTTGAGAGTCGCTCGCCGCACGGGAGTGTCCCTGGCCAGACTTCGACGGAACCGCAACGACACTTTTTTGCGAACCCGGCGCCCTTTGGTGCCGGGTTCCTTCGCACTGTGGACAGGGAAACTGGAACCTGCGATCAGAGGGTGATTCAGCCGCGCTTTATAGTAGATCTGCACCGCGCTCTATTTCGCGTTCCAACCCAGAACACCGTCGATCGTCTCACGTGAAACAGCGTGGTACGTCGGGCGAGCTTTCTTGTAGATCCGGTTGGCCGTTTCTTTGGCGCCCGTCTCCAGCAGTTTCTTGTACAACTGCGTCAGGAATTTGCGACGGCCCTGGCTGGTCAGAAACGTATCCAGCTTCGCCATGCCCGGTTCGTACTTCGCGGCAATCACGTGCAACATCCAGTCGTGAGTAATCTCTGCGTTGCCAGACTGCGTAAACTTGAACGCACCGTCCAACGACTTCATCTGATTGGCTGACAGCGGCGACTCCAGCGAACGCAGGAAGTGCAGCCAGTGATGAGTCGTGTACTTGTCCGTCTTCAATTCACCGGGAGCCGTTCCTCCTGCAAACGCCGCCGCGTCTTTCTCGACCTGCGCCAGTTCGGCGGTCTTCACTTCCGGACAGTTCGCAGGCAGACCCGGACCATAAACCCATGCTTTGATGTCGAAGTCGTGTTCCAGGTTCTCGTTGAGATAAGCCAGGAACCCTTCCGTCGTCATGCTTTTGAACGCATGCTTGGTGAAGTAACCCTTCAGAAACGCGTCCCACTTCTCGCGCCCAATTTGTTCCTCCATCGCACGCAGGAAGAAGTAACCCTTGTCGTAAGCGATGGCCGTCATGCCGTCGTCAGGGTTCCGACCGGCAAGATCAAGCTTCAGCCATGTGTCGCGCAGTTCAAGTGATTTGAGTTCTTCTTTGAGCCCTTCCAGTGACAGTCGAGCCAACATCTCTGAGTAACCGCGGCTGTAAACCGCTTCCATGATTCGCTGTTCGAAATAAACGGTGAACCCTTCGTTCAACCAGAAGTCGTTCCACGTCGCGTTCGTCACCAGGTTACCGGACCACGAATGAGCCAACTCGTGAGCGATCAGCGCGACCAGTGATTTGTCGCCGGCAAGAATTGTTGGCGTGGCGAACGTCAGCCGCGGGTTCTCCATTCCGCCGAACGGAAAACTGGATGGAAGAAAGATGACGTCGTAGCGTTCCCATTGGTACGGACCGTAAAGCTTCTCCGCTTCGACAATCATCCGTTCGGTGTCTTCAAGCTCGCGGTCTGCTTTTTCCAGCACCGACGGTTCGGCATACACACCGGTTCTGGTTCCACTGTTCTTGAACTCCAAATCGCCGACAGCCAAAGCCAGCAGGTACGACGGAATCGCCTGCTTCATTTCGAAACTGTATTGGCCTTCTTCATTCTTGACCTGCGGATTCGACGCACTCATCACGGCCATGAGTGCCGGCGGCACTTTCATTTTCGCCGAGTACGTCATGCGGACAGCAGGCGTGTCCTGACAAGGAACCCACGTCCGCGCGAGGATGGCTTGTGACTGAGTGAACAGAAACGGGTGCTTCTTGTCTGTTGTCTGTTCGGGCGAGAGCCACTGCAGAGCTTCGGCGGACGGGCTGGTGGCGTACTCGATCGCAACCTTGTTCACACCGGCAGGAAGTTCAATCGTCAGCGACTGCCCCATCGCACCTTTGTCTTCACCAAGCTTCCATTCCAGTTTTTGACCAGCGGCCGAACTGACTTTTCCAATCTTCAATCCGCGAGTATCCAGAACCACCGCCTTCGCTGCGGGCTTTCGATCAAGCGTCAGTGTCGCTTGCCCGGACAGGATCTTCGCCTTGAAATCGACCGTCAGATCAAGATCCAGATGTTTGATGGCCGCCTCGTCCGGCCGAGCAAACGAGTGCGGCAACGACTGTGGAGCGAACGCCATCGTGAACTCCGAAGCAACAAGAACCAGCAGGCAGGCGAACTTAAACACGCGTAAACTCCGTAATGAAAGGGCATCACCAGTTGTACTCACCCCCTGCGGCGGGTCAAGCGATGGTGGTTGATGGCCTCGAAGACCCACGAGTGGTGCTTCGCACCCGGACGATTGGGCGGCTTTCGCGGAATTCTGAGGATTCTCTGCGCAACGATTGGCTTATCGGCGCACGAGTGGATGAGAGACCGTTGCCTACGGGCTCACACACCAGGTCCATCGTTGAGGAACTCGCATGAATGCTCTATCCCGTTTTGTTGCGAATATCGCAAAGCCGTCATCCCACCGCCGACGCCCCGCCGCATCGCAACAAGAAGCAGAATGTCTGGAGATTCGAACGCTACTAAGCAACGTGACTGCTGTTATTCAGAATCGAGACCTTCGGATCACCGGTGATTCGAATGACAACGCTGTACAGATCACTCAAACACCATCCGGGTTCATTGTCAGAGGCCTAGAGCAAACCACGATTAACGGCGGCGGCCTGAACAGTGGCGTGTTCCTCACCACGAATCAGCCGACGGACGACATCAATATTTCGTTCGCGGCCGGAGGAAACAACCTGGTGCGGCTGATTGACCCGAATATCGAAGACGATCTTGTTGTTCGAGGTGGCCAGCAAATTGACGCGATTGCAGTTGTCAACGGCACGATTGGTGATGATGTGCGAATCAGAACCCAGAACGGGAACGACATCGTATTGGTTCAGGTCAACGTCGCTGACAACGTGAATATCAATACCGGCAACGGCAACGACATAGTCGGTTTGGTGGGCGGCCTCAATGGGGTGTCAGCAAACAACGCCCGTGCAGTCTCAATCAACACCGGTCGCGACGATGACAACTTGGTGGTTGAAGGGTTTGACGTATCGAACAACTTCAATATCAGCACTGGGTCCGGTGACGATGCGATCTTCGTTCGGAATTCGCAACTGAACCGGGACCTTCGCGTTCGTATGTCGTCGGGGAATGACGACTTCTTCATTACCGGCTCACGGGTTGTCGGGCGAGCGTCAGTGAATGGCGGTTCCGGGGTCGACAACGCTGAACTGCGGATTAACCCAATTAGCGACTATGTGCCGAGCAACATTGAAGGCGATACCGTTGCTGAAGCTGATGATCGCTTTGATGACCTGGCGATCCTATTCATCATATTGTCCACTCCGGCCTGACGAACGAAGCATGACGGCATCTGGCTGACGCGGTGGGGCGCACTGTGGGCATCGGCGCGAGCCCTTGGTCGCGGGCGGAGCGATGGGCGCCTCCCCGCGACAGCTCCTCTCGCATATACGACACCTACGATCTGACTCAACTCTGACGCCGCATCATTTGATGGCTCACGCAGTTCGGATTGTTGGCGATGCTATCGGTTTCCATCCGGTTCATCATCTGCGCTGGCATGCGACTTCTCGCCGTGCCTTTCTGCGGACAGTTCAGCCAGGCTGCTGAGGACTTGCCTGTGCAGATCGGTGTCGATTGGTTCTCCCTGCGACTCCGTTTGTTCGGCAAGATTGGCGACCGCTGTGTACCAGCCACGGCGCTGAGAGCTAATGCCACCCAAATGCGGGAGGACCTTCGCAGCGCGTTCGCACAACCGGGCGGCTTCCGCGGGCTTGCCCGTATCCGCCAGGATTCGACCGAGCAACACGACGCTCTGCATTGTGTTGGTGTGGCGTTCTCCAAACGCCGTTTCGCACTTGGCGATCGTTTCGCGGATCAACGAGAGGGCTTTCGTTGACTCGTTCCTGGAGTGGTAGCAATCGGCGAGTGTGTGAGCGATCGTTAGCGTAACGCCGTCGTCGTCGCCCAGCGTTGCTTTGGCTCGTTCGTGCAGCGGCATCAGGACATCAATGCCCGCTGCCGGGTTACCAGTTCGGTGATAAAATGAACCGAGGTACCGCTGGCAGTTGATTGTGTCGCGGTGATCACTCCCAACCACTTCGGTCAACTTGAGGATGACCTGTGTGAGCTTCTCTTCATTGTCCGCATGTGCCCAGGCAATAGCTTCATCGCGCCGCGAGCGGATGGTTCTGGGGTCCGTCGGGCCGAATACCCTTGCCTGAGTCTCAGCCAGCAATCCAAACGTTTTCGCCGTCTCGGCAAGCTGCCCTTTGAGCCGCAGCAGGTTCGCGATAACACGAAACGTCTGCAGCGTCTGGTTGTCGACATTGGACTCTGCGAGTGTGGGTGCAATGAAGTCGCGGGCCGGAAGAAGTTCGAACATTCGCATGTGCAAGTCACCAAGCTTCCTTCTGACTCGGAATGTGCGAGGGTCATCACTGCCGAAGTATCGCTGTTGCTCGGCAAGGACTTTTTCGAAAACGCGTTTTGCTTCAGTGAAGTCGGTCCCGGCAACCAGCAGACCGTCACCCAGCTGTTCCATCGCGTGACAGGTTTCGCTCGCATGGGAACCGAAGGCGGCTTCACATCGGCTCACGGCTTCCCGCAGTTCGGCCAGCTTGCCCTCATCCGCTTCGTCGACGAGTGGGTTCGGACCGAAGTTGAATTCGCGGAAACGCTGACAAACCCGCTCGGCTTCGTCCTCCTTCCCCAACGCCCGAAGGCACGCAATCGTCTGTTCAAAACAAACGAGCCCACGCGGATCTTTGCGAAGAGCTTCGGTTTCGAATCCGGCGTTTGCCTCAGCAAACAGACCTTCGGCTTCATCGGTTCGGCCGAGATGTCGATAGCACGTCGCCAGGTATCCCATCGTGGCCAGTGTGTCCGGATCAGAGCTACCCAACGCCGATTGCTGAGCGGCAAGAATCGTTTCGAATTCCGCGTAGGCCGCCTGAGCTCTGTGTGCACTGTCTGTCTGCGACACTCGATCGTAGGCGGACTTCGACACAGCGAGTTCGAAAGCCGATTTCAAAGTGTCACGATGACGGTCACCCAGTTCATCACGACGGTAAGCGTACGCGACTTCCAGGTGATCCTGAGCCACCCCTTGCTCGTTAATCGAACAGTACGCTCTACCGAGCATCGATTGCAGACGCGCGTAGGCAAGCGGCGAGTAGCGTTTGGATGACAGATTCAACGATACGGACGCGCGATCAAGGGCTTCTCGGAGGCTGATATCGTGGTTACTAATCCCTTGTAGCCCATTGCGCAGCAGATCGCTTTCGAGGAACTGGCTCACAGAATTTGCAATGTCTGCTTCCCGCCGCGCGGAGTCGCTGGATTTCCGAGCAGACTTTTCCGCCCGAGTTGCCCTAACCGCAAGCGTCGCAGATACGATGGTGCCGGTCAGCAATGTTACTGCGAATACCAGCGCCGTGATGACTGCCGTTCGATTGCGAGCGACTAGCTTTCGCAGTCCATAAAGACGTGATGGCGGGCATGCCTGGACCGGATCGTTGTTCAGGAAGTTCTGGATATCGGCTTCGAATGCAGCGGCCGTCTGGTATCTACGGTCGCGATCCTTGTCGAGTGCCTTGATGGTGATCCAGTCCAGTTCGCCGCGAAGAACCGAACTCAGCCGTGCGGGATTCACTTGCGCGCCATCGGGAGCCGTGTCGAGGTTCGCACCAGCGGTCTCAACGCGAGCACTCGGAACCGGCGGTTCTTCTTCTGAGATGATACGGCGGAGTTCGTCGTAGCTCGCCGACCGCAGCCGTTCTTCATCGAACGGTGTCGAACCCGTCAGCAGTTGGTACAGCAGCACACCAAGCGAATAGACATCGGCGCGTGTGTCGACGTCCTGACTACTGATGTCGGCCTGTTCGGGGCTCATGTACAGTGGCGTGCCGATGACCTGCGCATACCGCGTGAACAACGTGCGATCCGTCAGCTTTGTGTCCATTGCTCGTGCAACACCGAAGTCAATCATCTTGATGAGCGGTTCCCCGTCGTGCAGCGTGACAAGGATATTGGACGGCTTGATGTCCCGGTGAATGATGCCCTTTTGATGTGCGTGCTGAACCGCGCGGCAAACGTTGGTGAACAATCTTAGTCGATCGTGCAGTCCAACATTTTCTCGCTGGCAGTAGTCCGTGATCGAGATCCCGTGAACCAGTTCCATTACGAAAAACGGGTGACCGGATTCGGTTTCGCCCGCGTCCAGAACCTTGGCGATGTTAGTGTGGTCCATCATCGCGATCGCCTGGCGTTCGGATTCGAAGCGAGCGATCACGTGCTTCGAATCCATGCCGGGCTTGATGACTTTCACAGCCACGCGACGACGAATAGGTTCGGTCTGTTCGGCCATGAAGACGATCCCCATGCCGCCTTCGCCAATTTGTTCCAGCAACTTGTACGGGCCGATATTGTGCCCCGGCTTGACAGCGCAACCAGCGAGAAAGTCTGTGGAATCGACGATGGGCGCGTCGAGTTCCAGGTCTGATTCGCTGTGCAACCGTAGCAGTTGGTCAACCCGCTCTCGTACGTCTGCGTCGATGCAGCTTTGATCGAGGAACTCGTTTCGTTCTGCTTCTGTTTCGAATTGAATGGCTGCAACAAAGATCTGTTGTTCGTTCAAGACTGCCCTCAGAATTCCATGTCCCTTGCGACTGCAAAGTCAGTGTGGGGATCCATCTTCCCCATAAATCCGTGCGACAAGCAACCCGCAGTTGTGCAAGGTTTCGGGACAAATCCCGATTCTCCCGGTTTCCAGGAAATCTCTGCGCACACAGCGTCGGCCTGTCGCACGAGTAAACAGAGGACCTCAATAGTCGAGAGGTCTGAATCGGAAATCTGTGTGCAAGGGCCGAATCATGGATCGTCGAAGTCAGAGGCAAATCAGGCTTGAAGCTCTTGAGAGCCGCTGCCTGTTAACTGCGTTCTTCGCCAGCTTCTGACAGTGTGGGCCGTCGTTCACGGCTACTCCTGAGCGTGTTATGCTGCAGGCATACTCTTGATGTGAGGACGCCGTGAATGACGTCACCCAACTCCTGAACGCTGTCAGTTCCGGCCAGCAGGTCGCGTCCGACGAACTGCTGGCCAGGGTCTACGACGAACTGCGTAGCATGGCCGCGCAGAAAATGTTCCGTGAGAAACCGGGCGCGACGCTACAGGCCACGGCTCTGGTTCATGAAGCGTATATGCGCCTTGTCAAACCGGATGACAACGAACATCACTGGAACAGCCGCGGTCACTTTTTCGCCGCGGCTGCGGAAGCAATGCGGCGCATCCTCGTCGAATCAGCGCGTGCACGAATGCGAAAGAAGCGCGGCGGAGATAACCAACGGGAAGATTTCAAGCTGGATGGTTTCGCGATTCCGAATCCGGAACGCGTTATCGAGATTAACGACGCTCTTTCCGTTCTCGCCGAAGAGAGCGAAGAAGCCGCACGGCTCGTGGTCTTGCGATACTTCGCGGGCTTCACAAACGCGGAGGCTGCCGAAGCAATGGGAATTTCGCCTCGCAAAGGCAACGACCTGTGGGCCTACGCTCGCGTTTGGCTGGCTTCGAGGCTCAGAGAAGAACCGCCACAGTAGACTTGTCTACCAAACTTTTCGAACTGTCGGCGACCGTTCGACATCAACCATGGCACTTGGCATCATGGATATAAGACTGGCGTAGTCCTTCTGTGAACCAAGGCCAACCATGAACCGCCGCGCTCTGACATTGCTATTCGCTGTAACGACCCTCGCATCAAGCGGTTCCCCGCTGCTTGCTCAGTCGATGGGGCGGCCGAATATTCTGTTCATCTTCACTGACGATCACGCCGCGCAGGCGATGAGCGCTTACGGTTCGAAGATTAACAAGACGCCGAATCTCGATCGCATCGCCAACGAAGGCATGCTGTTCACCAACTGCTTTTGCACCAACGGAATCTGCGGGCCAAGTCGAGCAGTGATTCAAACCGGCAAGCACAGCCACCTGAATGGGTTCCTCCAAAATGGGAACACGTTCAACGGCGACCAGCAGACGTTCCCAAAACTTCTGCAGAAGGTCGGCTACCAAACAGCCGTGATCGGAAAGTGGCACCTGAAGACAGCTCCGCAGGGGTTCGACTATTCCGAAGTGCTGAAGGGGCAAGGGCCATACTACAACCCACCCATGCTATTGAACGGTAAGAAGAAACCGGTCAAGCACACCGGCTACACGACGGACATCATCACCGACCTGGCGATGAAATGGCTCAAAGAAGATCGCGACCAGGAAAAGCCGTTCATGCTGATGTACCAGCACAAGGCTCCACACCGAAACTGGCAACCCAGTCCCAAGCATCTCAACATGTTTGACGATGTGAAGATTCCAGAACCAGAAAACCTGTTCGACAACTACAAAGGTCGCGGCACCGCGGCGATGACTCAGGACATGAGCATCGCCAGGACCATGACACCGCGAGACTTGAAGTTAACCAAACCCAGAAATTTCACGCCCGAACAATTAGAGACCTGGAACAAAGCCTACGCCGCGAAGAATGCCGAGTTCGAAAAGATGGAACTCTCTGGCGAGGAACTCATCAGCTGGAAATATCAGCGATACATCAAGGACTACCTGCGTTGTATCGCGTCAGTCGATGACAACGTCGGTCGTATGCTGGACTACCTGGACGAAAGCGGGCTCGCGAAAAACACCGTCGTGATTTACTCGTCCGACCAGGGCTTCTACCTTGGCGAACACGGCTGGTTCGACAAACGATTCATGTACGAAGAATCGTACCGCATGCCTTTGGCTGTTCGCTGGCCCGGCTTCGTCAAGCAAAACGCAGTGAATCACAACCTGGTTTCGAATCTCGATTTCGCTCAAACGTTCCTCGACATCGCCGGAGCACCACAGCCTGAGGACATGCAGGGCAAAAGCCTGAAACCACTGATGATGTCTGGACCAAGTTCGGTGGGAGCCGCCCCAACTCCACCGCTCACAATCGGCTTCGACAAAGCTCGCATCGACTGCAGCCAATCCGAATGGCGTGACAGTCTTTACTACCACTACTACGAATTCTTCGGGAACCGCAAGACGGCTCACATGGTGCGTCGGCACTATGGCATCCGGACGGATCGGTTCAAACTGATCCACTTTTACAACCTCGAAGAGTACGAACTCTACGACCTGCACCGCGATCCGCGCGAGATGAACAGTCTGCACGACGACCCCGAATACGCGGGTGTCATGAACGACTTGAAGAAGCGCGTCGCCCAACTGCAGGCGGAATACAAAGTTCCCGACGACAAGGGTTCGGTTCCAAAGAACCCACCGATTTTGGAACGGCAGTAGCCTGGTGAGCAGAAGTACGACTGAGCTCATTGCTGAGGCGAAGCAAATCACGCGGCAGGCCGACGATGGAACGCGGCTAATCAATAGCGTCGACTTCACGGTTCGCCCGGGCGACCGCCTGGGAATCGTCGGTTCGTCCGGTTCCGGAAAAACAGTACTCCTTCGCGCGCTGGCTGCGCTGGATTCGATTCAGTCCGGCCAATTATTGCATGAAGGCAGAGCGGTCAGTGGCGCGTTTGTTCCCGAGTATCGAACGCGGGTCGTTTACCTTCAGCAGCGTCCAACACTGTTTGAAGGAACCGTCGAGACCAACCTGCGAAAACCATTCGAACTCGCAGTCCATCGCAATCGCGCCTTCAATCGCGACAGGGTTGTCGGGTGGCTGGAACGACTGGACCGCGACGCCGGATTCCTGGACAAAGACCAGCAAAACCTCTCCGGCGGCGAACTCCAGATAGCCGCCCTGCTTCGCGCGATTCAGCTAGAACCCCGCGCGCTGCTGTTGGACGAACCAACGGCGGCCCTGGACGCGGGCGCCACAGCCGCGGTGGAACGATTAGTCAATCAATGGACAGAACAAAGCCCCGGCACAGCGTTTGTTTGGATCACGCATGATGCCGAACAAGCAAAACGCATGTGTCAGTCCATCTACCAGATGAACGCGGGCGAACTGACGAAGGACACGTCGTGGAATACTTAAAGCTGACGTACTTCCAGGTCGGAATTGCGGCGTTGTTGCTTGTGGTTCACGGAGCGATCTCCGTTTGGTTGCGATTGGGCCTGGAGCGTTCGTTGTTCGTCGCGGCTATTAGAATGGTCGTCCAGTTGTTCTTGTTGGGATTGGTCCTGCAGTGGGTTTTCAACCTAGATCGCTGGTACATCGTGCTGTTGATCGCGGCCGTGATGACGACTATCGCCGGCGTCACCGCGGTTCAACGAAACCGCCGCCGATACAAGGGCATCTGGCTGGACACACTCCTGTCCGTGTGGATCAGCAGCTGGTTTGTGACATCGTTCGCTTTGTTCTTCGTGGTCACAGGCATCGACAAGTGGTACCAACCGCAGTACCTCATTCCGCTGCTGGGCATGGTTTTAGGGAACACGCTAAACGGGATCTCCGTGGGCCTAAGCACATTCACGGAATCCGCGTACACGCGGCACCATGAAATTGAAACCATGCTGTCTCTCGGAGCCACCCGCTGGGAAGCTTGCGAATCGCCAATTCGTCACGCACTGCGAACCGGCATGACGCCCATCATCAATTCCATGATGGTCGTGGGCCTGGTCAGCCTGCCCGGCATGATGACCGGCCAGTTGTTGGCAGGAACCGAACCAGCCGAAGCAGTGAAGTATCAGGTCGTCATCATTTTCCTGATCGCCGCCGCCACAGCACTGGGAACAACCGGCGCCGTGCTGCTTAGCTTCCGACGACTCTTCAATGCCGATCACCAATTCCTCAGATCGAAACTGCAGGCGGTTCCCGAAAAGTCATGAGATGAACTCAATCGCTCGCTGGAACCTGCTGCGCACTGGCGGGTTTTTGGCGACGATTATGAACAATCAGATAAACGCCCGTCAGCAGGAAACCGGCCGCAACCACAGTCGTCCAGTCGAACGGTTCTTTGTTCAACCAGCAGCCAAGAAACACCGCGATGATTGGGTTGACGTAGGTGTTGGTCACAACTTTGGATGGTTCTACTTTGACCAACAAGTAGTTGTACGCCGTCATCGCGGCCAGCGATCCAAACACAATCAAGTAGCCTAACGACCACAACCCACGCTGAGTTACACCGTCTGGTTCGAACTCACGGAACTCGCCCAGCAAAGCACTCGTGATCAGTAAGACCACGCTGCCAGACAACATTTGCAAAGCGACCCGTTCGAACATCGATTCGGGCAGATCGGCCATCGGGATCCAAACAGTTGCCGCACCCCACGCCAGGATCGCCAACAACAAGGCCCCGATTGCAAGCAACGGACCCGTGCCGGCCTGGAACTGTGGCTGCCCGGCAAGGACTCCAATCCCAACCACGCCCAGGCAGATCCCAAACATCGTTGCCGAGTTCGGACGCTTCTCACGAAAGGCCCATTCGATGAGCACAACAACCAGCGGCTGCAATGCAATGATGACTGCCGAGATACCCGAGTCGATGTAGTGCAAAGCCCAAACCGCACACCCGTTGCCGATGGAGAACATCAGCAACCCAATGATCGCACAGTTTCTGATTTGCCGCTTCGTCGCTGCCAATGGCGAAACAAGACGAGCCACAATCAGCAGAATAACGCCCGCCACGCTAAACCGAATTCCAGCCAGCAAGTACGCAGGAATTTCAGCCAGAGCCCACGCGTTCGCGAGATACGTAGAACTCCAAACGATGTACGTGGTGAAGAAGCTAAGAAGAATCAGAGTCCGTGTCTGGCGATCGTGGCCCAAAGTTGCACGCTAACATCGACGAACGCCGATGACTTGAAGACGCAAGGTTGAAGCTCGGCTCATCCGAACTTCGGGCGGCGGATAGTAAGCGATCGACTCACCTGTCGGAACCAGTTGATGCGTCAATTTTGCCGTCAAAGTCAGTGCCGGAACTCTTGTAGCGTTTTTCACCGTCTTTAACGCAGATCCAATCCAACGTCGTTTCGTAGGGTGCAAAAAAGCGAGGAGCCCGGCAACACACCGGACTCCCCTCTCAGGCGTATGGTTATCGACGCGGTTGCAGCTGCGATTGGTCAACGATCTGACCGTCAGTAATTGTCAGCATGTACTGGAACTCCTGTGGCGCGAGTTTCGGGTTGAAGGAATCGACCGAAGCATCCGCCCTGGCACTTAGCAATGCGTCACCACCAAATCCATTCAGCCCCGGCAGGGGATCAGCGGGGTTCCATTCCACGTCTTCAGGCTTCGCCCAATGCACATCACGCTTCGCTTCAACCAGAAGCAGCGAGTTGGACGTACCGTCCTGGAAGTCGCGGATCCGTTTTCCCTGGTGGCGCCCAAAACCTGTTGGTCTCTTAGGATCCGTGCTCACAACGGCGAAGATAGCTGTCTTCAACGACTCTGCTCCACCACCCGGCCGCGCGAACACAGCTGGCATTTTCATCGTGACCTTCCGGTTGTGCAGGCTGTCGAAAGGTTCGCCGAAGTGATAGTTGTCGAAAATGTCGCTCCGTTCGAGGAACGGCGTAAGCATCACGCGCCAGCTAACGGGGTGCTTGCCATTTCCATCTTTGCCCATCGAATAGGCTGGAGGAAAGTGACCGTAGACACTGTGATAGTTGTGCATCGCGAGAGCAACTTGCTTGAGGTTGTTCTTGCGCTGCGCCTCACCCATGCGAGCACTGGCACCGGCCATGAGCGGAACCATTCTTTCGACCATCGCGGCCATTTGGTCGGACGGCAAATCGACCTGCAACATTGTGTCTGCACCCTGCTGCCTGACTTTGGCATCCTTCAAGCCAGAGCCAATGATGCCCACGAAGTCTGCCATCAAGGCCACATCGGGCAGTGGCGAACGAGCAAGCGAGCGTTCCTGGTTCATCAGCATATTGCGGACCAGGGTCACTGCGGCTTTGGTTGTTGCCGCAATTTCCTCGCCATGTCCCTCGCTCGCACTGGTCATCGTTGCCTTCAGCTGAACGGCCTCTGCCGGCGTCAGCGAAACAGACAACAATTCACCTGCACCCCAAATCGGCGATGTGGCTTCGAACATGGCTTGTCCCAGTATCTGCCTGGCTGCGTCCGGATCGAATTCCCGCAACGCGCCGATGTCAAATATTGCAGCCGCAGGCTGCTCCTTCAGCAGCTTCCATTGCTCGTGCCAGAACCGGTTTGATGTGCCCTGCTTTCCGGTGGTCTCTATCAGCTCCTTCACAGCGGAATCCTGGACCAGGATGAACGTGAAGTCGTCCACGACAATTCCGGAAGCCCCTTTCTGCACCTTCTTCCAATCTGTCTTCACCCGGTTTCGCAGGACCCAGAAGTTGCCAATCGCAAGCCGAGGTCGTTCTGACCGGTTCGACCTTAGCCTCGATATCGACCGCTCTGTCTTTGAAGGATGGACCTGACAGATTGTGATCGAGTCGATCTCGTCAATGTCGATTCCGCTGCCTGCCAGTTGCTCCGTTGCCGTCTTTGCCAGTGGCTTGCCAACCTCGTGATTCAGGAACTCGTTCGGCTTGAAAGCAAATACGGCCATCGAACCGTTCGGAATCCAATCCAGGGAAAGCGGTTTCGATTCCTGCGTCAGATTGCCGGATCTGTTCGTGGCAATCGGAACCGGTTCACGAGGCTCCGGTGCTTCAGCAGCAATCGGGTTTGCTCGAAGACCCGCAGCCGCACATACAGTCAGCACCATGGCCGACGTCAGGAACACGCGAGCCGGACGACTGAGTCCGGTTCTTAAAGTGGTCGCATCTCTAAGCATTTCAATTCTCCTCAACAACGTTCGAGGGGCCGGAAGAAACGCCTGAGTGGCCCACAGGTTTGATTGACTGTTTGTTCGTAGTGCCATGCCAGCCAGAACCGTGGCATAGTCGGTGCGTCCACCCGCCAGCGTGCTGGCAGTCGCGTCAGCAGCAAGTTCCTGCGTGATTCGCAGTTGCCGCGAGAGGTAATGGATGAACGGATGAAAAAAGTGAATCGCCACAACAAGCTGCCCCAGAACTGTCGCTGCAAAATCGTTCGCCCGCACATGCGCAATCTCGTGCGCGATGACCGCGTGCAGTTCCTGGTCAGTCCAGCCGTACCACGATGATGGCAACAGAACGACCGGCCGAAAGAACCCTACCGTCGCCGCGCTGGCGATGCGTTCTGTTTCGACAAGCCGAACCGATCGAGTGCAACTTAGCTCTGCGACAACGATGTCCAGCGTTTCAGTGACGCGCGGATCAACAATCAGCTCGCTACCCCGCAGGAGCAACTGCACAGAGCCAAGCCCGACCAAGAACCAGACTGTTCCCATCGCAGCTCCAACAATGACCGTCCATGTCAACGGGCTCCACGATTCCTTCGCGGGTGTCGATGCCTTCCGCTCCGGCGTCACCGCAGCGGCCGTCGAAAGCTTGTCGAATGTCGTTTGTAGATTGGTCCACAGCGGGTTGGTGGCGAATTCACTCTCACTGCTATCAAGCGTCGTAGACGTATCTAACTCTGACGGTGTAGTCGTCGTCGGTGGGACAATATGCTTCGTGGGTGTTTCGGCCTCACTTGAAGCCACAGCAGTCGCTTCATGGGTACTCAGGATTGAGAACCAGCTTGGCAACGCAGTCGGCGCAAGAAGCGTGATGACCAGTGAAAGAGTAATCCCGGTGCGCAGGCACCAAACACCAGCAGCCGGGTTCCGCCGACCTGCAAATCGAGCCAACAAGACCGTCGCGCAGCTGATGACAGCCAGTTGCACAACGCACCACAAAATTGTCTGACTAAGTACGCTCATTTGCTCTGCCCTTTCAGAAACTCCTGAAGCACGTCGCGTTCTTTTTTCGTGAGCTTCTTCTGATCCAGCAGCCGAATCAGAAGCTGTTCTCGCGACCCGCCGAAGACTTTCTGCATCAGATCACCCAGCATGTTGCCTGAGACTTCTTCAAACGAACGCGTCGGCTTGTACCGGAACGGCCGTTCGTCGGTTGTTTGTTCCAGGAAGTTCTTTTCCGTCAGGATGCGAATCAGCGTGGCGACTGTTGTGTACGCCAGGCTGCGTCCATCCTTCTCCAGTTCGTCACGAACTTCAGTGGCAGTGGCTTCCCCATCCGCCCAGAAGATCTGCATGATCTCCAGTTCGCGTTCCGTGAGTTCTTTCGCCTTTGGCCGAGCCATCTTGCCATCCATTTCTAAATTTGGTTATTTAGATTTGGTTTTATAGTAATGACAAGCACAGCGAGGTCAAGGGAGAACTTCACAAGTGGAGCCGCGTGAGTTTCAACCTCTTTTTCCGTACTTGTGGGCCTCCGAGCCCCAAGCCCGCGCCAGCGATTTCCCGGAAGCGATTCGCAAACCACATCGACCGTTGATCCACGCTTCGCGGGCTGGCAATGTGTTAGAACCTTGGGGCTCGGAGGCCCACAAGTACTTCGCTCACTCGCTTGAGGCGTGCCCGCGTGGGCGGGTCATTCGTCGAACCTTGTGAATACAAGGTGTTCGCGTCGCTGCTCGCAAGCCACCGCTGCCAGCTTTATCAAAGCAACCGCCTCCGCAGCGGATTCCACGTTCGCCGTTGAATGGAGCCACGGTCGGGATTCGACAGGAAGCAAGAATTTCACGCAGTAGTCAACGCCACTGGAACGGACCTCGATCTGCGAGGGTCTTGCGAGTTCCCCAACCGCTACGGCGTCGGGGTCGAACAGCCACACCGCAAAGTGCGATCCATGAGAAAGCCTCAGCCAGAGTTCAGGACCGTCCACATACTGTAAGGCATCCAATAGGTTCAGAATCGCGAGGGCAGCACGACGTAAACTCTTGCGTTCAAATTGCTCAGCACACAGAGCAAGATCGGCTCGCATCTCGTCAATCGATGGTGGATAGACCCCATTCAATAGCATGGTAGTACCGTAGTTCTTGAATTATCGAACGCAATGGTACCAGTGTGCCAAACCACAGAGGCACAAAATCGCGCCGGTTCTATCGCCGCAATTCAATCCCAATGTCGTAGTCGCCATCGGTTGGTTCCAGATCGGTGCCGGTGCCATCTTTCAAATCAGGACCCACGCTGTAGACGCGGCAGTTGGTTCCTCGCTTGATGAACGACATGGGCTTCCCGGTGAATCTGTCGTTGGGAACCGAATCCAGATACTTTGGAACCAGCTGGTCCAAAGACTCGGGCCACTTCTTGTGTTCGCTGTACCACGCGGATAATCCCCATCCAACCGTGACCGCATCGCCAAGTGCCAAACATCGCAGTTCAGATTCTTGCACTTGCCTATACGCCGGGGTCACGTTCGTGGTGACGAAACGCTCGATGAACTTTGTGACGGCTTCCTCAGATGCAAGCAGTTCGACAGCACTGACTTTCGCGATCTTCTCGCTGGCATCCTTCGCGGCTTTTTCGAACTCAGCAAACCGTGTCTCGCGGCGTTGTATGTTTGGCTCTTTTAGAATGTCCGCAAAACTATCGTACCGCTTGTTGAGGTTGATCATGATTTGGTCATAGTCCACGTTGGGATGTTGGGCTCTCAGCTTCAAAGTCACTGCAATCTCCGGCCCAATGCCAGCGCCGCCGTTTGGGCCGACTGCGAGTAGATTTGCCAACTCCCGTACGTCACTTCCGCGGGCGATCGAACTCACCACGTCCAGCATTATGCAGCGTTCTGCAAACCCAACCAGGTCTGCCATGGTCTTCCTTTTCCTGACAGTCGCCAACTTGCGTTTCCAAAACAGCTGTTTCGCACGATTTGGCTTCGCGAAGTTCAGGTAGCTTTCTTCAGCGCGGTAGGTCAGATTGTCCAGAACACAGCTGACAAGGAGTTCGACGAGAGTCCAACCATTGCCAAGATGTCCGGCCAGGCGATGGCACGCCAGCAAATCATTGAGCGCCGCGCCTTCGTGTTTGTTGCCAAGATTCAGCATCGCATTTGCGGTCATCAGCCGAACCACAATCCGTGCGTTCTGAACATCCGGAAGCAACACGTCGACCATGCGACCGTCCTGCGGTAACGCTGGCGAGTACCAATGTGGCCGCGCGACCGCGGCGCGAATTTCGGCAAAGACGTTAGTGTTCCGGTTGATCCATGACGCGGCTATATCTGAGTCACTCTCAACCCACGGGTTCCTCATGACTTCACCCAATTCATCGATCCGGTCGCGACCAAACTCAGCAAGGACATCGCTCTGCGACACAATTCGTGGCTGAGGATCCTCAGGAACCGGGATGCCAAGCAACGCGTAGTATTGACCTTTTAGTCGATCAGAGAGTTCGCGTTCGCCCAGCATCAGCCGGATCGGTACGTTCGCGTTGTTCTCAGCCGTCACTCCTTCTCGCAGCTTTCGATCCAACGCGGCGACGTAGTTGATGTACCCCTCGTCATTGACCGGTTCGGTAAAAAACGTGGTGTCCTTACCAATGGTGATTCGCGCTTTTTTCCTAGCCTGAGCGAGCGCAGATCCCGGACCGGTGGTGGTGTGAAACGCAGTAACCGCGACAACAGCAAGCATAATTCTCAACACGGCGACCTCAGACCATTTACGTGACTGCATAAGGATTGCGCTGCAGACAATTTTTGTCTACGAATTTACAGAATCTCCCGTTCGCGACGTAGATGCGCGGGTGGAGTGGCCACCCTGCCGCAGCCCGGGGGCCGAATCCGTCACGAACCGCAACGCGGTTCAACATCAAAGCCCAAGGTCGCGCAGCGCACCTTGGGTTAGCTTGATCACCAACATCACAAACTCTGAAAGGGTTTCACAACCCGGACGGGTGTGCCCCGTTTCGCTGTGTGGGACCTCTTGCGGCCTACTGCGAACGTTTGGTGCCAGTAACCCCGCGTGCGATCGCGACGCTGGGGCTTTGTTGTGAAACACCGTTGCCGTTTTGAGCTAATCAATCGCGTCACGAAGGTCTGCTGCGAGTCATACCGAAGTCGGGGACCGGCGCTGTACTGGTCCGCGAAGGAACTGATGGTTGTGAACTACTCGTCACTTTCTTCGGTCAGCCATGCGCGATTGCGTTGCTTGAAAATCCTCTTGCGCTTCAACATTTCGTCGTTGTGTTCTGGAACGAAGATAATGCGGAACCCGAGATCACAGCAGCGCTGTGTCGCATGGTGACTGTAGCCCCAGTAGTCTTGTCTCGGTGGAAGTTGCTTTAACTCCTTGTCCCAAAGGCCATGTCGGCCGATCGGAAAACCGCCACCCATCGATCGTGAGCCAATGTTGAAATAGCCCTTACTCGTTGGATCGCCGGCGAGAATGTACTCGCCGACGTTGCCAAGCATTCCGTAGATTCCTTCAGGAGTTCTTCCGTTCGGACGAGCTTTCACGGGTTCCGTGCGCTTGGGTGCAGGCTCTTGCTTCGCCGTACTATTCGAACGATAGCTTGAGTAGCCAGAGGATGAGTGCAGATTGGCTGTCGCCCATTCGTTGCCCCACGGATAGTTCCGGTCCTTTCCATAAGCGGTGATCATCCACTCATTCCAGGTTGGCAGGCGGAAGATACCCTTCGGATGCTTTTGGCTGAACCATGTCGCGAAGTTGTTCGCGTCATGCAAAGTCACAAGGCCAACCGGGTGATCGCCCATGGAATCGGGATAGCGACCTTTCCGCCAAATTGCTGATTCGTCTTCGATGCGATAAGGGATATCAGCAGTCGAGGATATGCGAGACTCAAGACGCTCCTTGATAATTTCCAATACGTCAGTGTCATCCTTTGAAGCTTCGGTCGCGTCGAGGAATATCTTGTACTGACGGTTGGTGACTTCTGTTTCGAGAACAAAGAAGTCCGGGTAGTCGATACCGTTGCTACGCGGTGACACAAGTCGGAACACAAGGTTCGCATCGTCGCTTATCGCAAACTGCTTTTCATTTTGCGGCGCGGCGGCTTGCTTCCGCTTTGGTTTCTTCTTTGCCTTCTTCGTGAAGGGAATGACCGGGCGTGGCACGTTTTCGTTGGGGCCGCGGAAGACGTAGGGCTTCCACATGTCGCGAGCCTTCTCCCATTCGGCCAGCGTTCGGGTTGGGAACCACGGTGGAGAACCGTTCTTTGTGAAGTCGTAGTCCTGCACGTTCTTTTCGACCCATTCGCCGACGGTTGGTGTGGGGCATGTTTCGGGGAACACGCCTTTGGCTCGGAATTCGTCGCTCACGCCCTGGTCTTTAATCACGTTGTCGCGCCAGTTTTTCAGTTCGGCCAGCAGTTCTGTTTTGGCGTCGGCGTAGGCCGGATCGTTGGCGATGTTGTGGATTTCGTGCGGGTCCTTCTGCAGGTCGAACATTTCGATTTCAGGTTTGGTTCGAGAGAAGAACGCGGCTTGTACTGGGTTCAGCTTGCCTTGCAGGTTCAGGACGTTCATCTCGGCCAGCGGCG
>CAZAIB010000080.1:0-31929 GCA_964485095.1 uncultured Planctomycetaceae bacterium | reverse complement strand
AAGTTCACCCGTGGTTACGGCAAGCTGTACTTCGATGAAACCACGCAGGCGAATCACGGTTGCGACTTCAGGTTCCTACACGCCGACGGCAGCCGCGACAAAGCCCCCGACATCTACTAGGCAACTTCGGAGTGTGGCAGCGATGTTGTCTCTTGGACGGGGTGGCGCCGCGAGGGCGAGTCATGTCGATCGTTGGGTACTGGTCAGCAGCGGTTGTCGTTTGGGCTCTGATCGCGGTTTGACTCCGAGACCCGAGGCTTGCGCCAACGGCTCACTCCAGAGGCCGACCAACTGAGGGCTCAGTCGAGAACCGTCTTGGTGGGCTCTGTTTCCAGGCTCACCAGTTGTACTTCTTTCACGCCAGTCGTTGCCGGCCCACAGCCCGAACAACTGCTTCCGCAGCCGCTCGATTTGCGGGCGGTGAATGTCAGCACAGCCGCTCGAGCGACATACCCAATCGCGCCCAGAACAAAGCACACTGTCGCTATAGTCTGCCAGTCAAACAAAGTTCATCCCCACTTGATAGGTGATGAACGCACCGGCGTACGCCAGAACCGTCATGTACGTAAACGACACGAACGCCCAGAACCAACTGTTGGTCTCACGTTTGATGATCGCCAGCGTCGAAACGCATTGAGCACACAGCGCGAAGAAGACCATCACCGACAAAGCCACCGGCAGGTTGTAAACCGGGCGACCATCGGGCCACTTTGAGTTCTTCATTGCCGACACAAGTCCCGTGTCTTCTTCATCCACATCGCCGCCCAGGCTGTAGATGGTTCCCAGCGTGGCGATAATGACTTCTCGAGCCGGGAAGGATGCGATAGCCCCGACGCCGATTTTCCAATCCCAGCCAAGCGGTTTGACTGCCGGCTCAATGACCTTGCCGATTCGCCCGAGAACACTCTGTTCGACCAAACGTCCGTTCTCAGCGTTGTAGGACTCCGAAAGCGAAGCCAGCGTTTCTGCATCGGCTTCATCAGTCGCTTCGATTCTTGATTGCAACTCGTACAACTTCGCTCGGTCACCGGGGAATGTGGCCGCAGCCCAAATCAGAATGGAACTCGCGAAGATCAAAGTACCAGCACGAACAAAGAACGCTTTGCTGCGATCCCAAACGCGACTTAGCACCACGCGCGCCGAAGGGATTTTGTAATCGGGAAGCTCCAACACGAACGGCGATGGATCCGACTTCTTCAACAATGCTTTCAGTATCAACGCAACGGGAATCGCCACAACAGCCCCTAGTGCGGTCATGGCCAACAGGACCAACCCACGCAGCGAAACCCAGCCACCCGCGTAGGCCGTCGCCGGTACGAACGCCCCAATCAGCAGCAGGTAGACCGGCAACCGTGCTGAACAGCTCATGAGCGGCGCAATGAGAATCGTCACCAGCCGATCGCGGCGGTTCTCAATCACGCGCGTTGCCATGACACCCGGAACTGCACACGCAAACGACGACATTAGCGGCAGGAACGACTTGCCGTTCAGGCCGAACACAGCCATCAGGCGATCTACGAGGAATGCCGCTCGGGCCATATACCCGCAGTCTTCGAGTATCGAAATGAAGAAGAACAGTAAGGCGATCTGCGGCAGGAAAATCAAAACACCACCGACACCCGCAATCACGCCGTCAATCAACAGACTGCGAAACGGTCCCGGCGACATGTTGGTTTCGAGCAGCCCCGACAGAAATCCCTGACCTTGTTCACACAAATCCATGAGCGGCCCGGCCCATGTGTAAAGCGTTTGAAAGACAAGAAACATAACTCCCAGGAAGGCCAGCGGCCCAAGAAGCTTGTGCAACAGCACGCTGTCCAGTCGCTCAGTCAGCGAACGGTCTGTCCCCGCGTCACGCGTGACTTCGGACAGCAAAGACCGTGACCATTGAAACCGAGCCGCCGGTTCGGCTGACGGAATTTGGCACCCGGCCTGCTGCAATTCAGAACGCGTATCGACAAGCACATTCCCCAGTGTCGGATGCTCGCCAAGCAATTGCTGCTCCAGCGTTCCACCTTCGTCCAGGAGAATGCGTTCCACTTCGTACGCCGGCAAAGTCGAACCGGTCACATCGGTGATCTTCGAACCAAGTCGGTTGGCCGCCTCGTAAAACTTGTCCGGCAGTGGAGTCGGCCGCGATGGCACCGGCGACGCGATGGCTTTCTGCACCGCTGCCTGTAACTCGTCAACACCGCGGCGTTTGTTGGCACTGGTTCGGATGACAGGAATGCCCAGTCGATCGGACAGCTTGTCGATATCCAGATCGACGCCCCGCCGCTGGGCCGAGTCCCACATGTTGAGGGCCATGACGACCGGGATCTCCATCTCCAGCAGCTGGCTGACCAGATAGAGATTGCGTTCCAGCCGACAGGCATCGGCAACGCAAATGACCGCGTCCAGTTTGCCAACATCAGCCTGACGCCCCAGCAGCACGTGCACGGCAACGGCTTCGTCGGGCGAACGCGGTGACAGACTGTAGGTACCCGGCAAATCGATTAGCTGGACAGCTTGTTCGTTCCAAGTGGTGTGGCCGACTTTCTTCTCAACCGTCACGCCGGGGTAATTTCCCGTGCGAGCATTCATCCCGGCCAGCGCGTTGAACACGGTGCTTTTGCCCGTGTTGGGATTGCCGATAAGCGCCACCTTCAGAACTTTCGGTGGATCAGCGACCGCGGAACTCATTGTGTCGAACCGGTACTGTCGGAGGGAACTTCAGTCAGACCGCAGCAACTGGTTCTGCTGGAACAACGGAAACGGGAGCATCGGCAATTATTGCCGAACTGCCGCTGGGCATGATCTCAACGCAGTCAGCTTCACAAGTTCGAACCGCCAGCCGAGTCTTATCAACCAGCAATTCAATGGGGCCGCCAAACGGGGCTCGACGCAGCACAGAAACGGTACGACCGGGTATCAGACCGATCTCCATGAGCCGCATCATGACGGCTCCGGTGCCATCGATTCCGGCAACAGTCGCTTCCTGCCCGCAAGCAAGACTGCCTAATTTATTGTGTTTCGCCAACGTTTCAGCCCTTATTGAAACTGAGTCTCAATAACATTATCGCAACGAGGCCGGGTTTTGACAACGCATTCTGCGAAAAAGGCGAGAGGATTGAAGATGTCAGCGGCACGACGGCGGTTCGGCAGGTCTTGCCGGATCTTGAGATCTGGGCGCGGTCGGGGAAGTGGGCCTAGAATCCGGCTCCCATCTTTGCAGTTCTCGCTGCACTTTCGGTACTTCTCCACCTCCTGCCGGACGGTCTCATGGCTTCTCACATCATGCGGACGCTTCTGTTTGTCGCCTTGTTGTTTTCTGCGTCGGGCTGCAACTCGTCGCTGATGAACCATAAGGCTTTCGATCCCATACGGCCAAATTCGAACGACTACCGTGAAGCGTCAGACGATCCCGGTTCTGAATGGGACTTCGTAGGCGAGGAAGGTCGCGCGGACCAACAGACTGTGGTCGAAGAAGGAGATCAGTGGTTCAAGAAGTACCTGATGTCTCCGCGAGCGCGAAGTATCGAGCGGAACGTTGGGGTCGACTAAACCGGCCGCGGCTACATCATCTGCCGGGCTTTTACTTCAAGGTACTGGTTGATCACGTCGGCGGTTAGATGTTCCGGCAACGTCTCAACGACCAGAACGCCCGCCTCGCGAAGTTTCGCAACCTGTCTGGTGTGCGCGGCCTGCATTTCTGCGGCGCCTGCGACCTGAAAGGCTTCTATGTCTCCGGTGGGAACACGGTTCGCCAGTAGGCTCATTGCTGGGTCCTTCAGAAACACGCACAACACTAGGTGCGGGCTGACCAGCGTTCGGAAGTACTGACCGACAGAATTGAGATGCTGTTCGTCCACAACGTGTGTGATGAGAATGACCAACGAACGTTTGCGGTGCCGCAGCCGCATGTCTTCAACGGCCAGTGCGTAGTCGGCGACGTCGGTTGTCGCTTCCAGGTCGAAGGTGTGACGGACGATGGTCTGCACACCTGGCTTACCGCGAACCGCCTTCGTTGCGCGTTCGATCTGAGCGGAGAAGGCGGTGAGCGCCACGTTGTCGCCCTGGCCTAAGGCGATATAGCTAAGCATGATGGCGGCGTTCAGGCCGCGGTCCAGGTGCGAAATGCCGTCGGATTCGTTTCGCATTGTCCGGCCGGAATCCAGCAGGATGACAACGTTCTGGTTTCGTTCGACATTGAACTCGCGACTAATCAAACGATTGTGCTTGGCAGTTGCTTTCCAGTCGACCTGGCGAATTTCGTCTTCGAACCGATAATCGCGCAAACGTTCGAACTCACTGCCCTGGCCGCGAATCCGGTGCATTTTCAACCCCATCTCGGAGAGACGGTTCTTCTGAGCCATGAGTTCGAATTCATTGACGGCTTTGATATTCGGGTAAACGTTGACGTCGTTAACGAGTTCGCGATCGCCCCGCATGGACCACAATTTCAACCGACTGGGATAGCGAAAGTGGACCCGCGAAAATGTCGCCTTGCCGCGCTGGTGTGGCTTTAGCAGGTACAGAAACTCGTTTTCTTTCCACGGACCAAGCGTGGCCGTTTGCGGCAGATCAATCACTTCGGCAGGTTGTGGATAGTCGTCGGTAATCTCAACCTCAACTGCATCACGACTGCGGTTTTGAACCAGCAACCGAACCGGGTTGCGGGCTCCCACACTTAGCGTTCCGGCGACGTTGCGTTCAATAATAATACTGCGCTTTGAAGGCGTCAGAACCAGATCGACTGCCGCCACGCCACCGATGAACAAGTTGTAGATGATTCCCAGCGGCGCAAGACCGGGAAACCACAGGTTCATGATGAGCGGCAGGAGGCCAAGTGCCAGCAGATACAGCAATCGAGGACGCGGGGTCATGAACGAGGAACCTCAACGTTCTCCAGAATGTGCTGGATGACCTGATCTGAACTGCTGCCTTCGATTTCTGCTTCAGGGCGGAGTCGGATACGGTGACGTAGAACCCACGGGCTAATTTCTTTCACGTCGTCTGGTGTGACAAAGTCACGACCGCGACAAGCTGCCAGAGTTCTGGCCGCCACAAGCAAGGCAACACTCGCACGCGGGCTGGCTCCAACAGTGACGCTGTGCCATGAACGCGTCTTGTCAACAATTTCGACGATGTAGCGAGTCACCTTGTCTTCGACGATGACCTGCCCACACGCGGTTTGCACTTCCAGGACGTCGGCCGAACTCATGACGGGCTGGATATCAAACCCGGCCAGCTTGTGAGCTCGACGCCCCTGAGCGTAGTGACTCACGATCTCAATTTCGTCCTGAACCGTTGGGTAATCGACCAACAGCTTGAACAGGAACCGGTCCACCTGCGCTTCGGGAAGCGGGTATGTTCCTTCGTGTTCGAGCGGGTTTTGAGTTGCGATGACAAGGAACGGGCGATCCAGTTGATACGTTTCGCCGTCCACAGTGACCTGAGCTTCCTGCATCACTTCCAAAAGCGCCGACTGGGTCTTTGGCGGTGAGCGGTTGATTTCGTCGCCGAGTAACAGGTTCGTAAACAGCGGGCCACGATTGAACGTGAACTGCTGGTTCGACATGTCGTAGACGCTGTGACCTGTCAGGTCTGACGGCATGAGGTCGGGCGTGAATTGAACTCGCTTAAAGTCGCACGCCACGACTTTCGAAAGTGTATTCACGAGCAGCGTTTTCCCGAGTCCTGGCGGACCTTCGATCAGCACGCTGCCTTCTGAGAACAGCGCAACCAGGACGCCTTCGACCAGTTCAATCTGGCCGACAACAACCTTGCCGATTTCCTGCATCGCTGCTTCGAATAGCGAAGCAACACGTTGAAGTTCCATTTCCGTTCCCCTTTGTCAATCTGCGGTGTCTGTTCCTGGGCTGTCAGGCTTTGGGTTTGTCGCCAACCCGCATTGTTCGATCGCGTAGGTTGGCCAGCTGTTGAATCAATGTGGCAGCGGTTCCCGATGCGAGGTTGGGTGCCTGTATTGCCTTTTGTGTTTCGGTAAGGAGTCGTTCGACCTCGGATTGTTCAATGCCTGATCGCGCCGCCAAAACTCCAGCGACTTTGTCAATCCGCCCGCCGGGCACCTGAGCCACTCCGCGGAAGTATTCAAAGTAAGAACGCAGGGCATGGCCGGCGGTTCCAATTTTGAAGTGCAAATTTCCCAGCGCCTGAGCGTGTTCGACAATCGCGCGGCGGTCGGTGCTTTTGGGCATGATGGCGGGGCCGAACCGCTTGCTGCCCCACCATCCGAATACCATTGCGATAAGCAGCAGCTGAAGTGATATGGGGCGAAACATGGGTGTGAACAGAATCCCCAGGACACGTGGTGTGCCACTGGAACTGAGCGATTCGTCGAAGTAAATCCGGCCGTAGGGGCGACTGAGTTCGAACAGTTTGCTGGCGACCTGCCGCAACTTTGGATCAAACATCGCTTTGTTTTGGAACACGAAGTCCGAGGCGACAAACGTTGCCGAACCGGCTCCCATTCGACGGCGCACGGCCTGCACCCGACCACCAACCATAACAAGGACCTGGTTTACTTTTCCGGGTCGTTCGACGTCCAAATCTGAAGTGGATGCCCAGGGAATGGACTGTTTTTCCCATGTCCGGGCTATTCCGACAGCAGGTCCTTTATCTGGTTCGAACGGATCAGTGGGCGCAACCCATGAGTTGTTGATGGACACATTGAACCGCCCGGTCTGGATGTCTTGCGTGTAAGCATGAGGGGCGAACAGCAGACGCCCGCCCGAGTTGACGAACCGCCAAAGCTCGTCCCATTCTTCTTCCGACGGGTTTCGAACGGGACTGAGAATCACAAGTACTTCTGCATCGTCAGGAATCAACTGGTCGACGCTGCGCGTAATTTCCGCATCCTGGTGCAGCGATCGCATGGTCTGAAAGTACGCGTACTTGCCAGCCTCCTGCGTACTGTAGCTATCCGCGTCGTTGGTGCTGTCGCCAGGAATCCACCAGAAGGAAAGCACAAACAGAAAGGCGATCCCCAACAGCCAGAACAGTTGTTTGTTGGCCAGCAGGCTGAGCAATCTATTTGGTTTTGTCGGTTTGGCGCTCACGAGTCAGCCTCCGCATCGGGCTGAACCTGGTCGGCGGCGGGGGGTTGGGTAGCAGCGGTAGCGGGTTCCGCAGCTGCCTTCTTTGCAATCAGGTCCTGCTGTTGCTTCAACGCAGTTTCAGCGTCAAGCATTTTGCCGAACGCATCCTTATATTCTGTCAGACACTTCTGGAACTGTTCGTCGCTGGCTTCCCGCCGCCCAAAATAGACGCGTTCGAAGTTAAGAATGATTCCAGCGAACTGTTTGCGCTGCTGCTCGCGCCGATAGACGGCTCTAACATAGTCACGATTTGTCAGCCCCTTGCGGAACCGAATCAGCCCCGCGCGTTCAATCCAACTCATACCGCCCAATACCAATTGACGTAACGCGCGGCGGTGGTCGCCTTCGCGAGCCAGTTCCATGGCGCGATGCATGTATTCGTCTGAGGGAATCTCGCCGGGTGGAGTCGATGGTTGGATTGCATCGGTATCGAGGTCCGAAGCAACTCGCTTGCGTTCGTTTTCGTCGGCAATACGTACCGAAGCAGACTTAATGATAAACGCGACAATGACCGCCAGCAGGATGCCGACCAGCACCCAAACGATGACGGTGCCACCGCTGAACCCACCGAAGGTCCATCCGCCACCACCTCCCGGGACTGTTCGCCCGGTCTTGAACCAACTGCCTACCCACGTCCAGAACCTTCTCCACCAGCCTGGCGCGGTGATTCGCGGTACTTCTACTTCGCCCATTTCAAACCGCTTCAGCTTGGTTCGAAGTCGTTTGTAAGCCGGTTTGTTGAGTTCGTCTTCAAAGGCGCGATCGACACGAGTGTCGTCCATGAATGTCTCGTGAACTTCGCTCAGTTCAACGGATTGCGACGGCGACGTAGTGGTCTTGGCGACTGGCTTTTCGGCCGTCGTCTGCAGCGTTGCGATAATGATGAGAGCGAGTGTGGTCACGATTTTCTCAGGCAAGCTTGCCCAGCCGCTGGGCTTCGATTCGGAAATCGAGTTCGACGTCCCAACCTTCTTTTTGAATGCGAACGTCCAGGTAGCAGAAGAACCAGGCCAGTCGAATAAGAGGATAGACCAGCCACATCAGGGCATGCAGAACAGTGATGAACAACGGGTGCGAAATCATCACTGTCATGAATTCCTCGCCATCCTGGGCCATCAAACCAAGGAAGGTGGTGAAATCCATCCCCATGATTTGCAGCCCCGTCAGGAGCGCCGCCGCGCGTTCAAGAAGTAAGAACAGCCCAAAGACAACAAGTGCATAAAAGACAAACACCGCCAGGCCTCGCCCAACGAGGTCCCAGAAGAGATTCGACATCAGGCTTTTTCGCCGCGCGGCCACCTTCTTGCCGGGCGTGCTTTCCAGGTACAGAATTTCGGCAATGAACCCGGAATGCACGACAACCATTAGCGGCGGCAGGACAAAGCACCACAGTATTCCGCCCAGGACGCGGGTGAGCAGCATGTAGCCAAACAGAGTCCAGAAGCGTTTCCGCAACGCACTAAATGACTCACCCACGCGAAACTCGTCGCCGAACACACGACGACCGGCGCCGATGACCAGAACCGCGCCAAGTATCGGGCTAAGTAACGCGAACAGAATCAGGCTGACATAGAGATACGATTCGGTGTTCGCCATCAACCACCACGTAAGCAGTGTCGATGGCACTGCGAAGAATGCAGTCATCGTCGCAACAGTACCGAAGTGTTCTCGAACAAACACAACAGACAGGTCGATACAGCCGGTGATCTTTCGCCGTTCGATTGTGATTGCAGATCCGTCAAGCTGCATCGACGCCTCCCACTTCTACGTCGTGTGCGGGATCGTAGCCTCGACCTGCGAGAGACAGATAGGCGATCACAATTATCCACAGAATCGTACCGACGATAAACTTGGCTGGCCTTGGAGCGGGAGACGGCGACCAGAACCCTTCGATTACCGCAGCAATTGCCAGCATTCCGCCGGCCCCAAGGGCCAGTTTCACGGCCACCCGCCCTCGTACTTTGAGTGAGTCGCGTCGCGTCATTCCACCTGGGTGAATCATCGATCGACCGAGAACCAGCCCTGCCGCTCCGGCCACCACAATCGCGGTGAGTTCGAAAGATCCATGCGAGATAACAAAGGTAAAGAAGGGCCAGGCATTCCCGCGGGCAACCAGGTAACCAGTGATGCCTCCAATCGCGAGGCTGTTTTGAACCAAATGGCAGACGGTCCCGATGCCCAGCAACGCACCGCTGGCGAAACATTTAAACGCGATACCAATGTTGTTCTGAATATAGAAGCTGGTCATGAACAGCGGCGCGGAGGCGTCGCCGTTGCCGGTACCGTTGGCCGTTTCGACATCGGTTCCGGAAATCCTGCCCGAGTGCATTTCCTGATATGCAGCCAACTGATCCTCGGAGAACAAACGCGCTCCCAAATCAGGATTTGTCGCCAGCAGGATACCTGCAACCAAACCGGGCAAAACAAACAACGCCAGTGAAAGCCAAAAGTATCCAATGTGCTTTCGCAGCAACCACGGGAAGTGGTGACTAAAAAAACGAACCACGCTTTGGAACGAACCGGGCGGCGTTCTGTAAAACGTGTTGTGCCCGCGTGTCGCCAGATTGTTGAGGTAACGACTTAGCGCAAGCCCGAAATCTCGTGAACGCACCAGTGACAGGTCGTAACAGATTGCCCTGAATAACGCGGAGAATTCTGAGACATCTTCGCCCGACCACTGCGGTGTGCGTTTGCCTTCAGCGAACGACAGCAGGGCTTCAAAACGGTCCCAGTCCTTTTGCCTGAGCTTGACGAACTCCTCACGCGTCATGACGTGGCTCCCGTCTGGAGAACCGAACTTTCCTGTTCCTCTGTGTCACGAAGGAAACGCATGGCTTCAGGTTCCTGATCGTCGTTCTGGTCTCCTTCCGCCCGCGAGAACGTCTTAATAACGCGGATCAGGAAGCGACTGCCGCGATCCTGCGGTGGCATGGAGTCCAGTTCGAAGCCAAGACGATCGGCGATTGGTTCAGCAAGAACCGTGGCGATTGCTTCCCGCCGTGGTCCGGAAAGGTAGCCGGTGCGTTCGAACAGCCGGCAAATCACATCCAGTGTGCGTTCAGAAACATGGAAGCTACGGCGGCACTCTGACCGTTTAAGTTCGGGGACCAGTTGCAGGTTCCGAGGTTTAAAACGAACGCGTTCGCTTCGGTCAATGACCACCATGGTTCCCGCGGCAAGGTCGCCAAGTCGCTGCAGGCGTTCGGTGCTCATCATGACCACCAACCCAATACCGAAGAAAAAAACGAACGGGGCGTCGGCCGCTCTAAGGAAATTCCGGAGAACCGCTTCGTAGAACCCAATCGGATATCCGCCATCCTTGATCACACGGATATGAAACATGCGCTTGCCGGGTGTTCTCCCGTTCCAAAGCCACTCAAACAAAGCCGGATAGGCCCATTCGGCAAGGAATGAGGCAATGATGAATGCCGGGAAGCCAAAACCCGAAATCCCAAGACTGCCAAATACCATGGCAATCAGAATGCCAACACCGACAGCGCTGAGAACACGGATCGCAAGATCCGCAGCGTAGGCCGCCATGCGCAGGCCGGGGCCCGCCAGCTGAAAAGTCAACTGCACCCCTTCCGGTGTGTCCAGCGCCGCTCGCGTTTCGATTGTTCGCTTGTCGTGCATTATGAAATCGTCGACGCTCAGAAGCGCCGCCGCTACCGTCTGGTTCCTGAATGAGATCTAATCGATGAACGCGACCGTTTAGATCGGCCCGCTAATGTACAGCGGTCCCCTCACTTTAACGAGAACCACCAGCCATGTCTGCCAACTTTATTTGGGCTACGCCGACTGTATTGCGACACAACCTGAAGATCCTTCTGGCATCAATGTTTGTCTGTTCGACCTGTCTGGCCGATGAGTATGAAGTGACAACGCCGCCAGAGGCTTTAAAGCTCAACGCTTTCTACAAGAAATATTGCAGCGCCAGCGGATATCCGATTGTGAGTTCAGAACGCGTTTCTGATTACGCACTCAAAGAAGCCGCATCGCTGGTAGATATGATGCTCTCGCGGCGGCCAGACATCCGGCAAGCGATGATCAAAAGCGGTTCGCGACTAATCGTGATGGCTCATGACGAATACACGACGGACGTTCCGGAACACGCTGGCCTGAAACCAAAAGAATACTGGGACGTCCGAGCGCGGGGCCTGGGTGGTTCGAAAACAGATCCGGTCTGTTCGTGTGGCGAAGAGAACCTGCTGGCGTTTCCCGGTGACCCGTACTCGACCGAAAACATTCTCATCCACGAGTTCGCTCACAACATTCACCTCCGCGGTGTGATCAACATTGATCCGACCTTCGACAACCGGCTCAAAGAAACATACAAGCGAGCGAAAGCCCGGGGGCTTTGGTTTGGAAAGTATGCGTCGACTAATAAGAACGAGTACTTCGCGGAAGGCGTGCAGTCGTGGTTCGGAAACAATCGCAAGCCTGATCACGACCACAATCATGTGGACACGCGGCGGGAGTTGATTGAGTACGACAAGGGGCTGGCCGATTTGTGTCGGGAAGTATTCGGCGACACAGAACTTGTCTACACAAAGCCGGGCACTCGACTGACCGATCATCTTGCCGGCTACGACCCAAGTTCGGCCCCGCGGTTTCGCTGGCCGCCGAAGGGAGCAGAGAAGAAGAAAGAAATTCAGAAGGAAGCCGGTACCCGAGCCGAAACGCAAAGTAAGAAGAACAAGACTCACGAAGAACGAACCATCGAGGGCTGGACGGTTCTGATTGAAAAATCTCTGCTCATGGAAGCTCACAAGGAGTCCGGGGAGCTTGCGATTCGAATGCTGACGAATCAACTATTCGAGATCGCAACCCGGTTCCCAGAAGCTCGTGTGAAAGAGCTGCGAACAATCACGATTCGCATGGACCGCGATCACGCGCTCAAAAACATGCAGTACCACCCCAGTGCCAAGTGGCTCAGGGACAATGGGTACGATCCGACACTGGCGAAGCAGGTTCATATCCCACAGGCTCGTCACATGGTGCAACTACTGCGCGATTACGCTCAACCGTCTGTTGTCATGCACGAATTGGCGCACGCGTGGCACGACCAGATAGTCGGCTTCGATTACGCTCCGATCCGCGAACAGTACGCGGCGTTTGTTGAGAGTGGCAAGTTTGACAAGGTTCTGCACCTGAGCGGCCGTCAGCGAAAACACTACGCACTCACCAACCACAAGGAATACTTCGCTGAGATGACCGAGGCATGGTGGGGAACCAACGACTTCTATCCGTTTGTTCGGGCAGAACTGAAAGAAGCCATTCCCGAGACGGCGAAGGTGATGAAACTGGTCTGGGGGAAAAAGGGCAGCTACCAGGATTAATTCCGCCGACGCGCGTTCGCGAATTGTGGACGGGCGGCTAGAATTCCGTCTCGACCACGTCCACGTTTTCGGAGCGACCCGCAGTGAAGATTTCATCCATCACCACGACTGGCGTTCCGCTATTGCTTGATGACATCGACACCGACCGAATCATTCCGGCTCGGTTCCTCCGATGCGTCACCTTCGATGGACTTGGCGAACATGCATTCGCTGACGACCGGCAGCAAGACAAGAACCATCCGTTCGACGCCGACGCATACAAAGACGGTGGCCTGTTGGTTGCCGGGCGAAACTTCGGTTGCGGTTCCTCTCGCGAACACGCACCGCAGTCGCTCATGCGTTGGGGCATTAAAGCGGTCGTTGCCGAATCGTACGCCGAGATTTTCTTCGGCAACTGCACCTCACTGGGTATTCCAGCCGTCACCGCCAGCCGCTCGGACCTCGAGACGCTTAACGCGGCAGTGCTGGCAGACGCGACCACCGCGTTCACACTGGACCTGGCCAATCGGCAGATCAGTTTCGGCGACCAAACCATTGCCGTCTCAATTCCCGACAACGCTCACGACGCGCTGACTTCCGGGCGATGGGATTTCTTAAGCCAGTTGCTGGAAGCTGGCGAGCAGATTGACAGCACGGCCAAATCGCTGCCGTATATTTCGGAGTTCAGCGCGGGTGCCTGAATCCAGCGGGAACCTGTCGGCTCCAACAATCCGGCTGACAACGCAGTCGATGGCGTGTGAGTTCGCCGTCATTTTGAATCGCGATGCTAAGCAGTACGCGGACGGTGGTTCTTCGGCGCTGGAACGCATTCACACTCTTGCTGAGTGTATGACGGCCTACGAACCGGAAAGCGAATTGGTTCGATTAAACGAATCCGCGCAGCCAACGCGCGTTTCGTCCGATCTGGAATGCGTGCTCCAGCAGGCTCTTGATCTGTTCAACCAGACCGACGGCTGGTTCGATCCGACTACGGGACCACTAATTGAACTCTGGCGCGACTGTCGCGGCGAACAACGAGTTCCGACTGACCAGGAAATCCAGACAACACTGCAGCAGGTTGGCGCTCAGCATGTGTCTTTGGCCGATGGCATCGTGACGCTGGCGAACGGTGTAAAACTGAACCTTGGCGCGATTGGCAAAGGGTTCGCGTTGGATCAGGCCGCGCAGATTATGCGTTCAGAGGATGCCGTAAATTGGATGCTGCATGGTGGCCGCAGCAGCATTCTGGCCAGCGGGAGCCACAACAATCAGGATGGCTGGCCTGTGGGAATAGGTAATCCTATTTTCACGAATCAGCGGCTAGGCGTTCTGGTTATTAAAGACCAGGCCCTGGGAACCAGCGGTTCCAACATCCAGTACTTTCGCCACGCCGGGAAGCGGTACGGACATATTTTGAACCCAAAAACCGGGTGGCCAGCGAGTCAGGTCGCATCGGTTACCATCCTTGCACCAACGGCGACCGAGGCAGACGCTCTTTCGACAGCATTTTTCGTGGGGGGGGTCGAATTTGCTCGATCCTATTGTGATAATCGGCCGCAGGTCAGTGCCATACTGATTCCGTTCCCGGAGACCGGTAAGCGAATCGAACCGGTTCTGGTGAACATGCCCGCCGATCGGGTTTCGTGGAGTCCGGAACAGGTGAACCTCGCCTAGGACTCGGTCCCGATCTCAACTTCCAATTCCTTCGGAAGCTCCAAACGTGTACGACGCTCGCAGACTTGGTTTCTTCGCAGTCTTGTTTTTCGTGGTTCTGCGCATCTGTATTGGATGGCATCTCTTCTACGAAGGCCTGTGGAAATACAACACGCTAAGTTCGACCAAACCGTGGTCGGCTGCCGGGTATTTGAAGAACGCGCAAGGCCCGCTGCGAGATCAGTTCCACAACCTGGCCGGCGACGGTCCGTACGACCTGGACTGGTTGGACTACGGGAAGATGTCGAAGAAGTGGGACGCCTGGAAAGCTCGGTTCGAAAAGCATCACAGCAACCTGACCGATGGCCAGAAAGTGAAGCTCGAACAAATCGTCAACGGCAGAAAAGCCTACGCCGCAGAATTGTCGGCGCTGCCTGAGGGCGTTGACCTGTCCAAATACAAGAAAGCCATTTCGTACGACGCAGAGAAAAAGCGTCTTCTGGTCGATGGCAAGTGGCACCTGATTCCTGTCGAACGCGAACGTCTGTACCAGATGGTTCCAGACGTCAAAGAAGTTGGCGGCAAACTGGTAGGCGGAACCGAATTGGAACGCGAGTTCCGTGACGCCGTCAGCAAGGTTTACGCTCGACAATCTCGACTCGGCTACAAAGAAAAACTAGCCGCATCGCTGCGAGGCGATTCCGACCGAATCGGTGCGATCTTTGAAGACATCCGAACGCTTCGCAAAGAGAAGAAGATCGACCCGTACAAGACCTTCGGTAGCTTCAAGAGCTACGGAGACATCGACAAATATCGCGCGATGATTACTGAGTACGAAGCTGAGCTGGCTAACAAGAAGACTCAGTTCGACCAGGACCACCTGGAGTACTCCTACGGCGAACTCATGGCTGCGAAGACTCAGCTAACCGGACCCGTTAAGGCGATGGAGTCAGAAATGAAACTGGCTGCCCGCGACATCCTGCAGGCTCCGCAATTGGCCAAGGGAGCTGTCCCACCGCCAATGAACCAACTGACGATTTCGAACTACCTGACCATCGCGGGCCTGCTGATTCTTGGCTTCCTGCTGATGGTCGGATTCTTGACCAGAACCTCCGCGCTGTTCGCAGCGATCATGGTGTTCTCGTTTTACATGGTCAGCCCGCCGTGGCCTGGTGTTCCTCCAGCACCCGGACCTGAACACAGTCTGATCGTGAACAAGAACCTGGTCGAAGTCGCCGCTTTGCTGGCGATTGCCTTCACTCACTCCGGACTCTGGTTCGGCCTGGACGCCATCGTTCGCGGCATTTTCGGCAAGAAAAGCAAAACTCCAAAGCCCGGCAAGGGCCCAATTCCGATAGGGACCGTTAAGTCCTGACAGACTTGACCAACCGCCTACAATATTTGAACGCCCGCCTTCTCCATTCGGAGCAAAATAAATGAACCTCACTCCCGAACAATCCAAGCTTGGCCAGGACAACTTCAACGAAGCCTTGGCCGTTTCTCGACGCGACTTCATCAAAGGCGCCGCCGCCGGTGCTGCTGGTCTTGGAGCCGCTTACTTTGGCTACCAGGCCATAACGGGCGATCCGGTTCGAGTTGGCTTCATTGGAACCGGCGATGAGGGCAATATTCTCATCACGCAGCATCCATCTTCGTACATGGACATCGTGGCGGTCGCCGACTTGCGACCAACCAACCTGAAGCGAGCCATGACGGGTGACGGCAACGTTCACCGCGTTGGCCTGGTCAACAAAGTTGGTGAAGCCAAAGCTGGCAAGGTAAAGCGGTTCACGAACCACCGCGAACTCATTGACAGTGCCAAAGAACTGAACCTGGAAGCCGTCGTCATCGCCGTGCCACTTAACCAGCACGCTCCGGTTGCGATGGAATGCCTGGACGCTGGCCTGCACGTGCTTAGCGAAAAGTTGATGGCTTACGACATAACTGAGTGCAAAGAACTCATCAAGAAGGCCAAAGAAAAGAACCTTCTTTACGCCGTTGGCCACCAGCGCCACTACAGCGTTCTGTACGACAACGCCAACAACCTGGTTCAGGAAGGCTTCCTGGGCGACATCAAATACATCCGCGCTCAGTGGCACCGCAACAACAGTTTCCCAGGCCGCGACAGCTGGCAGAAAAAAGTGCCGGCCGAAGACCGCAAGGCTTTGGAAGCCAGCGTCAAAGACTTCGGGTACGACAGTGTTGATCAGCTCATCAATTGGCGCCTGTACCAGAAGACAGGCGGCGGCTTGATGGCAGAACTCGGCAGCCACCAGATGGATGCAGCCAGTATCTTCCTGGGTAAGGTTCATCCGATCGCAGTCCAGGGCTACGGCGGCAAGAACTTCTACGGCGTGCCTGGTGTCGGTTCTCCTGACAAGCAGGCGGACGATCGAGAAATCGACGACCACGTCTACGTCACGTTCGAGTTCCCCGGACGGAACTACGACAAGGACAAGAACCCGGATGACAAGTGCATCGTCACTTACTCGTCCATCAACACGAACCGGTTCGAACCTTACGGCGAAATGGTCTACGGCAGCCGCGGCACTCTGATCATGAAGACAGAAAAAGAAGCCATGCTGTGGCGAGAAGCCGGTGGTGGAGCCAAAGGCGGCGTCGAGCAACGACTGTACGCCGTCGCCGGCGATGACGGCAGCGCGCCGGTTCTTGATGCATACGAAACGACCGCACCATCAGCTGCAGCGACCGAAGTTGCTGGCAACGCCGCTAGTGTCTCACGTGGCTATACCGAAGAGATGGAACACTTCTGCTACTGCATTCGTCAGGGCAAGGACGAACTTCGTTGCCCAGGCAAAGTGGCCATGGCCGACGCAGTTATGGCACTCACAGCCAACCTGGCAATGGCGACTCACAAACGAATCGAGTTCAAAGACGAGTGGTTCGATCCGAACAACCCGGCTGTTCCTGAAACCGACGAACAGGTCACCGGCTAGAGCCAGCCAGAACCGGAACGAATGGTTCAGGTTGGACCAGGTAACAAACCAACGAAGCTAACGACAAAGCCGGCGGCCGAGTTCATCGACCGCCGGTTTTCTTTTCCACACAGACCAAGAGAACACGATGGGCCGGTGGCCTGACAACAAGCGATCAACACTCATCACATTCGTGTTAATCTTCCTCCTGTTCCCCGCCCTCTGCGCCGCGTGCTGGTGGTTCGTCTATCGTTAGCAGGACTGTGTCCCCTGTGCCGGAGGCACGCGGAACATGCAAAGTAGCCGTCGCGCTCCGCCGTGACGTGGCACGACAGAACCCACTTACTGATACCAATACAGGCCCAACCGAATCGCGATCTTACGCTGTTGGGCTTCCTGACTTGGATGGTTGCACTCCGGGCGGCCGATGGCACTTTGTTGGCCGGGACCTCTGCGCTGCTCATCACGGCGGAGCGTGATGGCTACTTTCGCTTCGCGACATCGTCGGTCGCAACATCCGGCGCCACGATCACTCATCGTCCTCGCCGCCCAGCAGTGGCAACAGGCGCAGCAGTTCTTTGGCAGGCAGACTACGGATGACACTTCTTGCGGGACGCTTTAGGTACAACAGTGTGTCATTCTCTGTGCGCACTACTGAGTAGCATTCCCATCGCGCTTTGCCTGCTTCGGACAGCGCCGCTTGTTGTGACTCGGGATCGTGAGGTGTCTGCAGGACGCGATATTGCCATGAGCCACCTTTCTTCAGGTCGCCCACAACCCAGTCTCTCGCGTTGGTGGTTTGTGTCTCGCCGGTTTCCTTTGCCGATTCGTAGAGACTGGTTACCAGGTCCACGGCTCCATCTGTCACGTCTGAGCCCGCAGTCACTGCGTCGTCGTAAACTCCGCCGGCAAATTCGGAAACATTGTCCGCCGCGCCGCTGAACGCGTTGCTAATCGTGCCCGTGATTCCCTCTGAGCTTTCTGACTTCTTCTCCTGCGGCATCCCGCTTCCGGCCGGTTTCTCCGCCATCACCGGTGCCTTCGCCGCGTTTATCGTTGTCGAGTTGTTGGCCTTCTCACACCCTGTGAGACAAAGGGGGGCCGCAAGCAGTAATAAGTAGCTGTGTTTCATGAGAGCTTCCCGACACGACCGTTTGGTTCCACTTTGAACAGTATCCTCAATATGCGCCATGCGGGTTCTGCGTTCAACCTGAGCGCCGATTGACCGCCAATGACACCGACTTCGCTGCGTTCATGGCCGTTAGAGCATTCAGCCTCACATGACCATTGCACGCGAAAACCCTCCCAAAAAGGAAGAAGAAACCAAAACCGCAGCACTCGGCACCGCACCCACAACCATCCAACCGGCCAGGCACAACCCAACCTCAACCACCCCAGCTACCGGATACCGATGCAACGGAACGTTGCCTTTGGGAGATTTCCGCGATATTCTTGGGTAGGGCCACATTCGTGGCCAGCATTTCGCATCCGGTTCATCGGATATCCAGCCGCAACGGAACTGTAGCGGGAACGGCGAGACATTCTCGGGGACGCCATGCCACACAGCAGAGACTCCCAACCTGGGCGACCATTCGCATTCTGCGGAGTCCTTCTGTTTGTATCGGCACTCTGTCTACCTGGCCCAGCCTCGGCGGACGAACCGGTCAAGCAGTTCCTCGACGCACTACGGGCTCGAGGTTACTTCGACACCGCGATCGACTACATCGATCAGCAACAGAAGAACCCGAGTCTGGCTGAGGATCTCAAACAGTCGCTTGGTTTCGAACGCGCGATGACGCTGTTGGAGATGTCTCGGCGAGCTCGCACGTCAGGAACCAAAGCGAAGTCGCTGGCGGAAGCTCAGGCGACACTGCAAGCGTTTGCCAATACTCACGCACGGCACGAACTGGCCGCCGAAGCGAACTCACAACTCGCCCAAATTCTGTTCGAACGCGCGCAGACTGCGGTTTGGCAATCGGAGGCACCGCCAGCCGGAACGACCAAGGCTCTGTTGCTGCAGGAAGCGCGTTCGCTGGTGAAACAGTCGCGTGTGATTTACCAGAAGGCACTGCAGCTGGCGAAAACGAAACTCGCCGCACTGCCTCCGCCGGCTCAGCAGGATGGCGACAAAGAAGTCAAAGAAAAATACAGCGCCGCGCTGGCGTCGGTTGTGTCGAACTCACTACGACTCGCGCAGTGTACTTATCAGGAAGGCCAGACGTTCGCGCGTGGTTCTTCTGAACGCAAAGACCTGCTGCTGAAAGCGTCAAAAGAGTTCACCGAAATTCACGAAGAGTATCGACGCTGGACTGTTGGTCCGATTGCCCGCCTGTGGCAGGGGAAGTGTTACGAAGAACTGGACGACATCCCCCGAGCGCTGGGCATTTACAACGAAGTGCTAAGCCACGGCGATGATCCATTGGTCAAAGATGCCAAAGAACTGGCGCTGCGGTTTAGGCTCATCTGTCTGAACCACGAAAACAAACGCGATCATGAATTGGCTGTCGTGCAGGCGGGTAACTACCTGTCCGACAAGTCGGTGAATACCAAGACATCGGATGCTGTCGGTATCCGCTGGGAGAAGGCGCGTGCTCATGATTTGCATGGCCAGTCTCTGAAGGATGAGAACCCCGAACGCGAACGTGAATTGCGGTTGGCTCTGGCTGAAGCAACGGAAGTGTCGCGGTATCCGACGCCGTACAAAGACGTTGCCAACAACATGGTTCAGCGACTTAAGGCTCAGCTTGGCGATCGTCAGGGGCCGCCCAAAGATTTTGCAACGGCGTACGGACTGGCAACCGCCAGCATCAAGAAGGTTCCGGCTTTGAAGGCCGCTTCCACCAACGCCAAGAGTAAGACGGACCGGCAGAAGGCCAGTGAAGACTTGCGGCTGGAACTCATTCGCACGGACGAGCTGCTCACTTTGGCTTTGCAGCTGGCGGACAGCGACACCAACCCCACAGACACGCTGCAGGCGAGATACCTGCTGTCGTTTGTGAAGCTGGAACAGCGGCAAAGCTTCGACGCGGTTGTGCTTGCTCAATACGTCATGAAGTACGGTGCGAAGAAGGAACCGGAAACCGCCATGAACGCGGCTGAAGTCGCGTGGGTCGCCAGCGTTCAGGCTTACAACGCGGCGGGTTCCAACAATGCGGCCGAACTGGAGCTGCTGGAATGGATCAGCAACGAAACGGTTCGACAATGGCCCGACAGCAACCGAGCCAACGAGGCTCGCATGTCGCTGGGCATGATTTACCGCAAAGCGTCGCGGACCGAAGACGCTTCTCGCCTGTACAACGAAGTTCCCAAAGCCGCCGGGCAGTACGGCGAAGCGCAGCTTAAGGCGGGGCAGACATGGTGGGAGGCCGCCATGAACCAAAGCCGCATTGGGAACCTGGACGAAGAGCGAGCTCAAAAGATCAAGACGATGACCGAGTCGGCAGAAACGCATCTGCGAGCCGGTCTGAAGGCGATGACAAACCCCGCTTTGACGCCGCCCACAGTGACGGCCGCGAAGCTGTCGCTGGCTCAGATCCTCAACAGTCGTTCGGAATTCCCGGAGACAATCAAGATCCTGACCGAAGGCGACCAGTCGGTGATCAACGAAGTCATTGTTCCTGATGGAACACCTCGACCGGAAACCGGAATCAAGTCGAAGAACTTTGCCAGCCTCGCGTATCAGGTTCTTCAGCGAGCTTACATTGGAACGCAGGATATCGACGAAGCGCTGGCTGCGATGACCGAAATGGAAAAGATCGGCGGTCCGGACACGCAGATCTACGTGCAGTTGGGGCAGGAACTCGAACGCGAGATCGAGCGGCTCAAGACGCAAAACGAAACGGAACGGCTTGGTCAGCTACGCAGTTCGTTCGAGAAGTTTCTCGCCAAAGTGTTCGAACGCAAAGACCGTCAAAACTACAACTCACTGATCTGGATCGCGGAAACATACCGCGGGCTGGGTCAGGGAATGAGCGGCGATCAGGCCGCGGCCGCGAACTACTTCCAACGGGCGGGGGAGTCGTACCAACAGATCCTTGACAAGAATCTGGTGGACGAAAAACGCAAGACAACAGTCGAATTACGATTGGTCAGTTGTCGCCGCAGCACCGGAGATTTTGCCGGAGCGATGGAGAAGCTGCGTCAAATTCTGGCTCAACATCCACGCGACGTGAACGTTCAATTCGAAGCGGCCAATTTGTTGCGAGCATGGGGCGGTAGTGGTCAGCCTGAGAAACTGAACGAAGCGATCGGCGGCACGTCTGACAAGACGATTTGGGGCTGGGTGAATCTTAGCCAACGGCTACGCGGTCCTTCGTACGTCGACAAATTCTTCGAAGCGCGATACGAGATGGTTCAAACTCGCCGCGACTACGCAAAGCTTGGCGACGCGTCGAAGAAGGAGGAGATGCTGAAGGCGGCGGTTCGTGATATTGAATTCACCGTCGCCACACAGGGTGCGTTCGACGACCCATGGTGGGGCAAATTCGACGACCTGTACCAGACGCTGCAACGCGATCAGGGGTCGAATGCTCCGAAGGCGCTTGAGAAGCCGGAAGAGTACGCTCCTGCCGCGGTGATCGCAGAAAAACCTCCCGAGCCGACGACTGATACTTCTGCCGCCCTAGCTCCCGAAGTGCCGGAGGTTAAGAAGCCGGAAAGCAACAGTATGCTGGGACTGGCGATTGCATTGCCGATCGCCTTGCTGGCAGCGGGCGGCATGTGGTTCTTCATGGGCAAGCCGCGGAAGAAGTCGCCCAGCATGGCAATGGTTCAACAGCCTGCTCCTTCGTTCGAAGGTATCGGAACCGCGCCTGTGAAACGCAAACGATCGTCCGCGTCGGGTTCAGCAAAACGAACGGCCAGAACAGCGGCCGACGCCGGACAACGCAAGGCCGCCACACCAGAACAAATCGCCGCCGCGAAACGAGCTCGAGCCGCCAAGCGTAAGGCTCAGGCTGCCGCCGAAGCAGGAACCACGCCAGCTGGTGCTGCGAAGAAAAAGATAGTTGTCAAAAAGAAAGCGGCCCCGGGTGCCGACCCCGCGCAACCGACCGCGAAGAAGCGGGTCAAGGTTGCCCGAAAGGCTCCAAAGAAACCGCCGGAGGCTTCATGAATATCGTTCGAACATTCCTGTCAATCACACTGATCGCGGCGGTGGCTACCACTGCAAATGCAGACGACCAGATCTTCGTCCGCGGAACCGCGAAAGCGATACGCGGAACGATCGGGAAGATGACGAAGGATTTTCTGGAGATCAAACCACGCTCAGGCGCGGCGAAGAAAATTCCGGCCGATGAGATCAATCGCGTGCGGTTCAATGCGGAACCGCCGGAACTAAACCGAACACGCAGTGCTGAAGAAAGCGGGCTGCTTGACAGAGCTCTCAAGGACTACAACGGCGTGGTTGGTTCTCTTAAAGGCGGAGCCAAAAAAGACACCGAGTTTCTAATCGCGCGAACCAAATGCCGGATGGCGATTGCCGACCCGACGAAAGTCGATAGCGCGTTGAAGGCGATGCAGGCCGCGTTGGCTAAAAACGCAAACGGATTCCGGCACTATGAATGTCTGGTGTGGCTGGGCCGAGTGCAAATGGCCAATGCCGACTTTGGCGGCGCAAAGCTTCGGTTCGAAGCGCTCGGTAAGTCCACGATGAAGAGCCACCAGATGGCGGCTCGGGTCGCGACCGGTCAGGTTCTTTTGGCTCAGGATAACCCGGCTGAAGCGCAGAGTAACTTTGACGCGGTTGTTGGTATGAAGGCCGGCACAGAGGCTGAAACCGCGTCGCGTTACGAGGCAGTGCTGGGGAAGGCTCGCTGCCAGCAGCTACAGTCCAACTTTGACGGAGCCATCAAGTCACTGGAAGAGATTGTTGATAACACCAAGCCTGAAGAAGCTGCTGAACTGCACGCGAGGGCGTTTCTTCAGAAAGGCGATTGCTACCGCGATCAACAGAAAACAAAACAGGCGGTCATGGCCTACCTGCACGTCGATCTCATCTACGATCGCGCGAAGGGGGCTCATGCGGAGTCGTTGTTCCAGCTATCGCAGCTGTGGCCGCAGGCGGGGCATCCTGACCGTGGTTCAGAAGCAGGCTCGCGATTGAAAAAGTTGTACCCAAACAACCCGTGGACCAAAAAACTGGCTGGAGGTTAGTCGCTGCCTGACGTTTCATACCAAAGGTGTTCAAATCAACTCCAGTCAGACGGACATTGGGTTGATCGAATACATAGTTAGGGTGGGCTGCGTTGTGGAAAGCGACATGGCCGGGCGTTTAGAATGCGGCAGAGGTTTAGATACACACCTGAGAATATGCAGGGCGAACGAGTCGCCCGGCCATGCCTCGGACAGGGGAGCGATTGGATGTCACTGCAGAAAGTGAATCGTTGGGGAAGCCGGACAACCTGGCTGGCGTGCCTTGGAGTCATGTTGTTGTTCTTTGCGGGAACGCCGGGCAACCCGTTGTCGATGGGGCCCTCTGTGGCGGTGGCTCAGGACGGTGCTGCCGCTCCCGCTGATGCGGCTCCCGAAGCTCCCAAGAGTTTCCTGTCATGGATGATCAACGCACTGGGTTGGTTCTGGCTAACCATCTTCCTACTACTCTCCTTCGCCATGGTCGCGCTGATCATGATGAACATCCTGCAAGTCAGGCGGGAGAGCTTACTACCCGCGGACTTTATTGAGTCGTTCGAACAGAAACTAAACGCACGCGATTTCCAGGGGGCCTACGAATCGGCTCGCAACGACGATTCGTTTGTCGGTCGCGTTCTGGCTGCGGGAATGAGCCGACTGAACCGTGGCTATTCAGAAGTTGTTGAAGGCATGCAGGAAGTCGGCGAAGACGAAACCATGGCAATGGAACACCGTCTTAGCTACCTGGCACTTATCGGAACGGTCGCCCCCATGCTGGGCCTGATGGGAACCGTGTCCGGGATGATCGACAGCTTTAGCACTATTGCTCAAAGCGTCACGTCACCAAAACCTTCCGAACTGGCCGACGGTATTTCAACGGCGTTGTTCACGACGCTGATTGGGCTTGGCATCGCTGTTCCGGCGATGGTGTTCTACAGCATTCTGCGTAACCGGATCGCTCGCTTCGTTCTGGAAGTTGGCATGGTCAGCGAAGGACTGATGAGCCGGTTCTCGACGATGGGTAAGAAGGGGCCAGGCGGAGCTGCTCCAGCCACCGCACCTGCTCGTCACGAATCGTAACTGAAGTCTCCTGAATCCGAGGTTACGAACATGAAGTTCAAAGGATCCAAATCCGACCCCATCGAAGTCGACATGACACCCATGATCGACATCGTGTTCCAGTTGATCGCCTTCTTTATGGTGATTACCAACTTCGAACAAACCCAAGCCGACGAACGCGTCAAGCTTCCCAAAAACGAACTCGCTAAGCCGCCTGAGGTGAAACGTGAGAACCTTCTGACGCTGAACATCGGATACGAGCGCGACAAAACCGGTGCGAAGAAGGATGACAACGCCTACGTCTTCTTCAACGGTGAAGCGGTCCCTATTGAGGGCATGCCGGCTCGTCTGAAAACAGAATCACAGTTCTATGGTGCGATTGATACGCCTTTGGATGAAGTGACCGTGCAGATTCGAGCGGATGCGGAAGTGCCTATCGGATTGGTTCAGGAACTCATCCAAATGTGTCAGGCAGACGATGTGAAGTTTCAACGCTTTGCACTCGCCGCGACGCAGGAGGTGCGTCAGTAGTGAAGATCAAATCGACCAAAAGCGAGAAGATCGAAACGCAGATGGCGCCGATGATCGACGTCGTGTTTCAGCTGCTTATCTTCTTCATGCTGACTCTGAAGATCGTTGAACCGGAAGGCGATTTCAGCATCAACATGCCGATTGGTGCTCCAAGCGAACCGACCAACGAGCTGCCACTCCCCGATCTCAAGGTCAAGATGGTGTCGGACCAAAACGGCAACCTTGTGAGCCTGATGCTGGGGGAAAGGCCCTTAGGCAACGGCCCGCAAGCGTTCGAGCGACTCAATGGCGAGATTCTCAAGATCACTGGCGGAGCTGGTGAAGTCGCATCCGAACAGCAGGTCGAAATCGACGCTGACTACAATCTGCGGTACGAATACGGGATTCAGTGCATCGGGGCCTGCACTGGCCGAATTCAGGACGGTAAGCTGGTTCGCTACATTGAGAAGATCAAGTTCACTCAGGCGAAGAAGCCGGCCGAAGCGAACCCCTAGCGGGTCTAAGTGGTCTTGAACTCAGCGGTATCATTTGTCTGTGTGTTGGGTGGCCGGGGTTGGAGCGAGGGACGAGTGAAACCCCGGGATTTCCTTCGCAGGCTCAGTCCAACCCCGGCCACCCAGCCAAGTTTGCTCGGGACAAAGATTCCCGTTTGGCCTGATCCTTAACCTACACAGTCTGTCCAATGACACGAGTCGTGCTGGCAATGAGCGGTGGAGTCGACAGCTCTGCTGCTGCCGTTCTTTTACAACAACAGGGCTACGAGGTCGTCGGATTGTTCATGCGATCCGGCGCGACCGAAGCCGAAACCTGTGCGCTGCCTGATAACCCGCTGCCGATCGTTAACGCTCCAGCGCACAAGCAGGGTTGCTGTAGTGCGTCTGATGCGGCGGACGCTCGCCGTGTGGCAGACTCATTGGACATCCCGTTCCACGCAGTGAACTTCAAAGACGCGTTTGGGCGTATCAAGGACTACTTCGCTGACGAGTATCTGTCAGGGCGGACTCCTAACCCGTGCGTGATGTGCAACAACTGGCTGAAGTTCGGTCACCTATGGGACTTTGCAAAGTCCATCGGAGCCGAAAAGATCGCGACTGGTCACTACGCTCAGCTACTACCAAACAGCGAAGGCCCGCCGTCTTTGGTTCGCGGTTTCGATCCGACCAAGGATCAAAGCTACGTGCTATTTGGTATCGAACAGGATCTGCTGCAGAACATCTTGTTCCCCGTCGGCGATCAAACCAAAGTTGCGATTCGCGATTTGGCTCGGCACACCGGACTCCGAAACGCGGACAAGCCAGACAGCCAGGAAATCTGTTTCATCCCTGACAACGACTATGCCGGGTTCATTGAACGCTATCGAGGCGAACAGGACACGGCTGGCGAACTTGTCACAACGACCGGCGAAGTTGTCGGCCAGCACCAGGGTTACGAACGCTACACCATCGGCCAACGTAAGGGCCTTGGCATCGCGTTCGGAGAACCGCGGTTCGTGGTACGTATCGATCGCGACACGAAGCAGGTGGTAATCGGCCACCGCGAAGATCTCGCGCGCACGCAGCTCACGGCTGATCGACTAAACTGGTTGGTTCCGGACCTCTCGTCGCGAATCGAATGCCGGGTGATGATTCGTTACCGACATGCTGCGGCGACTGCCGTCGCTGAAATCACCGGCGACGATCAACTGACAGTCACCTTCGACGAACCACAATTCGGCGTGGCACCCGGCCAGGCTGTGGTCCTGTACGACAACAACCGAGTCCTCGGCGGCGGCTGGATCTCCTAACGAACGTTCCGTTCGATCGGTATCCGGCTGGATGAGGGGCTGGGGTTGTTGGTGCGATTCCGGTTGGACGAACCAGGGTGATGGTGGATTGTGCGGTGGCACTGGCTTTCTATGAAGCGACCAGTGACGCCAGAACTTTCCGCGTTCCTGTGAATGGCCGGCGGGCGTGCATCACGGCGTAGTTATCGACCAAAGCGACATCGCCGTCTTGCCAGGGGACGTCGAATGTAATCTCGTCGGCGATCCTGCACGCGGTTTGAACGGCTCTGGTGTCCAGCGACGTACCGTCACCGTGCGTGATGGCTCGGGATGGATCGTTGCGGGCGTCTTTCCATCCTTGCGACGCAGCGATCAGTTGATTGAAGAAACTTTTCCGGCCATTACTGAGTTCTCGAACCGCCTGCAGCACGGGAGTCGTGGCTCGCAGACTGCCGTCATCGATCCACTCCCACGAGTATCCAAGTCCGGCCAGTCGCGCCTCAGCCGCGTCACGAGATTCCGCCGCAAGCGTGCTACGCCAACTTCGTCCCATACCCGATGAGGCATCGTCTTCGGCCGGCATGACGTTCGAATACTTCAGACCACTCTGTTCGCACCTGGCGATGAACTGGGGTTCTGCGTCACGAAGCCGGTCGAACAATACGTCCGAACGGCATAGCGGCGTTGCCCCGCCGGTTTTGGCAGCAGTTTCACAGAAGAAAAACAGTCGGCTCGGGTAAATCGGCGTCTGCGCCATTTCGTGGTGCAGGTGAATGCGTACGTCGGATGGAGCTTCGTTGGCCGTGAAAACGCGTTCGGTCTTGTTGAAGCGAACCGCGTTCGACAGCGATTCGGCATACGTGAAGTTCGGGTAACCAAACGCTGTGACAAACGCGTCAAAGTCTTCCGCCGTCTGTAGTCCGAAGCCTCGAAAGAACAGCGTTCCGGTTTCGCCAAGCTGTTGGTCCAACCGTTCGCGATTGGCAGCAACCCATTCACAGGCTGAGTCGCGATCACCGCCCTGCCCAGCCGCATAGGCTGACGGGAATGCAAGCCCGTCGTATTCCTGATGCCCGATAAGATCAATGGCTGTCACATTCAGGTTCGACATGCGGCTCGCCTTGTGCGGGTCTCGGTGCAGGAAACTCCATGGCTACTCATAGATCGGAAAGAACGTTCCAAACGCCGATTCGCAGAACGCCCCCGGATCGTTGAAGCGTCTGTTTTGATCCAGCGCAGAGATTGCCGACATCTCGTCGCCGGTTAGCTCGAAATCAAACAGCGCGAGGTTCTCAATCAGCCGTTCGGGCTTCGATGTTTTCGGAACAATCGCGGTACCGCGCTGAATGCCCCAACGCAGAACAACCTGGGCTGGAGTGCGATTGGTTCGAGCCGCGGCAGCTTTGACGCATTCTTCCTGCAACACCGAATCTGATTCGGTGGCCATGTTCAACTGCAGATACGACAACGCGCCCAGCGGTGAGAACGCCGTAACAGCGATCTTGTTTTCTGAACAGAACCGAAGCAACTTGTCCTGAGTCAAATATGGGTGCGATTCGATTTGCAGGACCGATGGCTGGATGGTCGCGTGCGACTGCAAGTCCCGAATCAGGCTGACTCCAAAGTTGCAAATGCCGATGTTGCGAACCAGGCCAGCCGTGACCAGTTCTTCCATGGCTTGCCACGTCTCTGAGATGGGAACCGGTACCGATTCAACACATGGCTCGTCAGCAGCGGGATCGAAAACCCACTCCGGTGGATAACGTTCTTCGAATGGAACGAACCGTTGGGCGATCGGGAAATGGATGAGATACAGATCCAGGTAGTCGAGACCCAGGTCGTTTAATGAACGTTCGCAGGCTGGTCGTACATGTTCGGCCGCGTGGTATGTGTTCCACAGTTTCGACGTGACCCACAGATCTTCTCGCGAACACACGCCGCTGGCGATGGCCGCTTTGATGCCTGCACCAGCCTCGGATTCGTTTCCGTAGTCGCAGGCGGCGTCGAAGTGTCGGTAGCCGGCCTTGATGGCCTGTTCGACAACGCTGGCCGCTTCGGCTTTATCGATCTTCCAGAGCCCCAGTCCGACTGACGGAAGTTGTGCGCCTGTCGAAAGCGTGATTGCATTTGTCATGGTGTTCGCAAACGAATTGGTTCAAGTCAGCACGTAGCTTGATGAACCTCACTTCGATTCGCAAACGATCGTTGGCAAACGACCGCGACAGTGTAACTACTCCGGGCTGGTGGCTGAGCTTTCCGTCCAGTTCAGGCCTTCAGTCCGATCGGCGCAGACGCTTTTCGAACATGCCTGTAGCCATTCGAGACGTTGGGCTTCTTCTGTCTTGTTTGAAAAGAACGAACCAGGTTGCACGTTTGCTCCTATGATAAACCGCAGCATCTTGGCGCCCTTGACTGCGCATTCACAGAAGAGACTCGCCAGTCCAGCGAATCCGACCATGACCGTTTCCACAAACCCTGCCTTCGTCTTAACCATGCCGGGCATGGGAAGAGCGTCTACAGCGAGTTGATTCGGTTGGTGGTCTGGTAGTGCGGTGATATCACTGGGCACGGGAAGAGCAGGGGCCAACGAGTCTGCAGGCTGTGGGGGTTCTGGTACCACTGCTTCAACTGCAATTCCTTCAACAGCAATATCTTCAGTAAGTTGATCCGACTCGCTTGGTGGAGCGGCGCTCGTGGTGTCCATGCCAGGCATGGAGGGAGCAGTATCCAAAGAGTCTGCAGCCTGGGGAGATTCTGCTACCACTGCTTCAACTGCAACTGCTTCAACAGCAACATCTTCAGTAAGTTGATCCGACTCGCTTGATGGAGCGGTGCTCGTGGTGTCCATGCCGGGCATGGGGGAAGCAGTGTCCAAAGAGTCTGCAGCATGTGGAGGTGTTGATACGGCAGCTTCAACAGCGACTTCTTCAGTAAGCGTGGTGTCGTTGACACCGTAGGCTTCGAGAACTTCCTTTGGCAGGGCTTCTTGCATTTCGACAAGTTCATCAAGCTCGAGCCCAAACTCCCAGCAGTTTCGGGCAACCGGCTGACTTCGGCGAATGGTGCAATCAACGAGCACCGAGCTTGTGGGGTCCAGCTGCAGGTAGAGCTTTTCTCCCTCAAGGTTTTCCATTGATCGCAACCGTACGCCTTGTCCGGACTGATCGAAAATTTTCACATCAAGACGACGCCATTCGCCACCCTGGCATGCATAAGCGTATGCGGTGTAAAAAGTCTGTTGTCTTTCAGACCGACGTTGATTTGCACTTAAAACGTTCACCAGCGCGACTCCAGCTGTTGGGATCTCAGGTATCCAAGTCTAGTTCGTACAACCGACCGCCGGGTAAAATGATCTGTCGTGCAGGCAATCCAACGAACCAGAAACCGCTACAACCCGCGCGTTCGATACGACATGACTGAGCAAGGGCGGAGGACCTGAGCTTGAGACCAGTCGCAGGATGGTGAGTGCGCCCGCCGAGCGCGCATAGGAAAAGCCGCTAAGTTCCACCCAGCGGCTTCGTGTCTCAGTCAGCGTCTACTGTGTTGCGTCAGCCTTCAAACTTCTCACTTGAAAGCCTGGCAAGACACTAGATAGGGCGAACGTTTTCAGCTCGCGGTCCCTTTGGTCCTTGTCCTTCCGTGAACGAGACCTTCTGTCCTTCGTACAGGTCGTCAAACTGCACGCCTTCGAGGTTCGACATGTGGAAAAACATGTCCTTGCCTTCACCGGTGTCGATGAAACCAAAACCCTTGTCAGTCACTTTCTTGATTGTGCCTTCAGCCATTCCCAACCATCCTCAAAAAAAACTCTGTGGCGGTGTTCGGACACGGATCCGGACAAGAAAAACACCACATAAATATGGTACTTACTGGTACGCAGGCGTCAACCAAATCCGGCTTTCGAGCGTTTTCACGGCGTCGATTTGCTACTGAGCCACCCTCAGAACGCGGCCGCCCTGATACACGCGTTCTTTCGTGTCGGTTGCCCGAACCTCAATCATATGCGTGCCTTCAGGCAGATTCGGCGGCAGGTTAACCCGCCAAAGGTGACTGGATGCCTTGGGCTTATTGAGCTTACGAAAGGTCTTCGGGGCTTTCTTCAGGATGGCGGCTTCGCGATCGAACGCACTTTGCAGGCTTGGATCGATCTCCCGCACCTTCTTCATGACAGTCCACGCCGACTTCCCGATTCGCATTTCGACCTTCGTCTTTTCAGAACCGTTAAACACATTCGCAAACAGCGTCTGCTTAGCTGACTCGGCCGACTTCACTACCTCCGGCGCGTGCAGTTGCATTTGGTAATTGGCGGGACGTCCGGATGGATGGAAGTCGACTCGGTACTCCGTTCCATCGAACGAAATTGTCGAATAGCCGTTCGGCGCGCCGTCGGCCATGATGGTGTGAGGGATACCGCGTTCATCTTCCACGCCACTCCACCAACTACCACTGACGGTCACGTTGATCACATGGTGGTGTGGTTCCAAACCTTCCCAGCCATCTTTCTTCTTGATGAAGACGTGTTCGTGGTGGTGCGTGTGTCCGGAAATTGACATGCAGAATTTCCGGTCCTGAATGAGCTTGAACAGGCCCTTCCTGTCGTGCGTGTTCGTCAGTGGCACATGCATCATCAGGACGACCAACTGATCGGCTGGAACCAGTGACAGATCCTTCTCGATGAACGCCAGTTGCTGTTTACCGATGCCGCCGCGGTAAGCCATCTTGTTTTGTTGATCGTTGAACCGCCACTCGATGTTGTCCACAACAATAAAGTGCACGGGCCCATGGTCGAACGAGTAGTACGACGGCCCGTAAATGCGTTCGAACGTTTCGTTAGCCAGCTTGCGTTCTTTCACGTCGTAGTTGATGTCATGATTGCCAATCACGTTGTACCAGGGAATTCCCAGCAGCGCGATGGTCCGGTTGAGGGGGCGCATGGTGTTGAGATTGTCGAAGGCAATGTCGCCCAGAGTGACTCCAAAAGAGGCTTTGGTTCCGACTAGTTCCTCGATGACATCGTGCGCGATCCAGTCAACTTCTTTTTGGTTGCGAGGTTGGGGGTCGCCGAACATGATGGCTTCGAACTTATCCGGTTCGCTGACCTTGTACATGGGGAAGTCCACGGACGCCGGCAGTGGGCCGGTTGGTTCGACTCCTTTGAAGTTCAGCTTCGGCGATCCATTCGGTTTGTGAACGTAGTAGAACCGGGGCAGCATCTCGCCGTTGAGTGGAGATCGGTACCCGCGGGGTTTGATGACAAACAGAATCGTGTCGTCATCGATGGGCAGTTCGTACCGTCCGGTCGAGTCGGTTGTCGCGATGTCTTTTCCATTCGACACGCGGACTCCGGCCAATCCTCGTTCGCCTGCATCTGGCTTCTTGTTGGCGTTGGTGTCTTCGAAGACGCGGCCAACGGCAAGTTTGGGTTGAGTGGCCGCATCCTG
>CAZAIB010000079.1:0-32611 GCA_964485095.1 uncultured Planctomycetaceae bacterium | reverse complement strand
CGCCTCTATCAACACTTGATGATTGCAAAACGGCCTTTTTCAACAGCCTGCTAGGACAGGAATTGCCCACGCCGTTGGTTTTACTGCACTTCGCACTACAATTACCGGTTGGAACAGAGTGGACGTGCCATCTGGGCCAGTGCAGAATGAAGTGACACACCGGACGTCTACAGGGCACACATGCCAACTCACGAATTCCATCGCTTTCGAATGCAGGTCGATCTCAGGTCGGTCATGCTGCCTGATCCGCAGTTGCCGAACGGATATCGCTGGCAATCCTGGGTTCCGGCGCACCTTGAACGCCACGCAATCGCCAAGTGGAAATGCTTCCGTTCTGAGCTCGATTCCCACGTGTTCCCGTGTCTCGGACAGCTACCTGGCTGCCGCAAGCTCATGTCGGAGATCGCCAGGCAAAACCACTTCCTCCCACAGACAACGTGGCTCTTGGTTTACCAGCCGGAGCCAGGTTGGCCGGCAGAAGACTGCGGCACGATTCAGGGAGTTCGCCGGAACCGCAAACTTGGTGCGATTCAGAATGTGGGAATCACCACCAATCACCGGAACCTCGGCCTCGGCAGGTCACTGGTCATCAAGTCACTGCTGGGGTTCCGTGAAGCCGGCCTGCGGAACGTTTACCTGGAAGTGACCGCGCAAAACAAAGCCGCCGTCGCGCTCTACCGATCAATCGGGTTCCGCATCGTCAAGACAATGATCAAGGCTGTCGACGTCCCGGATCTCGTCGGCGCCTGATCTTCTGGCCGCCTGGTCATGAGCCCTCTGTAACTGCTTGCAGCGGCGAACTCTAAAGTTCCACACGAACACTCTTCGCGCGGCGTGGCTTCCTTATGTGCCGTCACCAAGGTCAGACTGTTCAAGCACGCCGATGTACGGGATGTGGCGATACTCGTCGTTGTAGTCCAGGCCGTAGCCGATCACGAATTCGTCGGGGATCTTGAAGCCGTAATAATCCGGTTCCATGTTCACAGTTGTGCGTTCGGTCTTCCAAAGCAGAACCGCGGACTGCAACGAACTTGGATTGAACTCCCTGATCGTGTTGTACAAGCCGACCATCGTGTTCCCGGTATCGAAGATGTCATCAATGACCAGCACATCACGATCAGTCAGGTCGGGCACCAACGACGAGTTAATCGACAGTTCGCCGGCGACCGTTGTTTCGCCTTTGTAGCTGGACGCCTGGATGAGCCCCACGCGAAGCGGCAAATCGATCTGACGAATCAAGTCGGCCAACAACACAATGCTGCCTGTCAGCACGCCGAGAATCGTCAGGTTCTTGTCTGCATAGTCCTCAGAGATCTTCGCTCCAAGTTCTGCGACACGTTTTGATATTTCCGCTTCACTAATCAGAGGTCTCAAGCTTCGCCCTTTCTCTTTTCTTCGCTCGCGCGTGCCCCGACCTTAGCCCAGTTGCAGCAGACTTACCACAGAGCGCGTCTCTGCGGCACCAGCCAGCAATCCTACCACGGAAAGTACTGCACCAGTTCGCCAGCCGGAACCGGCGATTCGCCCGCCGGTATCAGCGCCATTCCGTTCGCATCGACCGTGCAGCGAAGGTCGGCCGATCCCACCCAATCAACCAGCTGCACTCGCGTCCCCGCATCAGTGCCAACCAGCCGCGCTGGGTGGTAAGTCGGTCGAGCGGCATTTGGTCGAGCCTCTTCTGCCAGCGGAAGTGCGTGGGCGGCAGCCTGCTGTTCGGCTTGAACCAGCTTGTGGATGGCGGTTCTGACAAACAGTTCAAAGCAAACCATGCTGCTGACCGGATTTCCCGGCAGGCCGAAAACCGGAATCGATCCGTTGTCCGCGCCTGCAACTCCAAACCACACCGGCTTCCCTGGCTTGACCTGAACCTTGTGGAACACCTTTTCGACCCCAGCCTTACTTAGTTCTGAGGGAACCAGATCCAGTTTGCCGGCCGAAACCCCACCCGACAAAAGCAACATATCGGCCTGCAATCCCAACGAGATTCCAAGCGCAAGGTGTTCGGATTCGTCGCGAGCGACGCCCAGCGGAACCGGAATGCCACCGGCATTTTCGACCTGCGCGGCCAGCATGGACTCGTTGGAGTTCCGAATCTGCCCCGGTCCCGGTTCTTCATTTATCGGAACCAGTTCGTCGCCCGTCGCCAAAATCGCAACACGCGGTCTCGGGCGAACCAAGACACTGTGGCAACCGAGTTCAGCCAGCAAACCGACTTCCTGCGGCCGAATGGTTGTCCCCTGACGCAGCACAATCGAACCGTTCTGAATCGAAGCGCCTTGCGTGAGAATGTTTGTCCCGGCCGCGACGTTGGGTTCGATGACAACCTTGTTCCCATCGGGCCTGGTCAATTCAATTTGCACAACGGCATCCGCGCCATCCGGCAACGGTGCACCAGTCATGATTTGAATCGCCTGGCCAGTCTGAACTGTCTTCTCAGCCACGCGGCCAGCGGTCACTTCTTCGATGACATCCAGTGCAACGTTACCGGTGCAATCTCCTGACCGAACCGCAAACCCATCCATTAACGCCTTGTCAAACGGCGGCGAATCCAGACCGCTCACGATTTCAGCGGCAAGCGTGAGCCCACGGCACTCACCCAGCGGAACCGTGGTCGTATCCAGTGGGCAAAGTGACTCGTTGATCCTGGCGATGGCTTGTTCGACAGTCAGCATGCGATCGTTCGTTTCTGAAGTTGGAGCTTTCAAACGCGGCACCCTACCGTTACGAAGGATGAGGCAACACTAGGATTTGGGAACTTCACGAACAACTACAATTGCTCCGTGGTCACCGGAAGAACTTACTTAGCAGGGAATTGGTCACTGAGCCTGACCTGTTAGTGCAAAACCACGGAACAGACGTGGTAGAGCAATACGCCACCAGCATGAGCTGATGGCGTTAGGTGGAATGCTGATCTCAGCAAGACGTCAAGATGCGAGAACAGCCGTTGCGACTGTTCTACCCACTTACTTCGTGGCCTCCTGGAACGCGGCCGTTCCACCAACAACGGGTAGGTGGAGTTCGGTTCCGTCCAGATCGACACTGAGTTCGGTTCCGGCTTTGGGCCAGAGTGTGAAGTCGCGGTCGCTGGCAAAGATCATGAGTCCGATTTGCTGACCGACGGGGATAATTTGATCGTCAGGCTGCAGGTCGAACGTCACGTCAACAAACTCACCAGGAACCAACGGCTTGCTTTCGCGAATCGAATCACGGTTCTGCGGGTCGGCCCAACCGCGAGTGATAATGTTGGGGTTAATGTCGCGACCCATCTTTTGCCACGGCAGCGAAACCATCCAAACTGAAAGGTTGGTTGCAGCCTTGCTGCTGGACATGCGAATTTTGATTCGAGATGTGCCCGATAGGTGAACCGGTTTGGTAAGCGTCTTCGTCACGTACAGCAGGCGGTTCTTTGATTCAGCAGCCTGAGCCAACTGGGCTCCCTTGATCGAGACGTCGTCAATCAAAGTTTCACGGCCCTGATTGCCGACACTGTTAGCCATGAGCGAACCGTGTGAAGCTCCGCCTTTGCCCAGGTGCAGCACAACGTGACTGGCTTTCGGGTTTGGGTAGTCGGCGTAACCGGTCGGTTCGCCGTTGCGCGGCAGACCTTCGCGGACGATCCACGACTTCGGATCCTTTTCGACTCCGTTTTCGACCCCGTGCAGATAACGAGTGAACCAGCGGTTCATCAGTTTCATGGTTGGCGGTCCACCGTGTCCGAACTGGTGGAAGTACGCCATGTGCGGAACGTTGCCCTTCTTCTTGATGGCTTCGTAGATACGGACGCTGTGTTCAGGAACCACGTTCCAGTCGTTAAAGGCATGACCCATCAGGACGGCTGCCTTCAGCTTGTCTAGTTTGTTCAAGTAGTCGCGACCCGCCCAGAAGTCGTTGTAGTCACCGGTCTGCCGGTCGCGGTTTTCGGCGTACAGCTTGTCCCGCACTTCGCAGTCGCAGTATTCGCGGCGCTTTTCGTCGGAGTTTGTGTGAATGAAGTTGTAGAGCACGTCGATGTCTTCACCCATGTATCCACCCGGATGGCGAACCAATCCGTTTGAGCGATAGTAGTGGTAGTAAGACGTGTTGGGAGCGATCGGGATGATGGCTTCCAGGCCTTCAACGCCGGTTGTCGCGGCAGCAAGTGGAAGGGTTCCGTTGTATGAGGTTCCCGTCATGCCCACTTTCCCGGTGCACCAGGTGGCTTTGACTTCTTCGTTGCCATCAACAGTTGTGTAACCCTTCGCGCGTCCGTTGAGCCAGTCGACGACGGCTTTGGGAGCCAGTGATTCGTTATCGCCGCCGACTGTCGGACAACCTTCGGACAAGCCCGTTCCTGGAGACGATGAGTAGACTACGGCGTATCCGAACGGGACCCAGTTGTCGTGTGACTTCGCGATACCGGGACGCAGTCGTTGTCTTGGAACCGGTGGTGTGTCGTGGATTTTCGGATCAACTCCCAACTCATGACGTGGGTTCCACATGTGTTCCGGCCTGGTCGAACCGAATCCGGCGAAGTACGGACTGGTTACATAGATGACCGGGACCTTCAGTCCTTCGGTTTCCGTCTGCTTCTGTCGAACGACAGCCACGTGGACGCGGTCCTTCTTTTCGTCGTGGTCTGAGTTGAATTCCGTTTCCACAAACAGCTCATGCCGAATCCATTCCGATGGCTTCGCGAACCCTTTGACGGATTGTGCCTCTCCGTTTTTGAAGACGGGCACGGACTTTTCCTGAGCACACAGCGTGGTCGAACAGACCAGCACACTAGCCACTACGAATCGAAGCATTTGTCATCTCTCGCAAAACAAGCACGCTGGCTTGTGGTTGCCATGTTGAACCAAGCGCGGGGCTGTAAGGCTCCGCACGACGAACAAACATCATACGGCACTTCTTGCCGAAAACGCACGCCGCCTGCGGTTCGAATTCACTGTTCGCCACGGAATCCGGTTTCATCTGGTTGGGACAACCGCGCGATCGCGTATTCTTAGGGTAGTCGGCCAGTGTCGGCTAACCCATCAAACACAATAGCGATAGCCATGGCCGCGTACCGAGAACATGTCACTGTCAGCGGATTACTGGGCGTCTTCTACGGCGGCGCAGCGACGGTCACGATGGGGTTCACTCCGGTTCAAGGCATGTTGGCCGGGCTGCTGACGTGGGTTTCCGGCATGCTGCCGGACCTGGATTCCGAAAGCGGCAAACCAATTCGTGGCTTGTTTAGCGTGGTTGCAGCCATCGTCCCAATGTTCGTGATGCGGTACGTCGATCAGATGGGCGGCGACACAGAACGCGCGATGTTGATGGCTTTGGTCCTGTATGGAGCCATACGCTATGGCGGAGCTGCGATTGTCGGGAAGCTAAGCGTTCATCGCGGTATGTTTCATTCGATACCAGCGTTGCTGATCGCTTCAGAGCTGACGTTTCTGTTTTACCGGCACTCCGACGTCAACGTCCGACTGATGATGGCGGGTGGAGTCGCAACAGGGTTCCTTTCGCATCTGGTCCTGGACGAACTTTACAGCGTGCAGTGGGACGGAACCAAAATAAAGATCAAGCGATCAGCTGGCACGGCGATGAAGTTCATGGGCAAGCACGTGGCAGCCAACGCGTTCGCGTATGGCCTTCTGTTTTTCTTAAGCTATGCCGTGCTCGTGAAGGTTGATGTCATTCGCGGCCCAGGCGAAGTGGCGGCTCCTGAGATGATCAACATCCAGGAAGCCAAAGATATTCAGGACGCACCTCGCTACTACTAGCGTGGCGGCAACCTTCAGGTGACGGTGCCTGTTCGGCGTGGCGTGGAACTCGAAATCCGTGGTCCACTAGCTCGGGGAGCACAGTTCCAGGTAGTTCGGCCGATCGGAAGCTGCCGTGTGCCGGTAAGCGTTCACGATTTGCCCATCGCGAACCAGAAACGCCCCAGGCATCTGCAGCCCATTACCTTCCAGTCCGCCAAACCCATGACCGTCGACCAGAGCCGCTTTGAAGCCTCGGATAAATGTTGCCGGCCCAAACAGTTGGCCAAACGTTCCCAGTCCGAGCTCGAACTCTTCATACAGTGCCCGGTCCGGATCTGAGAATCGCGAATAGTCGCTCGCGCCGGTCGCTTCGAAGCGTTCTACAGAGTCTTCGTCGCCCATGTGCACGAAGCCAACACTGATCCCTTTGCTGGCTAGCTCTGTCTTGTTGGCGACGATATCAGCGATCGCCTCTCGGCAAAATGTGCATCCGGAATGTCGCAGAAAGACGACCAGGAAGTTGCCCGAATGAGAGTGTTCAGAAATCGTGCGACCGTTTTGATCTTTGACTGTCTCGCTTGGCTTGGCCGCCAGCTGTTGCGGAACAATTTTTGATGACTCCCGCGCAGCGTGCCAAAGAATCATGCCAAACGGGATCCACCAGACCAGGTCGTTAAACAGACAAGTTCCGACCATCTGCATCGGCAGCGTTGCCTTCCAAAGAGAAAACAGCAAACCGATTGGGCCAAAGATCTTTCCCAGCAACCCCACCAAGACGATGGGCCAGTGCCGCACAGGGTTCGAAGCGGCTATCCAGTAGCCGACCCCGTACACACCCACAATCATCCCGATGCACTGCCACAGTTCAGGGTAGCGCGGTGCTGGATCGAACCCCGCAAGGCTGGCCGTCCAACCGGGGAAGAGAACCACAACCGCGCCCCAGGCCAGGTTGTAGATTCCCGCTAACTTAAGAACCAATGACATCCATGCCGGCGATTGGGAGCCGTTCATGATTAAGCCAACGCGTGCTTCAGAGCCGACTCGAGTTCCGGATATTGGAACTCAAAGCCCGACTCTTCCAACTTTGTCGGAACAACCCTCGCGCTGGAGAGCAGCAGTTCGTTTGCCATTTCGCCCAAAGCCAGCCTTGCCGCGAAAGCAGGCATCGGGAAGATAGTCGGACGGCCCAGCACTTTTCCCATGGCCTTTGTGAACTCAATGTTTGTCACAGGCGTTGGGGACACCGCATTCACCGGCCCGCTAAGAGATTCGGTCGCGATCGCGTGTTCAATCATTCGCACGAGATCGGTCAAGGCGACCCAACTCCAGTACTGCTTGCCGGATCCCATCTTGCCGCCGACGCACATCTTGAATGGAGTCAGCATCGCGGCCAACGCACCGCCCTTCTTGTCCAGGACGACCCCGATCCGCAGGTTCACGACACGAATGCCGGCGTCTGCGGCGATTTTCGTCGCGTCTTCCCAGCCTTTGCAAACATCGACCAAAAAGCCCGAGCCCGCGCTGGCGTTCTCGTCCAGAATCTTGTCTCCTTGGTCACCGTAGAACCCAATGGCCGACGCACACACAAGCACTTTTGGTTTCTGCTGTAGCTCGGCCAGCGCGCTACATAGCGTGGTCGTGCCTTCGACGCGGCTGTTGTGAATTCGATGTTTCTTCGCTTCGTTCCAACGGCCGTCGGCGATGCTTTCAGCTGCAAGATGGACAACTCCATCCAAGCCTTCCAGCAGGTCCGTGTTCAGGAAACCGCTTGAGGCATCCCATTGGATCTCATCTTCGTAGCTGGCGGGAGGCTTGCGAACGATCGCTTTCGTTTTCACACCACCGGAAGCGAGGCTGCTCATCAGGGCCGAACCGACAAGCCCGGTCGAACCTGTCACCGCGATGGTTTGAGTTCCAAGTGCAGTTGCAGTCATCGAAAATACTCCAGTCAGTGGAATTCCAGCAGGCGAGATCAGGGGCTCAGCTAGTCCGGAAACCGTGTAGAGACGGGATCCGTTCGCCCACTTGGCTTACGTAACGATTGTCGGTAGTTGAAGTACTAAGAGTAGCTAAGCGGGTTCGGACGTGACACAGAACCGTTTCTGTTTAGGCCATCCGCAATGTCCTGCAGCTTTGCGATTCCCTTCATCTGCAGTTGTCGAACGCGTTCCTTCGAAATGCCGAGGTCGGCAGCCAAAGATCGCAATGTCTGAGCAACGCCCGTTGGGCCAAGGCCGAATCGTTCAAGCACGATGTGCTGCTCTCGTTCGTCCAGTTCACCCGCCATCAACTGCATGATTGGAGTCAACTGGGCGATGTCCAGCGTGTCGTCTTCTGCGGGCTCATCGGTCGGAACCAATTCGGCCAGGATCTCAGGAGACGAAACCTGAATCAGATTTCCTCGACGCTGATTTGTTTTCCACCGGCGGTAGAAGTGGCGTTGAATTGAATGAGTCGCATACGTGCTGAACCGGAAGCCCCTTGAGTAATCGAACTTGTCCACCGCCTTAACCAGAATCAGACTCCCTTCGCTGACAAGATCCTCAAACTCCAGGTCGCTGTTCGAGAACTTTCGAGCCAATGACAGCACGAGCCGGAGATTCGAATCGACGATGGTAGAGCGACTTCGCTGAGCTTCCTCAAGCAGCACCTGAACCCTCGCAATCGACTTGGCTGTCGCCCGCTTCGGCTTCAGCGTCGCCCGGAACGAGTTCGCCCAAAACATGAGATAGTTCATGCGGCGGAAAAAGAACTGCTCGCCGTGATGAGTCAGCAGGGCAGTCGATGCCATACGATCGATAACACCCTCGCTGTCAGGCCGTGGACGCTGCTTGACGAACAAGTCTGATTCATCGGCGGCGGATTCAAGCTCAGCGATGCTTAGCGTCTCGAAATCCGCGTTGTGAATGAAACTGCCTTCAGCCAAAAGCAATTCCTCGGCGACCGTAACCCGCCTTGCGGCTCTCCCCAATTTGGCCGCGTACCGGTTAAGAGTCTGCCCAAAAGCGCGGTCAAAGCGTTGCTGCTGAGACCGATGGTTACTGACCCGATTCGCACTTGCTGTCGTCATTTGATCGTCCCTTTTGGCGATGCGATCGATAATTCGTTCAAATCGTTCATACTGTATACAGAAGCCTGTTCGGCATATCAACCGCACTGGATTCGCATTTATCACACGTTTTGCTAACAATTCTCACAAGATCGGGTAAAAAAGCGGTCTGAATCGAGTTCACAAATTCCGTTCAGAACGTTCAGAAATAACATGAACACTAGTCCCGTATCATTCAGCGATCTGCCGAGCGGTAGTTTCCGGCTGGCCACAAAACAGATCCTGCCAGCCGCGATTGAGCCAGTCTTCGATTTCTTCGCTGACGCTGGCCAATTGGAACGGATCACGCCCCCGTGGGTGAACTTCCGCGTCACCACACCAATGCCCATCGAGATCCAGAAGGGCACGCTGATTGACTACCGACTGAGGTTGCGGTTCGTCCCTATCCGGTGGCGAACGCTGATCAGCGATTGGACGCCGACCAGCCAGTTCGTGGACGAGCAATTGAAAGGCCCATACCGGCTATGGCGCCACCTGCACGAATTCGAAGAATGCGAGGAGGGAACTCTTGTCCGCGACTCCGTCGAATACCGCGTGCCTGGTGGGAAGCTCATCGAACGCCTGTTCGTCAGACGAGACCTCAGACGAATCTTCGAGTACCGGTACAGTCAACTAGCTGAGATCTTTACAGCCAGAGAAGTGCAGTCGTAAGTTCGACTACCTTTTACCGAACGGCCAGCGGAACCACTTTTTCTTCTGAGCCGGCTCATCATCCCAGGGGATGTCTTCTTCCTGCATACCAGCGGTCTGTACGTTGCCGTCGTAAACAGGCCGATCACTGGGGCGTTCACCCGAACGATAGACTTGCGGCCTGAACTGGTGCCCTGACTGTTCCGTGCGCTGAAGTTGCTCGCGGACATCAACAACGTTCATACCTCTGCTGATCGTTGGCTGCCAGAGATTGGGCTGCAGTTGACTGTTGGTCGTCAGATTGCGAATCGTGATTGCCATGGACATTTTCATTGCCGGCCAATCAATCGCGATATGGCCGGGCAACTTCGCTCCGCCTTCGTACTGAAAGTCAGACAGTTCCGCTCGGACGACCGTGTTGTTGCCACTGTCAACAATTCGATGGCCGATCACATTGCCCCCATGCAAGTCGACAATGGTGATCCGACGGAACATCCGCCCGTCTTTCGTGTCGTGCTGACTAACAAGATTCACACGTTCCGGGTGCGTGTCGCGATGCATGGTCATGCCGTCACTGGCAATCCGAGTGACCCCCAGGACTTCCATGAGCCACTTGGGTTCGAACGGCATCGACATTTGCTGCTGTGCGTGCGGGTGGTTTCTCACGTAGTCGAACTCGTCGTGACGAACCCTATACAAGTTATTTTCTCTATCGGGCTGCATATGAAACCAGCAGTATTCGTCGTTTGAACCAACGTCGGTACTAATCAATCCCATGCCTGCGTCTGCAATCAGCCGGAAGTTACGAGGCACTTCGCAGGCAATTGTCCCATTAAGCCGCACGGTTGGCCTTTGCGGGATGGTGACGGCTATTTGGCAGCTGCGAGAAATCCAGGAACGTGTTTTGTCTGCGTTCTGGTTTAGGTGCTCCAGCAGTTCGGCTTGTGAAATCTGATATGGGAGTACCGGTTTCGCACGCGGTTCCAGCGGAATTCCTGACTGCTGCCGTATCATTGATCGACAGCCCGGCAGCGCGGTCACAAGAGTGCCCCAAACCACGATCGCTAACAGCGACCGAAGTCTCGAAGACTGCAATGTAGAGACGTCACACATAAGCCGGCTTAGCCTGGAACCAATTGGATCTGGAGCTGTTCAATCTCAGCGTCTGATAAGTCGGGATCGCGAATCTCGTAACTGCCTTCGCCTCTGGTCCCTGACAGCTGCAGAAAACTGTCGTCACCATCTATGCGCGAACCATCAATTTGCAGGCGGCGTTTACGAACCAACAGCAACGCCAGCACGTACCGCATCTTTTCCTGGAACTCATTGGGCGACTCAGAAAGCCGTTCGAAATACTCGAACAACGAGTCCGGATCCAGTGGGTTCTCCTGGGTCTCTTTCACCTCTGGCACATCTGCTCGCCAATGGGCGACTGCGTTTTGCGGGGCCCCCGACCAGGACTCCTCAGCAAAATCGACCCGAGCCAGCTTGCCGTTCTCCAACACCAATGCCGAATAGCACGATGAACCCGGCGCAAGCGGTTCTCCGCTGGCGCTGCAGGTGCGGCCGAGGGGTTTGATGTTGTAGTCCATTACAAGCCAGCTAGCCGAGAGTCCATTCCGGGCGGGCGGGCAAGTTAATGTAAGTTCGACAATCCCACAATAGGCGTCTTAGCACCCACGTTTTTCCAGTGTTTTCGCGCTACTGGGGAGCGGACCAAGTGCCGCTTAGTCAAGATCCTGCCGCATCGCGTAGATCACAACATTAAGCGCAATCTTCACGGCATCCTTCTCGATATAGCCACGACACGCCGCCGTCGACTGCTGCTCAAGCGCGCAGCTGATGTCGTACTTGCTATACACAACCACCAGTCGCCCGCCGGCTTCGATTCCCTCCAGGAACGGTTCTCCCCGCTCCACGCGCGCTTCAAACTTGGCGTTCCGCCCAACGGCGGGTATCCGACGCTCGACCATCTTGATGTCGTGCCAGGTCTCATCCGTAAAGATGGGATGATCGGTGGGAATCCGAACCAGCTTCGCGTCTTCGCCTTCGTAAAGCTGAGCCGCCAGGGTTCGGAAACTCTTGTCGAACTGCGGCGAACCACAGCAGGCGTCAGCGAACAGCACATGCCCGCGATCCAGGTACTTCCGCAATTGCTCGCGTTCCTGTCGACTGAACTCAAACGCGTGTCGGCCATGCATGTACACAAGCGGATGATTAAAAATGTCGTCCGCCATCACAGGCAGCGACTTAGGCTTCGTCGAAGCCGCCGCGCCAACGGTTTCGTTGAGAGCCAGCAAGAGATTCCGCAAAGCGCGCGGTGCGGTGTCCCAGCCACCGCTGTGTTTCAGTTGCGCGATTTCCAGGAAGCCTCGCTGGATCTGATCCCTTCGTTTGATCCGATCGCCGCCCGCGTCATCCAGTTTCCCTGGTGGTTCTCGGCCGGTTGCATACGCGACGATGTTTACTCCGATTCGCGTGTCTCGAGTAATTCGAGTTCGAAGCCTGTCCTGTGCGACCTGTGGCAAGTCCTTGCGATCAGACGGTTCCACCTTCGACCATTTGTTCCAGTAACAGGCCAGATCAACAGGCGAATACACAATCGATGTCCGGCAACCGAAGTCGACTCCATGCAGCTCAATCGCGTCAGCCGGCAGCCGGAACTCAGAACGAAAAATTGGATGCTCTGACTTCAGCCGCTTTAATTCGGTTCCCCCCTCGGGAAACATCCGTTTGACCAGGTCACGGAAGCCGGGATCAAAGTCCTGAGAATCACACGTCGCGCAGGCCAGAATGAAACCGCCCTGATCGACGTAAGCTCTTAACGCAGCGACCTGCTGCTCTGTGAACGTCGGTCGCTGGGCACCCGAGATGTAGCAAATCGGCGCCTGTGCAAGTTCGGCAACGGCCGTGTCCGGCTTCAGCCGGTACATGTTGAGGGTTTGGTGCGTCAACAATTTCGGCCAGTCCTCCAAGCCACTGATCAACTCAACCAGGTTCCTTGCGTCGTCCGGATGGTTGTCCCAATCGCGACCCGCCGGACGGAACCTGTTGTTCGGATCAGGAGCACCGTACTCCAGCTTGTTAATGACTACGGGAACCAACCCCTTGGACAAAAACAGTAGCCCAAAACTGGCAGCAACAACGCCACCCTCACTGCTCGAACGCCAGTCACCAGCAGCCAGTTGGTTCGAAGCGAGTGTCCGAGCACCTTCACGGTACCAATCGCCCTGCCCGATAAACCTGCGGCCAGTCAATCGACCAACCCGTTCGAGTGCGTACAAGTAGTACATGAGATGCGCACGACTCGACTGCACGCCGGGGTTCGACTGAACTGAAAACCTGCGCCCCAACCAATCAAGCCCCGCGTCGATACCTTCATCCACGTCAGGCGCCCGACAACAATCTACGTCCCCATTGGGCAAAACGTCCTTATCATTGCGAAGCATCCGCTGCGTGATGGCCAGCGAAGCAATGCCCGCACAAGTCATGCTGCCGTTGTACTGCGAACCGCTATAGCTCCACCCGCCCCTGTTCGGGTCCTGTAGCCGCCGCCAGTACGCCTGCGCCTTCCGCCAAACTTCAGGATCGACCTCGTAGCCAATCGAAGCCGCCTCACGCAGGCCCAGCAAACCGAATTGAGCGTTACTCGGGTCTCCTCTACCCGACGGGTAGCTCCAGGAACCATTCTCGGTTTGAGTATCTTCCAACCGCTTAGCCAAGCGGTTGATCTGCCGATGGTCTCTTCCGTTCTTCGCCTTGGCCGCGACCAAAGCCGAGATTGTCAAAGACACTTCGTACGTCCTGTCCGGGCGCCCCGCCGGCAGGCTACGCAGATACTTAAGCCCCTTACTGACAGTTTGGTCTTTTTCAGTTAGTCCCGAATTCAACAGAGCCAGCACTGCCAGTGCCGTTGATCCAGAGGGGTACTGTGGAAAGGTGGAAGTCCAGGTGCCGTTTGCGTTCTGCTTCGAACGCAGAAATCGCTGCGATCGCTTTATCGCCGTCAACACTTTGCTACGCAGCGCCGCGTCGTTGTCCTGAGCAGCAGAAGGCTGTGCGAGGATGCCGAGGCTCAGAAGCACAATGAGACTGGTTCGCAAACAAGCGCATGTCATAGTGGGTACACTTTGCTTGGTGAAACGTGTTTTGGATGCTGATCCCGGCTAGACCTGAATTTGTTCAGCAAAACACCGCGAAGATTTTCGAAACCTGAGCCGCCCGGCAGATTCCACAAATCCGCTCAACTCAGCTGCGTTCCTCAAACATCAACGGACCCTTTTCGCCCGGCTTGGCGACCCGCACCGCAACATTTCCGTTCAACACATCCGCCAGCAAGTCGCCACAAACTACAGCTCGCCAACCATTCATAAGTGGCAGGGCATCGGTCGGCTTGTCGCTACAGATAAGTCGCACGAGTTCCTGCAGGTCGGCATTATTGGCAACCAGTTGCTGCGAGATTTCCATCTGGGCACAGCGGTTCGAAAGAGCCAGACTAAGCAGCTTACTCACGACCTGCTGATCCGGATCTGCGTCGTGACTGCGAGACCGCATCGTCTTCGGCAGATCACCGTCTTTAACTTCTTCAGCACGAGCAACACATTCAAGAATCGCGTCAGCCGAGTTCTTGCTGGCCGGCCGGTTCATGTCGCGTGTGGCGAACAAATCCTTCTTCGTCTTTGGTCGGCGTCGAGCCACATCGATGACCAAATCATCCCGCAAGACGCGCCGCGGCTGCCTGTTTCTTGAACGCGCCTCAGTCTCGCGCCAGCGTGCCAGTTCGTGAGCTACGGCAAGCTGGCGGCGATTCAATTTGTGCAGACCGCTAATACGAGCCCACGGATCGGCTTCACGCTCAGCGACAATGTCGTCGACCAACCGTTCGAACTCAGCTTCTGCCCACCACAAGCGGTCCTTCTTATTGAGCGACTTTTGCTGGCGTTCCCAAATGGGAATCACATGATTCACGTCTTCCAGAGCGTACTTAATTTGGTCAGCGGACAGCGGACGCCGTAACCAGTCGGTGCGAGTCTGCGTGCTCTTGATGTTCTCGCCCATCAACCGATTGACAAGATTGCTGTACCCTAACGGGTAGCTGCGACTGCGGATGCCTTCCGCAACCTGAATATCGACCAGCCGCTGCGGCCGACGATCAATCGCTTCAAGACAGAACCGAATCTCAGCCTGGCCACCGTGAACAATAACCGTGGTGACATCATCGCTCATCAGCTCCCACCAGGGAGACAGATCGGCGACCTCCAGCGGATCCACGGCGGCGGCAACTTCAGGAGTCGCAAACTGCAACAATCCGAGTTCCGGCAGGTAAGTGAATTCTGAAACGAACTCAGTATCGAACGCAACGATACCGGCACTGCGAATCGCGTCGCAGAGTTCAAGAAATTCAGCTTGTGTGGCGATGACTTCCGTCGCCATAACTCGTCCGTGGCAAGAGTAACCCGCAGCGTCTTGTCTCGCAGGCTTTCGACTGATTATAGCGGAGGCAGCCGGGTTTCCGCGAACCGCGAAGGGCATTGTTTTCGCACTACTGGACGGAAATCCTGAGCTCGGAAGCGGACCAACCTTCGGAGCAGGCCAGTCGATTGCATACTTTTGAGTTCGGTGGAACCACTTCCCTCACGCAAGCTTACGACAGCAATTCGTCGGTTTTGCCTCTCCGCAACCAGCACTTCGCCACAACTGCGAGACGTCTCGCGGTCCATGGCTTCCAACTCATTTTGCACAACCGGATGCAGTTCCGGCCGCTCATGTGCAGGAACATAGTTCATCCGCGCATGGCGTCTGAGCCGCAGTTCTTCCAGTAAATCGACCGTTTGCGAAACCATGACAGACCTCAAGACTGCCCCTCTTCCCAGTCTGTCGTCCTTCGGGCGCGAAACAATTCAGTCGGGAATCAGCCGAACCGCAAGAGATGGACAAGTGACTCACCGGAACCGGAACGAACGGAACAACGCAGGCGACACTCACAGGCCCCCGAGAGCCGAAGCCTGTGAGACGCATACCACTTCGACTTCAGCCCCGACTTTATGTCGGAGCGGAGATCTAAAACTCAGAGCCATTCGAGCTTGCGACTCAGGTGACATTTGCCGACACCCGTGGCATCAAAGATGATGCTGAGCCGCGTGGGCGGTTCAGGGCCAATCACCTTATGTCGTCAAGGTCAATTACCTCGCGGCCGGCGTGCGTCATCAGAGCGTTCAGAACATCCTTGTCGATCGTCTTCGGGATGCTGTCCGCAGAGCCATCGGCAAACAGCGTCATAAAGGTGTCGCCGATGATGTTACCAAACGTGGCGATTGGGTCGGCCGTGTTCACCTCAAGGCCGCCTGGCTTCGTCCAGATCTCAGCCTTGTTGGGTCCGGCAGAGACAGCAAGAATCGTGAAGGGTGTCCCATCGATCACGTCGTCGATTCCGAACTTCGTCTTCCCATCTTTGAAAGGAGCCGCCTCACCGGTCAGCACGTGAATGGACGTCTTGCCTTCATCAGTGACGCCGTCCACTTTGTAGATCTCAGGCATTTGCGAGATGAGTGCTTTGTTGTGTTCGCTGTCCCATGGTTCGTCAATCCTGAACTTCTTGTAGAGTGGGCCCTGATCCATGAACGGCAGTAGATGCACGCGCCAACTTAGTCCACCTTTCCGTCGGCCATCACTTCCGTCGGCCGTACCGAAAGAACGGTAGACGTCGTGGTGGTCGAAGAACGCCAGACCGATTTGCTTAAGGTTGTTCTTCTTCACCGTTCGGCGGGCGGCCGCACGCGCCTGCCTGACGGCGATGCCGAGCTGTTTGAACTGCGGCTTCATGTTGTCCACGAACTGGTCGTACTTTGCTGGTTTGGCAATGTGGTAAGTCAGGTTCTTGCCATCCTGTTCGATTTCAACACCTTCAATCATACCCGCAAACGTGTCGCGGACTGAATCCATTTCTGGCGGGACGGGTGCTGCACCAACTTGTTGTTGCCCCATCGCCAGAAACCCTCCCAGAACTCCCTTGATTGCCCCCGCAGAGTTTTCGTCGGAGGTTGACAAAACAATGCGAGCCATCGGCTGGTTTGCTGCGGAAACATCGACCACCAGGTTGGCTGACACAAGCTGCTTCGCCATGCCAAACACCGGCGGCAGTTGGGCCATAAGCTTGTCTTTGACGGTCGGCATAGACGTGGCGTCAGCACAACCTACGAAGTCAGCACCAGAGTTCTTGCGGAACATGTCACGCAACGTTCCAGAACCACTTTTGTTCGACATCATTTCCGGCAGCGAGTCCGTTTGTGTTGCCACGATACTGGTCGCAGTCGGAAACCAAATCGCGTACCCGCCACAATCGAAGTACTCATGGCCGTTAACAGTTTTCTTTTCTGGTGCGGCGAAGCTTTCACCAAGTGATTCAACCGCCTTCTCTTTGTTGACAGGCACGGACGTATGAATGATCAGCGTCGGCAAAGGTTCGGGCTTTGGTCCATGCGTGGCCGCAGCCGAGCCGGTCAGACCAAGATCGTCAATACCCTCAATGACCTCGCCGCCCTTGTGAGTCAGCATTGCCAGCAATTTCCCTGGATCGGTCTTACGGTTGACCGCTCCAGCAGAGCCGTCAAACACAGTCACCATCATCTGTGCTTCGATACTCCCGAATGCCCCCCACGGGTCGTCTGTATCTAATTCAAGACCACCTGGCTTAGTCCATTCCACAGCGACTTCCGCACCGGCGATCGCAGCCATGATCGTGCTGGACGCACCATCAGTCACGTCGCGGAACTGAAGCTTCTCGACAGAAAACGGACCACCGTCGCCTGTGACCACGTGCATGGACGTCTTGTTGGGACCGGTGCCTGGTGTCTTGTAGAGATCGGGCATTTCTGAAATCAGAGCTTTGTTATGGGCGCTGTCCCAGGGTTCGTTCAGGTTAAATTTTTCGTAGAGTTCTACCTCCTCAATGAAAGGCAGGATTGCAACTCGCCAGCTGAGTTTTGCTTCCGGCTTCCTGAGGTTTGGCATACTCGCGTTCGGGAACCGACTGTAGACGTCATGGTAGTTGTGCATCGCGAGGGCAACATTCTTGAGGTTGTTCTTTAACTCACGTTCGTTGACCGCGGCGGCACCTTTACCTTTTTGTGGGAGCTCGAATCCTATATTGGCTGCGAAGTTAGCTTCTCGCATCAGGACAGCAATCTGGCTGACATCTTCCAACTCAATGCCAAAGCTGTCCTTGAACCCTTGCACCGTGTCTTTGTAGTCGTCGCCTTCGAAAGCGGACGTAATCAGAGCCTGACCGAACTTCGATTGAATCAGTTGCTTCGGCCGGGCAACAAACCCAGCGGCGAACTCAGCACCGATGTAGTCCAGGTTTGTTCCGCTGCTACCAGCCTGCGCAACCGGATTCACAGCCGCGCCGCCGACTGCGGGCATACTTGTCGCCGGAGCGGGTGCTGACGCAAGACCTTCAGCCGAGCTACGAGTGTCAGCAACCGCGGTTCCTGAAGAACTCACACCAGGAGATGTCTTCGTTTCCGTTTCTTTTTTACCCTCACACCGGGTTACGAACACCGACACGCAAAGCAGTGACAGCAAACTAAATTGACGCACCATCGAACCAGACCCTTTTCCAAACACAAACTTCAGCCTTAGTGACCTTTTGTGAGGTCGTTGTTTTTGTGCAGTCTGTTGGGCCGGAAATAGAAACGCAAGGCCTGGTGTGTAAACGTTTGGCTGTCGGCGAATGGGGTGTGCGCTGGTGCGTTCGAGAAGCCCGGCATCTCGATAGTTCTGTCACGCGGGAGGAACTCAAGGCGAGGCTAAAGCCAAAGCAACATTGTTGAACCAATGAGATGCCGGGCTTCTACCAGCGTGCAGTGAGAACTGCCGCCGACCTGGTGGACCCAATCGCCTAACCAATCTGCAGCGGCACGAGCGCCGGATTGTCTTCCGGAGTCGGTTCGCCTTCGGGAGCCAAGACGGTGTCGATGAAGAAGTACAGCAGCTGCCGAACGTTCTCGTCTTCGACATCATCTGCCAGAGCTTCCGCCCGAGCACGGCTCTTGTCGACAAGAGTCTGAGCCTTCTCAAACACGCCGCAGGATTCGAAGACCGTTCGCAGGCGGTTGATGCGGATACTGTCCGCTTCGTCGCCAGTGAGAATGTCTTCGAGTTCGTTCTTCTGTTCGTCACTGGAAGACTGAAGAGCTAAAGCCAGGAGAACCGTTGGTCGCAGCGCAACTGCATCCTGGCCAGCGATCATCTTGTTGTTGTTGTCGCCGGCCCAGTCTTTCAGGTCGTTCAGAATCTGGAACCCAACACCCACGTGGCGTGAGAACACAGATACCATCTCGTCGTACGGAGCAATATCGCCCGCCATTCGCAGACCGGCATACAACGCTGCTTCAAAGGCTGGCGAAGTCTTCAACGCGTAGATCTGCAACGCATCAATCGGCGTGAGATCCCAGGTCGGTGCCGCCTGCCACGCCATTTCAGCGCCCTGACCATCACACAACTTGATGTGAGCGTTCGACATGCGGTCAAGAATATCGACCGCGACATCCGCACCGAATTCTTCGCGGCATGATTTGATGAGCCGATATCCGACACCAATCAGATGGTCTCCGATATTAATCGCAGGTCCGACACCATGTTCGCGGTGCAATGTTTCGCGACCATAACGGAACTTGTCGCCGTCCTGGATATCGTCATGAACCAACGAGGCTTTGTGGAACGCTTCAATTGCCATTGCGACGCGTCCAACAGCATCCGGAATCGAACTGGCTTCTTCTTCGCGAGTCTGAACCTTCGCACCGCTGGCCGCATCAAAGGCTGCCAGAGTGATGAACGGTCGGAACCGCTTTCCACCGTTCGCCAACCAGTCGTAAGCAATGTCTTCCGTAACACCCAATGGCGACTTCGCCTTTTCGGGCGTGTTCGAACGAATCCGCGGCAACAGGCGATCGAAGTCTTCGGTGAACAACTTGTCGGCGGCTCGCATGAGCGGCACGTAGCTGGACGTCGCTGGTTCTTCCAGCGGTTCGTACTTCTCAAGCACTTCCCAGATCCACGATTCGTCAAGCGTCGTGTTCTTGCAATCGCCCGAATGCAGTGGCACCGCGTAGCTGGGCACGCCCGCAATCAGAACCTTGTCGATCGCCTTCTCAAGAACATTCAGGCAAGCCACGCCCAGGATGCCGTCGATGTATCCCGAAACAATAATCTTCAGAACAACCGGCGAACCTTCCGCCACAAGAACCTTGTAGCCAAGTTTCTCAGCGGTCACTTTGTAGTCAGCAATCGAACACGCGCCGCACTTGTCGCAGTCCAGACCGAACTCGTCGTAATCGGCAGGACAACCTTCGGCGTGCTTCAGGCAGTGTGGCAACAGCAGCATGCGGCGTTCGAACGGAAGTGCGAGAAACTGTCGCTTCCAGAAGAAGTTGCCAATCAGCACCATCGCAAAACCGAGGTACTTCTCTGGCTGGTTCATTTGGTCCAGAAGATCCCAGCCTGCCGCTTCAAGTTCGTTCTTCATGAACGGGCGAGAATGATCCAGCCCCTTCGCGTAGCGTTCGGCTTCTTTCTTGAACAACTCTCGCTCGGCCAGAACCTGAGGAACATCCTTCAGGTGACTGGTACTGCGACGTTTCTTCTTCACCGGCGCAGGTGCGTCCTCGACGTGAGTATCAACACGCGACGAGGTTGTCGGCGGTTGTTCGTCGCGGTGCTCAGTTGGTGCGATCGACACTATTGATCCTCAGCAGACGCGGTTGTGGCGCTTCGTGCACGCGCGTCGATGTGATGGTTGGTTGGGTTCTACCCTTCTCGACTCGTTGCCAGATTCAAGGCAGAAGCCGCAAAAATCAAAGGGTAGAGTTTTTCAAAGTACCATAATTTAGCGAAATAGAAACCAATCGGCGCTGTCTCAGCCACGCCTCCGGAGCTAACTCGCTGAACAATCCATTCTAAACCCCGGCTTAGGGCGTTTGGGTCGTTTTTCCCGCCCAGCAAACACTCGATTGCCAAACCCGTTTCCTCAACGGATGACGGCGTTCCCACCATCCCGCCCCAGCCACCGTCCTGATTCTGGTTTGTTAAGAGCCACTCGTAGCCGCGTTGAGCCACTGCAGACTGTTCGAATCCGCACATCTTGTAAGCAGCCAGAACCTTCGCGGTTCCGTACAACGGGTTTTCATCGTCCGTCGCAAATTGGTTCCCGAACCACAACGGCAGCCACGAACCGTCATCTCGCTGGACAGAATCAAGGAACCGAAACCCACGCTCAATAGCCTTTTCAATCCGCGCCATCAGCGGATGGGCGCTAGCCCCCGGCAACCTAGCACCGTCAGCGTCACGGGGAACCAACACCCGCTCACCAACAGCATGCAGTGCTCGAAGCACATGCGCCGAAATATCCGGCGAACTCCGATCGAACGGAAGCTTGCCCCACCCACGACAAAACGTCGGCCAACCGCCGTCCCGGTTCTGCAAATCCAACAACCACTTCGCGCCCAGTATCAACGCATCAGTCTCGCGCTGCGACAACTCACCATCGCTCAACTTCAAAATCGCCAGCATCGCACCCGGACTGTCGTCAGCGTCCGGAACCCCGCCTGGTAAGTCGGTCCATGACCAACCACCAGGATCCGCATTCGTGTAAGGATGAACCTCGCGGTACTGTTGATTCAACAACCAGTCTCGAACCGGCTTGCGTTCGGCCTCACTCAAATGTTCGCCGACCGCGTTGATAGAAAGTGTCGTCACCCACGTCGCCAGGTTCGTATCGATGGGCCAACTGCCATCCGGTCGAACCGAATCGATGATGAACTCAACACCCTTCTTCGCCACCGGATGATCGGCCAGGCCACAACCGGCCAGGCTCATCGTCACAAAGCTGGTCAACGGAGTCGCCTCAAGGAACCCACCGTTGGGAGGTTGAATACGTTCCAGAACACGCAGTGTCGGCTTCCTGGCCAATGTTCGTGACAGTTTGGTAAACGGGTTCCACGACTTGCGATGCTTAAAGATCACCTGACCAATCGCAATCAGCGCCGGCAACGCGTAGCTGACCACCGGCAATTGCACCGTCTTGTAAAACTTCGCCGGAACCCAGGCCAGTTCGAACGGCAACGGAATCACATGCTTCCAATCCACAACCCCCGCAAGCGCGCAGTGAGTGAGAATCGGAACCGAAAATGTGTGGTCGTCGCCGTACCGGTTCAGAACCGCTTCCACGCCGCCCTTTTCATCGATGTACGCCTTCGCCTTCTCAACGTGCGACGAAAACCGGTTCTCATTCTTCGTCGCCACAAACACAGCGTGCGCCAACATCGACGTGGAAATATTACTGACACTCTTAACCGTGTCGCCCCAACCACCGTCGTCGTTTTGATGTTCAGCCAGCCATCGCAAGCCACCATCAATCAACGACGCGAACCGCTCGTCCGGCCGCTGTCGTCCCACAAGCTCAAGCGCCATCACAGCGGTCGCCGTGGACAGCGCGGACGTTGAGAGTTCTCCCTCCCAGTGCCCGGCTTCGACTCGAGCGGCCAGCAGTTGCTTAATGACCGCATCGGCTGCGGACGAAACATCCAGGTTAGTCATCAATACTCTTCACCCAGTGAATCACTGGCTGCTTTCTGCGTTTCTTCTTTTTCTTCGGCGACTCCAGCCATAAACGTACCGCGCCGCTTTCGATCGCATCGTCGACCTGCCCGAAGAAGTATCCCAGCCAGCCAACCGCCAAAACCACAATGATCTTCTGAAGCAATGGCCCGTAACTTAGTGCAACAGCGACCGGGTAGATACAAACTCCGTACGTCACGTACCGAGCCATCTTGAACGCCTCTTTTTCCTTCCGCGACGCTCGCCAGCCGAGCCACCCGACCATGCAAAGGACCATCAGCAACAACCAACCACTCATCACGATGATGTGTGGAACGTAGAACAGATCAACAGGCGTAAGTCCCACACCCATCAATGCAACGCCAGAACCACGACCGCACACGGCGCACATCTTGAGTCCAGGCGGCGCGTAACGACCGGCCCGCGCCAACGAATGAAACAGCCAGGCCAGCGTTGCGCCAAAGAAGATGACTGACAGGTTAAACAGCCATGCGTGCAGGCGAAGCGGTTCAGAACCGAAGCACCCCAGGTGACTAAGATAGGTGCGCCGCAGCGAGAACCGATCCAGAATTAGCAGGATCGCCACGACCACACCCACCATGAACGCAATCAAGCCAATCCGCGCCCACCGAAGTGCGTCTTCAAGCTGCCGCTCTTCGGTTAACTGTGCGTCCACACCTTAACCCAACCAACCACCAAGACGTCAGTACCAAACTGATGGTAGAAACGGAGGGAGCACTGATGCAAGCAGGCCACATGTTGCCGCACGTCAGTCGTTGAGATCAAAAGTCCGTCTGACTGGCCTACAGTCGGTGAAACGTGGCCGTCTTCACGATGTCATCGCTAAAGTAACGATAGAAGAACAGACCGTTTGCGACCCCGGGGGCAATCCTCACCGTGATGTCGATCTCGGAAGTCGCCGCAGTGATGTCTGCTGGTTCCACGACAATTTGTGGATCAGAAATACCAAAGATCGCCAGGTTGTTGCGGACTGCAGCTTCAATGTTCGCGTTGTCGGTCGTAGTGATCGACGCCTCTCGGCCCCCTCGCGCCAGGGCTGTCACAGCTTCTGAGTGAACCCGGAACACGGAGTACAGCTCAAACAGTCCAAAGATGAAGAGCAGAAGAATCGGGAGCACAACAGCGAATTCGACCGCTGTGGCACCTCGCCGATCTGGCTGAACGCGCGCGTGTGACGTATCAATCGTTCTTTTCGAGCGAATCATTGGGGAGCCTCATTCACTAGCGCGCAAGTCGCGATTCCAGGACATTTAGCAATTGATCGAATGCCGTCTCCAGCCCCTCACTATCAGTCGCATCAAGTGATAAACCACCGGACTCGTTCGCAACTTCATCCAGAGGAGGATTTTCTACGGTCTGGAAGTTGATGGTATGGATGGGAACACCATTAGCCTTCGACCACTGCACGGCCATAAAGGGTGCCGGACGCGTTCCAGCTCCGTCTGCACTAACGGCTTGCCTACCGTCGCTCAGGAGAATGATGACGCGAACGGCTCTTCCATTGCCGTGGTTCTGCATCAGCAACTCGCTGTGCTGGATGCCATCGTAGATATAGGTGCCCAGCCCGAGTCGAGGAAGCGCCGCATAGCTATCCATGACTTGTTTCACATCGCTCGATTCCGCCAATTGGAAACCGAGTTCTGTACGAGCGGGATCGTCATCCAGAGGGCTCAGGCCAAGATGGGGATGGGGTGGAAACCCACCACCGAATGTCACGAGACCAACTCGAGCGTAAGGGTTTATCTGCGATAGCTGAAGCAGAAAATTATCCACAGTTTGGGTAAGAACATCCCACCGGCTGGTCGGTAGCGGGGGGTGATGAATGTTCGGGATGCCTGGCGGCAGCGTCTGGTCCGGCAGCCTTGTCATAGACCTCGACGCATCAAGGCACAAGACAACTTCAAGTGGCGGATAGGTGCTGACAGCTTCCGCTGAAACTTCGTGAACTGACTGGCCCAGGAAGGCTCCCAGGAACAGCGGGACTTCAGTCGGATTGGAACTGCGTTGTACCTTAGCCGCATCCACCTGAAGTTCGTCTTCAAAGAACTGCGGTGCGTGAGTCGTTGGATCAGACAGAAACCCAAAGCGTATTCGGTTTGGCTCCGCAATCGGGTTGCCCTCGTTCAAGGCAACAACCTGTGCACCAATCAGTCGCGACGGGGCGGGATCATTCAACGCACTGTCACGGGCAAAGTGATTCATCGCCGAGAGAGAACCAAGGTCGGCCGCAGACTGGGCCTGGAGTCGCTTAAACTGAATCCAGGAGATGTTCATTGAGACCGCGATCACGGTAAGCAACGCAATCAGGACAAAGACACACAGTACCAGCACTGCCCCGCGGCGGCGTTGCACATTGGAATGTTGCTTTTTCATAGTTAGCTCGATCTGGTAACAAATCAGCGGGGCGAATTAACGACCGCTAGCGATACACATAACAACGCGCTGTCAAACTATCCGATGATCCAAAGGACGGGATCGGATTGTTTCCTGCTTGAGTTGCAGTCGCTTCAACAAGATAGATCCGATCCTCGTGCAAACTGATCGAGATATTGACATTCCGTACGCCAATCTCGTCTGCAAAGTCTTCGAAGTGCGATTTAACAGTGGGTATTGTGTTCGAAGCGTCGCTCACCTCAGTCGCAGCGCTGTAGGCGACCACCTGCAAGTTGCGCCGCAGACTGATTTGAGCCATCGCGCTGATGGACCCAAGAAAGATGATCACGACCACGGGCGCAACAACTGCGAACTCGACTGACGCGACCCCTGATCTGGAGTGAGTTGTTTTGTGTGCCGTTTTGAACATTTGGTCAAACCTGCGTTAGCAAGCCCTTCATTCCCGGGGATTGGGTCTACCCACCAACGTAGCTCAGTAAATTGCATAACACTCAGTCCGAGGCTGGCGTTCCTGCCTTCGCCCCTGCAACTCGTGTCGGTTGTGCCGGTGATGCCGGAAAAGGTCCGCCGACACAACCGTAGCCCGGTTTTTCCAAAACCGGGCACAAGCCAGCGCCCTTGCGCGACCAGCGAGTGTGATTCGACGACCGAGGGTTCAGAAGTCTTTTTGAGCCAAGTCGCAGAGCAACGACAGGTGGATCAAATTCGGTGCCACCTGTCGCCGCTCTGCGGCTTTCTCGGATTCATCGATCTACCTCCTCGGACTGAAGTCCGAGGCTCTCGCATGTCGTCGCGTCCGCGACTGAGTCAACGCGGAACGACTCCGCCTTGCGAAACAGATACATCGCAACCAGCAACGTCACGGCAGTCTGCACCGTGGACACAACGCCGGACGGATAGAACTGGGTTCCACTCACACCATCCCACGCACGCAACAAGTAGCCGATTGGTAAAAACACGAAGTACAGCGATTGCCCCAGAAGAGCCAACCCGGCGACACGCAGCCCTGTCGCTGGTAGCGTGTCCAATCTCGCCTCCGCAGCGGGATGCCGAACCAACGTTCCTGGCACGGCAAACACGACCATGGCGGTCAGAAAAAGTACAGGAGCACCAGCAGCCACTACCAAACTCCAGTAAAAACTTTCAGGCCGGCGAAAACTGACCAACAGAGTCCTCACGATGATAGACGACCGGGCAGCCGCCACTGCCGCGCCCCAACCTACCGTCGCCAAAGCTGCAATGCGTATCCAACCAGCTTGCCACTCCACATCTCTTAGTTGCGGCGTGCCTCTGGGAATCTGATCAGCCAACATCAGACCATTGCACTCTGGACACGTGCTGGCGTCTAACTGCTCCAAACCACAGCCAGCGCAGTAAGAATCATTCGGCCGCAACCGATTGACAAGCCACTCACACTTCCGCATCAACAAGACACAGACACAGAGCGCCAGCAACTCACAACAGATTTCCTTCACTCTGTCCAATCGTATGCCAAATTCGAACGCCCACGAAACGAATCGCGCGATCCACATAAGCCGAAAAGCAAGAGCGAACACGGCGGCCGACCAAATCAAGTCTCGCAACAGCCGACGATCAGACAAACCAACCGCGTCTGGCTGATCAATGCAACTGGCATCGCAAAACAAACCGCTCACAATTCGCGGAAACATCGCCAGGCACCCGCCGAAGGCGATCGAAATCACCGCACCCACAAACTCCCATCGCATCTCCGTAGTGTCTTGGCCGAACCCAGCCGGCGGTACGGTACTGCGGTACCAAAACACAGAGTGCCCAACCCAGGCCGCGCCAAACACCGCACTCGCAACTCCAACCGCACGAACGCAGCACACCCAAAACGCGGGATCACCAGGCTGGATCAGCTTGCGGCTCCCGGTATAACCAAGTGCCGACACCAGCCATCGCGGCCGAACCAGAAGAACAAACGCCACACCAACCAACATGCCTGAGTAGGCTACCCCCGCCGCGAGAATCCAAAATACCCGATCCTCGAACCATCCCGGCTTCAGCACCCAAAGAACCCCGTGCATCCTGGTCAGAAACATCGGCACTGCACAAAGCCCGATCACCAAGCCAACGAAGACAATCGCCGACTCCATCGTCTTATCTTCACGCAGTCGCATAGGGGCTCCCTCTGATTCAAGCCCCCAGCATAGCACGGCGATCGCAACATCATGCCAGCCGCGATTCATTTATCACCCAGCCAAAGCCCGGGATCGCCAGTGACTTCAAGGGAGAATCGAGGAGTTCTCCGCCGCGGTTCTGATCGTCCTGGCCGCCCGCTCAGCGGCTTTTTGTGCTTTCGTTCTCTCCAGGTCTTGCTCGCTTGTATGCGACGCGACGCCGACCTTGAGTTCCTCGGCGAGGTTCTCCAATTGCTTCAGAGCACTTGATGCGTCCGGCCCCATTGAATTCAAACTATGGAAGAGCTCAATGCGGACACTTGAGATGTCATCGTCGTCTTTTGCCGCGGTGTAGTGTTGCTCCGAAATACGAATCGGCTGGCTAGCCGATTCACTGAAAGCCACCTCGACAATTGTCTTCAAATAGTCACGTTTGATTGGGGCAGCAAGCGATTTGACGCTCTCCGCGAGAAGGAATGCGTCCGATTCGTCTTTCAGCATTTTGAACAACTCGGCGACGCCGTCTTTATCTTCAGAAGCCAACCGAGCCAATTCGGACACAATAAGCGGTGATCGTTGATCGGTAATGTCAAACTTTCCACGCAGCGTCGGCAGCCAGGCACGGGACACCGGGTGCAGCATGCCGATGGCATTTATCACTCTTCCCGTGCGAAGAAGTCGCTCCTTTGCCTGTCGATCACCATGCATTCTGGCAACAGCAATAGCCCCGGGATACTTCCGGATGGCAGCAGCCAGGTTCGACCCTTGCGAACCAGACTGGAGCGCCAGTGTTGCTACATCACGTTGGTGACTCTCGCCGGAACGCAACCTTCGTGCAATGGCTTCGATAGCTCCAGGCCCGAGTTCATGGAGGTGTGAAAGCAGGCTCTGGCCATCACTCCAGACCGATAGCGGGCCCTTGGGGCCGACGTACATGTCTTCGAGTTGTGTCAAAATGAAATCTGCCGCTTCCGTGTGACGAGTACCACCAGCGGCGAATTTCATCCCCACTAGCGATCTATTGAGCAACTTGGTATCCGGTCTGCTGCCCAAGAGTCCGGTCGCACGCATCGCTTCCTGGTTCCACTCGCGCCAGGTCTTTCCCTTGTAGGAGTGTGGAGCGACTATATCCCGGAAGCTCTTCAATTTAGCCTCATGGAATTCGACCTGTCTCGACAAGCGATCAAGCTTCATTACCTCCTCGCCGGATTGCGCTAGTCGCTGCTGCTGTTCTCCGACTTCTCGCTGCAGTTTAGCCCTTTCGGCTTTGAGCCGTTTGTGGATTGCAGTCTGCTCGAGCGGGTTAGCTCGCAGGTCCTCTGAAACTTTCCGTAACTCCGCCTGTAGCACCATGAGGTTTCGGTGAGCCATTTGAATCGACGTATTGGCGATGCGCGGGTTTGCTGTTCCCAACGATCTCGCGCATTCCTCCACTTTTGCCTGCAAAGACATTAGCTCTCCGGTCATCCGCTGATACAGCTCCCGCGGGGTGACATCCATGCCGCCAAAGTCATAGACGTAGCCCAAAAGTTTCTCATCAGGCCTGTCAGACAGCCGCCGATCAGAGGGCGATTTGGCTTGCGCATTATCCGCAACGTCAGCGGGCGGCGCACTACGTTTTACGGTGGCAATCACTTTGTCACCCCGCGTGAGTTTGAACTCACCGCCATCCACGTCTAACGAGTCGAACTGGCCGTCCAGTTCGATCGAATACTGGCCTGCCCGGATAGTCGTTTCATTGCGGCCCGGAATGATCTTCCAGGACTTCACAACATCATTACCTTTGACGACGCGAACAAACGCCGCTTCATCGGCTTCGATCACCAAGTGGCCGGTGTCAGTCTGAATCCACACAACAATGCCGGCCGCCATGGCCAATGTTGCGGCCACAACCCACTTGAAGCCGTTCCGAAGAATGCTCTTTCCTGCTGCCGACCCCACCGGCGCCGGGGGTGGTTCCGACTGGCTTCGCTTCGGTGCCGGCGACTTCAACAGCGACACAGAAAGCACTGACGCGTCGACTGGTCGAGTGTTTCCCGATGCCGCCGCACTCCCACGCTCGACCAGCTCCTGCAAATCGGAACCCACAACAAACTCCTGTAGCTCGTCAGCCACCTCCAACGGTGAAGCAGGTCGAGCGTCTGGATTCTTTGACAACAATCGGCTGGTCAGCTGAGCCAACTTCGCGGGCACATCCTCACGAATAGAACTCAGCACTGGCGCATCCTCGGTCGCCAACGCCCGGATCTTCGCTAATACCGATTTGTGTTTCGTGCCGCCGAATAGAACCTCACCAGTCAGCAGGCGAAACAGCGTTGCCCCAAGACTATACAAGTCAGCTCGGATATCGACTTCGTGACTGTCGTCACATTGTTCAGGAGCCATGTAGTCCAGCGTGCCCATGAACTGGCCAACCGTGGTCAGGTTGTCCGTAGCACCGCGGTTGTCTGCCAACAGCGCCAGACCAAGGTCCAGTATTTTGACCCGCCCGTTAGACGCCAACATGATGTTGGATGGTTTGATGTCCCGATGTACCATCCCGCGTTCGTGTGCGTATTGAAGACCGATGGCAGTTTGCCGAATCAATTCGCAGGCGTTGGCGATCGACAACTGCCCGACTGCTTTCTGCAGCCGGTTCAGGTCCAGGCCATCAATGTATTCCATGACCAGGAAGTGCGTTTCATCAATCTGTCCCGCATCGGTTGCCGTCACAATGCTGGGATGATCCAACCGGCCCGCTGCTTTCATTTCGCGTTCGAACCGAGCGACCGCCGCTCCGTCTCGCATTCTCTGTGCGGGCAACAACTTCAGCGCGACCACCTTATCCAGCCGTGTATGGACCGCGCGGAACACAGTTCCCATTCCCCCGGCCCCGACTTCTTCAAGCAGCTGATAGTCGCGAACATGCGCTGGAGGTTCGTGATTCGCATTTTGAAAAGCCGGCTCACTCTCAATGCGGCGTTTAGCACGCTCAATCGCGACCGCGGCCATAGCCGGTATTGGCCCCGACCCAACACGCAAATGATCCAGCAGCGAGTCCGCCGTGTTCTCCAGCGAACCGACCGTATCTTCGCACACGGAACAGTCTTCAAGGTGCGCCAGGATTTCATCACAGCGATCTGGTTCACTGCGACCCAACGCGTAATCACGCAGCTCTTCGATGGTCAGGCAAACGGGTTCCGTCATTGGTGTCGTCTCTTATTGAGCGGATACGGATGTAGGTTGAAAGCGACGCCTTAACCCACATCATACTCAACGAAAAAGCGCGACAGCACTTTTGAGATTCGAACTAACTGCAGAAACAGCAACAACTTGAGTAGCGGCGTCTGACAAGAACCTAAACTCAAAGCGGAGCTATCTGCGAGCTCCACGACTAACAATCACGCGAAGGAAGTTCACCCAACTCGTCGCGCAGCCGCCGCAGCACGCGGGATTTCGCCTGACGAACACCGTTTGCCGTGATGCCCAAATCGCGGGCGATTTCCGCCGTTCGTTCGTTCTCAACGGCCGCACGCCAGAACGCGTTCCAGGTCCTTTCTTCGAACTCGCTCCTCACCAATTCCAACGCACGGTGATAAAGACCTGAGAGCTGTCCCGGAGCCGTATTCGTATCCGCGTCATCGCTGAGGCCGTCGGGCAAAGACGCCAGTCGTCGCTGCGCGTCGGTTCCACCCGTGGCCAATTCTCGATTCGCCCCAGCCCGATGGTGGTCGCGAACTTTGTTGCGAGTGATCGTCCACAGCCAGCCGCGAAACGAAGACCCGTTGCCGCCCTGCGAAAACCCGCCGACGGCCTTTGCCACCGCAGCGAACACTTCCTGCAACACATCGCTGCTGGCATGGTCGTCCAGCCCCAGTCGCTTCGCCCAGTGAAACACCAACGGTCCGTACAGATCAACGAAGCGTCGCCATGCATCGGCATCGTTGGCTTTGACCCGATCAATCAGCGACGGCGATGTTGTGGAATGTTGTAAACTCACTACTCAAGCCTACTGATCAGCTCCGCGCGGTGTCCAGCGATTCGTGGTGGCGGGTATGGTTCACACATGACAAGTCCAGCGCGGCCGTTCATACTCTGGGCACGCACCAGCGAGACTTACACCCGGCGAGAACTATGATCGTAAAACAAATCGCTCTCTTCTTAATCACGCTAACCGTGTGCCTGCCCAACGCTGACGCGCAAGCGACTCAGGAAGCCCAACAGCCGTGGCCAGGCAAGCAATCGCAGTGGGGCGGGTTTAAACGCTATGACTTCAAAGTCGATGGCCGCGCGGCTTATGTTGTGGAACCTCGAAACCCGGCGCCCGGGAAGCCGTGGGTGTGGCGGGCTCGCTTTCCGAACTTTCACGCGGACGCAGATGTAATTCTGCTACAGCGCGGGTTCCATATTGTTCGCATCAACACCGACGGGATGCTGGGCAGCCCCCGAGCGATGGAGCATTGGGACGCGTTTTACAAGTTCCTTACCGAACGCGGACTGCCGAAACGGTGTGCTTTGGAAGGTGTCAGTCGGGGCGGCTTGTTCGTCTACGGTTTCGCGTCGCGTTGGCCGGAACGCGTCGCCTGTATCTATGCCGACACGCCAGTTGGCGATGTACGCAGCTGGCCGGGCGGGAAAGGAACCGGCCGCGGACACGAAGCCACATGGAAGACATGCCTCAAGGAATACGGACTGACAGAAGAAACCGCGAAGACATTCGCCGGCAACCCAATCGACCTGTTGGAACCCATCGCAAAGGCCGAAATTCCGCTGCTGCACATCGTTTCCTTAACCGACGTCATTGTGCCGCCAACGGAAAACACGTTCGTGCTGGCCAAGCGATACCAGAAGCTCGGCGGATCTATAAGCGTCATGCGAGTGAAAGAGGGAACCGAAAAATCCGGTGGCCACCACTTCACGCACCCGGACCCTGTTCGAGTTGCCGACTTTATCGAACGCCACGCATCCATCACCCCGAATTCGGACGACTACTTTCAAATGCGAGGCAGCCTGCAAAACTGCAAACGCAAGTTCGAAACAACCGGGAAAGGCCGCGTGGCGTTTCTTGGCGGTTCCATCACAAAGATGGATAACGGCTGGCGCGATATGACGATGGCGTATCTGAAAAAACGGTTCCCGAAGACAGAGTTCGACTTTATTGATGCCGGCATTCCATCGACCGGTTCAACACCCGGCGCGTTTCGCCTGGAACGCGATGTTCTCTCTCGCGGAACTGTGGATCTGCTGTTCGAGGAAGCCGCTGTTAACGATCTGCACAACTTCCGAACCAAAACTGAAATGACGCGCGGCATGGAAGGCATCGTCCGGCATGCCCGAACCGCGAACCCAAACATGGATGTCGTGGTCATGCACTTTGTCGATCCACGCCACATGACTGCCTACCGTGCCGGCAAGGTTCCCGAAGCCATTCAGCAGCACGAAGCCGTCGCCACACATTACGGCGTCCCAACACTCCATCTAGCCAAAGAAGTCACGGAACGCATCGATGCCGGGCAGTTCGATTGGAAGAACGACTTTAAGAACCTGCATCCATCGCCTTACGGACATCGCGTCTACGCGGCTTCGATCCGTCGATTGCTAAGCCACGCCTGGGACGCAGACGATAAATTCGCCGAACCGCCTGTCGCCCCCAAAACCGACATCGTCCCGCACAAACTTCCAGAGCCGCTGGATCGCTTCAGTTACGATGGAGGCAGCCTGGTTTCGATTGATCACGCCGAAGTGACAACAGGCTTCAAGACAATTCCAAAATGCAATCCTCGCGCGGACGGTGTGGGCGGTGGAGTTCGTCCCGGGTTCCACGACGTCCCGATGCTGGTCGGAACGAAGCCTGGCGATGAGTTCAAAGCTGACTTCACCGGACGCGGGGTCGGTCTATTTGTGGTGGCCGGTCCGGACGCTGGAACGATTGCCTATTCAATCGACGACGGACCGTGGCAACAGCGCGATCTGTTCACGAAGTGGAGCAA
>CAZAIB010000078.1:0-32967 GCA_964485095.1 uncultured Planctomycetaceae bacterium | reverse complement strand
CCCCAACTCCCCAACGGCTGGTGCTGGGCAACTGTTGAACAACTTGGAACGATCAACGAACAAGCAGTCCTGACAGGACCGTTTGGTTCATCTCTCGGTCGAAATGACTTTGTCGAACAAGGCGTTGGTGTCTTGACGATCGGGTGCCTTACCAGTGGTGGATTAATTTGGGACAAGGCAAATTACGTGACGCCTGAGAAGGCCGATGAACTTTCACGTTACCGACTCGAGACTGGAGATTTGCTGTTTTCACGCTCGGCATCCGTTGGACGCGTGGGAATCGTAACTCCAGAGTTTGCGGGCTGTATCGTCAACTATCATCTTATGCGGCTCCGGCTTGCGTCCGAAGTGATAGACCCACGATTCTTTATGACTTGGGTGCGAGGCTCAAGTGTCGTCGTTAGCTATCTAAAGGAAGTTAATCATGGCGCGACTCGCGATGGTATCAATACGAAGTCGTTACTGGGCATGCCTGTCGCATTACCTCCGATTTTGGAGCAGGTAGAAATCGGATCGCAAATAGATGTTCAGTCTTCGATCATACACGTGACTGACTCAGCGATTACGACCAACGAGATTCGATCAAACAAATTGCGGCAGTGCATTCTCAAATGCGCATTTGAAGGCAGGCTTTTGGAACCGGCATCGTCAGTCACCAGATTAGTCGAATCGAGTTGCCTATGAACACCGACTATTTGGGCGACGGCAAGGATTTGGCGAAAGGATTCATCTTCAACCACCTCCGGAATGACGGACTGATCGAGGGTCCGTTCGTAGTTCCGTTCTTTCGTGAAAGAATCTCTGCGAAGCAACTGAATACATACGCAGACGTACTTGGTGTCTCGCCAGAACTAGTATTCCGCGAACGACCTTGGGATGGGTTTATCCGTCGGAGAAAGGACTATCTTTCAGAAGTTGCGTCACGTGTTGATTGCGACACCATCTTCTTTGACCCAGATACCGGTATGCGCAGTGTCGTCAATGGGACGAAATGCAAAGGAAAGTACAAGTTCGTTTCCTTCGAGGAAATCTATGCCGTTGCGGGTGGGTCTGACGGCAGAATCGTCGTTACTTACGACGAGTCATATGACAACCGTGACAAAACAGATTTGATTGGTGCGGTCAGAAGAAAAACCAGGGCGATCAAATTGAGTCAGCGTGGAGAGCATTACTACGCCTTTGCATACGTCGGCATGGCACTAAATCTGGTATTTGTTACAAACACGACGGGACGAAACCGCCTTGAGAATATCAAGGCTTCACTGAAACAGCTTTTGCAAGGCAAGCCAAGACGAATCGTCTAATGAGTAACCGCATGAAGAATCTGGACCTGTCACTGGCGATTCGCACAACCCGTGACATCTACAACCGCTGCCGTTTTGACTCTCTCACGGGAGTGTACGCCAAAAAAAAGAAATCTGACGGTTCTACAGTCACCGATATTGATCCACTGGTTGAGCACATCGTTCTCGAGCATCTTTTCAAAGTCATTCCGGAAGCGGACGCTGCGGTTGTTCGTGAAGAAGCTTCAACCGAGTCCGATCCTATCGAAGAAATCAAAAAGCAGAAGTATTTAGTGACGGTTGATGGAATCGACGGAACAGGTGACTTCATCAGGCATTTCAATCGTGATGAATCAAACCCAAAATGGCTTGTCGGAATGACAGCCGTCTACAAACGAAAAAAGGACGGAACATTTAGACCGAAGTTCGCGTTTGCACTTCAACCGTCAGAGAAACGTTTGTTTGTGTTTGCGAAAAAAAAGTCACTGTTGGTGGCCGATCCGTTAGGTAACGCAAAACTCTATCCCCTGCACGTCGAAAATGTATCTGACTCACCTATGAATGGTTCGATAGACGTATTTCTCGACAAGCCGGAATGTCATTGGGAACTCCGGCCTCACTCGGTTAAGTATCAAACCGGTCCATCAGGGTTCAACACGGCATCGTTGGCAGCAGCGTCAGCACCATTCGAGGCGCACGCAGGCTCGTCAAAGATCAACTTCACCACTTTTCATTATAAACTTTGGGATTTCGGGCTGTGGCCCGTGTTGAAGGGGGCGGGATTCAATACCGCTCAAAAAGGTGTCAATGGGTTAAACGCTGTAACATCACTTGATCTCAATTGGTTTGGCGATGATGACAAACCGCCTGGGAAGTGCAATGACACACCGTTGGTGATAAGCAACGTAGAGGATTTTGATCCACTATTGGTGGGTGCAAATGCCTGACACCAAAAAGATCGTCGACAAAGCTTGGAACTTTGCTCATGTCCTGCGCGATGATGGGCTTTCCTACATGGCCTACACCGAGCAGATCACTTTTCTGCTCTTTCTGAAAATGGCCGACGAGCAAACGCGGCCGCCTTACAACCGCAAACCGATCGTGCCCACCGAACTCGGCTGGGCCAGCCTGCTGAAACGCGACGGCGAAGAACTCGAACGACACTACCGCAAGATTCTCGATGAACTGGGCAAGAAGTCCGGGATGCTCGGGGCGATCTTCAAAAAGGCGCGGCAGGATATCCAAAACCCCGCCACGCTCCGCCGCTTGATCGTCGAGCTGATCGACACCGAAAACTGGTCCAGCATGCAGGCTGACACCAAAGGCGACATCTACGAAGGTCTGCTGGAAAAGAGTGCCAAAGAGAGTCCCAAAGGTGCGGGCCAGTACTTCACACCTCGCGAACTCATCAAAGCGATTGTTGATTGCATCGAACCGACTCCTGAAGACACGGTGTGCGATCCGGCCTGTGGAACTGGTGGGTTCCTTCTTGAAGCTCTTGATTTCGTGATCAAGAACTACGACATGGACAAGGACCAGAAGAAGCATCTGAAGTCTGGTTTCGTTCGTGGTTGGGAACTGGTTGCCAATACAGCTCGCTTGTGCGTCATGAATCTGTTTCTGCACGGCGTGGACGGCGACCCATGCCCGATCGAGGCGGGGCAGGACTCCCTGGCCGGTGACCCTGGAGAACGCTTCAGCCTGATACTTGCCAATCCTCCGTTCGGTAAAAAAAGCAGCATCGCCATCGTTAACGATGAAGGCGATCTGGAGAAGGAAACCACCAGCTACGAACGCCAGGATTTCTGGACAACCACAAAGAACAAGCAGCTAAACTTCGTCCAACACATCAAGACGCTACTGGAAGTCGAAGGCCGAGCTGCGATCGTCGTTCCCGATAACGTGCTGTTTGAAGGCGGAGCGGGAGAGACCGTTCGCACGAAGCTACTCAAGCAATGCGACGTCCACACGCTGCTGCGTTTACCAACAGGCATCTTCTACGCCCAGGGTGTAAAGGCGAACGTTCTGTTCCTACAGAACAAACCGGCTCAGGAGAAACCGTGGACAAAGAAGCTCTGGGTCTATGACCTCCGCACCAACATGCATTTTACGCTGAAGACAAATCCCCTGAAGCGAGCCGACCTCGACGAGTTCGTCAAACTCTACAAACCCGACCAGCCGCGAGCGAAACGCCGCAGCAACTGGTCTGAGGACAAGAAGCCGGAAGGACGCTGGCGATCGTTCGATTACGACGAGATCATCAAACGGGACAAGGCAAACCTGGACATCTTCTGGCTGAAAGACGACTCACTGGAAGACAGCGAGAATCTCCCTGACCCGGAAATTCTGGCGCAGGAGATCGCGGACGATCTGCAAACGGCGCTTGAGCACTTTGCTGCGATTGCTGGTGAGTTGGCGGACTGACCGGCGTTGCCGTTGGTGCTGGGAAAATAGAGACCGCGGCATTGTGTTCGTAGTACCGCCTTTAGGCGGAAGGTGCGCGGACTTCCGGCTGAAGCCGGTACTACGAACTCGAACTCGAGCTGGGGGACACTGACTCGCGGGCCTGTAGTTGGCCTCGGAACATTTGTGATTCGAATGGTTCGCCGTTGATGAGTGACAGTACAGCTGCGGATGCGCTTTGTCCCATCTCTTGGGCGGGCTGGCGGATTGTTGTTAGGGGTGGTGTCATGTAGGCGGATTCCATTTGGTCGTCGAAGCCGACCAGGGAAACGTCTTTGGGAACTCTCAGTCCGTTTCGATGGAGTGCCAATCGTGCTCCGAAGGCGGCCATGTCGTTGGCGGCGAAGATGGCGGAGAATGGTGTCTTGTTGTTGATGAGCGTCTCGACAGCGGCGGCGCCTGATTCGGCGGTGAAGTCGCCTTTGAGGACTAGCCTGGAGTTTAGTTCGATACCGTTGTTTTGGAGCGCGGTTTTGTAGCCGGTGAAACGGTCGATCGCGTCGGGGTGGTGCGCGATGCCCTGGATGAATGCGATGGAGCTGTGGCCATGCTCTATGAGGTGACTGGTTGCGTCGAAGCCGCCGGCGACGTTGTCCATGTAGACACAGTTGTGTTCTGGCAGATCGGTTTTCCTGGCAGCAAGTACTGTCGGTAGTTGGGCGCAGAGTTGGGTGGTGTCGTCGCCGGGGACATCTCCGCCGATGAGAACCAATCCGTCCACGCGGCGACTTACCAGAGTGTCTATCGCTTCGACTTCCGCGCCGCGTTCCCAGCGGCCGTCGGCGAAAATTGGTGAGTAGCCGGTTCCGCTCAGGCCGGCGATCACGCCCTGTGAGATCGTGTCGTAAAATGGGCTTCCGATGATTTGAGTCAGGACGCCGATGGTCATCGAGCGGCCGCTGGCCAAACTGCGGGCGAGCGTGTTGGGTTTGAACCCAAGTTGTCGGGTCGCCTGCAGAACCGCGTTCTTCTTTTCCTCAGCGACACTCGCCGTACCATTCAAAACGCGCGAAACGGTGGCCTTTGAGACCTTCGCGGCGTCGGCAATGTCCTGAATGGTGACTTGGTTCATGTTTGGGTAAGGACTGGTGGCGAAACTGCGAAGACAGTCATTCTACCCGCTTGAAACCGGTTTCATAGGATGTATCCTGATCAAGTTGCCCGCGGCGTGATGGCTGGGTTTTGGCCGAACTTAAGTTCACACTCGCGACTTACGACGAGAGGTTCTGCCTGGCCAGCTGTGGGTATGCGCGATGAGTTCTGCTCCAACTGTGTCGGCCGAAGATCAAATCCCGCTTGGGCAAAAGCTTGCCTACTCAAGCGGCATGCTGGTCAACAACTTACAGGCCGCCGCGCTGCCGGCGATGATGTTGGTTCTGAATCTGGGGCTTGGCCTGGATCCCCGCGCCGTCGGTCTGCTTGGGTTCCTGCCGAGAATCTTTGACGCGGTGTCGGACCCGATGATGGGATTCATTTCTGACAACACCCGTTCGCGATGGGGGCGTCGTCGTCCCTACATTTTTGCCGGAGCCATCATTGCCGGGTTGGTGTTTATCGCGATGTGGCAGTTTCCCGAAGGGAAGTCGAAGGACTTTTACTTCTGGTTCTTCCTGGTCGGTTCGATCATGTACTTCCTGACGTACACGATGTATGCCACGCCGTTCGTAGCGTTCGGCTACGAGATGACGCCCGACTATCACGAACGAACGCGGTTGCACGCCTTCGCGAATTCCTTCGGCCAGCTGGCATGGCTGGGGGCTCCATGGATATGGGCCATCATGGCCAGCTACGACAGCAAGATCGAAGGCGCGAGTGTGCTTGGGTTTTGGTTCGGTGGTGCAATTCTGGTAATGGGATTGGTCCCGGCAATCTTTTGTCGCGAGCGTGTGGCTGACCTGAAGCCTGCTGAGTCTCAGCCGGGTGTGTCCGGAGTTACGAAGAATCTCCGCGAGTTTTTTGCCAGCCTTTTGACGAGTCTCAAGTGTAAGCCGTTCGTGAAACTGTGCACGGCGACGTTTCTTGTGTTCAACGGATACCAGCTGGGAATCTCGTTCGCGCTGTACGTCATGATTTTCTATCTGTTTGGTGGCGATGACGCTAAGGCCGGTGCGCTGAACGGGACGTGGGGTTCGTTCACTGCGATTTGCACGCTGGCTGTGATTCCGCTGACAGCTGTGATTTCGGAGAAGCTTGGAAAGAAGAAGACGTTCATGGTGACGATCTCGCTTTCGATCATCGGGTACGCCATCAAGTGGGTCGGCTACAACCCGGCTCATCCCTACTGGTTGCTGGCTTCGTGCCCGTTTGTTGCGTTTGGAACCGGTTCGTTGTTCACGATTATGGGTTCCATGATTTCGGACGTTTGCGATTACGACGAACTGCAATCGAACCAACGTCGGGAAGGAATCTTCGGAGCCATCTATTGGTGGATGGTTAAGGTCGGCATGGCGCTGGCCGGACTGATTGGCGGGTACCTGCTGGTTGGGTCTGGGTTCGTGACTCCAGAACCAGGCGCGACGGAACCGGTGGTCCAGACCGCTCAAACGATGTGGTACCTGCGCGTCTTTGACGTGGTGATTCCAATCATCACCTCGGTCATCGCGCTCATCATCATGTCTACCTACGAGATTTCCGAATCCCGCGCAAAAGAGATCCGAGCCCAGCTCGAGGAACGCAAACGTTCCGTTTGATCGGTGTCCGGTTGGGGGCTGGGGTGAGGTTGGAACCTGTTGGGCCGGTTGAGTGGTTCATTGGTACGGGGATTCGTCTTTTTGGGTGAGTGGTTTGATGACAGAGATGCTCAGCAACGTCGTAGCCGGTGAGTACGTTGTGCTGGACGGCGAACAGTATTACCGGATCGCCAACAGCCATCTGATGCCCGACTTCTTTATGTCGTTGGTTGGTGCCAGCGATCATTGGATGTTTGTGTCCAGCAATGGGGCGCTGACGGCTGGTCGCAGGAACGCGGATAACGCGTTGTTTCCTTATGCGGCGGACGATCAAATTACGGCCGCACGAGCCACTACCGGGCCGACGACGCTGATTAGGTTTTCGGGCGGTGAAATTTGGGAACCGTTTGCGGCTCATTCCGCGGGCGCTGATGAGTTCACTCGGAATCTTTACAAGACACCGCTCGGCAACAAGTTGGTGTTTGAAGAGATCAACTACACGTGGGGTCTGACGTTCCGTTACCGGTGGGCGTTCAGTGATGGGTACGGTTTTGTTCGCAGTTGCCGATTGGAAAACTCGGCCGGCGAAGCGCAGTCGTTTGAGTTGTTGGATGGGCTCATCAACGTGTTGCCGTACGGGATTGGCAGCGAGTTCCTGATGCGGTTCAGCAACCTGGGCAACGCGTATAAGAAGGCCGAACTTATTTCCGGTTCGGATCTGGCCTTGTTCTATCTGAGTTCCATTCCGACTGACCGCGCTGAGCCGAGCGAGGGGCTGAAGGCGACGACGGTTTGGCAAACGGGACTGACGCCGGATGCAATTCTGCTGTCGACGCAGCAGGTGGCTGCGTTCAGAGAAGGTCGGTCGCTGGAATTGGAAGACGATGTTCGCGGCAAGGCGGGTGCGTATCTTGTTAGTAAGTCTGTGACGCTGCCGGGCGGTGAATCGTTGGAGTGGAACCTGATTGCCGAGTTGGCTCAGGATCATTCGCAGATTGTTGAACTGGATAAACGACTGCAGGAGCAGGCCGAACCGTGGTCCGGTGTGGCGGCGGATATTGAAGCTGGTCAGGAAGCGTTTCGTGATGTGATCGCATCTTCTGACGGTCTGCAATGCGGTTCGAACCAGCTCCGCGCGAATCGGCATCTTTCGAACACGGTGTTCAATGTGATGCGTGGCGGGGTGCCGCTTGAAGGTTACGTGGTTTACGCGGCCGACTTTGTGGAACACGTTGGGCAGTTCAACACGAAGGTTCGTGACGCGCACGGTTCGCTGTTGGAAGGTTTGCCGACCACATTGACCGAGGCGGAATTGGTTGCGTCGATGGAATCGACCAAGGACGCCGATCTGGTTCGTCTCGCGCGGGAGTATCTTCCGTTGGCGTTTAGTCGGCGGCATGGCGATCCGACTCGGCCCTGGAACCGGTTCTCTATTGATCTGAAATCAGACAGCGGGCGAACCAATCTCAACTACCAGGGCAACTGGCGGGACATCTTTCAAAACTGGGAGGCGTTGGCGGTTTCGTTTCCGGAGTTTCTGACGGCGATGATTTGTCGGTTCGCCAACGCGACGACGGCCGATGGATATAACCCGTACCGTGTGACAAAGGATGGGTTCGAATGGGAAGAACCGACGCCCGACGACCCGTGGGCCAACATTGGCTATTGGGGCGACCATCAGATTATCTACTTGCTGAAGTTGATGGAGTGGAACAACCGGTTCGCTCCGGAGCAGTTGGAGTCGCTATTGAACTCGGCCGCGTTCGTGCACGCCAACGTGCCTTATCGCATTAAGCACTTTCAGCACATCAAAGCCAACTCGCAGTCGACGATTGAGTTCGATGCGGATTTGTCGTCGCGAATTTCTAAGCGAGTTGAAGAACTTGGAACCGACGGCAAGCTGCTTTGCGATCAGAACGACGAGATTCACCACGTCACTCTTTTGGAGAAGCTGCTGACGCTGTGCCTGGCGAAGATGTCCAACCTCATTCCGGACGGCGGCATTTGGCTCAACACGCAGCGGCCTGAATGGAACGACGCGAACAACGCTCTGGTTGGCAACGGTTTGTCCATGGTGACGGCGTGCTACCTGCATCGCTGGTTTAAGTTTCTGCACGCGTGGGTTTCGAAGAACTCTGCAGATGCGTTTGATCTGACCGACGAAGTCCTGGCGTTCCTGCGCCAGATTTCTGCGGCGCTTGATGAGCATGCTGATTCGGTGACGGAACCGATGAACGCGGCCACGCGGCAGACAATCGTGGAATCACTGTCGACCGCGGGTAGTGACTATCGCGAACAGTTGTATGCTGGCAATCCAACCGGCAACACCACTGCAGTACCGCGGGACGAGTGTTTGCGGTTCTTTGAAGTGTCCAGCCAATACCTTGCCGCAACGATTCGCAACAACCGTCGATCCGACGGGTTGTATCACGCCTACAATTTGCTGGACTGGACCGACGCTGGCGTGGAAGTCGAACATCTTTACGAGATGCTGGAAGGTCAGGTCGCCGTCCTGAGCGCGGGTTTGTTGAGTGCGACGGAGTCGTTGGAAGTTCTGGACGCATTGCGGGCGAGTGCTTTGTATCGGGAGAATCAGAATAGCTACATCCTGTATCCGGATCGGCAATTGCCGCGGTTCCTGAAGAAGAACCTGGTTCCTGCTGCATCCGTCGAAGGCAATCCGTTGCTGGTCGAGTTGTTGGCGACTGGCGAGACATCAATTGTGCAACGCGACGTTCGGGGTGATGTTCACTTCAACGGTCTGTTTAAGAATTCGGCCGATGTTCGGACGGCTCTGAACAAGCTTGGTTCGCAATACTCCGCAGCTGTTGAAGAACACGGGCCGCAGATCGCGCAGCTATTTGAGGACGTGTTTAAACACCGGCAGTTTACCGGTCGATCGGGAACCTTCTTCGGATACGAAGGGCTGGGTTCGATCTACTGGCACATGGTGTCGAAGTTGGGGCTGGCCGTTTCGGAAACGTATTTCAGTGCGATCGATGCGGGTGAATCGTCGGAGACGATAGCGAGTTTAAGAACGCACTACGAAGCCATTCGGGCTGGCATTGGGGCTGAGAAAACTCCGACCGAATACGGTGCGTTTCCGACCGATCCGTATTCGCACACGCCTGAAAACGCGGGTGTGAAACAGCCGGGGATGACGGGCCAGGTGAAGGAAGACGTGCTGGCTCGGTTCTCAGAGATTGGCGTGCACATTGAAGACGGTTGTCTGTGTTTCCGCATGGAACTGTTTGATCGCGGTGAGGTGACGACTGAGTCAACCGAGATGACATACAGTGATGTTGCCGGAACGCGGAAGACTGTTTGCGTACCGAGTGGTGGGTTCGGATACACGTTGTGTCAGGTTCCGATCACATACGAACCTGGTGAGGTGGATTCTGTATTGGTGCATCTTGTGGATGGACGGAGTCAATCGTTTGATGGTTTGCGGCTGGATGATGTCACAAGTCGGGAGCTGTTTGGGCGTTCTGGAAAGATAGAACGCATTGCGTGCACGCTAACGACGCTCGGCGGTTCGTAGACATTTTCGATTAGGCTGGTTTTGGTTCTCGATAGAACAGGTTGCAGGTAGGTAAAAAATGAACCGTGTTTTCACTTTCAGTTTGCTGTTACTGACTTTGGTTCTGGCTGGCGGCGTTCAGGCTCAATCCAAAGTTGCTGTTGAGAAGACGGGTACCGGGTTCCGCCTTGTTCGCAATGGCAAGCCTTACGCGATCAAAGGCGTTGGGTTTGGAAATAACTCAGACCTCGACACGCTGGTTGCGGCCGGTGGGAACTCGATTCGCACCTGGAGTCCCGACAAGTTGGACACGTTGCTGGATGACGCTCACAAACGTGGGCTGACGGTCTGCGTTGGGTTCTGGTTGGGGCACCCGCGGCACGGGTTCGACTATCTAAACGAAGCTTCGGTTTTGAAACAGCTGGACGACATCATCGTGGCCGTGAAGAAGTACAAAGACCATCCGGCCGTTCTGATGTGGGGCGTTGGAAACGAGATGGAAGGCGAACGCGGCAACCCGTCGATTTGGTACGCGGTCAACCATATCGCTCGCGAAATCAAGAAGGTGGATGCGAACCATCCCACGATGACAGTCATCGCCGAACTTGGTGCAGGCGAATGCAAAGTGCACAGCATCGATCGCTTGTGCCCGGACATCGACATCATCGGTCTCAATTCGTACGGCGGCATTCCCACGCTGGCCGAACGCTTTAACAAAGCGGGTGTTTCGAAGCCGTACATCGTGACAGAACACGGTCCGCCAGGTCCGTGGGAGACCGCCAAGACTGCCTGGAAGGCTCCGGTTGAACTCACCAGTACGCAGAAAGCCAAAGCGTTTGCCGACGGCTATCGATCGGCGGTTGTGAACCAGCCCGGGCTTTGTTTTGGTTCTTACGCGTTTCTGTGGGGACACAAACAGGAGACAACCGCGACGTGGTTCGGCATGGTTCTTCCCGATGGAACACGTTTGGCTGCCGTGGATGCGATGTCCGAAGCGTGGACGGGTCAACCTCCAAAGAACCGTTGTCCGCGTATTGAATCTTTGAAGCTGGATCGTGTTCGGGGCATTAAGCCGGGCGACGTACTGAACGCGACTTTGGTTGCGAACGATCCCGAATCAGACAAGTTGGACATCAAGTGGGTTCTGCGTTCAGACAAAGCTGTCATCGGCGCCGGCGGTGACGCGCAGGAAGCCGAACAGGAGTTTGCGAGCGCTGTCAAAGGGAACGGTTTGAACGCCAAAGTTATCGTGCCTTCAACGAAGGGCGGCTATCGGTTGTTTGCCTATGTCCGTGACGGGCAGGGCGGCGCGGCGACGGCGAATGTGCCGCTGTACGTTGATGGCGGAAAGATGGCGAAGTCGACGGCTCCCAAAGGCAAGTTGCCGTTTGTCGTGTATGGCGACGGATCGAACCAAACCGTCTACGCGGCGTCCGGTTTCATGGGCAACGCGGGTGCGATTGGGATGAAATTGGACGCGACCGACAAACCACACTCGGGCAAGACTTGCCTTGAAGTGAAGTACAACAGCACGAAGGAATGGGGCGGCGTTCTATGGCAATCACCGGCCAACGATTGGGACGGAGCGAAGCCTGGCGGAGCGAACCTAACCGGCGCGAAGAGCCTTGAGTTTTGGGCTCGGGGTGATGCGGGCGGTGAGGTTGTGAACTTCGTGATGGGCGTTCTGGATGGAGCTCAGGCTTATCCGGATACGGCGAAGGCAGAACTGCCCAACGTGAAGCTATCGAAGGAGTGGCAGAAGTTCACGATGCCGCTCAACGGTCGCGATTTGAGCCGGATTAAGACGGGGTTTGGTTGGTCGCTGGCGGCGCAGGGGAAGCCGGTGAAGTTTTATCTGGATGATATTCGGTACGTGAAGTAGCGGATGGTGCAGGATCGAGAAGCCCGGCATCTTGATGGCTCTCTCACGTACTGGGGACTCAAGGCGGTCTAATTTGAGACCACGTGATGAACCAGTGAGATGCCGGGCTTCTACCCACGAGCAAACGCGCAACCGGGTCAGCGGACACCAACTCCAGCCACCTACCCACCGGTACCCCGATGCAACGGGACGTTGCTTGCCTAGGCGATTTGTTCCTGGAGTTCGCACCAGCGTTCTTCGGCGGCGGCGAGGTCGGTGGTGATGGTTTCGATTTGGGTGTGGAGTTCCATTGCCTCTTCGGCGCCGCTGGTGTTGAGCATCTTTTCGTTGAGTGCTTTTTTCTCGTCGTCCAGGCGGGCGATCTTCTTCTCCAGCTTGCTGATTTCTTTGCGGACCGCGCGTTCGTCTTTGTTGCTGAGACGTGGCGTTGAAGCGGCTTTGGAACCTTTGCCTTCGGGAGTCTTGCCGGCTCCTGATGATCGTTCGCGTTCGCCGGCTTCGATTTGTTTGTTGACGGCCCAGACGTAGGCGTCGTAATCGGTTCCGTAATTCTGAACGCGGCCGTCGCGGACTTCGATGATGGATGTGGCGACGCGCCGAGTGAAGTGGCGATCGTGGCTGGTCAGGATGACCGTGCCTTTGTATTCCTCAAGCGCGACGGCCAGGGCTTCGACGGTGTCGACGTCCAGGTGGTTACCGGGTTCGTCCAGAATCAGAATGTTGTAGTCGCCAAGTAGCAGGCCAGCCATGCAGACCCGTGCGCGTTCGCCTCCGGAGAGGACTCCGATTTTCTTTTTCACGTGGCCGCCGCGGAACAGCAAAGAACCGCAGATGTTGAGGCAGTCCTGCGTGGTGACGTCGGGTGTTGAGTTGTATTCCAGGTAGTCCAGAATGGATTGATCTTCGGGCAGCGTGGTGTAGACGTGCTGGGCGTAGACGCCAATCTTGCAGCCGTAGCCCCACTTTACTTCACCGCTTTTTGGTTCCAGCGAATCGACAATGGTTCGCAGGAACGTGGTTTTACCCTGACCGTTGTCACCCACGATCGCCGCGCGGTCGCCGTGTTCGATTTCGATGTTGATCTGGTTGGCGACTTCGTAATCTTCGTAGCCGATTGCCAGGTCGATACACCGAACGGCGGGGCCATGGCGGGGTTCGACGCGTGGTGCGCGAATGTATGCGGTGGGTTCGGCGCCGGCGACTTCGATGGTTTCCAGTCGCGCGAGTTGCTTGGCTTTGTTGCGAGCCTGAGCAGCGGTGCCGGCGTTGGCTCGGTTCTTATCGATGAAGCGCTGCAGCTGTTTTTGTTTGGCGACGACCGTGGCGTTGACGCGTTCGTCGTGCACTTTGCGTTCTTCGACGAACTCAAGGTAGCGGTCGATTTTGTTCGGGAACATTTGCAGCTTGCCCCGCGAGATTTCCAGTGTGGCTTCGCAGGTGGCGCGGAGGAAGTCGCGGTCGTGCGAGACGATGAGGCAGGCTTCGTTGAAACCTTTCAGGAAGTTCTCCAGGAGTAGCTGGGTTCGCAGGTCGAGGAAGTTTGTTGGTTCGTCCAGCAGCAGGAGGTTCGGCTTGTGCAATAACAGCGCGGCCAGTTTCACTCGGGTCTGCCATCCGCCGGAGAGTTCGGAGACGGGGCCGAATAGGTAGTCGCCTTTGATTTCGAAATCGCCGGCGACTTCGCCACACTTCCATTCTGGTTGTCCGCTGTCACGAAGCAGGAAGTCCATAGCGGACTCGCCTTCTTCGAACGGGTCGTGCTGCCTGAGGTAGCCGATCTGCAGACCCGGGTGTCGAATGACTTCGCCGTGGTCCAGTTCTTCGGTTCCCAACAGAATGCGCAGGAGCGTCGACTTGCCGGCTCCGTTCCGTCCGACGAATCCGACCTTCACATCATCGGTGATGGTTGCGGACGCGTCGTCCAGTAGGTCCTGGTCGCCGTAACTCTTAGTGGCGTTCTTGATTTGGAGCAGTACAGCCATGGGTCTCAATGGTCGTTAAGCGGGGTGGTTTCGGCGCGGTGGCGACATGATTGTGGTGCGCGCCGGGCGTGATGCAAGCAACGTTCGGTGCATTGGAACGCGGAAGATCTTACTTCCTGCGGATTCGCTGCAGCAATGCGATTATCTTGTCGGCTGGAACCATGTAAACGGCTTCCCGACCGACTTTGGCGACATTGATACCCACGAATTGGCCAGCCAGATTGACGACTGGCCCGCCGCAGTCGCGCGGGGTGATGGCGGCGTCGTGCTGCAGGACCGTGGAGAATCCGGACCGGCGTTCGCTGGAACCGCCGGCCGCGCCCAGTTGGAACGTTTCGTTGACGAACCGTTTGTGGGCGGGGTGCAGGAGCTGAATGTCCAGCGTGAGCGGCTTGTCATCGCGGGAGATTTCCAATCGGAACCGGTCGCCGGCGTCTCGTTGTTTCAACGCCGCGCCGACTTCGCGCGGCGTTGTGACAACGGTTCCGTCGATTGCGTTGATCTGATCGTCGTTCTGTAAGCCTGCTTTCTTCGCCGCGCTGGTTGGGCGGACTTCTGTGACGATCAAGTCGGCATCGACTTGCAGTCCCACTTCGCCCGTTTCGCGTTCAATCGCCCGCGGATTCGCGCCGATGATTGCGGTGACTGATTTGTTGTTGGGCAGAACGGAAAGAACGATGGAACCGATTGGCGGAGCCGGGTTCGATGTGAGTTCCACTTGTTCCGGCCAGGACTGAGTTGTTTTCAAAACAGCAAGGTCGAGCTTCTGATCGAAGTGCAACAGCTTTGTCGCGATCGCTTTCGCGCCGAGCCAGACCTGTGGAGTTTTCGTAGACAACTGGCTGGCTTTCGTGACGATCCAACCGTTCTTGCGATCGACTACGGTTCCCAGAGCGACACGCTTTTTGTTGCAGAAAATTTCAACGCAGGCCGGGCCGAACGCGGGCGCTGGCGACGTGGGCAGAACCCACTTCATTTTGTCGATGAGCGTTGTCGGTCCTTCAATGACACCGCCTGCGGTGAGCCGGTTCCAGTTTGTTTCGATGGCTAAGGCGTTCGTGTGGAAGTTGTTTTCGGTTCCCTTGAGAATCTGCCGATGGATCCCAACCACGCGGCCGTTGAGATCGAACAGTGGCCCGCCGGAATCACCGCGCGCGATCTGGCAACTGGACCGGATTAGATCGCCGCTGGCCGCCATTCCGAACCGAACCAACGCGGCGCGGTTTGGGTGCACTCCACCGGGGTTCCCAACGGCGACGACCGGATGCAGCCCCGTCTTGTTTAGCTGGCTTAGCTTCGCGAAGGGCAGGGCGTTCGAATCGGAAAGCTTCAGCAGTGCGACATCATTGCCTTTGTCGATCGCATGAACTTTCGCTTCAAGAGTTTTTGAGTTCGTCAGTTGGACCGTTGCCAGCTGGCCAATCCGTTCAACAGCGTGTCCCGTCGTGATGACGAATCCGCCTTCGACAACGACACCACTTGCCTTGTTCAAGCCGACTCGAACCGAAACAGTCACCTGACGCATGTGTTGGACGTGCGTGAGAATTTGCTTTTCGATTGTCTGAAGTTCGGCAGTCTGCTGCGCTTGAGCACACACCGGAGCGGCAACGACCATGACCATGCACGTCATACACACGGCAAGCGTGCGGTAACGATTCGCGACGGGTTGGTTTGAGCAGAGCGTGTTCATTGGATGAGTCTGTGTGACTGGCGTGCAACCCATCATACCACAGCGAACTTCCCCTCAACTGATCTTTAGACAGCACGTCCAACCAGATTCACGGCCCCAACAAACACCATCCCATTGCCCCAACCGGAATCCGATGCAACGGAACGTTGCCCTTAGATTGCATTGAGGGTTTTGTAGGCGATGGCGGCAAGTAGGGCGGCCATGGGTAGGGTGACGACCCATGCCAACAGGATGGTTCCGATGGCTTTCCATTTGGCTCCGCCTGTGGCAGCGCCCAGTCCGAACAGCGAACCGCAGGAAACATGTGTTGTTGAAACGGGCAAGCCCCACTTACTGGCGGTGATCACAGTGAGGCCGGTTACCAGGTTCGCGGTGAAGCCCTGACCGGCGTTCATTGGTGTGATCTCTGTGCTCATCGTTTCCGCGACTCGGCGCGAACTGATGATGCCGCCGATCGCAATCGCCGCGCCGCACAGGCACAACGCACCGACCGGGCTGATGACGGGGGCGACAAGAAACAGAGCTGCAATTTTGGGTGTGTCGTTGAGTCCGCGAGCGAAGCTCATCAAACCGGCGGATGCGTAATGAGCCGCATCAAGCGTCGCCGCGGCATTGATTCCCAGAATCCGACCTTCGTATCGCTGCTGGCACGTGACGGTGGTTCCCATCGAGGCCGTTAGTGCTTCGGCTCGAACCATCGCCAGTTCGGTGCTCATGACGGGAACGGTTTCGATGGTCTCGACATCAACACAGAAGCACGTGTTCGACTTGAGCCCCGCGACTGTGCGAATTTTTCTGAACACAGGGTAAAGCAGCGTTGTTGCCGTGAGCGCGATGATGGGACTGAGTAGCAGTGGGATGAAGAACTTATTGCCAAGGATGTCCCAGTGGATTCCAGAGGTCGATGCCAGCGCGGCGCCGGTTAGTCCGCCGACCAGTGCGTGAGTTGTTGAAACCGGCATGCCAAGTCGAGTTGCAAGTAGAACCGTAAGACCTGCCGCGACGGCAACAGCCGTGACGAACCCGGGATCGGCGGTTAGAGACGCGTCAACGATTCCTTTACCACTGAAACGCGCGAGCAGTTCGGCGGACAGCCAAATAGCACAGGCCGAACCCAATAAAGTCGTGAACGTTGCCCACGCGAGCGCTGTCTTACGATCAGTTGTGCCGCTGCCAAACAGAGTTGCGACGCCTTTGAAGTTGTCGTTGGCTCCGTTGCCGTAAGCCAAAATCAGTCCGGTAGCAATCACCAAAAGCGTGGCTGTCATAGTCTCAAATCTTCCTTGCTGACCACTATTGCAGCCGCTGTTGTTGTGTTCCTGCGATCCACTTTTGACGCGATTGGCCGACGTCACATTACGGCCGGATAGCGGGATTCCGGCAATCGTGATCGAAACACAACTCTCGCGGTAGATCGCGTTCGTAACTCGGGTGAGAACCGATACACAGTTGGTTGCACTGGGTGCGAACGAATACAGTTTCCGTTTCGGATGGCTGGTTGTGTATTCTGACTGGCGACTTATTCAGGTGTGAAAATGAAGACAGCAAGATCGTGCGGCTTCCTGATCGTTCGGGGCGACCCGGTTGGTTCGTTCCTGCTCATGAAACACAAGCAGCGATGGGACCTGCCAAAGGGGCACGTTGATCCTGGCGAGACCGACTTGGAGTGCGCCTATCGGGAGCTGGTTGAAGAGACCGGAATCGCGGCCGACGACATCGTGATGGACCCGACATTTCGGTTCGAACACGAATACGAGGTTCGCGATCGGCGATATGGGCCGGAACCGGTCCAGAAGTCGTTGCTGATTTTGCTGGGAAGATTGGTAAAAGACGTCGAGATTGTGGCGACCGAACATGAGTCGTATCAGTGGTTCGAGTGGTCTCCGCCGCACAAAATCCAGGCTAAGACCATCAATCCGCTGCTGGAAGCTGTCGAAAGTCATCTGAAAGAGACTCAGGGAAAACTCTGATTTCGGTCCGGGTTTCGCATAGAATCTCTTTCAGAGCCACACATCCGTCGACATTTCCCACGCAAGAATTCAATGGCAACAGACACAACCACGACGACCGAAGTTGGAAGTTACTTCATTTCCAACTATCCGCCGTTCTCGCTGTGGAAATCGGACAACGTCCCGCAGGCTCTGGATGCGTTCGACAAAGAACCAGACGACCGCCCGCTGGGTCTGTACATCCACATTCCGTTTTGCCGGAAGCGATGCAAGTTCTGCTACTTCCGCGTCTACACGAACCAAAACGCGAAAGCGATTGAAGACTATGTGCAGTCGCTGGTCGCCGAAGTTGGCATGCTGGCCGAACGCCAGGGCACGCAAAATCGCAAACTGAAGTTCGTGTACTTCGGCGGCGGCACTCCGTCGTACCTCAGCGCGAAGCAGTTGCGGTCGTTGCGTGAACGGATGAGCGAGTACATTTCGTGGGATGACGCCGAAGAAGTCACGTTCGAGTGCGAACCGGGAACACTTAGCCTGGATAAAGTGAAGACGCTCAAGGACATCGGGGTCACTCGAGTTTCACTGGGCATCGAAAACTTCGACGACAAGATTCTGGAAGAGAACGGGCGGGCTCACCTGTCGCCGGAAGTTATGAAGGCCTACGGCTGGCTGAAGGATGTTGGATTCCCGCAGATCAACGTCGATCTCATCGCTGGTATGGTGGGCGAGACTGATGAGAACTGGGCCTCGTGCGTCGAAAAAGCGATCGCGATGGAACCGGACAACATCACGATTTACCAGATGGAACTGCCGTTCAATACGGTCTATTCAAAGGAAATGAGTGACCTGCAAATCGCATCGCCAGTTGCCAGCTGGCCAACAAAGCGACGCTGGGTTAGCGAAGCGATCGACACGATGGCCAAGTCCGGATACCAGCCCTGCAGTGGTAACGAGTTTATTCGGAACCCGGACAAAGACGCGTTCGTGTATCGCGACAATGTCTGGCGAGGTTGCGATTTGATGGCCGTGGGCGTTTCTTCGTTCGGCCACTTTCAGGGAGTCCACTACCAGAACCTCGACAAGATCGAGGACTACATGGAAACGGTCAACAAGGGCGAACTACCAATCAACCGCGCGTTGACTCCGACGCCGCATCAGACGCTCATTCGCGAACTGGTTTTGCAGATGAAGGAAGGTCGCGTGTCGAAGCTGCCGTTCCTTGAAAAGTTTGGCATCGACATTTTGGAACAATTCAAAACGCCGCTCGCGAATCAGCAGGCCGCCGGGTACCTAAACGTCGAAGGCGACGATATTGTGCTTACGCGAAAAGGGCTCCTGCAGGCCGACAGCCTGCTACCCGAATACTTCGAAGAACAACACCGAGCCGTCCGCTACACCTAAGGGCAACGTTTCGTTGCATCAGTATCCGGTTAGCAAGGTGACTGGAGTTGGTGGGGTTTGGGCCGGTTGGACGCGGTGATGTTGGCTTTACTTACAGGATAAGACGCAGTGAATCCGCTTGATGAACTTAATCGATTGACCAGTATGTTTCCGGAAGCGGAACCGCTGATGGACCGGGTCGAACACACTCCGGTCACCGCCACGCCGAAGCCTTACGACGAGATGCTGGCCCACAATCACCACATGACGGTCACGATGGAATCGTTCCATAAGTCGCCGGTGGATGTTGTCGTGCTGGAACAGTCGTCCGACGAAGATCTGTACTGCCGAAAGATTCTGCTGGTTAAACAGGGAACCGACTTCCCAGTTCAGTTCGGACTGGTTCGCTTTAACTTCCAGCACGTGACTGATGCTGTCAGGCAGGAAATACTATCGGGCGAGATTCCGCTGGGTCGCGTTCTGATTAATCACAACATACTGCGACATATAGACTTAGGGGCGATCCTGCGAATCAAAGCCGGGCCGTCTTTGGCCAAATACATGCAGATGGAAACCGGCCAAACGACCTACGGTCGACTGGCCACAATTTTCTGCAACAACCAGCCAGCGGTCGATTTGCTGGAGGTCTCCCGCCCACTGACGTGATATCTGATTGTTTGTTCATGTTGAGGACTTGCCAGGGTTCCTAGAATCATTGAGTTGAGAGTTAGCAAGAGAGTCCACACACATGATTGATGCCAATCCTGATTTCGCCGTTCAGCACCCAGAGCTCGATGATAGTTACGACGTGATTGTCGTCGGAGGCGGCCCTGCCGGAGCTACGACTGGCGCGTTGGTTGCCGAGTACGGCCACAAGACACTGGTCTTGGACCGAGCCGAATTTCCTCGGCACCACGTTGGCGAGTCGTTGATTCCCGAAACGTATTGGTCTTTGGAACGACTGGGGCTTGTCGAGAAGCTCAAGGCATCGGCGTTCCCCAAGAAGTACAGCGTGCAGTTTGTGAGCGACGGTCACAAGGTCTCCGCGCCGTTCTATTTCCACGATCACAAAGACTGTGAGAGCTCGCAGACCTGGCAGGTCGTCCGCGGTGACTTTGACAAGATGCTGCTGGACAACGCTGCCGACAAAGGCGCGACGACGCACACTATGGCTCAGGTGACAGAAGTCCTGTTCGAAGGCGACCGCGCGGTTGGTGTGAAGGCTTTGCTGGGTGCCGATCGGGTTGAGAAAACGATCAAGTCGAAAGTCGTTGTCGATGCCACTGGCCAAAGCGCGTTTCTTGCGAGCCGTATGAAGCTGAAGAAACAGGACCCGTTGTTGCGCAAGGCGACGGTGTGGACTTACTACCAGAATGCTCATCGCGGACCGGGTCGGGACGAAGGCTGCACGATTATTCTGCAGACGGAAGGCAAGCAGTCGTGGTTCTGGTACATCCCGCTGCCAAACAACGTGGTCAGCATCGGTTGCACAGGTAGCTTGCCGTACATGTTTGGCGATAAACAGTCGTCGGGTGAAGTGTTCCAGCGAGAACTTTCACGCTGCCCGGCTCTTCAGGACAAGCTCGCCGATGCGACGCGGACCGAAGAGTACTTCACGACGAAAGACTTCTCGTACAAGTCTGAGAAGGCGGCCGGCGATGGTTGGGTTCTGACTGGCGACGCGTTCGGGTTTATTGATCCGGTGTATTCATCGGGCGTCTACCTGGCAATGAAGTCAGGCGAGTTCGCTGCTGATGCGATTCACGAAGCGTTTGAAGCGAACGAACTTACGGGCGAACGTTTGGGTGGTTGGAAAGATCACTACAACGAAGGCGTTGAGAACTTCCGCAAGCTGGTTTACGCGTTCTACACGCCCGGTTTCAGCTTCGGCCAGTTCCTGAAGATGCATCCGCAGTACCAATCGAACCTAGTCGATATTCTGATCGGCGACGTGTTCAAGCCTGGTGTTGGCGACATGTTTGACGCGATGGGCGAGATGATTCCGCCGTCAGATCACGAGGTCGCTGCTGCGTCCATGTAGCAAGCAGCGAGTGCTCGCTACTTCTGGTTGGTAGAAGAAGGCGGCTGCTGCTTGCGCGGGCGGAGTCTTTCTTCGGCCCGTTCTGCGAATCGTGTGTTCTGAAATCGCCGTGAAGTTTCGCGGTACAGCGATTCCGCTTCAGGCAAACGACCGGCTTTTTCAAGGGAACCTGCCGCAGCGAAGTTCGCTTCGGCCGCCAGACTCCAGTCTTCGGAATACACCAACGGCACCCACAGGTACGCCAGCGCGGATTGATCGTGTTCTCGGCGTTTTGAGTAGGCTTGCCCAAGTAAGAACCATGGTCCGGCTCGCTGTGCCGACTCCATCGACTGCAGCCGCCCGCGCCACGATCTAATCTCGACGTCGCTAAACGGTTTGTCCTCAGTAAGTCGGGTTCGCCACTGCTGCGTCCTGGCCAAATCAATAACCTGCGCGCGGCCGCTGCGGGCGAGCTTCTCGAACCGCGCTACGGCTTCGACGCGCGTCTCCGGGAACTGGAACAGTGCGCTGGCTCCGATTAGCTGCGCGGACAGGTTCGGGCTGCTTAACCAGGTACTTGCTTTTCGCTGGCCAGCGGCATCGATTGGGTCGTCAGACCACCATAGCGGGATAGATGCGAAGTGGTGTGTGTTTGGGTCCGAGTTTGTCAGTCGAACAAATGCATCGGCCGCCGCAATACGGTTCCCATGTCGCAGGTGAACCTGTGCCAGCAATGCAAGGATATCGCGCCGGACCCAGTCGCGCGGCTCGTTGCGCGTGGCGGCTTCCAAAGCCACGACGGCTTCCTGATACTTGCCTGCTTTGAAGAGCTCTGCGCCCTGCTGATGTTGTTCGACTTGCGGGGTCGCGATGCTGAGAATTTCCGAAGTCTTGAACTGGCGAACTCCCCCGCTTGTCTGGAGTCGGAATCGCAGAATCTTGTTCGTGTAGTCCAGCACGCGGCCTGTGTACGTTGTCTGTCGGCGACTTGTCTCGCGCCGGACAATCACACGATCGGCCGCCTGTTCCTGAGCCCGAATGGGTGTGGGGAACATGCAGCAAACCAGCATGGAGAACGTAAAGGTTGGTCGAACAAATGACGGCATGCATTGATCATACAACGAACAACTGGAGAAGCTCGATACCCATTCGAAAACATAGCGATAAGGCAGCACGAGGAGACCTACACAGCGGTACGCCCCGCACATTGCGGGGTTCCAAATCCAGCAGTACCATGAATTTCCACCTGCGCGGGGTCGCCGCGCGGTCTTTGGCCTCGCCGAGTGAATCTGTATGGCTATGCGATATTGGTTGCTGCTTCTCTTACCTTTGTTCGCAGCGGAACCTGCGGTTGCCGGTCGTGTGATTCCACAGCAGACCGACTTCTTCGAATCGCGCATCAGGCCGGTTCTGGTCGAACGCTGCTACCACTGCCACAACTCGGCCAAAGATGCTCAGGGTGGGTTGGCTTTGGACTATCGTGATGGGCTGCTGAAAGGCGGCGACGGCGGGAAAGTTATCACGCCTGGTCAGCCGGAGACCAGCCGGTTGATTGCGATTCTGAAGCACGACATTGCCGGGCTGGAAATGCCCGAGGACAGCGGCAAGCTTAGCGAAAAAGTCATCGCTGATTTCTCCAAATGGATTAAGGACGGAGCCACCGATCCGCGGGACGAACCGCCTTCCGCTCGCGACTTAGCGAAGGCGACGTCGTGGGAAGCGAAGCTGGCCGAACGCAAAAAATGGTGGAGCTTCCAACCGGTCACCAATCCGGTTCCGCCAGCGACCACCGAAGACGCCGGGAGTTTGCATTATGAAACCGAAGCAGGTTTCGCCGATCATCGTGCGAGTCACGATATCGACCGATTCATCGCGGCTGGATTGAATGCAAGCGAACTGAAGCCCGCTGAGTTTGCACAACCCAACGTCCTGGTGCGGCGCGCGTTCTTCACACTAATCGGGTTGCCGCCGACGCCCGATGAGACCACGAAGTGGACCAGGGCAGTTACGGCCAACCGTCAGGCCGGGATGGAAGCGATGGTCGATTCGCTATTGGACAGTCCGCACTTTGGCGAACGCTGGGCACGGCACTGGATGGACTGGATTCGCTACGCCGAATCGCACGGCAGCGAAGGCGATCCGCGCATCGATAACGCTCATCTGTATCGCGATTATCTGATTCGAGCTTTGAACGCGGATGTTCCTTACGACCAGCTGGTTCGAGAACACATCGCCGGCGACCTGCTGGAAGAACCTCGCATCAACCAGGAACTCGGCATCAACGAATCGATGATCGGTCCGGCTCACTGGCGGATGGTCTTCCACGGTTTCGCGCCGACGGATGCACTGGATGAGAAAGTCCGGTTCACCGACGACCAGATCAACGCGTTCTCAAAAGCGTTCCTCGGTCTGACCGTCAGCTGCGCGCGGTGTCACGATCATAAATTCGACGCGATTAGTCAGAAGGATTACTACGCGCTGTTCGGCATTCTTGGTTCGACCCGTCCGGCGCGAGCTGTGATTGATGTCGATGCGAAGGTTAATAAGAACCGTGACAAGCTTGCCGCACTTAAGCCAAAGGTCCGTTCTGAATTGGCAGACCACTGGTTGAACAGCATCAAGAAGACGACCGATTCAAATGGCAAGAATCAAGGACTGGCCGCCAGACTGTTGAGAGACGACAAACTGTGGGCGAACGCCAATAAACCAAGTTCCATCGCGTACCCGTGGTACCGAATGAAGCGGCTGGTGAAGGAAGGCAAATCGTTTGATGATGCCCTGTCGGCAGTGGCCACCGAAGTCCGCAAGAGTCGCCAGGATCGTCGTGACTTCGAAAGAGTCCTGGCGGCGCGCTTGGGACGCCCAACACCAGAATCGGCGCCCATCGTGCAAAAGAAGATGCAACGCGGCTCCTACGCGCATTTTGACATGCAGTCTGAATCGGACTATGCACACTGGTTCCCGCGAGGAACCGGACTTCCTAAGACGCCTTACACCACGGCCACCTTTGCCCTTAATGAACGCGGCATCTATCCGCGTGGGGTCTATTCGCACACTCTCTCATCCAAACACTCCGCTCGCCTGACGTCGCCGTCGTTCAGATTGGATGGTAACTACGACGTTTGGGTGCGAGCCATCGGGGGAAACGGGGCCACGGTTCGTTACGTCGTGGAGAACTATCCTCGCAACGGCACAGTGTTCCCTGTTAAGAACCTCACCAACGAGTGGAAGTGGCACAAGTTCAGTTTGAAGTACTGGGAAGGCGACGACGTTCACATTGAATTCACTACCGGCAAGGACGCTCCGCTGTTGGTGAAGAACACTGCTCGTTCGTGGTTCGGCGTCCGTGACGTGGTTCTTGTCAGGCACGAAAAGCCCGGTCCACCACAAAATGACCTCGACCATCTGCATGCGGTTCTCACGGGCCGCAGGTGTGGTTCGTTCGAAGACCTGGCAGACAGTTACGTCGTCACAATAAGCGAAGCGATCCGGGCATGGTCGCAAGGTGAAGCCACTGACGCTCATGCTTTGATGTTGGACCGGTGTTGGAAAGAATCGTTTTTTCCTGCGGGTTACGACAGTGCCTCAAGTGCGAGTATCGCGGCGTATGAGCGGCTGGAAGCAGAGATTTCAGAACCAACGCGTGTGCCCGGTTTGGACGAAACGGTTGGCCAGAATCAGCGGCTGATGGAACGCGGTGACCATCGCAAGTTGGGCGAAGAAGTTCCGCGTCGGTTTCTGGAAGCGATCGACTCCACGCGCTACAGGAGCAAGCTCAGCGGACGGCGGCAGTTGGCCGAAGATGTGCTTCGCGACGACAACCCGCTGTCACGCCGCGTGATTGTGAACCGAATTTGGCACCACATGTTCGGTCGCGGCATCGTGGCCACGCCGGACAACCTTGGAAAACTGGGAGAGCAGCCCACACATCCGCAACTGCTGGATTACCTGGCGACTCAGTTTGACGATGAAATGAATTGGTCAGTGAAGAAACTGATCCGAGCAATGGTTCTCTCTCGAACCTGGCAGCTTTCGTCGAAACCATCGGCTGCGGCGGTTCAGGCTGATCCGGATAACAAATTGCTATCACACGCGCGGGTCCGTCGTCTGGAAGCCGAAGCGATTCGCGACTCACTGCTGGCGGTTTCGGGTCGATTAGATCGAACACAATTCGGCGGCCCGGTAGGTGGGAACTCACCTCGTCGAAGCGTTTATGTTTCCGTCATTCGCAACTCGCTGGACCCGTTCCTGCGAGCATTCGACTTTCCCGAACCGTTTAGTTCGACCGGTCGTCGCGACGCCACCAACGTGCCGGCTCAATCACTGACGTTGATGAACGATCCGCAGATCACCAACTACGCCAACGCCTGGGTGGACCGTGCCGCAGCCGCTCAGAAAAACGGGTGGCCGGGGTTGGAGCGAAGCACGAGCGAAACCCCGGTTTCAGATGCTCCTGGTGCGGCGCAAATCGACTTCATGTTCCAAACCGCGTTCGCTCGGCCCGCAACGCAAAGCGACATCAATCGCGTTCAGCAATACATGACAAACACGCGTCAGCAGATGAGTTCCCAACGCCAACAACTAAAACAACTGGAGACTCAGCGAACCGCACTACAGAACCAAATCACCAGCGTCCTCGAACCGGTTCGAACGCGCCTGCTGGCCGATGCGAAGCGGGGAAAGGTGGTTCCCGAAGCAACGGTTCCAAAACCCGTGCACCGTTGGGAATTCGAAACCGACGCCAAAGACATCATCGGCACCGCCCACGCGGAACTGCGCGGCGGTGCAAAACTACAAGACGGCGCGTTGGTGGTCCGCAATGGCGGCCACGCCGTCACTGCACCGCTGAACCGGAACCTGCGAGAGAAGACACTCGAGGCCTGGGTACAGTTAGACAATCTGAACCAACGCGCGGGCGGCGTCATCACGGTTCAAACGCCTAACGGCGTGTTCTTCGATTCCATCGTCTACGCCGAACGCGACGCGCGGCGCTGGCTGTCCGGCAGCAACAATTTCGCTCGAACCCAACCGTTTGCTGCCGCACCAGCCGAAGACATCGCCAACAAAGAACCGGTTCACCTCGCGATCGTGTATCACAAGGACGGCCGCGTCGTCGGCTATCGCAACGGCAAGCCATACGGCAAAGGCTACAAGAGCGACGGCCCCTACGCGTTCAACAAACAAGCGGTTGTGGGCTTCGGAGTCCGCCACTTGCCGGCTGGTGGGAACCGCATGTTGTCCGGCCGCATCCTGACGGCTCAAATCTACAACAAAGCTCTATCAGCCGCAGAAATCGAAGCGACATCGAAGGCGGCACCATTCTTCGTCTCTGAAGCCGCCGTCCTCGCTCAACTCACCAACGACCAACGAACCGAGATCTCAAATCTAAGATCTCAAATCCAAAACCTAAGTTCCCAACTCGGCTCAATGGGCAACATCCCTGACCCCAACGACAACCGCGCCGTCTGGCGCGACGTGGCAAAGGCAATGTTCACGTTCAAAGAGTTCATCTACGTTCGCTGACAGAATCGGATCCCGGATCAATGATGAACACAGAAAGAACGCATACCTACTTCGAGAGGTTTCCGCCAAGTAATGAGAAGTGAACACAGGATGATTTCAAGACGACGAATGCTGGAGACGTGTTCCACTGGCTTTGGTGCTGTGGCGCTGGCTGGTTTGGCCAGCGAGAGTGCACAGGCGAGTGACCTTCCTTCTGGCGCGGCGCTGGCGAAGCCGCATCATGCGCCGCGGGCGAAGCATGTGATTTTTTGCTTTATGTCGGGCGGGGTGTCGCATGTGGATTCGTTTGACCCAAAACCGAAGCTGAAGGAACTAGACGGGAAGTCGATGCCGGTGAAGGTTGAGCGCACTCAGTTCAACCAGAACGGCAATGTGATGGCCAGTCCGTTTGAGTTCAAGAAATGTGGCGAGAGTGGTTTGCCGGTCAGCAGTATGTTTCCGGAGATTGGCAAGGTGGCTGATGAGCTGGCGGTTGTGCGTTCGATGACGACCGCGGTCAACGAGCACGCTCAGGCCAACTTTGCGATGCACAGTGGGTTCCCGTTCATGGGCCATCCCAGTGCGGGGGCGTGGTGTAGCTATGGGTTGGGTAGTGAGAACCAGAACCTGCCGGGCTACGTTGTGCTGCAGAGCGGGAACGCGGTTCCTCCGCATGGCGGCGTTGCGTTGTTTAGCAACGGGTTTCTACCGGGCCAGCATCAGGGTTCGATTTTGAAAGCGGATAAGGCAGAGGCGATTCGGAATATTCGTTCGCGCGATTTGCGGAGCTTGCAGCGCGGGCGGTTGGACCTGGCGAAGCAGTTTGATGAATCGTTTTTGGATTCCATTGGCCGGGATGCCAAAGTGGAAGCCGCTATTCAGAACTATGAGACGGCGTTTCGTATGCAGGCGGCGGTTCCGGAGCTTTGCGACATCTCGGGCGAGACCGAAGCGACAAAGAAAATGTATGGGCTGGACGCAGAAGACGGTTCGAAGGCCGCGTATGGGCGGCAGTGTTTGTTGGCCAGGCGATTGGTTGAGAAGGGTGTGCGGTTTATTGAGCTCAGCTGTTTGACCAAAGGCATTGGTGCCGGTGGAGCCGCGAACCCGTGGGACCAACACGGTGACCTCAAGCGCGGCCACGGTGCGATGGGGGCGCAGGTTGATCAGCCGATTGCGGCGCTGATTAAGGATTTGAAGCAGTGCGATTTGTTGAAGGATACGTTGATTGTTTGGGCGGGTGAGTTCGGTCGGACGCCGTTTTCGCAGGGCAGCAACGGGCGTGATCACAACCCGTTTGGGTTTAGCGTGTGGCTGGCCGGTGGTGGAGTGAAGGGCGGAACGGCCTGGGGTGCGACGGACGAACTTGGTTATCACGCTGTTGAAAATGTGGCGACCATTTACGACCTATGGGCGACGGTTTTACATCAGCTTGGTGTGAATCATGAAAAGCTGACGTACCGGTATGGCGGGCGTGATTTCCGACTGACTGATGTGCATGGGGGTGTGATGCACGACATTCTTGCCTGAACGGCTATCGAAAACAGGTGTTCGATTGCGACTTCCCTGCGGTATAATTGCGGGACACCCTGGGAGCAGAAAGTGAATCATGAGCACTGGCCTGACGTTAACCGTTGCTGAGTACGATCGAATGGTCGAGAAAGGTGCGTTCGATGAGCTGGCTCAGAAAATCGAGCTGATCAATGGAGAGATTCAGGCGATGAACCCAGCAGGACCCGCGCATGATGATTTCATTCAGTATCTCGCTGAATGGTCATTCCGAAATACGGCATCGGGTGAAATCGGTATTCGAATTCAGAGTGGATTAAGTATCCCAGAGCAGGAGAGTCGGCCGGAGCCGGATGTTCTGTGGGTTCGGGCCGGTCGCTATACCAAGGGGCATCCCACTGCCGCCGATGCTTTGCTTGTGATTGAGGTTTCGTACAGCAGTCTCAAGTCTGATCAGCAGGACAAGGAACAGCTTTACGCCAAGGCAGCGATTCAGGAGTACTGGATTGTCGATATCGTTGGCGAGCAGATTCATGTGCACCGCGAACCAGAGAGTGGCGTGTATCGATCAATCACCGTGGTGAAGCCGGGTGATGTCGTTTCGCCGTTGGTCAGTCCAGATGCGACACTGGTGGTGAACCAGCTGTTCGCGAAAGACTAACTAACGTCTCCTGAAGCAACCGTGTGAGGGCAGCTTCGACCGAGTTGAAACCGGCTGTGGTGCAGAAGCCGCTAAACCCTGACATCGAGTCAGAGGCGGAGTGCGCACGAAGCCTTATTCATTGCGTTTTGGATCAATCACAGCGCTTCTGCTACACAGTGTTCTATGGAAACACCCGATGGCAGCCGTTTTACACCCGCACGTTACTGGTCTTTCGTACAAATTCACGACTCGCCAGAGGCCCACCGGCGCGTTTAAAATGCTGGTGTTCCCTCCATTCCCTTTCTGACAGCATGCAAGAGGGTAATTGGCCCGGGTACAATACTTGGCAAGTACTTGGACGGATCCTCAGAACGACGTGCCCAAGCAACGCGTGGCCGGCTTGAGGATGTTGATTGCAGCATTTAACTGTGAACTAAACCACCAACTGCTGGTGCCGAACTAAGCGTGGATTGTCTACGGCGGATCGGTGTCTCAATAGCCCGTTATTCTTCCTTGCCTTTCCCCTTTCCTGGGTCAGGCTAAGTACCAACCGCTCCACGCCAACCCTCTCTCATTCTCCCCACCGACTACAAATGGAATCCTGGATGCCGCACGAAATGGACAAACGCAACGGGGATGGGTGCCATCAAACGGCGGAATCTCTGGATGCTCAATCAAAAGTCCCGTTGGCGATTATCGGCTACGCGTGCCGGTTGCCAGGCGGTGCCGTGGATGCCGAATCGTATTGGCAATTGCTGACGGATGGAGTCGATGCCGTTTCAGAGATCCCAGCCGATCGCTGGAACACGAAGGCGTTTTCCGGCCGCGCTGGTTTGCAGGGGAAAAGTGCTTCGCGGTGGGGCGGGTTCCTGAATGAGATCGATCAGTTCGAACCGGAATGCTTTGGCATCTCGCCGCGCGAAGCGCAGTACATTGATCCGCAACAACGACTGCTTTTGGAAACGACCTACGACGCTCTCGAACAAGCCGGCATTCCGTACGAAAGCCTGGCCGGTTCAAAGACCGGTGTCTTCGTCGGTGTCTCGACCGGCGACTACGGGCAGATTCAACGCAACCCGACCACGCAGCGCGGACTGAGTCCGTTTACGGCGCAGGGGTGCTCGATGAGCATCGCGGCGAACCGAATTTCGTATTGCCTGGACCTGCGCGGACCCAGTTTCATCGTTGACACAGCGTGTTCTTCATCGCTGGTTGCACTCGACCGCGCGGCGAAGAGCCTGGCGGATGGTGAATCGGAACTGGCGATCGTTGGCGGTGTGAACATCATCATCAACCCGGAAACGTTTATCAGCTTTTCACAGGCGTCGATGCTTTCGCCGGATGGACGCTGCAAGGCGTTCGACGCGTCCGCAAACGGTTTTGTTCGAGCCGAAGGTGGCGGGGCGTTTGTGTTGAAGCGGCTGGACGATGCTGTTCGAGATGGCGATCAGGTTCACGGCGTGATCATCGGCAGCGGCACGAATCAGGACGGGCGCACCGGCGGTATTTCCATGCCGAACCCGGAAGCGCAGGAAGACTTGCTGCGCGATGTGTATACGGATTCGGGCGTCGATCCTTCGAAGGTGAAGTATGTCGAAGCTCACGGCACGGGCACCGCAGTTGGCGATCCGTCTGAAACGCAGGCGCTGGGGCGCGTGTTTGGGCCGGGACGCGATGAGAATCTGATCATCGGTTCGTGCAAGACCAACCTGGGTCACCTGGAAGCCGCGTCCGGCGTTGCATCGATGTGCAAGGCGCTGCTGATGCTGGAACACAAGAAGATTCCAGCCAGCCTGCACTTCAAGAATCCCAACCCGCACATTCCATTCGACGAACATCGACTGCGCGTCGTGACAGAACTCGAACCGTGGCCGGAACAGGCGGCGGATGAGACTGCTGACGAGCGAATGATCATCGGAGTGAACTCGTTTGGCTTCGGCGGCGCGAGTGCTCACGTGATTCTGGCTGAGTACGAACCACAGACCGCTCCCAAAACAGCCAAATCCAACGGTAAGCCATCGTCAAACGGCGATCACACCACCGCAGAAAAAAATGGCCAGGCCGCGACACCATCGCAGCAGCCGTTGGTGTTAAGTGCCCGTAGCGATACGACTCTCAAGCAGCTTGCGGAAAACTGGATTGCGTTTCTTGACGATGACGACGCGTCAGCACCGCTTGCCGATATCGGGTTCACCGCCGCGAACCGGCGTTCGCACTTCGAACACCGACTGGGCCTGGTCGCTGCGACGAAGAACGAAGTACGCGAACAACTGACCGCGTTCCTGGCAGACGAATCGCGTTCGACACTGCATACGGGCGAAGCTCGCAGCGCGGCGACGCCGGTTGCATTCGTGTTCTGTGGGCAAGGCCCGCAGACGTTCCAAATGGGCAAAGACCTGCTGGAAACCGAACCGGTATTCCGCAGCACAATCGAGCAAATCGACGGACTGTTGCAGCCTTTGGTCGGCTGGTCGCTGATCGAAGAATTATCTCGTGACGAAGCCACCACCAAGATCCAGCTCACATCGATCGCTCAGCCAGCATTGTTCGCCATCCACGTCGGCCTCGCGCGGCTCTGGGAATCGTGGGGCGTGACACCATCGACCGTTGTTGGGCACAGCGTCGGTGAAATTGCTGCCGCCCACATTGCTGGAATCCTGACGCTTGAAGACGCCACGCGGATCATTGGCTATCGCGGCGAGTCGCTGCAGCAACACGCTGAACCAGGCAGCATGATTGCCGTCGCGGCGAATCAGCAGGACGCACTGGAACTACTCAAAGGTTTCGAACCAGACGTGTGTCTGGCAGCAGTCAACAGTCCGCAGATGGTGACGTTGGCCGGTGATTCCGACGCCGTCGAACGATTGGGTGCGCGGCTGACTGAACAGGACATCTGGTGGAAACCGCTGCGGGTCAAACATGCGTTCCACAGCCACCTGGTTGATGGCGCGCGTGAGTCGTTCATGCAACAGATTGGCGAAGTAACGACGCACGAACCGACCTGTCCGATGATCTCAACGGTTACGGCTGAGCCCGTAAACGCGGACGATCTGAAAGCCGAATACTGGTGGAGCAACATTCGCAAGCCGGTGCGTTTTGCGGACGCGATCCAACACCTTCGCAAACACTCGACCGACGTGTTCCTGGAAATCGGCCCGCATCCGGTTCTCGGCGGATCCATCAAACAAAGCCGCCAGCCAGACGAATCGGCGCCGACTGTGTTCTCGTCTCTTGAACGCGGCGAGCCTAACCGACAGACGATGCTGACCGCGGTCGCCGGGCTGTATACGCAAGGCGTTGCGATTCATTGGCGATCGTTTTGGGCTCCGGACGCACAGATGGTTGAGCTGCCGCGTCACCCATGGAACCGGCAACGCTGCTGGCATGAAAGTCCCGACTGCCGGCTGCATCGTCTGCAACCGGATTTCCACCCGCTGTTGGGCAACCAGACTTCCGGTGCTGAACATGTCTGGCAGAACGCTCTCGACATGCAGGACAAGACGTGGATTGAACAGCACCGCGCCAGCAACCGAATCATCTTCCCCGCTGCAGGCTTCGTTGAGTTACTCATCGCCGCCGGGTCGCGCGTGCTGGAATCTGAGACGGTTGCGATCGACGACATTGGCATCCAGCGCGGTCTGTTTCTGCGTCCGGACGCCGTGCCAACTACTCAGGTGACTGCGGAAGCAGCCGGCGGACATCTGACAATCGCCAGTCGAACCAATGAGTCGGAAGAGGCGTGGACGAAGCACGCGAGCGCAACGTTTCGTGCGCTACCGACCAGTGTCGAAGCAAAACCACTGGACATTGAGGGCTGGAAGTCTGAAGCCGAACCAGCGTCGGCCGAAGAATTCTATGAGACATTTACTGCGATGGGCCTGCACTATGGCCCGGCGTTTAGCGGTGTTCGCGAACTGTACCGCCAGGACAAGGCCGCGCTCGGTCGCGTGTCGCTGCCTGAAGAAATGACCGGAGAGGCCGACGACTATCTCGCTCATCCGGCGCTGCTTGACGCGTGTTTCCAGGTGCTGCTGGAGGCGACACCAAGTGAGAACCGATTAACCGACCGGATGTTCTTACCGGAACGGATTGAGCGTGTGTACTTTCGGCAGTCGCCCGGCGCGAACGCGTGGAGCGAAGTGCGACTGCGGCATACGTCGTCGATGAGAGCCGTCGGGGACCTGCGAATCTTTACGGCCGACGGCGAACCAGCAATCGAAGTCTTCGGACTGGAATGTCGCGCGTTGATTTTGGCGACCGATAAGGAAGATGTGAACTCGTTCCTGTTCCGTACCATGTGGCAACAGGCTCCGCTGCCGAACACGAAGACCGTCGCGGTTCCGCTGCCGACTGATCGTCCGCTGCGAGAACAAGTTGATATCGCTGACCGGACTGCCGTGACGACCTGGCACTACGAGCTGCCACGTATTCGTGAGAACCTGCTGAAGCAGGACCGCGTTGCGACGGCATACCTA
>CAZAIB010000077.1:0-33133 GCA_964485095.1 uncultured Planctomycetaceae bacterium | reverse complement strand
GCCGATTTAGCGCTGACTACTTCTGGTGCATCGACCCGATCGATGGCACGCTGCCTTTCATTGAGGGCACACCTGGATATGCGGTGTCGATCGCACTGGTTCGCCGCGATGGCACTCCAACGATTGGCGTTGTCTACGACCCGGTCGAGAAGACGGTGGTTCATGCAATCGCCGGTGCAGGAGCATTCCGAAACGGGCAACCCTGGGACCAGACGTCGTCCAATGGGACGGTGCTCTCACTGTTCACTGACCGGAGTTTTCTCTCCAGTGAGGGCCGTGACCGGATCACGACAGGTCTGGAAGCGATTGCCCAAGAGATGGGGCTGACAGGTCTGCATGTCGATGCGAGCGCCGGAGCGGTAATGAATGCGTGCAAGGTCCTCGCGAATCCACTGGCATGTTATGTGAAGTTGCCAAAGCAAAACGGCGGCGGAAGCTTGTGGGACTACGCGGCGACGGCGTGCATCTTCAGCGAAGCAGCTGCGGTTGCCACCGACATCAACGGCCAACGTTTCGACCTCAACCGAGCCGATTCTACGCTGATGTGTCACCGAGGAATCCTCTTCGCCTCCAACGAGACGCTCGCGCAGCGAATACGAACTCTGTTACGGTGAGATCAGCGGGAACCGTCACGTGACGTTGTGCCACCCTTGACTACTGGCACGTCCTGTAGCATCACTGAGTACGCTGACCACGTGTCCCAAATCGCTCTTGAAGATCAGGAATGTTTCCGAAGTAGTCATCGTTGCCGTTCGTTTTCAAGAATCATTTCCGGCAGCCACTTGACCCCACTCCAGCAGCGGACAGAATCAGCGGTAGAAGTCAGAAATCGCTTTGTCTCCGCCTACCAGCCATCAGTTGGAAATCACTATGAGCCGTTTTGCCCTTGTTGCCGCCGTTGCTGTTCTGTCGTCATTTGCCTTCTCTCGCGGGCCAGGCGCACCCAGTGAAGCAGTCGCTATTGAGCCTCAGGATTCGATCGATGCCGAGAAGCGACTCCAGGAACTCAAGCTCGAACTTCCGACGCCTGGAAAGTCACTCGCGATCTACAAGCGTGTTGTCATTGTCGACAACATCGCCTACCTGTCCGGACATGTTCCGATCGACGAAAGCGGTCAGATCATGAAGGGTAAGGTCGGCAAAGATGTTGATGTCGCAGGTGGTGCCGCGGCCGCCAGGCGTTGTGCGATTGGCTTGCTGGCGACGCTGAGAAACGAAATCGGATCTTTGAACAAAGTAAAGCGTCTGATCAAAACCACCGGCATGGTCAATTGCACGGACGACTTCACTCAGCAACCTGAAGTCGTCAACGGATGCAGTCAACTCATCGTTGACATCTTTGGCGAGGACAACGGCAAGGGCGCGCGAGCGGCTGTTGGGATGGCGTCACTGCCACGCGGCAGCATCTGCGAGATCGAGATGATCTTCGAACTGAAAAAGTAGAGTTTGCAGGGAGAACCTGTAGTGGACTGGACTGGAAGTCCAGGACGGTACGGGGCTCGCGGACGCGTTCACTACGACTCTCCAACCGCACCGCGACATTCGTTCTCCCTCGAACATCAAGGGCTCCTTCTCAGCGCCTGTTTCCATTGTGGTCTTTTGGCCTACGCTTCCCGGTTGGGCCGGGTGATTGGTAGCACTTCGTTGTGGGCGGCCGGGGTTGAAGCAAGGCGCGAGCGAAACCCCCGGAGTTGGAGCGGGCGCAGTATCGCGGCCCCACCGACGTCTGCGGTGGGGCCGCTGCTTTCCGCGATACTTCAGTTCTTAGACCGTGCTTCAGATGGGCCCGCAACGGGTAGATATTCGTAAACACGCATTACCCGCTTGTGTGTCGCGTCAGAGAAGGGGTTCACTTCGCCCGCAAAGGGTAGGGTTTCGTCCGATACGTGAGCTGTCTTGTATTGCTCCACGATGCGTTTGATGACGTCGTCTGTGATATCACGTGGCTGTGTATCGACGAAGACAACGGGGTTTTGCATCAACTCAACGATTTCGATACGTGACAGTTTCTTGTCATCTTCGGCCTGGGCTTTTTCGGCGGTTGGACGCTCTTTTCGACGGACCACCCGGATTCCATTCGCGCGGCAAAACGTCGCGATCGTTTTCTGAATTCTGCGATAGACTTTCAGGTAAATGACAGCTTCGGCAGCCCTCAGTTCCTTTTGGGTCTTTTCTCGGAACGCATTGAATTCGTCTCGTTGCTCTTGAGGCCAATCCTTCTTCTCCGTGCCTGACTCCTTTTGAAAGCGGGCTACCATTGCACGAGCGGTGCGGTCAGACTCCTCTATGAGTTCTTTAAACTTCTCTCGTTCACGCTTGAACTCCGGATGATGCGTATAGACGCGTCCCATGTCGATGACTGCTTCGTCGGCGCGTGGTAACTGCAATTGCGAGGTGTCTTTCGTCTGCGGTCCGACAGGTTGAGCAGGCGAGGTTTTCTGCACGGGGCCGTCGGTGATGGCCGGCTTGTTTTGCGGTTCGGTTTTTGTAGGTTCGGTTGCCGTTTTCGTTTCCTGCACTGACGTCGTCGGGTGAGTCTCGTCTTGCTTCTGTTGCGCGGCCCGAACTACGCGCAGTGTGTTCAGGCTTGTGATGGACGCGATTGCTGCCACAGCAACAATGATTTTCGTTTTCATCAGCTTCGACTCCTTTACAGAAGGGGTAAGCACTCGCTGAATCCGTTCAACGAGCTGTCGGCCACTGGCTGCGGACGCCAGCGACGGGGTGATGGGTTGGTGATGGCCGAGTGCCAATAACGCTCGTGAGTATTCACTCATTGCGTCGGGCAAGGCCGCTCGTGTGGCGTCGTCACACGCCAATTCAGCACAGTCTTCGAATCGTCTCACCGCGAGCCAAGCGAACGGATTGAACCACTGGGGCAGGGCGAGTAGCCGGACGAACGCAGACTTCCACGTGTCACCTCGGCGGAGGTGTTCCACTTCGTGCTGCATCACAGTGCGACGTTGTGTCGGCGAGAGTGATTGCCATTGCTCAAATGGTACGATGAATTTGTGACGACCGGGCAACCCGCAGACCAGCGGTCCGGCGTTTATTGTGGTGCTGAGCGGAACGGTCAGAGGCAGGTTGTTGCTGGCGAGAGCCGCCTGCCATTCCTCTTCCCATTCCGCTGGCGTGTCAACGATGTCGAGGTTCCGGAGGAAGTGAATGTAGGCGCCGATTTGCCAGAGCAGAACGACCAGCATGCCAGTGACCCACAGAGCTGCACTCCACAGTGTGAGATTTTGTGAGAGCTTGTTGGTTCGCGGCGGAGGCGCTGCTTCCTGTGGTGCCTCCTGGATGATGGCGTCTGCTGAGTACACGATCGCTGAGTCAACATCTGTGGGCTCGGCGAACTGTGGCGATTTGAAAAGGGTGCGAGATGACGGTTCGGGTTGCGCTGAAGCAGTCACGGTGATCGGTTCCGCTGGAAGCCAATCGACCGGGACTTCGAAACGTACCAGCAAAACGCCTTGCAGGATCACCAGCCCCCAAAGCAGCCGTTGTACTTGCGGCGATCGCACGATGGGACAGAACGCTCGAGCCATCAGCCACGCTATTGCAACAAACGCAGTGGCTCGGAGAACAACCGGCATGAGATCACTAAGAAGACTGCTCATGACTGATCCTCCCCGCGGCGTTCCTCCGCTTGCTCAATCAGCCTGCGGATCTCGGCGATGTCGTCTTCGCTAAGTTCGTGTTCAGTCACAAGCTGAGCAATGAGCGGTACAACTCGGCCACCGGTGACACGTTTGACCAGCACGTTGAGATCATCGCGGCTTACGTCAGCCCGTTTGACTCTGGCTTTGTACTTTGCCGGTCGAGTCCGAGTTTTCGTCGCCAGCTTCTTGGCAACAAGTCGATCCAGCCGCGTCTGCACGGTCGTGTAACCCTGCTCGCGACCCAGACCCTGCTGTGCCTCTGAGATGGTGGAGGCTCCAATTCTCCACAGCACCTCGAGCAATTCCAGTTCGCCTGTCAGTAACCGTACCGGCTCACGTTTGCCCATGCCGCCCTCCTATGACGCGCGTCGTAGTTCTGTTGTGGGAAGATTACGACGCGCGTCATAGTTCGTCAAGGCTGTGTTTGCTAAAACAATGGGCAAGCCAGTCGCAACACCCGCTGGGGGACCTCACTGCCCGCTGCAGCATCTGCGAGGTGGAGATGATCTTCGAACCAAAGAAGCAGGGCTTGCTCGCAGAACCTGTACCGCAAGTCCAGGACGGTGCGGGGACTCGCGGCCGCGTTCACTACGAATCTCCCCGCAGCTGATTGCTCAGCCCCGGCCGGCACCGGGGAAGCTCGGCAGACTCAGCCCCTACAGGCGTTCCACCTGTTCGAAGAATCGATCGATCTGCTTTGTCGACGTGTAGACGTTGGGCGACAATCGCACTGCGTTGAGCGATTTTGATTTGAATGGCCGCACAACAATTCCGTGTTCGGCGAACAGTTTCCTGGCGACCTGCGGTGCGTCACCCTGTTTCAATGTCACCAGATTGACGGCTGAACCGCTTGCCGCCTCGGTAGCAGACGCAAACGACAGATGCTTGCTGGCGGTCGCTCGATCACGAATGTACTCGCGCAGCCGGATGAGTTGTTGTTCGCGTTCGGTGTCGTCGATTTGCTGATGGAACTGAATTGCATCTCCCAGCGAGATGACTTCCGCAAGATTTCGCGTTCCGTAGTCTTCATAGGCTCTGGCTGAATCACGCCATCGTTTCAGTCCCCATGTGACCCACATGGGACTAAGCAGCGGCAGGAGTTTCTTTGAAACATACGCCAGCCCAATTCCTTTCGGCGCACCCAGCCACTTGTGTGCGCTGGTGGCGTAGGCGTCAACTCCCAGCGTCTTCAGATCCAGCGGCATCGCTCCGACCGTTTGAGCACCATCAACCGCGATGAACTCAACGCCCTTCGCTCGAGCAGCGCGGGCGATTTCGGCAACAGGATGGCGCAGTCCGATTGTGTTGTCCACGTGCGGCAGGACCAGCATCCGCGTTTCCGGTTTGATCTGTTCCACATACCGTTCAATGGTCCGCGCGGTGGTATATGTTTCAGGCTGGTTGTCCGGGAACTCGAATCGCCTGGTCTTGTACCCGAGGCGTTCAGACGCGTGTTCGAATGCAACCGAAGCACCGGAATGGTTCAAACTGCTAAACAGCACCTCGTCACCCTGACGCAGCGGCAAACCGTTCGCCAGCGTGTTAAACATCTCCGTCGTGTTGTGCGTGATCGCAACTTCTTCAGCCAGGCAACCCAGCACTTCGGCCGCCTGCCGTCGCACGACCTCCCGCGGTTCGTCCCACTCTCCGGACCACATGTAAAGCCACGGGTTCTTTTCGCAGACACTCAGGTACCTGGCTCTCGCTTCCTGCACCGGTGCCGGTGTTGCACCAATCGACGCGTGGTTCAGGTACGTGACTTTGGGGTCAATCGTGAAGTGTTCCCCGAGTTTATCGAAATCGACTTTCCCTTGGTTGACGAAGTTGGGTTCAGCTAATTCCTGCGCCAGTGCGGCGCGAGCGTTTCCAATCAAGCCCAGCGCGGTCGCTGCCAGTCCAGTGGTTCCGGCAGTGTGAAGAAAGTTTCTGCGGTTTGTCTCCATCGATCGATGCTCCGGTACGGCAGGACTTTATGCGGCGAACCGACACATGATCGCACGACGCAGCAAAGAGTTCCATCCGGGCGAAGAATGTCGCACATCAGCAACATATGATCGACGGTGGCGAGTCTGATCCACAACATGGATTGCCATGAGTTTCCCACCTGCCGGCCCGTCGCGTCCTTGGCACCACCGGTTCCGCGCCTTCGGCTGCAATTACCATGAGTCCACAGACCTTAGCTGGCCGATTTGCGTTTGGCTTTGAAGGCAAGGGACGCCTTGCGTTGCTGGTGTCTGTGAATCACTGGGTGAATGATAAAAGCGTAGATCGGAAGTAACCAGATCACGAGACTTGGAATCCATGCAAAGAGCTGAGTCCTGCGTTCTTGTGATTCGTGGATCAGAAACTGTTCTGGTGTGAGTGAAGAGAATCCGCCCATCTCTTCATGCCGATACACCCGAAGTCGCTGCCGGTCGAACGCGAAAAACACCATGTCGTCGTAGTCACCTTTTATCGACTGGTGGAAGTAGCCATCCCGTATTTCGCCTACTTGCCAGTGCTCGGCGTATTCAGGCTTGCCGTAAACGCGTGGGCCAAGAAGACAGACAGCTAGCTGTTCTGGGATTGAACGATCAAAACTACTGCGGACCGGTGCTCCCCTGGAAGCGAGCCAATCCCAGCACTCTTTCTCGGAGTCGAAGCTTGCAGCTTCGAAATCTACGCTGCCGTTCCAGTTTCCTGCGTAGAGGGAAAACGTTCGATTGATCGGGTCAACTGCGTCAGCTTCGTTTGACCATTCCATTCCCAGATCGAGATCCGGAATCAACAGCCCACAGGCAATGAACGGAAGACAAAGCGTCGCGCAGAACAACAGGATGATGTTCAGTGGCTTCGGTTTGCTGATCCGATTTGAAGCCATCTACGCCACCAATATTTCTTGACAGCTAACGTCACCGTACGGGCGGTTCGTGGCTCGAAGCCCGCTTGCTCACAGACATTAATTCTACTGCGGAATCGATCTGCACTCCAAGTCCATGCACGCGTGAGTTCAGATGTCACAATCTAGTCATCCTCTATGCAGCTCTATGCAGCTCTGTGCAGTGAAGGGTTCGTAGTCCTGCCTTTAGGCGGAATCAAGACGCGGGTTTTCCGGCTGGCTGAAGCCGGTACGAACAATTGGCGGATTGAGTGGTGAAGGAAGCGGCGTGCGGCGGTGCTTTATGACTCTTGCACTGGCAGGTTTTCCGTCGCAGCTGCGGCGAGCATTGAAGCGCGGGCTTCGCGGACCTGGGCTTCGGCGGTGTCGGCACACTCTGCGGTCACCGTGATGTGCCCCATTTTCCGATTTACGTTCGGCTGAACCTTGCCGTACAGATGCAGCTTCGCGGTGGGGCATTGCATTAGCCGTTCGAATTGCACGTCCGCATCCGGCAGGTGTTGACCCAGAAGGTTGGCCATCGCCGCACCCGTGATGAGTTCCGTCGAACCTAGCGGCAGTCCGCACACGGCTCTCACTTGTTGCTCAAACTGTGACGTAACACAGGCTTCGATCGTGAGGTGTCCGGAGTTATGCGGACGCGGCGCGATTTCGTTTATCAGGACACGACCGTCTTTTGTGAAGAAGAACTCGACGCACAGAACACCAATCACATCCAATGACGCCATCAGGCTTTCTGCGATCTCAACCAACTCAGCACGTAGTTGCGGCGACACGCGGGAAGATGGTGAGACGGAAACATCCAGGATGTGATTCTCGTGCATGTTCAAAATCGGATCAAACGATCGGAATTCACCGGTTGAGGAACGCGATGAGATGACGGAGAGTTCAAAGTCGTAAGGGACAAACTCTTCGATGATGGCGGGGCCGCCACCGATGGACTCCAGCGTCTCAGCAGCATCATCCGCACTGCGGACTCGTGCCTGACCTTTGCCGTCGTAACCCGACTCGGCCGATTTCAGAACCGCGCCGAGTTCCCCGCGGGATTTGACAAACTCAACGGCGTCTTCCGCTTTGTGCACGACTGCGAAATCCGGGACAGGCAGCCCAAGGTTCTGAAGGGTCGTTTTCTCTTTGACTCGGTTCCGTGCCACTTCCAGCACTTGGCGACCAGGATGTACCGGCGTGATGTCTGAAATAGCCTCAACGGTTTCGACGGGAACATTTTCGAATTCCAACGTCACAACATCGACCTGTCTTGCGAACGTTCGACACGCATCCAGGTCATCGTAGGCTGCGGTAATTTCCAGGTTCGCCGCGTGACCTGCCGGAGTGTTTGTACCTGGCGAGTACACGTGCACGCCGTAGCCCATCTGCTGCGCAGCGTGCACGAACATCCGACCCAATTGCCCGCTTCCCAGCATTCCAATCGTGCTGCCTGGCTTTATCACTTCGACTTCTCCCGGGGATCGACCTGAGCAATAACCGCGTCCGCCTGATCCTTATTGAACTGTTGCAGCTTGCCTCGCAACGAGTCATCTGTTGTCGCGAAAACTCTGACGACCTGAAGTGCTGCGTTCTTCGCGCCCGACGCTCCAATACTAAACGTGGCGACCGGCACGCCGCCCGGCATCTGTACGATTGACAGCAACGAGTCCAGTCCCTGCAGAGCTCGGCTTTGAATCGGAACGCCGAAGACGGGCAGCGTACAGTGCGACGCAATCATGCCTGGCAAATGGGCTGCTCCACCCGCCCCGGCGATGATGGCTTTCAATCCGCGTTCCTCAGCAGTCTCTGCGTACTCAGTCAGCCACTGCGGTGTCCGGTGGGCCGACACAATGCGGGTTTCGTGAGCGATTCCGAACTGATCCAGTACCAGTGACGCAGATTCCATGGTTGGCCAATCGGACTGGCTTCCCATGATGACGCCAACGGTTGGCGATTGGTCGGAAACTGTCATTTGAGCCCCTTCTACGGACGAAAAACGGGAAGGCTGCGGGCAGTGTTCCCTTCAGATTTGCTGCACGGTACCGGGATCGCACGCGTTTGAAAACGCATCGCCATTATTGCTGAATCGATAGCGTCTCGCGATGCAACAAGGCTGTCGAACCCGAGCTCGACCTGCCATTTTTCTGACGGGGAAGATCAACTCATCGGGCCAGGAGAGTCGGCGTACGAGCAGCCCTGAACCCCGCGCGAGCTTTTTTGAGGAACCCCACGCATGACAACATCAAGTGGAATCGCGGGCCTGCTTCAGTTCGCCACGCTGTCATTTGATCTTCGGATATCGGATAGCGCCGACGGCATGCCTCGCCGAAATGCAGAACTTTGTTCAGGTTTTGACTGAGTGCGTCACGGTGAGCGGAAGACTTCGCTGGTCAGGACTTCAGTCAGCATGGTGCGGAGGCCGTAGTTGTCTGCTTTGACTCGATTGACGATGTCGTCGATTTCGAATTGGTCGACTCGTTCCATGCGCCGGCCGGTTGAGTAGGTTAGCAACTGTTCGATGAGGTTGCGGGTGAAGAGCTCGCGGCGTGTCTGCGAAAGGACCATCTTGAAGCTGGCAAAGTCTGAATAGGATTCTCCGGATGTCAGCTTGCCCGTCGGATCGATTTTCAGTCTCTTGCCTTTGAACTTTGGGTATTTCGTTCGCCAACGGCCGATTGGGTCGAATGTTTCCAGGGCGTATCCGAACGGATCGATCTTGCGGTGGCACACGTTGCAGGCCTGATCCTGACGATGCTTTTCCAGTTTCTCGCGGATAGATTTCGCGCCGCTTACGTCGGCTTCGATTGCCGGGACTTCATCCGGGGGCGGTGGTGGCGTGACGCCAAGCAGTCGTTCTGAAACCCAAACGCCCCGCGTCACTGGCGACGTGTCCACGCCGTTCGCGCTGACTGTCAGCACTCCGGCCATGCCCAGAACTCCGCCGCGCTGCGCGTTGTTCTTCAGGCTCACTCGCTTGAAGCCGTCGGCGAGACGTAGCGTTTCTTGTTCCGGCAGCCCGTAGAGCTTCGCAAGCTTCTTGTCGACGTAGGTGTAGTCTGCTTCCAGAAAATCCGTGACCGGCCCGTTGTTCTGTAGCAACTGCTGAAAGAACAGGCGCGCCTCCTGTTTCATGGAGTCCGGTAGATTCTCTGCGTAGTAGTCGCGATTGGACGGGCGGGGTGGCGGGAGGTTCCCGATGTCACGCAGGTTGAGCCAACTGTCAAGGAACCCGTTGATGAACTCTGACGATCGTTCGTCTTTCAGCAGTCGATCGATTTGGTTTTTCAGCTTAGCGTTGTCTGTGAGTGAACCTGACGCTGCGGACGATCGCAGTTCATCGTCCGGCGGTCCTGCCCACAGCGCATACGAGAGCCGAGACGCGAGATCGTATGGGCGCAGGTGCTTCTCACCTTCGGACGTAATCTCGCTAAGGTAAATGAACGATGGTGAGCACAGTATTAACTTCAACGAATCCAGCGCCGCGTCACGTGGCGTCGCACCTTCGGATTGACGTTGTTCATACATCGTCCTGATGCGAGTGCGATCCGAATCGATCAAAGGGCGTCGGAAGGCTCGCGAGGCGAACGCGTAGAGTTGATCGAGTGCTTTTTCAGCTAAGAAACCGTCAGCACCGAAGACGGCCAGTTCTTCTTTCGTACCGCCTGGTTCTTCAATCGGGCCGCGGACCTTAACCTCGCCGATCTTGATGTGAGGTAACGCTCCGTGGCGGAGAATGTGTGTTCGGCTGACACCGTCCTGGAATCCTTTGCCTTCGAATTCGTCCTTGTATCGTTTGTTGACTTCCAGAACTGAGGCGCGGGATTCGTACGGGCCGTTTGGAAAAATGAAACGCGGAGTCTGGCCGACTTCCAACCACACACGAGACTTCAACCACTCAGGCTTCTCATCGGGAACAATCGCGCTGGCGAGAATCGGTTCGATGGCTTGCGGGTAATGGATATGCCCCTTTGTCGCGTCACCGGGAACCACGGCAAGCCGGAACGGTTCTGAGAAGTCGATTCGGAAAATCTTTGGATCGTAATGCGTGTCTCGGTGCATCGCCTGAGCATGCACCTGGATATCGTAGAGACCGGAAACCGGCACCCCGCCGAGGAAGTCTTGAATGTGTCCGTATCCACCCTGGCGAGTATCCGTGTTGGGCTGTTCGTACAGGGCCAGGAATTCGAATTTGAAGAAGTTGCGATGGGGACCCGCGAGTTCTTCGTACTGCTTGAAGTTGTCGGTGAAGTGCCAGCTCTTTGGTTCCATCGCCTCTTTGCCAAGCCGGGCGTTCACCAGTCGATTCGCGGCCTGGAAATACTGATCGACCAGAAAGCCGGATGTCACCAGTGCGGCACCGATGTTGTCCATGTGCTGGCTAGTGTTCTCTTTCGGAAAATCGGCAGTCAGCCCAAGCGTGTCGACTCGACGACCAAACAACGTCGCCAGAGTGTTCTCGTACTCGCGACTGGAAAGCCGCCGCAGGACGGTTCGGCCACCGGTACTTGTGATCTTGTCGCGAGCGTCCTGAATTCCGGCTCGCAATGCACCGACGATGCCAAGACGTTCTTTATCAGTCGGCTGATCAGAATCCTCCGGCGGCATCTCTTTCAAAGTCAACTGGTCAATGATTTCGTCAGCAGTGATCAGTTGCGGTTCGGTTCGAAACGGGAACCGTAGCGATTCGAACTCGCGGTCGCCCTCAGCAACATCTTTGCTATGGCATTCCATGCAGTACTTGCCGAGGAACTTCGAAGCCACCTCATTGCGGGCCGCGTCGGACTTCGGGATATCATCCGCGTACAGGTTGCCGCCGGTCGCGAGCAGAGAAACAACCACACAGACCGCTCTGAGCATTCCCGATCGGAGAAAGGCAAGGCCACCACGATCGTGGCGATGCGTCGTTTGCTTCAGCGGCCGGTTCGAAGAACTCATCGGATTCATGTTTACGAGAACGTGCCGGTGCTGGTTCCGAACGCGTCCTTCTTAACGCCCATGTGCTGCGCTATGCCAAGCAGCAGATTGCACAATGGAACTTTGCCGAGCCCATCGGACTTTACCTGCTTAAACTCACCGCTGCCGTAGCCACCGCCGGCCATCACAATCGGCAGGTCTGTGTTCTTGTGCGAGTTCGCGTTCCCCATGCCGCTGCCAAAAAGCACGGCTGTGGAATCCAGCAATGTCTTCTCACCGTCCTGAATCTTCGCCAGTCGAGTCAGGAACTTTCCGAACTCTTCCAGCTGATACGTCTCCAGCTTGATTAGTTTTTCGACGGCGTCCTTGTCGTTTCCATGGTGAGAAAGACTGTGATACGACTTCTTGATCCCAAGGTGTTGCGGCAGAAAGCTTCCACCAATTTCCAACGTCGCCACACGCGTCGAGTCCGTTTGCAGCGCCAACGCAATGAGTTCGTACAGCAGCGGCAGGTCCTTCGCCGTGTTGGTGTTTGCTGGCTTGTCAAAGGGAGCGTCCGGCTTCGGCGAACCGGCCCAGCGTTTCCGAGCTTCAAGGCGTTTTTCGACGTCGCGAATCGAACTGAAGTATTCGTCCAGTTTGGTTTTGTCTTCCTGGTTGACTCGTTTCGACAACGATTTGGCTTCACCCAAAACGCTGTCAAGGATCGATGCCTGCAGGGTGTTCGCCTTCACTTTGTCCGCGTGGTTCTTTTTCGAATCGGAAACAAACAGTCGTTCGTACAATTCAGCCGGACCGGTGATAGGCGGAACGCGAACCCCGGACCGTGTCCACGAAAGCTGGCAGCCTCCGTGAATGCCGCCTTCTGAACCAACAGTCAACGACGGAAACCTGGTCTGCCGCCCGACTTCATCGGCGATGAACTGATCGATGGTAACATTGCCGTCCGGGCGAAGTTTGGATTCATGGTGCAACACGCCCGACAGGAAAGTGTGCACGGCAAAATGCCCGCCACGAATACTGTGATCCAGACCTCGGTAGACGGTGATCTGCTTTCGGTTCGCGGCAAGCGGCTTAAGCAGAGTTGTTTCCTCAAAGTCCTTCCCCACTGTTTCAGGGAAGAACTGCTTCGTCTGAAACCCAAGCAGGTTGCCAACAGCCACAAACCGCTTTGCTCCGACCCCAGCCCCGCGAGTCATCAAAATAGCCGGATCGTCAGCCAGCGCGCTTCCCGACAACGAAGCCAAACCCGGCAAAGCCAGCGAACCGGCTACAGAGCGAATTGCAAAACGGCGGCGTGTGAGTTTTTCAGACATGCACTAATTATATCCGCAGTGGCAAGTGTCTCCAACGGCGACTTCCGCATTCGCGAGACTTAGCGCTGCCGAATACCGGATTACAACGGCACCAAACGCCAGTTCCCCTAAGGTTTCTTTTTCCTGCGAGGCGTCTTGTCGTCGACGTTTTCTTTCAGCCGGTTGTCTGAGATGTCCGGCGACGGGCAACCGTCCTTCGGTACTTCGACCTTCGCGGTCCACAGAATCGCGTTCAGCACAACCTTGCGGAAGCTCTCGTTTTGCCAGCTCTTGTGATTGTGCGCTCCGGTGAATCCGAATCCTCGCCCACCAGTTGGACGCTGGTATGCCCAGGCCACGTGTTGCCTTTCACCGTTGGCGACAGCCTTGCGAACAGTTGGGTTCCCGCTGCGGGGACCGTCGGCGCGGCGAAGAGTTTCCATGGGTGGGAGGTCGGACAGAATCGGCGTCACGCCCTTCATGTCCTTCACGAATCGCATGTGGTAGTACCATTCGTCATCCACACTAAAGTCGCGCACGCCGTTGGCGATTGGGTGGTCGGGGAAGTTACGAAACTGTGGAGCCCAGTGAGGATTGACGGACCAGTCCAGATCACAGAAGCCGCCCATCCACTCCAGAAATTTCTCGCCCGGTTTCCCTTTCTCGGCTTCCGTTGCCCAGTGAATCATCACGACGCCAGTGCCCTTCTTCATGAGCGCGTCGAATTCATCGATATGCGGTCGCAGCACGTGACCGCGGTGCCCGGTGCTGAAAATCACGACGGTCGCGGCGTCTTTAAGAACCGACTTGTCTTTGGGATAGCCGTAGTGCGGGACGACAACCGTTTCTACACCCAGGCCAGACTTGTTTAACGCGTCGGCCAGAATCATGTTGCCGGCGCGATGTTCGTGTGCCATCGGACCGTGGCTTGGCTTGCCCGAAATGAACACGATCTTTGCTTTGCCAGAACCAGTACTGGCAACGGTGTCCGTGGAGACAACGGCCACCTTGTTCCAATAGGCCCATTCGTTGGCCCAGTTGTTCGCTCGATTCTCGATGCTTAGATCGATGGTCTGTCCGGCGAACTTTGTCAGGTCCACCGACACGTCCAACCATTCATCTTTGGCCACCGCCTTTGGCCCCACTATCTGATCGGCAATGACCTGCTTGTTCGCGAGAACTCGTAGTTGCCAGTCGCCGTGCGGGTGGTGGCTTACGCACAGATTCAGCGTCGTTGTCTTCCCTTCAGGAATCTTGACCTTTCCCTTCTTCAGAACACAAGGCGCGTAACGCTCCTGCGGGTGCGTTTGCACAGCCACGCGGTTCTTGAACGACTTATGAAGCACGACGCCGCCTTCACCGCTGTTGACGACTCGAAAGCCCGCCGCGACTTTGCCGATTGTTTTGTTCCAGTCGGCTTTCTTCTGTGCCGCCCCCAACTTCTTAACCGGTGCGTCTCCGGTGGCGATGCGTCTGGCGACAGCCGCCTGCAGGGACGGAAGTTTCCCGCCGATGGCCAGCTTTAAAGCGTCGGCTGCGTGGGCTGGCACCATGGGTTCCAAACCGAACCAATACATGCGCGGCAGATTGTTGTCTCCAATATCGTTGGCGTGAGACACAAGGCCTTTTAAGATTGCCCAACGCTGATCGAATGGCAGACGCTGAACGGCTGACGCCAGATACAACCGCACGATTTGTGAATCGTCCTCACTTGCCATCGTGGCAAATTTCTGAAGCGTTTGCGCGGTTAGTTGCAGGCCTGGTTGAGTGTCCATACCGCCGCCCGGCTGGAACGCGTTCACTCGGCTCTCATCACACAAAAACTGCACAGCCCACGATCTGACGTGTTGGTCATCGTGATCCAATAGCGGCATCAGTCGATCAGATCCCAACGCACCAGTCACGTGCATCGCCCACATAGCGCGAAGGCGTATGGGGGATGTTGGCGCGTTCTTAAACATGGCGGCCAGCTGAGCGTGCACCTTTACCTTATCCAGGGTTCCACTTGCGGTTCGGGAGTGCAGCAACGTGCGAGCCTGCCGCACGTACCAATCGTTGGCGTGAGTTTGTAAATCCACAAGCTGCGCATCAGACATCGCGCCCAGGTTTGGTCGCGTGATTGGCTTTGAGTCCTTCGGCATGATGCGGTAGATGCGACCGCTGTCGGGAAACTTGATGGCGTTCCCACACACGTCCTGATCGTGCCAATCCAAAATGTAGACGCCACCTTCCGGGCCAATTTCAACACTGAACCCAACCCACGCCATATCGTTGGTTGGCATGAAGTCACTGCCGTGCTTGCCGATAAAGCTGGAACCCTTCGGCACCATGTAGTCGGTCAACACCGCGTGTTCGTGAATGTTGCACATGAACAGCTGGTTCCGATACTCGTTCGGAAACGTATCAGCCAGGTAAAAGCGAGCTCCACCGTGCGCGGACAAATGGCGGTGGTCGCGAATCGTCTTGATGTCGTCGTAGATATACGGATTGACGTGCGGCTTGCTTTGCTTGTCGTACACGCCGCCCTGGACCACATGGAACAGGTGCGGAATCACGCAGCAGGTCGCGAACCCCTGACCGTGATCATCAAAGTCAAAGCCCCACGGGTTCGACAAACCCCGCGCGAAGACCTCAAACGTTTTTCGCGTTGGATGGTATCGCCAGATGCCGCCGTCGATGAACTGCCGATCTTCGTCCTTCCCTTGCGGACTGCCGACCCATGATTCCGTGAAGACACCGTGACAACCGTAAAGCCACCCGTCCGGACCCCAGATGAAACTGTTTAGCGTTTCATGGCGATCGTTAATGCCCCAGCCATCCAGCAACTTCTGCGGTGGCCCGTCTGGTTTGTCATCTCCGTCAGCGTCCGAAATGAACGTGAGGTTCGGAGGAGAACCAACAAAGACGCCGCCAAAACCACACGCGATACCCGAACTGAACGTCAGCTTGTCGGTGAAGGTCTTCTTCTTATCGAAGACGCCATCGCTGTCAGTGTCTTCCAGAATCTGGATGCGTGTGACCTGGTCGTCGGTGTGGTTCCGTCGTGTGCGGTAATTGAAATTCTCCAGGACCCACATGCGTCCGCGGTCATCGAAGCAAAACGCAATCGGTTCCGCGATGTCCGGTTCAGACGCGTAAACAGAGACTTCAAAGCCCTCCGGAATCGCCATCTTCTCGACGGCCTCCGCAGGTTTTAAGAACGGAGCATCACTATCACGGTGCTGTTTCCGGGGCAACATGTTTCGCGAATGCTGGTGGTCATCGTCCTGAGCTTTCGCGGGTGCGTGAAACGCCAACAGAACCACGGCAATCAACAGCGAAGGGAAGCGACTCATTGTGAATTCGTTTTTCTTGGGTTGTGGTTTGCTTGTCATTTCGCCATCTCCACTTGCTCAGTCGTTCGCAGATACTTGACCAGGTCAAACACTTCCTGCGGCTTCAGCGCCTCCAGTTGACCTTCGGGCATCATCGAGTTTTTCGACACGGCGCGTTCGTCGATATCAGACTTCGCGATCACAAGCCGCGGGTTCTCAACGGTCTTCAGCACAACTCGAACCGCGTCTTCTTCCGCGATCACTCCATTCACCGACCGACCATCTTCGGTCACAATGGTGACCATCTTGTACGCCGCCGGTACGTCGTAACCTGGGTCAACACTGTTCAACAACAGGTAGTCCAGGTTCCTCCGATTGGAACCGGTCAGGTCAGGACCGATTGTTCCTCCCTCGCCGTACATCAAGTGGCAGGCCGCGCACGTCTTCTTGAAAACGCGCCGACCATTCTTCACATCGGCCTTGGCCAGCTTCTCCGGCGTAATCCGAGCCTTCCATTTTGCAATTTGCTTTTCCCGATTGGCTCCCAGGGTAGGGGGCTTTCCGAACACGGAAACAAAGCCCTTGCCCAACATCGCATGCAACGATCGCGCGACGTGTGTCGGAACATCGGTTTGCGGAACCTTCTTCTCACGCACCGCCTTCAGCAAAGCTTCGGCGTACGGCTTTCGCGTCGCCAGAGTTTCAATAACGGCGCGGCGGAGTTCAGGAGACATCCCCGCGTACCGGTTCAGCAGAATCGAAGGAGCCGCTCGGTTCTCCACAGCCGCGTATCCTCGCACCGCTGTCATTTGTATCGCCCGATCATCAAGCAGTCCTTCCAGCAACTTCGACGCTTCGACATTTTGTTGAGACAGCAAGCTCTGCAGCGCCTTGCGTCGCAGATTCGGATCGGCCTTGGCGTTTGCAATCGTTTCCAACGCTCGTTGAATCGCCGACTCATCTCCGAAGATTCGAGACAGCTGGTTGGCCAGATCGCGAACGCGTTGGTCCTTGTGAGCAACAAGTTTGACAGCGACGGAGCTCCAGTTGCTCGGAGCCTTCACATCACGTCGTCCCTCCAGGCCCTTCAGAATTCCCTTCATCAACGGCTTCAATACTGCAGCATCGTTGACGCTGTCCAAAGTGCCGACAAGCAGCCGCATCGATTCCTGTTCGTCCGCCGCATTGGCTGGCACTCCAATCAGGACCGACAGCACCAAAAGACATAGCCACCGCGTTCGAAAAAAAGTTGGGGTCATTCCTTGTTGATTCCTCGCAGAAGTGAAAACAAGACGCTCATGCCACAGATATTTATTGTCCTGTTTCTGTCGTCGATTTGCACACAGCACCCAAAAAAGTTACAGAAACACACGGTTCAGCAAGGGGAACCAAGCCGCGAGAATTAGCAACCGATACTTGGTTTGTCAGGTGTCCGACCAGATTGTGGGCAACAAAATACAAGCGATTCCGGCTCTCTGGTTCTGCACTGCCGCAACATTGCCCGGATTGACTACACTTCTCTGGCAAGGGTTTGGAGTTCAAGCCCACACACGGCATCTCGCGGCGTTCGAACCATCGTGCGTGTGAATGGAACTCAGCGGGCAGCTGGCGATACTTCGTCGAGTTCACCAAGTGGGACGTCAGTTAACTGTTTCTCTTTTGAAAGACGATGTAATGGATCCAATGAAACTCCTCGGAAGTTTGATGGGACGCAACGCAACCGGTGGCAACATGCTGGGCTCACTGCTTGGCGGTGGCGGAGCAGCTGGTGGCGGAGGTGGTGCTGCCGGAATGCTGGGCAGCCTACTTGGTGGCGGTGGCGGAGGTGGTGCCGCCGGAATGCTGGGTAGCCTACTTGGTGGCGGTGCAGCGGCCGGTGGAATCGGTTCAATGCTGGGCGGATTGCTTGGTGGCGGCGGTGATGCTGCTGAAGCAGCCGCGGCACCAGAAGCAGCTGCTCCTTCGGCCGACCAGGCAACACTCATGATTCGCGCGATGTGCAACGCTGCGAAAGCAGACGGACAGGTTGACGATCAGGAACAGGCCAACATCATCGGCAAGCTTGGCGACGATGTTGGTGAAGCCGAAATCAACTTCCTGAAGCAGGAACTCGCCGCACCACTGGACGTGGCTGGCTTTGCGCGTTCTGTCCCTGCTGAAATGGCTCAGAACATCTACGCACTGTCATGCATGACAGTCAAAGTCGACACGCCGCAGGAAGCACAGTACCTGCAGCAGTTGGGCCAGGGCCTGAACCTGGACGGTGCGACATTGGGTGCCATCCACAAGCAGCTTGGACTTGCTTAGAACCAAACTCCACTGCCAATCGAAACGAATCCCGGCTGTCAATCAGCCGGGATTTTTTTACAGGCCTAAGAAACCCACGATCAACGGAAGCTCAGAAAATTCGCTCACGTTCGGCGGCGACGACGGCGTACTCGAATCCCGCACAGGCCAGCCAGCCCAAGCAGCATGCAACCGGCAGGCTCAGGAACTGCCGTCAGCGACACGTCCAACGCAATGCCCTCCGTGCTAATGGTTGGAACCGGCCCCGCGCGGTACGTAAAGCTCAGCTCAGTGGCACCCAGGCTATCGTACGACCAAAGCTCGGAGTGGTCGTCTCTTCTGAATCCGTTTGCCGCGCTACCTGAATTGAATATCAAGTCGTCGCCGTCTACGAATGCGTCCCCGTCGTCGTAGTTGTTCAGCAGCTCGCCCGCCGCACCTTGGTTGGCGTCAGCAACCGTGGCGACGCCGTCCGAGGTCAGCCCCTCAAAGATTGGGTTCGCCAGTGTGGTACCGGTTGAAAACAACGTAATGCCTTCAACGGCCCAGCCTGCCTCAGGCGTAATCTGAACTTCCCAAAGGCCATCGGCAGTTTCGTTTGGCGTATCCGATGTGGGAGTTGAAGAGCCTCGGAATCGAAACTCGTTCCCCACCGACCAGGCGTCACCTGAGTCAAATGGGTTCGTACCACCGCCGTATGTCACGCTGGCCGTCATCGTAGCCGCCAACACGCCACCTTCTCGGATATCGATGGTGACAGCGAAACCTGTCAAGTCATCCTGAGTGACGGTCATGTTGTGGAAAGTAGAGCTGTCAAACTCAATCAAACCCGCCAACGCGTGACTCGACTGGACAGTGCTGAGGATCAGCAGCCCAAGACAGAGTTTCGCTAAGATACGACCGACCATGACGTCCCCGATCCGTTCAAGCGGCCCAAACTGATCATCGGTCCGCCCGGAGGTCCGGCTCAAAACTCCGTTCCCGAAACCCACACCCCAAAGTTCAATTGCTCCCGCCGAATTTCAGCAGCAGCCAAAAGTGCCGGTCATATCCGGCTTGAGGCGGGTGTCTTGTGGCTCGGGTGTCGAAACAAGCGAGCATGCGATGAGAGATCAGACGCAGGACGACAGCGGGTTCTAGCCGCTCGACGCAGCACGTGAGGCATGAAGACCACTGAGAGTGCATCCCCCCCGGCAAGCATTCGGTTCACACCGCCGGTGCGGCAATTAGTCGGCGTTCGCGACCCGGAAACGATCTTCATCGTCGTTCGGCCAGACTGCATCGCCAAACACATAAGTCTCCAGACAACTAATCGTCCCATTGTCTACCCAGACGATGGCATCCGCACCGTGCTCCAAATCGGGGTGCTGCAAGAAAATCTGATTCGAACCACGCAGGATGCGCCCATCCGGTTCCACAAGCCCAACGCTCTCGTCCGCTGCGAAGTGCACAAATAACCCGTGCCCCGTGCGATCACGTTTCTCAAACTTCGCGGACTCCAACTGCCTCAGCGCAATCTCCGACCTCGAATCGCGCGCACAGGCTTCCTTTAGAACGCGAAGTTCAAACGCCGTAAACTTGTCAGACATGGACTTCCAGTTTCTGCGGGCTCTTATAAACATGTAACAACTTCGTTGCTTCGCACGATAAACAGGCTCGCCGTTCAAATACAACAACAGTGGCCGCAGTAGTGAATCAGACCTCAAAAGACCAAACGACATCATGGCGCAATACGAAGAAATATTCGAAGCGGTCAGGACGGGCGATGATGCGAAAGTCACGTCGCTCATCGACGCAGACGAATCACTTCTTAACGTTCATGATCACAACCAATCGACACCGCTAACGCGAGCGTTCGCATACGGGCACCTGGACATCGCACTGGCTCTCATCAAGCGTGGAGCCAACCCATTCGCGATGAACCACTCCGACAAGTGGGGTATGCGGTATATCATCGAAAAGGGTGGGCTTAGCGATTCTCAACGGCAACAGTTTGTCGAAGCCGTCATCTCCTGTAATGGACGAGGCAACGAGTCTTCTTCGCACTCCCGGCAGTCAGAACAGTCCGGGACTCGTGGCCTCGTCCACTACGAAGAGATCTTCCACGCCGTCTGGCAACGTGACGCAGAACGAGTTGCCGCGATCATTTCGAACGAACCAAAGCAGGCTTCCATCCGCTTAGCAAATCCGGACGGCCCAAACGGCTTCTACAACGGCCAGCCGTACTGTGGCCTAACACCGCTGCATCACGCGGTCATCGCCGGCGACGAACCAACGGTCAAAGTGCTACTCAAAGCGGGAGCCGAAGTTGACGCGGTGCCTCACGCTCACAAACCTACTTCGCGTCACACACCAATGTACTTCGTCCCACAAGGCTGCGAAGCGATCGCCGAATTACTGGTCAAACACGGAGCCAATCCAAAACACACGATGCAGTACCTGACCGAAGGCAGCGATTCGATGCGAAAAGTCGTCGTTGCTCACGGCGCCGGTGAGACGCCGTTGCTACGCGCCATGATCATGAAAGACTTCGAACGCGCAGCGGAAATCATTCAAGCCGATGCGTCAGTCATCAACGATCGATTACCGAACGCGCGGTACAGTACCCCGCTGCACATGGCGGTCAAGGCTGACAGTACGAAGCTCGTTGAACTGCTACTCGACAGTGGAATGGATATCGATACGCCGTCGCGCGATGGATACACGGCTCTAGCGGTGGCCCCCGAAATGTACTGTTCGCTCGAGATGTTCCAACTTCTCATCGAACGCGGTGCGGATGTTTGTGCGGGTGGCGATTCGCCCTTTAGAGCTGCAGCGTGGCAGCACGCGTACGGTCACGAAAACTACGAAGCGGTGATGCGTTTGTTAGCCAAACACGGTTCAAAACCACGCGGCCTGATTCATTGTGCTCGAGCCGGGAACCTGAACTTCGCGAGGTTGCTGCTTGAACTCGGCGCGGACGTGAACGAAACAGATGAACTTGGGTTCTACAACATGAAACTCGGGAAAGCAGGACACACGGCTCTCGACTACTCTACCGGCGTCGTAGGTGATCGCGAACATCCTGAACTCGCTGAGTTGCTGCGATCGCATGGTGGGCGACTGAAGGCTGAATTGGACTCATGAACCGGGCCGCAGTCGTGGCGAACCTATACGAACCGGTAATGCAGCGTGTGTTTGGTCGCGAGTCGTTCAGATTCAATCCGAATACACGCCAGTTCAGGACTTGAGTCAACAACCTGGATGACTCGCAGCGAGATTTCGGCGCCTATTGGAACCTCTGCAAGTTCCGCTTCGCCCAGGCCACCGAGTTCTTCGTTGCTAATCCACGCCCGAACCCACGCTGTTGCACCGGGCGGACCAAATACTTTCGCGGTGAAGACCGCTGTGCGATCATCTGGAATCTCAAGTCGAACATCGCTGAGTCGATACTCGGTCGTCGGTTCGAATGAATCGACAAACGCATCAATGGGTGAACTAGTTGGTAACATGGATTACTCTGAATCAACTGGATCAAACGCAGCGACGCAGCACTGGCAATAGTGATGATACAGTACACAAACTCAACCTTCGAAGAACGCAACATTGATCATGGATTTTAGCAACCCGCTTGGCGCTGTGGACCGCGTAGTCAAACAGACAAGTCACAACGGACAATCCGTTCGAATCGTTTCTGGCTCGACGACGTTCAACACACCTTCCGATGACTTGTGGGATGCCGTGACAAGCGCGAGCCGGATTCCTCGCTGGTTCCTTCCGATTGGCGGCGAGTTGCAGATGGGTGGCCGGTATCAGTTGGAAGGACACGCGGGCGGACAGATCACCTCGTGCGATCCGGCTAACGCGTTCGACGTGACATGGGAGTGCGGTGAGAACACCAGTTGGGTCCACGTGCGGCTGGCCGCGGATGGCGACCAAACCCGCCTGACGCTGGAACACGCCATGCCGATGGACGAGGCCAGCGAAGAACACTGGCGAAAGTATGGCCCGGGCGCAACTGGAGTTGGTTGGGACCTTGGGCTTGTCGGTCTTGCCCTGCACATTCGCACCGGCGAGACAGTTCAGCAGGAAGAATCACATGCATGGATGGCAAGCGACGAAGGCAAGCAGTTCATCCGAGAGTCAGCGTCCGCCTGGGGAGAGGCTCATGTCTCCTCAGGCGAAGATGCTGGCATCGCAACAGAAATGGCCAGGCAGACCGCCTTGTTCTACTGCGGCGAATCGGAAGCGAGAGACTAACAGAGGAACGGTTCCGAAACGAATCATCGACGTAGCCTGGCTTGGCGCTGACGTTTATGACGGCTGTTTAGCCCAGAAAACTCTTAAGCATCCACGCTGTTTTTTCATGGACTTGGATTCTGGCGATCATCAAGTCTTCGCTTTCTGAATCATCTGTTTCAGCAGCAATGTCGCGAGCAGAGCGTAAGTCGTTAAGCAACTTTCCGTTGGCTTCAACAAGGTGACTTACCATTGCTTCAGCGGAAGCGTCTTCGGCGATCTCTTTTATGCCCGCCATCGCCGCGAGATTGCCCAACCCACCAGGAGCGAACGCGCCAATCGCACGAATGCGTTCGGCCACTTCATCGACTGCGGTAAACAGCTCGGTGTAGTGCTCTTCAAAAGCGTTGTGTAGCGAGAAGAACGCAGGGCCACGGACGTTCCAGTGACAGATATGGGTTTGCCCCATTAACGCATACATGTCTGCGACTACCAACCGCATTGCTTCGACGAGTTTCTTATTCATGTTATCCATTGGTTCAAATGATGTGTGTGTGTGTCTTGAAGTAGATTGTGGACACGGAATTCTGATGCGTCTACAGGCCCACCAGGACGCCAGCTTGCCCACTAGCTTGTTGTACCGTGTTCTGGTGCTGCCCGTCTATCAGCAGGGGTCAAGGATCAAAGAATCCAGCAGGACGAAGGGCACCTTTTCTGGCAAGATGAAGCTGATGGTGGACGTTGTGCTCGTGGGCGGGAAACAAGGAACCGCGGCAAGTGATCCTGACGCGCAAGCAATCGCGGCGGCGTTCTCAATTAGCTTCGTTCTGACCGTCCACAGTTTTCGTGCTCCGGCGAACTCGTTGCCGGTAGAAGCTGATTATCCACGGCAGGAATACCAGGCACGACCATGCGTGTATCTGCCAGCGCCACAGTGGGCTTAGTTTGTGGCTCACTTCCGGGTGGTGTTGTTTCTCAGCGAACCACGGACGAGCGACGTGTGAGTATGCCACGATAATGTCTCCAATCGGCATCGCGCCGACGACGTACTTCTTCTTCCCCCCAGACGTCCAGGGCAGACCGACGGTCTCGCCTGCCTGAGCGATCGCGTCGGCCACGTCATGGTCACCGTAAATCTGCGCGATGGCCATCATCATTACTGTTCCAACCAGACTGCGCCCGAAAATCAGCGGGCCACTATCGACATCGCCCGGTCCTGAGATTCCCGACGGATACTCAAGCACACACGGCGCGCCGACGAAGGTCGTTAGGAAGCGTTCTCGAAATTTGGTGTATTGATCCCTGGCCAGACTCGGGTCGATGTCGGGTAGATAACGCAGCATGATGACCTGCGACGTCGCGCGGGCGACTCCGACGTTTCTTCCGTCGGGAAGTGAGGCGGTATGAGGAAGCAAGTCGCTGGTCAGATCCACTCGCTCGAACGCGTCTTTGAGCCACGTGTCGATGGTCACGTTGTAACGATCGCCGTTGGTCACGCGGTCGTAGACCGACAGAGCGTGAATCGCAGGGACCGTATCGCACGGCCAGGCCGAACCCTGGTACGAGGCGAGGAATGGGGTTCTGGATTCCTTCAGCGCTGCGGCAATCGCATCGCATTCTTTCCTGAAGATGGCTAGCTGTTCTCCATCAGCACCCTCCTGCAGCACGACGACGCCGGCTCGCAAATGACACTTCCACGCCGAATAGAACATCCCATGACCAGGCGGAAGTTGGGGAGGGAACACGGCACGACCTTCGTCTGATTCAAGCTGCGCCAGACAATCCACAGCCTCAGCGATCGCCTTCTTGGAGTACGAACCGTCCCGCATCGCGAGTTCCACCCACGTCAGCCCGTGAAACAAATAGCTGAAGTAGAATCCTTCAGGAAAGTACTTCTGCATCTGCGTTGGAGAACCAGCATCGAGTGCCGATCGGTTCGCAGCCAATTGTTCCACCAGGTCTGGAGGTACGGTGTCCGAAGTCGCAGCCAGCGGCGATGGCCAATACAACCTCGCGTTGAAGAACACCGTCACCAGAATCAACACGCGCCAGGTCCACTTGGTGGTGCGAGTCAGCGGAGTTCGAAGTAGTGAGGGCACCGTGGACACCTTGATGAATGGTCTGAATTCTGGAACAAGCGGGCGACTCACTGTACGGACCCGGCCCCAATGGCGTCCACGACAGCCCGGTGAACGCTCCGATCGCGTCAGAATCCGCAGGACTTTGCACTTAATCTGAGGAACGGCCGTTGACTGGCAGTCACCTCTTAACATGGGTCGAAGTTTTGTTCATGCTACGGCCCCACCGAGACACGTTTGCGGAACACAACGATGCGATCCAATTCAGCCACGCGGATTCTAAGCACACTAGTCGGCGTTCTATGCCTGACAGCCAGCACGGCACTTGCCGAAGAGGACGCCAGTACAAAAGCGCCGCCGTTGTCGCCGGCGGATTCCATTAAGACGATGGAAGTCCAGCCAGGCTACAGCGTGGTTCCGGTTCTCACCGAACCGCAAATTCACGAACCAGCCGCAATCGCGTGGGACGGAAACGGCCGCATGTATGTCGTCGAAATGCGAACCTACATGCAGGACATCGACGGTAAGAACCAACTCGCGCCGACCAGCCGCGTTTCTCGACACGAAGACACGAACGGCGACGGCGTCTATGACAAGCACACCGTTTTCGCCGACAATCTGTCGCTACCCAGGATGGTTCTGCCGCTGCTGGACCGCGTGATCATCCGCGAAACCAACACGTTGGACCTGAAGAGCTACCAGGACACCGACAACGATGGTGTCGCCGACAAGATTGAACTCTGGCACAAAGGTGGCCAGCGAGGCGGGAACCTCGAACATCAACCCAGTGGGCTAGTTTGGAACATCGACAACTGGTTGTACACAACGTACTCGCCACACCGATATCGGTTCACGACTGGTGAAGTGATCAAGGAACCGCTTCCAGCCGGAGCTGGCCAGTGGGGCCTGACACATGACGATGTCGGGCGCATTTTTTACTCCAGCGCCGGCGGCGAGAATCCGGCGACAGACTTCCAGCGTCCCATTACTTACGGCCGACTTTCCTTGCCCGGCGAACAAGCAGAGGGTTTCCGGGAGGTCTTTCCGATTGACAACGTCCCGGATACTCAGGGCGGCCGCGGCAGACTACGCGAGGATGATTCGCTGAACCGGTTCACAGCCAGTTGCGGGCAGTCGATTTACCGAGGCGACAAGTTCCCCGGCGAGGCATACGGAGACTTATTCATCTGCGAACCTGTCGGCAGGTTGATCCGCCGAGCGAAAGTACACAACGACGAGGGACGCATTGTTGTTGCCAACGCGTATGACAAGACTGAGTTCATTCGTTCGACCGACCCAAACTTTCGGCCGGTCAACAGTGCGACCGGCCCGGACGGTTGTCTGTACATCGTCGACATGTACCGCGGCATCATTCAGGAAGGCAATTGGGTTCGCGAAGGCAGCTACCTTCGCGAAGTTGTTAAGGGCTACGAGCTACAAAAGAACATTGGACGCGGTCGCATTTTCCGGATCGATCACACTTCGACCAAACGTGGCCCACAGCCGAAGATGCTGGACGAAACTCCGGCTGAACTGGTGCAGCACCTCTCACATCCAAATGGCTGGTGGCGCAGCGAGGCTCAAAAGCTAATTGTCCTGCATGGGGACAAGTCCGTCGTTCCCGCGCTCACAGAACTCGCTCGATCCGGAACCAGTGCACTGGGTCGCTTGCATGCGTGCTGGACTTTGGACGGTCTTGGTGTCGTTGACCGCAATCTGCTGGCAGAAAATTTCTCAGACCCCGATCCGCGCGTTCGATCGGCCGCACTGCGGATTGCTGAACCGCTACTGGAAAAGAACCGGTTCCTCGACCAACACATTACGAAGCTTACTCGCGATAAAGATCCGAACGTCGTCATCCAAACCATGCTGTCCGTCAGCCGGGGCGCTCATCCCGAAGCCCAGACAATCACGGCGAGCATCGTGGAGGCTCATGCCGACAACGCCGCCATCGCCGGCCTGGATCGCCAGGTTCGCGCGCGTGTTGCTGCCATGATTGCAGAGAAGAAGAAGCTCGAGGAACTTCGTCGCCGGAACAAGTTGCTGGCAGAATCGATTGTTCGAGGAAAAACCATTTACCAATCGTTATGCATCACATGTCATGGCCCCGACGGAAAGGGGGTGCCCAGCCCGGACGATCACAAACTGATGTTGGCTCCACCGCTGGCTGGCTCTCGTCGAGTCCAGGGCCACCGTGATCGACTGACTCGCATCCTACTAAATGGGCTTATCGGCCCTGTGGACGATAAGACCTACGCCGGCGGGCTCATGCTTCCGATGGGGGCGAACACCGATCAGTGGATCGCCGACGTCGCGACCTACGCACGCAATAGCTGGGGCAACCAGGCACCGCTCATCGAAGCCTCTGACGTGCAGCACATTCGCAACGATTCCAAAACGCGTAACAGCCCCTGGACTTTGCACGAACTCAAACTGTTTGACCCACCTCCGTTTGAAAACCGAGCAGAATGGAGACTGACATCCAGTCATAACAGCGGCAAGGTTGCGGCGGCGATTGATGGCAAAGCTAACTCGCGTTGGGACACGGGATCGTATCAGCGGCCCGGTATGTGGTTCGGCATCGAACTGCCGGACCCCGCAAAGATCGTGGCTCTCACGCTAGACACCCGCGGTTCCAACATGGACTACCCGCGCGGTTACTTTGTGCAGGTCTCTGACGATGGGAAGACGTGGAGCAAACACGTTGGCCACGGACAGGGCACACATCCAGTGACCGAAATTGAAATCAGTGTCCCCAAGCCAACTCGGTTCATTCGCGTGACACAGACAGGGCGTTCCGACAACAAATTCTGGTCCATCCACGAACTGACTATCAAAGGTCTGACTGGCAAAGAACCAAAAATCATGTCGCTCGCGCAGGAACTGGCAGCCATGGATGCCGCCGCACTGGCCGCAGAGGTTCGAACCAAAGGCAACGCCGCGCGCGGGGCAGGGGTCTTCTACAACAAGACTCTCTCGTGTGCGAAATGTCATGATCCGAAAACGGGCGAACGGTTGGGGCCAGACCTTGCATCCAAACGCGACGGAGTAACAGACGCGTTCCTAATCGAATCGATCCTTCACCCATCGAAGTTCATTCGCAAAGGCTTCGAACAAACCACCATCGTGACCGACGAAGGCCTCGCGATCACCGGCTTCAAGGTAACGGAGAACGACGACAAGATTGTTCTGCGCGAACCAGCCAGCGGCAAGGAAATCACCATCGAAACCGGCGCAGTCGATGACTCAGTCACCAGCCAGGTTTCGGCCATGCCACCGGGGCTTGCCAACCAACTTGGCAGCCGGCAACAGTTCCTCGATCTTGCTCGATTCCTGATGCAAATCAACGAAGGCGGTCCCCGCGCGTTGAAGGAACTGAAAGCCAACGCCAAAGAATAGAATCAGGAACCTCGGCCGTTGTAGACAAGCTTGCCGCTGTCCCGAAATGTTCGAAAGACATCGCAGGCTTGTTCCTTCAGCACATCTTCGGTCACCGAGATGCCCCGTCGTTCCAGTTCGGCTTTCCACTGTGGATGGATGGGGCCTTCGTCGAAGCCGGTAATCTGTTCCAGCTGCCCGTCGCTGCCGGCGATCACGAGCGAGCGGATCCCGGACCACACGACCGCCCCATAGCACATCGCGCACGGACGCCAGTTGACCACCAACTGGTATCGCGGCATATCCGGGCCGCCGAGATCGAATGCTTCCAGATTTCTTTGAGCAAGCGACAAGGCCACGACTTCCGCATGCGCCGACGAGCAATGCGACGGAACCACTCGGTTCACGCCCATGACCAATAGCTCACCGGTTTCATCGTTGAACACACCAGCGGCGAACGGACCGCCCGTGTCGTGCTGGATATTCAACGCGGAGAACCGAATAACGGCCTCCATCCGTTGTTCGAGTGTCTCAAACTTCTCAGGAAGCCTGGCCAGTTCATCCTTCGTCCACGACGGCAAAGAAACTGCGAACTCCATTTCCACTCCACTTAGATTCGAATGCAACAATCTGGCGCTACTTGACGCGGACTAACTTCATCAAGCGTCCGGCGACGTTCCAATCCTGCACATAAAGGTTCCCATCCTTGTCCCAGTACGAACCGTGAGTACCACTGAACTGGCCTTCGACCCAGTTCTCCTGCTTCACTCCAAAGCTGGCGCCTTTCTTGCGATCGGGATTGTGGCCCAGAACCGAAATGATGGTGTTTGTCTTATCTAAAATTACCACGCGGCCATGCAAATCAGGAACCGAAACGTACTCGCCCTGAATCGCGACCGATGTTGGCATACCCAGGCCGGTCACAACCTCTTCAATGAACTCGCCTTCAAGGCTGTAGTGAACCAACCGACCTTTCGGCTGGTGGTTCCGGTCGCAGATCAGCAAGCGCGGTGGGTCGTACCGCGTGTCCAACGTCATACCGTGGCAAGTGTGGAACTGCTTTAGTCCATCGCCCGCTTCGCCAAAGTGCGACAGGTATTTGCCGGTTTTGTCGAACCGAAAAATATGATTGCTGGCGTAACCATTCGCCAGAAAGATGTCGCCGTTCTCAAGAACCGTGATGGCCGTCGGATTGAAGTTCTTCAGCTTCAACCCGGACTCTTCGGGGTAAGGCAATTTCAAAACGATGTCGCCGGTGTCAATACTAAACTTGATACCTTCAGCGTTGTTGTTGCGAGCTCCATAAATGAACTCATCATCGCCTTCGGCGCGGATCTCAATGTCGTGAATGTTGGCGTACTGCGGACCGACGTACCGCCGCACAATTTTCCCCTCAGGAGAAAACGCGATCACGCCAATTCGCGCACTCGTGTAGATGGTTCCCTTCTTATCGACGACCACACCACCGTGAGTCGGCCCCAGCTGAGACTTACCGGCTTCGTTCAAACCCCAGCCCGGCACGGTGTCAAACGTCATGACGCCCGTACCCATTCGAACGGGTTGAACCTTCGTCTCCTGAGCGAACACCGCAGGGACCAGTGACAGCATCGCGATAACAACAACGTTTCTAATCATCATTCAGTCCGGAAGCACAATGGGAAGTCGGTTGAATCGAGCGAACGTTCCCGTGAACGCCCACTGCAAGGCTTTCGAACCTTCAGCGTACCGACAGCGACAACTGATCGCCATCAAGCAGCCGAATCTAACCCACAGCCTGATCCTGGCGGCAGTGCCGAATTCGAATTGGGAATATCCGCACGTGTGAGTTGGCCTGTAAGAGGTTGGGGAAACGCAGCCTAAGGCGCCCTCTCCCGCGGCTGAGACCGCGACCTCTCCCGCAAGCGGGAGAGGTGACATGCCCCGTCGGCTCCATCAGTCGCGCGAACCAACCAGCGATCAAACACGAATGGCCCAAACGGAACAACCGCCGCGACAATTCCCATCAACGCCAGACCGCGCGAAATCGGTACCCTGTCAATGGCCATCATGAGCATCAACACCAGGCCGACAAACAACGCCCCATGCAGCGAACCCGCAACGCTGACGGCCTTCGGCATATTGGCCATGTATTTCAGCGGCATCGCAATACCAAACAACACCAACGTCGAGACACCTTCCACAAGGCCCAGCCGCCGCAGGTTCTTCAGAAAAAATTCACTCTTCGGTTTAGGTAGTTCGCTCATGCCCGATTTATATCGACCGGCCATCACTCCAAACAACTGACGCCCGGCCGCGAATGGACACGCAAGGCTGCCTGTCCAGAACCAGATCACGCGGCGAGCGATTCTCAAACAACACACTCCCAACACCGCTGCCGCACACCGATGCAACTGGAAGTTGCCCTAGGATTCATCTGAGAGTGGCAAGGTCAGCCAGTGCTTCTGCGACGTCCGGCCAAATTCCAGGTCTTTGAATTCTTCCTTCAACGTCAGAGCGATATCGCCGGCGACTGAGACGCGTGGCTTGTCGCTTTGATTGGCTTCGACCGAATGCAGTTGGTGGCCGGGGAACAGCAACAGGTCACCTTCTTTTGGATGCACGGACCAGTTGTCGCTGTTCCACCAGTTGATTGTACTCACAGCAGACTTGTGGTCGTTGTGCCAATCGTAGTGGAAGGCAGAACCGAACGGCTCAGTCTTCAGGCGTGTACCAGCATGAAACTTAATCGGCGATGACGCGTCGGGAACATCAAGATAGTACACCCAAGAAATGTCACTGCACGAGTGATTGTGAGCGACCATGGATTCGTCGGTGTCCGGTTCTGGTTCGCAAAGTACGAACCAACTCTTCAGACACTGCATCTCGAAGAACTCAGGCTTCATGCCCAGCACACGCAGGTACTTCGTCACTTCCGCCGACAGCGCGCCGAAGAACGGACGTAGTTCCGGTACGTGATGCAGGAGAATCTCACCGTGATACTCACCCGCGTTGTATCGAGCAGAACCGCGGACGCCGGGACGGAACGCGGACTCTTTGCGTCTCTCAGCGAACGCCTCGCCGTATTGCTGCGGTTCGTCCAAACTGGCCTGGTACACAAGCGTCGGGAACAACGCGTGCAGAACAGTGGAGTGGTCGTTGGATGGAATCTTCATGGGCTATCGTGTGGTCGAGTTGGCGATCCTGGCCACTGAACGATACACGATCGACACTGTTGTCACATCGAGCTTCCCAATCGCGCTGGACGATTTGGGGACCCGCCCAACAGGGCCGCTCAAGAGTGCTGCATTGAATGTCGCCGAACTCTCCGAGTTCGGTCAACGCTGAAACCGGACTCGGAGAGTCCGGCGACTTTGAAAAGCCCGGACATCCACACCAACCCGCGCGATCGCACCATCGATCTCAGCGATTGCCAGAGCGACCGGCCAATACCAGCCGAATCAAGCGATCCCTGAACGGATCGGGTTCAGCCGTAAACCTCGCAGGGGAGCCGAACTCTCCCATCGCCGCCAGACTGGTTGGCTCATCGCTCTGCTGAAACTCCGTTTTTTTGTCCGATCTCGCTCCCCGCTTGCGTTGATGTTCTTACCGCCCGTGAACCGGCTTGTCTGAAGTCCTTCAGCAGTGAGAAAACCAATGCGAAACACACAAAAGCACTTACGCCGTCGAACTCGAAGACACGCAAATCCGGGTGCAATCGAGTCTCTCGAAACACGGACGCTGCTCACGAATTCGACTCTGATTGACATTAATCAGGTAGAAGCGAATCGAGGTTCCCTGGGCCGTAGCTCTCTGAACAGCACGCAATTCACGGAATTCGTTGGCAATCAGGCAGTGTTTGCCGCCAACGACGGCATCAGTGGGAGCGAGCTCTGGAAGACGGACGGCACAGAGCAGGGCACAAGTCTGATTAAGGACATCAACCCAGGTGGTCGCGGTTCGATTAGCTTTGGTCCGAGGCAGCAGTTGGGGGACCGTCTTTTCTTCACCGCTGATGATGGGGTTCACGGCGAAGAACTCTGGGTGACTGATGGGACAGAGGAAGGAACCGTTCTGGTAAGGGATATCAATCCGGGCGCCACGGGTTCTAACATTCGTAACGAGTTTGTGGTCCACGCCGGTGAGCTCTACTTCCTCGCAGACGATGGCACCCACGGACTTGAGTTATGGAGGACTGATGGCACCGAAACTGGAACTCAGCTTGTCGCGGACATCAACCCGGGCCCTGACGGTCAAAGCATCATCATCGTCGAGATGCTGAGCTTTGGTGACCAACTACTGCTGAGTGCGACTGATGGCACAACCGGACGAGAGCTTTGGACGACCGACGGAACTGAGGCCGGTACTGAGCTTCTGAGAGACATCCGGCCCGGTTCCGCGAGCGGCTTCTTCGCCGACATGACCATCCTTGGTTCCGAAGTGTTCTTCGGTGCGAACGATGGAAGTACCGGCAATGTTCTTTGGAAGACCGACGGAACAACAGAAGGCACAGTCCAGGCTTTGGACGACTGGGAAACGGTCACATCGTCAGGAACCAGCCCCCGGGACTTCATTGAACTGAACGACGTACTGTACTTTTCGCTGGAGTCGAGTCGATCCAACTCAGAGCTGTGGCGAACTGACGGAACCGATGCCGGCACTCAACGCGTCAGTGACATTAACCCAACGGGCGATTCGTTCATCTCCTTCTCACCTGAGATCGTTGGAGACCGGTTCTTTTTCGTAGCTGATGATGGCGTGCACGGCAGCGAACTGTGGGTGAGCGACGGTACGGAAGCCGGCACGCAATTGGTGCGAGACATTCGCACGGGCACCGGTACAACCGGTAGGCCATTGACGTCATTCATTGGAAACCTGACAGCTTTCGACGGTCGAGTATTCTTCACGGCTACGGGCGATTCCGGAGAAGACTTGCTTTGGGTTTCTGACGGAACCGAAGCCGGGACAAACCCGGTTTCTGACATTGCGGTAGATACTGAAACACTCGATCTCAGTTCTGACATATTGGCCCTGGACGACGACACGTTGTTGTTCATCGGCAACGATGGTGAGACCGGTTTCGAACTTTGGAAGACCGATGGAACGGAATCGGGCACTGAGCAGGTTAAGAACATCAATACGATTTCCA
>CAZAIB010000076.1:0-33247 GCA_964485095.1 uncultured Planctomycetaceae bacterium | reverse complement strand
CCCGACGCCCTCTCCCGCGGCTGAGACCGCGACCTCTCCCGCAAGCGGGAGAGGTGGCATGTTCGGGGTGGCGTAGTCGCGGCGTCGAGGGGCTAATCCTCTCGCAGTGTCCACTTGAGATAGTCTTCAAGGAACGGATCAATTCCGCCATCCAGAATTGGTTGCGGGTTGCCGACTTTGAATCCAGTTCGTGTGTCTTTCACAAACTGGTCCGGATGCAACACGTAGTTCCGGATGGTCTCACCACCGAAGCCAATCTTCGATTTCGAACCGCGCTTTGCGGCGAGTTCGGCGTCGCGGGTTTCTTTTTCAACCTGGTACAGCCGAGCAATCAACATCTTCCTCGCCTGGGCGCGGTTCTTGTGTTGGCTACGCTGGCTTTGGCATTGGACAACTTCGTTGGACGGCAAGTGAGTCAGTCGGATCGCTGAGTCGGTTTTGTTGACATGTTGACCGCCGGCTCCGCTGGCGCGGTAGGTGTCTTCGCGGACGTCTTTGTCCCAGTTGATATCGACTTCAAACTCTTCGCCAACCTCGGGAGTGATATCCACGGCGGCGAACGATGTGTGCCTGCGTCCGGCGGAATCGAACGGACTGATTCGGATGAGACGGTGGTTGCCCGTTTCGCCTCGAAGGTACCCGTAAGCATAGTCACCCTTGATGACGATGGTCGCGTTCCGGATGCCGGCTTCTTCAGCGTCAGAACGTTCCATGAGTTCAACGGTAAACCCACGTTGTTCGGCCCATTTCAGGTACATGTTCATGAGCATTTCTGCCCAGTCCGATGAGTCCGTTCCGCCTTCACCGGCCTGTACCTGGACGAACGCGTTGCAGGCATCCTCCGGGCTGGACATTGTGGCCTGAAGTTCGACGGCCGCGTACTTTTCCTCAACCAGTGGGATTGTTGCGGCGATCTCTTTTTCGCTGGCTTCGTCTTCGGCAGCGAACTCCATCAACACCGCCAGGTCATCCGCGCTGGTTGAAAGTTCTTCCAGCGGCGTGATGTTGGACTTGAGTCGCTTGAGTTCGCCGACAATCCCCTGCGCTTTTTCGCCATCGTCCCAGAAGCCCGACTGCGCCATCTGGTCGTTGATCTCGTCCTGGCGTTTCAGCTTGCCCGGCAGGTCAAAGAGAGTCTCGCAGGTGCACGATCCGGTCGATCAGCACCTGGCATTGTTCTTTGAGTTCTGCGTCCATTTGGGCTTTGGTTTCTTGTCGCTAAATAGCCTGGGAGCATTGTCCCGTGGCGGCCTGAGCCGTTGTGTCTGACGGATGTCAGCAACAACTAGCTCACTTTCAGGCCAATCGCAGAGTAGCTGAAACCGGCCTTCTTCATCTTGTCAGGACTGTACAGGTTCCGGCCGTCGAAGATAGCCGGTGTCTTCATCTTTACCTTGAGATAGTCGAAGTCCGGATTTCGGAACTCGTTCCATTCGGTAACGATCGCCAAAGCGTCCACTCCCTGGCAGGCGTCGTAGTGGTGATCGAAGTAGCTGATTTTGTCACCGTACTGTGCTTCGACGTTTTCTTTCGCGACTGGGTCGTGCACGTTGACAGAGCAGCCCGCTTCCAACAGTTGGTCTATGAGAACCAACGCCGGTGCTTCGCGAATATCGTCGGTCCGTGGTTTGAAGGACAAGCCCCAGATCGCAATGGTTCGGCCTTTTAAATCACCATCGAAGTGACTTTGAATCTTCCCGAACAGGACGTTCTTCTGCAGGTTGTTAACCTCATCGACCGTTCGCAGAATCCGTGTTTCCATTCCCTTCTCAGCCGCAACCGATGCCAGTGCGCGAACGTCTTTTGGGAAACAGCTTCCGCCGTAACCAACGCCCGGGAAGAGGAACGAGAAGCCGATGCGTCTATCGTGGCCAATCCCCTTGCGAACCTCGTTAATGTCCGCGTCCACCAGGTCACACAGGTTGGCCATCTCGTTGATGAAGCTGATCTTCGTCGCCAACATGCAGTTTGCAACATACTTCGTCATCTCAGCACTCTCGATGCCCACGGTAATATAAGGGCGTTCGGTGCGAAGGAACGGTTTGTAGAGTTCTTCGATTGTCTCTGAAACGTGCTGTTCGTCGACGCCGACGACGACACGGTCCGGCTTCGTGAAGTCTTCAATCGCGGCACCTTCTTTGAGGAACTCCGGATTGGAAGCGAAGTGAACCTTGGTGTCTGTCTTGGCAGTCACCCACCCGGACACTTTGCGGTTCGTACCGACCGGCACCGTGCTCTTCACGATAATCACCGCACCTTCGTCAAGGTGAGGTGCCATCGACTCGCAGCCGCTCTGGACATAAGACAGGTTCGCCGAACCGTCGTCCGTCTGTGGCGTACCAACACAGATAAAGATGCACTTCGCACCTTTGATGCCTTCTGCGTAGTCGGTTGTGAATTTCAACCGACCGGCTTTTGAGTTTCGCAGAACGAGCTCAGTCAGACCCGGTTCGTAAATCGGAATCTTGCCGTTGTTGAGATCATCGACCTTCTTTTGATCGACGTCGATGCAGGTGACGTCGTTGCCGCTCTCAGCAAAACAGGTTCCGGTAACCAGGCCAACATAGCCGGTTCCAATCATTGTAACTCTCATCGTTTTCTCCAATCCACAAGCCAGGCCCTGACCCGGGGAACGCGCTACTTGGTGTCTTCAGGTTTTTCGTCTTCGTCTTTTGCCTGGGCGTCTGGCTTCTCAGGCGCTGTGTCGGCTGGTGGAACCCCGTCTGCGTCTGCTGCATCACCTTCTGCCGTCGCAGAGGCCGCCAATTCAGCGTTCTTCGCCGCTTCGGCTGCCTCTTCTTCAAGGATTCCGCTGGAAATCAAAGCACACGAAACAAGCGAGTCATCGTCGTCCAATCGAATCACTCGCACGCCCTGCGTGTTCCTTCCAATGACGTTAATGTCCGCCACTCGGATGCGTTGAATCTTTCCGCCCGACGTGATCATCAGGACCTCGTCGTCTTCACTAACCGACAAAACGTCTACAACCTTGCCGTTGCGATCGGTCGTTTTGATGTCACGAAGTCCCTTACCGCCGCGACCCTGACGACGGTAACGCATGCCGCTGCTGACCTCGTCCGCCTCGTCATCAGTCAGGTCCATCGAACCGAATGGAGTTCGCTTGCCGTAGCCATTCTCGCAGACGGTCAGCAGGAACCGTTCCGGATCCGCGACCACCATGCCGACAACTTCGTCATCTTTGCCCAGTGAAACGCCCTTCACACCCCGAGTCGCACGACCCATGGCTCGAGCGTCCTCGTGTGAGAACCGAATCGACATCCCGGTTCCCGTTGACAGAACCACATCGTCTCCGCCCTGGACAATTCGAACGTCGATTAACGCATCGTCGTCGTCCAGGCGAATCGCAATGATGCCGCCCTTCATTGGCCTGCCGTACTTCGACAAAGCCGTCTTCTTCACGATTCCCTTGCGAGTCGCAATCATGAGGAACTTGTCGTCGGGGAACTCACGCACGTTGAAGCAGTTGGCGATGCCTTCGCCTTCGTCAAACTGCAACAGGTTGACCAACGCCCTGCCCTTGGCGGTTCTCGCCTGTAGCGGTAAATCGTAGACCTTCAACCAGTGCACTCGACCACGATCGGTAAAGAACAGCAGGTAGTCGTGCGTGCTGGAAACGAACAAGTGCTCGATCGCATCTTCCTCGCCCGACGTCGCGCCTTTGATTCCCTTACCGCCACGGTTTTGAGCTTCATACACACTTAGCTGAGTACGCTTGATATAGCCGCGCTGCGACAGCGTGACGACCATCGGCTCTTCAGTAATGAGCTCGTCTTTGTTGTACTCGCCAAGTTCCTCATCCGACAGCATCGTGCGGCGAGGATTGCTGTACTTATTACGCAACTCTTCCATGTCCTCGCGGATAACCGCCAGGATGTTGGCTCGATCAGACAGCAGCTTCAGATACCCGAGGATATTCTCCAGCAACTGAGCGTGTTCGGTGCTGAGCTTTTCGCGTTCCAGGTTCGCCAAAGAACCAAGCTGCATCGAAACGATGGCCTCAGCCTGATTATTGGACAGGTTGTAGCTTTGTGCTGTCCCTTGTTCCGTCTGGAACTCTTTGAACCCATCCGCGCCGAGAGCCCGTTCGACCATTTCGGCTGGCACGTCGATCTTCTGAAGATTCTCCTTCGCCAACGCGCGGCTTTTTGAGTCGCGGATCGTTTGGATAACTTCGTCGATGTTTAGCTGAGCAATCAGCAGGCCTTCGACAGTGTGCTTTCGCTTGCGGTCCTGAGCCAGAAGGAACTCAGTTCGGCGGCGAATCACCTCCACGCGGTGCCGCAGGAACTCCTCCAGCATCTCGCGAATCGAAAGTACCCGCGGACGACCACCGACCAACGCCAGCAGAATCATGCTGATCGTCGTCTGCAGCGGCGAGAACTTATACAGCTGGTTCAGCACCACTTCTTTGTCAGCATCGCGCTTCAGCGTGATGTGCAGGCGGACCTGCCACTGCGGAATCTTGCGGTCCGTCAGGTCAGTAATCCGAGAGATACCCTCGATGCGATTATCTTTGACCAGCAGTTCCAGCTTCTCACGGATGCGGTCGCGAGTTTCCATATACGGAATCTCGGTCACAACGATGACGTCACTCTTCTTATCGACTTCGAAGTGCGTCTTCGCTCGCAGCGTGATTGTCGAACGTCCGGTCTGATACGCGCGGCGAACGCCTGAGCGACCCATAATGATGCCGCCCGTTGGAAAGTCCGGAGCCGGCATGACGTCGATAATGTCATCCAGAGTGCTCTCTGGATTGTCGATCAGCTGAATCACCGCGCTACAGGTTTCGGCAGCGTTGTGCGGTGGAATGCTGGTCGCCATTCCGACGGCGATACCGTTGGAACCGTTGATCAGCAGGTTCGGCAACCGTGACGGGAGAACCGTTGGTTCGGTTCCTTCCGTATCGTACGTCGCGACGTAGTCGACCGTGTTCCGATCAAGATCGCGCAACAGTTCTGCAGCGGCGCCGGAAAGCCGAGCCTCTGTGTAACGCATCGCAGCCGGAGGCAGGCCGGCCAGGGAACCGAAGTTGCCCTGCTTGTCGACCAGTACTTCTCGCATGACCCATTCCTGAGCCATACGAACCAGCGTCGGATAAATCGCACCTTCACCGTGCGGGTGGTAGTTACCACTGGTGTCGCCAGCAATCTTCGCGCACTTTTTTCGTCCGGATGCGGGGCCCAGACTGAGGTCGTTCATCGCGACAAGAATGCGGCGCTGCGACGGTTTCAAACCATCACGAACATCCGGCAACGCGCGGCTGATGATGACGCTCATGGCGTACGTGAGGTAACTGGTCCGCATCTCGTCTTCGATATCGAGCTTACGGATGCGCGAATCCCCCGGCACTGTTTCCGGTGGTTTTTCGTCTTCGTTATCTGGGGTGTCGGTCGACAACCTGGCAACTCCCGTGCTGCAGTTAAACGGGCGTCGCTGGCGACTGCGACTCTGGAACCGTAGCCCCGACGGGCAGATTCGAGAGACGTCTCAATGGCAGAAAGTAATCCTGCCAGCCGTCGGCAGCAGACTCCGTTTTCGATTCAAATTCGAGCCAAAATCCGTGGCTCAAAACATCCTGCAATTTTAGTTGATCCCCAGGGCATTCACAACGCGACAGGCACTGTTCGAAGCAGTAAAACGCAGTGTTTTCACAGCGTTTCAGCAGGGTTTGAACGAACCCAAAATTATGCCCGGATTCTGGCCTGCACTTTCAGCCATGCGGTAGCGCTGCGATAACTCCACGCGGCCCGTTGGGTGGCGGCTAAATCCGACTGCGACCCAACAGAAGAAGTAACTCGGGCGGATTGGCTACTTGCCGTCAGCCTTCTTTGCATCCTGCTCGCGCTTAATTGCATCCCTCAACTTTGGCCCGACCACACCCAACGCTGCGCGGCCTCCGTCGATCCGATTTTCCAACTCTTTCCTGAGTGCACCACTCGCACCCCACTGCCGTTCCAATAGTGCGCGCTTGGATGTTCGCAGCGGTCGGATGATGCGAAAGCCCACCATGCAGGCCTGGTCTTCCGTGAACCACCATGGGCTCGGCGGTGCATCTGGATCGGAGTCCTGCCACTCGGGATCAGTCCTGGCCCGAGCAGCGCTGCGCAGCCCGGCGGCGCCAGAACTCCACGAACCGCCCCGCACAACTTCCCGATGCTTCGCCTTGCTCCAGTTCAGTGGCCCGGAATAACGCGCCCCGGCTTTCCATTGCTCGTAGGTGTCTGGTTCGTACGGGTCCAATGTCAGTTCAGCGACGTTCCCATAAATGTCATGCAGGCCCCAAGGGTTCGCCTTCTTCGAACCGACCGCGTGATACTCCTGATTCGAGTTCTCACCAAACCACGCGTACTTCGAAAGCTGTTCCGGATCATCACCGAAAAAGTACGCAGTAGTCGAACCCGCCCGCGCGGCGTATTCCCACTCGGCTTCGGTCGGCAACCGGTAGAACTCGCCCGAAAGCAGACTCAGCCACTTGGTGTATTGCTTCGCAGCAAACTGTGTCACTGTCACTGCGGGGTCTTTCGGATCATCGCCGAACATGTAATTCGTAGTCGGGTCGTATAGCGGCGTGGGTGATGTCACTGCGTCGAAGTTTTCGAACTCCGGCTCCTTCTTATCAGGAGCAGCGGCCCGCTGTTTCCGGAAAATCTCGTAGCAATCCATGAACACCCAGTACTCGGCCCAGGTCACTTCGCATCGCCCCATCCAGAATGGTTTTACTTCCAACTGAACCTGCGGGCCTTCGTCCTCACCGCGCCCAAATTCATCTTTAGGGCTGCCAATCACAACGTTGCCGCCAGGGATCGGAACCATGTCGAAGGTGATCTTCGTACCCGGAATCGTGTCCCGGTAAGGAACCATGTAACCCTTGTCCGTCTTGACGGACCGCGCTTTCACCGGTCGCGTGGGCGTGAGGCCCAGAACTGCGGTAGCGGGCTCCTCCTGAGCAATTGAGGGTCGTGCAAACATCGCAACTGCGGCGAGAGCTACCAGTAGTATCGCGGAAGAGCTGTCCGTATCTGCGTTCGGGGCACTCATTGAGAAATTGCCGTTGACGTTTCGGTTGAGCAGGCGACTATCCCGATTGTAGTGAGCGACGAATGGACTCACCAAGTGCCGCAGACGAAAGTGCAGCCATTCCAGTTCAATGGCAAATGTGAACTGAGAAATAACGAATGTCAAATTCAGCCAGCGATAGATTCACATTCGTTATTTCACATTTGACATTTCACAACGGTACTGAACCCAGGAGAGGAAGCGATCGGTTGGCAGGGCTCGGTCCAATAAAACGGCGAGCGGCGTGCGTTGACTGACCGACTCGGGGACCGGCTGCAACAACAGCACCGCTCGCCTGATTGCTAACCGACAAGCCGTTTTCCCAGGCGTCGGAGTTTCTGACGACGCTCAGGAGCGACATAGTCCTCGACGAAACCGCAGTCCACACACACAACAGTCTCCAGGCTGATCGTCTTGAGGAAGCGAAAGAACAGCGATGCGTGCGGTCGATTGGCGGTTCTCAATTCGGTTGACTCGCACTTGGTACAAACACGTTCGAAGCTCATTTGTTTCTCACTTTCTCAATGGCACCATCGCCATACAGTAGAGAACGAGAACCAAAGCCGCGGGGATCACGGAATCCGGGCGAAATCGAGCCGGTTGCATCCGGATTGACAATCATCGACATTGGTAAGAGTTAACTCTAGCCGGATGCCCTGTGACCGAATCGCTCGAAGACACGCTTGTCCAATCGGACCTCCAACGCGACCAATCGCGAGAACTCAGCCTCCGCGCGGATCGGCCGCCGCTTTCGATCAAGGGTTACACCTTCGTCAGACGTCTGGGAACCGGCGCGTACGGTTCCGTGTGGTTGGTTCGAGAAGACAACACCGGCAAGAACGTTGCGATCAAGTTCTACACGCACCGTCGAGGTTTGGACTGGTCGCTGTTGAACCGAGAAGTTGAGAAGCTAGCGGTTCTCTATACATCGCGAAACATCGTGGGCCTGCTGGACGTCGGCTGGAACAGCGATCCACCGTACTACGTGATGGAGTACCTGGAAAACGGTTCGCTGGCTGGTCGGCTGGAGCCCGGACCACTGCCGGTGGATGAAGCGGTTCAGGTCGCAACGGGCATCGCCAAAGGTTTGGTTCACGCCCACGGGTCGGGAATCCTGCACTGCGATCTCAAGCCTGCCAACGTTTTGTTCGACGGCGAAATGGAACCACGACTCTGCGACTTCGGACAGTCGCGACTTTCCAGCGAACAAAACCCGGCACTCGGGACGCTGTTTTACATGGCTCCCGAACAAGCCGACCTGCGAGCCGTCCCCGACGCGCGGTGGGACGTGTACGCATTGGGCGCACTGCTCTATCACATGCTGACCGGTAGCCCACCGTTCAGAACGCCTGAAGCTGAAGAACGCATCCGGCTGGCTCCGACGCTCAACGAACGACTGTCGGCATACCGCGACCTCATCGAAACCAGCCCCACGCCCGAAGGCCATCGCGTCGCCGGCGGAAAGAATGTTGATGGCGAGTTAGTGCAGATCATCGATCGTTGCCTGGCTCCGGACCCGAAGGACCGATACCCAAACGCGCAGGCGGTTCTCGGACGGCTCAAGTCTCGCGAACAACACCGCCAACGTGCTCCGTTACTCAAGCTCGGCGTTCTGGGCCCGTTGCTGTTGCTGGCCGCGATGGTTCCGCTGTTCATTTACGTCATGGGCCGCAACGGCCAGACACTTGAACGGAAACTGACCGAACGCGCATTAGAAAGCGGCGCACTCACCGCGAGAGTTAAGGCGCAGAGTCTCACAGACGAACTGGGCCGCCGCATTGGTGAGTTCGAAGACATCCTGGCGAATCCGGAACTCATCGAGTTCCTGGAAGCGTGGCTGCCGCGCACCGAATCGCTAAGCGGCGAGGAACTGCAATCGCTCATCAAGCTGCCGCCCGATCAAACTCCGCCGTGGATCGCCGCACTGGACGCGGCGTACCAGCGAATCGACAGGCGAGCCGAAGGGCGCACGGGTGGCAAAGACACAAGTTGGTTCATGACAACAACGGCCGGCCGGCAAATCTGGAGACGTGGAGCCGGAAACAATGACCCCAAGTCGCTGGGCGAACACTACTGGGACCGCGACTACTTCCATGGAGAAGGAAAGAACAAACAGCACCCGACCGATCGAGATCAACCGTGTCCAGATAACGTCTCTATCTTTGGAGAATCAAACCCCGATGCAGAACCGGCATCCGTCTCTGAGGAATCCCACATATCCACACCGTTTCGGAGCTCCGTCACCAATCGCTACATGATCGCAATCACGGTGAAAATCCGCGGGAAAGAAAAACGAGACGGCACACGCCCGATTCTCGGTTTGCTGGGCCGCACTCTGCATCTGGACGAATTCCGCGGTCGGTTCATCGAACGAATTCAAAACCGTGACACTCGCAAAGACCAGATCGATCGCGAAATCGCTCTGGTCGACACGCGCACCGGGCAGCTGCTGGACCATAGCTGGATCGCCGACATTGCTCACGCCGCAGACAATCGCGACACAGATTCAGAAGACTTCACCGACGAGTTCCGAAAAGAAGCGCGAACACTGCTCGCGGATGACGATGCGTTCTACGAACAACTGCGGCTCTCCGACGACCTGCAACGACAATTTAGGGCCATTGATCAGGACATTGACGGCCACACAGAACTCCGGCTGACCGACTATCAGGATCCCGTTGGCCAATTCGATTCGCCATCAACCGAACGCTACAAAGGCGACTGGTTCGCGGCTCTGTACCAGGTCGATGTCGGCAAAGCGCCCTGGGTCGTCATCATCCAGGAACGCGCCGACAATACGAAAGCGTCGGTAAAAGGCATGTACTCGTCCGCGATCCGCTATGGGCTGCTGGCGATTGCTACCAGTATCATCGGAATGATCGCAGTGTGGTGGTTCGTCATGCGAACAATGAAGAACCTTCCAACGCGACAAAGCTGAAGAATGCACCCCTGACGGTTCGGACGGTTCCATTCTCTCGGGCAGCCAGAGCCCACCACAGATGCCGGAATCGTAGCACCCGTCATCGAACGCGATTAACCACGCCGCACCGGTGTCGAAAAACCGGGCACTTGATCACAAACGCCCCGCGGTCCGTTCGCTCCAGCACGCCTGGCACGATTGTTGCTTCTGCCCATGGCAAAACCTCACCGGTCTGGATTCACCCTCAGCCGGTTTCTCTGCGGCCACCGTTTGTGGTCGAACCACACGCAAGAAAGCAACAAAGATGCAGACCGGAATTCTGATCGACATGGATGGCGTTATCTACCGAGGTAGCAAGCTGATCCCCGGAGCCGATCGGTTCATTCAGGCTTTGAAAGCGGAAGGCATTCCGTTTCTGTTCCTGACCAACAACAGCCAGCGAACAAGACGTGACGTTCGCATGAAGTTGTCCCGCATGGGCATCGACGTCGAAGAAAACCACATCTTCACCTGCGCCATGGCCACGGCTCGGTTCCTTGCTAAACATCGACCAGAAGGAACCGCCTACGTCATCGGTGAGGGCGGCCTGCTTCAGGCACTCCACCAAAACGGGTACGCCATCGTCGATCAGGATCCCGACTTCGTTGTCGTGGGAGAAGGAAGAACCGTCACGCTGGACGCGTTAGAACGAGCCGTGACCATGATCCTAAACGGAGCAAAGCTGATCGCGACGAACACAGATCCGAACTGCCCCACCAGCACCGGCACACGTCCGGGTTGCGGTGCAACTGTTGCCTACCTCGAAGCCGCGACAGGCATGGAGGCATTCAGCTGCGGAAAGCCCAGCCCCATCATGATGCGAGCCGCCCGAAAAGAACTCGATCTCCCAACCGCTCAAACAATCATGCTCGGCGACACCATGGCGACCGACATTCTGGGCGGCGTACAGATGGGCTATCGAACCATCCTCACCCTCTCCGGTTCGACCTCTCGCGCCGACTTGTCACAGTTCGCATATGGCCCTGACGCAATCGTCGAATCCGTCGCCGACATGGAGAACCCGGTGGAGTTCTTCGCCGATCTGCTGGATCGCGTTCAGACTCCGGCCCTGAGGGTCTAGCCAAAGTCGCCGAACACTCCGTGTTCGGTCAAACCACGGACTCGGCGAGTCCCGCAACAAACACGCCTCTACTGCAACACTGCCGCCAACTCATGCACAACTCCCGCCTTGTGCGGATGCGCGCTCGTCTCAGCCAAAGCCAACGCATCAAACTGGCCGCCATAAACGCTGGCCGTCGCCCGCTTATCTGCTCCCGCCCCGATCAGGAGTTCGGCAACTTCCACAACATTCGCAGGAACAACCTGCCGCCACGTCTCAACGCCATTAGCCGCCAGATAAATCAGCAGCGTCGCGCAGTGACCAAACGAACTCGCCTGCGTCACCAACCCAGGCGTTTCAGCTAGCGCCGCTGTAAGGTCCGCGATGTTACCCTCCAAAGCAGAATCAACGGCCGCTTCGAACTTCTGATCAATCGGCCGGGCTTTCGCAGTCGCCGCTTCGTAGTTCTCGAACCCAAACTCTCGAGAGATCGCCAGCCGAGCATCATCAATGGTGAAGTCAGCCGCCAAAATGAACTCAGCAGATTTACTAACCAACTCAGGATGCCAATTACTAATCTGGAACGAGCACACCGGATGCTGATTCTGGTGAGCATCAAAAAGAATCTGACTATGAGAATCCACAATCTGGTTCGTATGAGTAAACAGCGAAACCGGCACGTCTCGGTACAGCCGCTGCACTTCTACGATTACCGGACCTGCGTAAACGTCAGCCATAGTGCTACTCCTCGCTGGTGTGTTTCAGTAGGCCAGCAGTTCCGATTGTGTGCTGGCCTACTTCGTCAGCAATCTGATTCAGAATACTCTTCGGTAGTCGGTCGTTGTGACCAAGGTCCGGAACCGGGATCCAGGATTTATCTGGTGTGGGCGCTGCATCGAACAGGTTCTTGCCGTGTTCAATCGGGATGAGTGTGTCACTGGTTCCGTGTATCTGAACCAGTGGGCCATCGTAGTTCTGTATTCGTTGCACCGAGTCGTACGGATTCCGCATTAGGAACCGAACTGGCAAGAACGGATACTTCTTCGCTCCAACATCGACCAAGCGGTCAAACGTGCGCTCCAGGACAAGTACCCTGGCTCCACCGCTCGCAGCCACCGACACCGCGCAACCTCCACCCAGTGAGCGGCCATAGAGCACGATCTGGTCTGGCCGAATCCCATACCGCTTACACAGATAGCCCCGCGCCGCTTCGCAGTCTGCGATGTCGGCGTCTTCACCTGGAGTCAGCTCGTCTGCGTAGCCACGAAACTCGGCGGCCATCACGTTGGCATCCAACACATCTGCCAGCTGCGAAATCCACGGTCCCATTCGCACGGCATGTTCTGCATTGCCATGCAAGTACAAGACGGTCGATCGCTTTCCACGATCCAGCAAGAGTCCCACAAGCGGCGTCCCGTCGCTGGATTGGTACACAACGTGTTCCAGACCCACACTAGACGTCGGCTCCTCCTGCATGTTGGTATCCACGAACGAACCGGGATAGACCAGGTTCGTTTCGAACAGCATCAGCAGTCCGCACAGCAACGCGTAGGCAAGCACGACCACAACCAGAACCAACACAATTCGTTCACGCCGACTTTGTCGATGTCGCGCTGCCGCGCGTTCTGGTGTGCTCACTGGTTCATGCCTCTGGTTGCATGCAGATTCCTCATCATTCCAGGATTGTAGCGACCGTTGCGGGCAGACGTGTGGCCGGAGAGTTCTACAGTCCTGGCAAGCCGGGTCTGTCAGGGCATGGCGAAAACGCCCGCAAAGATTGTTGGTTCGCCGTCTGGTGACCGGCACCCATTGGTCTGTTACGCTGTTCCGGTCCCGTCTCATGCTTTGGTTCCATCGTGCTTTGGCTTACTGCTGATTCTTCCGCCGCTGATCCCGACTGGCGACAGGTGCTGCGCGAGGCCTCGCCTGTCCTGCTAGGACGGGAACCAGACTGCGACCTTATTGTGGATTGGGATCCGGCCGTTTCGCGACAGCATCTTCGGATTGTTGTCGATGGCAGCACGGCTGAGGTCACTCGGCTACCAAGTGCGAAGAACCCGGTGTTCCTGAACGGTAAGGAAGTCGAAACGTTCCATTTGACATGCGAGGATTCGTTTGTCGTTGGGAGCACGTCCTTTCGCCTGGTTCGAGGTGGGGATACATCGTCGGCCGGAACGCCGGTAGAACAGGTTTCGTTCGACCAGCAGGAGCTCCAGCGGTTCCGGTATCGCGACGCTGAGAAACGTATCGATGTGCTTACCAACCTGCCGGATCTCATTCGCGGAGCGCGGGTGCGGTCGGAACTGCATGTGCGTTTGGCCAATCTAATTCTGGCCGGTGTGCACACCGCGGATGCCGTTGCGATTGTGTCGCTGGACGATTCACGCGAGGTCGACGTTAAACACTGGGACCGCCGCGTCGAGACGGGCGGGCAGTTTCGCCCCAGCACGCGATTGATCGTGGAAGCGATTCGCAGCGGGCGATCGGTTCTGCATATTTGGGAAACAGCCAGCGATATTCTGAACGACTACACACAGACCGCGGGCTTCGATTGGTCCTTTTGTGTGCCGGTCCCCGACGATGCCGAACCGTGGGCTTTGTACGTTGCCGGCCGTCACGATCTAACAGATGTTGAATCCACGGCCGATACCGAAAACCCGGCCGGAGTGTTTTTGCAGGGCGACGTGAAGTTCACTGAGTTCGTCGCGCAGATCATTAGTTCGGTCGAAAAGCAAACTCGGCTCGAACGTCAGCAAGCAGGCCTGCGTCAGTTCTTCGCACCGCGAATTCTGGAAGCGCTTGGCAACGACCTGGATACCGACCAGCTGGAACCGCGCGAGTGCGACGTCACCGTGCTGTTTTGCGATCTGCGAGGCTTCAGCCAAAAGGCGGAAGAGAACGCCGATCAGCTCATCCCGCTTCTAAACCGCGTCAGCCGGGCGCTCGAGCTAATGACAACGGAGATCCTAAAGTTCGGCGGCGTGACCGGCGACTTTCAGGGTGACGCCGCACTTGGCTTTTGGGGCTGGCCGTTTGAATCCGACGTCTCCGCGCTGGATGCCTGCCGCGCGGCGATTGGAATTCGACGCGCGTTCGATCGAATCTCGCGGCAGGTCAACGATCCGCTCAGTGATTTCCGGGTCGGGATCGGTGTGGCGCATGGCCGGGCGGTGGCTGGGAAAATTGGAACGACCGATCAAGTGAAGGTTACGGTGTTTGGGCCGGTCGTGAATCTGGCCAGCCGTTTGGAAGGCATGACCAAGCATCTGCGCGTTCCGGTTCTCCTGGACGAACGCACTGCTGAGTTGGTCCGGCCGAAACTTGATAAGGACGTCGGCCGAGTTCGCAAGCTATTGCGTGTTCAACCTGCCGGGATGGAGATCCCACTGACTGTCAGCGAGTTGTTGCCGCCGCAGTCTGAGTATCCCGAACTCAACGACGAACATATCGCACAATTCGAACGCGGTGTTGATGCATTCATCGGAGGCGATTGGGAAACGGCATGGTCTTGCCTGCATTCGATGCCCGCCGGCGACCGAGCCCAGGACTATCTATCAATGCAGATCACTCGACAAAACCGAACCGCCCCGGCTGACTGGGAGGGCTTTGTCCGGATGCTCGAGAAGTAACCAATACGCCCCGCGACATTTTGAGATCTTACGAAGCTCATGCAAATGACTGTTGAGTCCTCCCTGTTTCACCCCGATGTGCTGACATCCCTGCGCGGTGCGCCAGAGATATTTACCAGCATCGCGCAGTTCAAGGGCAAGGAACTTGGCCTGCAGAAGATGCTGCGATCGAACTACGACGACCACATCGTGCGGGCCGCGTTGATTTTGCATGACCTGCGAAAACGCGGCGCAGCAAAGTTCTCAAAAGCCGACGAAATGTGGTTCGATCGAACCGGGCTGGAACAATCGACTTCTGAGCCGGTCGCCAATTACAAGGCAAAGCGGTTTAGCGGCGATGTTGTCGATATCTGTTCCGGAATCGGCGGTGATTCGATCGCAATCGCGGCCAACGCGAACGTGACCAGTATCGACCGCGTGTCAGCACGCAGCCAGTGTCTGGTGTGGAACGCCGAAGCCTACGGCGTCGCGAATACCATTGATGCCCAGCCACGAGAAGCTGTTCCAGGCGACGCGTCCGGCAAGCTGGTTCACATCGATCCGGACCGCCGCGCGGGTCCGCGAGGGCGTTCGCTGCGTATCGAAGATCTTGAACCGGGACCAGCGTTCTTGGAAGAGCTTATGCAAACCGCTCGAGGTGGAGCCATTAAGTTGAGTTCTGCCAGCAACTTCCGTGGCTCGTTTGATGACTGTGAAGTGGAACTCATCAGTCACGCTGGCGAGTGTAAAGAAGCGACCGTGTGGTTTGGAGAACTCAAGACAGACTGCACAACTCGCGCGACGTGTGTTGCGACGGGTGAGACGATCGCCGGGCACTTGTCGTACGACATGGCCGAGGTCACGGCACCGAAGAAATATGTGTTCGACCCAGATCCGGCGTTAGTTCGTTCAGGCTTGCTGGATCAGTTTTGTCTGGAACGCGGAATTTCAAGACTGGATGTAGAAGAAGAATATGTCACCGCTGACGAACTACCCGAGACGGCATTTCTTCCCGGAGCTTTCGAATTGACCGGAGAGTTCCCAAACGAGGGCAAGGCTTTGCGGAAGCACTTGCGGGAACTCAACGTTGGCCGAGTCGAAATCAAATCGCGCCGTGTGCCAACGGACGTAGAGAAGCTGCGTCGAAGCTTGAAGCTGAAAGGTACGGAGCCTGCGACGATTATCATCGCGAGACTAAACGGGCTTGCTCGTGTGCTGGTTGGTCGGCGGCAAAGCGTTTCGTAGCCTGGTGAAACGACACCAGGACCGGTTCCTGAGATCGCCGCGATCTTCCTCTTGGGCGCACAAAAAGGGCGTGCCGAAAAATCGACACGCCCTGAATCAAGTCAAGTGACACACCCAACCGGGTCCGCAGCCAGCAACCTCAACCAAGGCACCAACCGGAGACCGATCGAACGGAACGTTCGGTTAGTTGGTGGACTCTCGGAACTGGACGAAGTCCAGCACAGTGAGCGGCAACGGGGTGGCCGGGTTGGCTCGGGTCGGGAAGTTGAAGCCGTAGGCAATCATCGCACCGGACGACTTTTCAGCGATGTGGATAATGCCCTTGGCAGCTCCATTACCACGCAGGTTGCCGCGGGTACACACAATTGCATACTCGGGCTCAGGTGTGTTCGGATCGACTTTGAAGTCCGCGGCAAGTTGGCGGTAGTACCGATGTTGATACTTGCCGTTTTGATTATTAATCACTCCGCCAGTCAGCGTCCCGTTGAGGAAGTCCAAAACGAAAACCGCTTCACTTTCACCGTTAAAGTCGGCAGGGCAAGTGGCAACTGCGAACTTGCTGGTTCGGTCAGTCGTTGCTGCCTTCAGAGGCTCGGCGGCCTTGAAGAACAATGAGCTACCGATCCCAATCACCGCGCCAGCAATCAGAAATGCAAAATGACTCTTGGAAATAGACACGACCGGGTCTCCTTGTAGAAAGCTGATGTGAGCTGCGACGGGAGTTAAATGATAACCCGATCCGGAACATCGGGCCAGACGAACGTCGGGTTCGGCGCATATCCGAGTGGCAGGATGACGGAGTCGTACGTGCACACCCGATTTCGGGGTCCAGGAAAGCAGGGACACTTGCCGGGCTTAGGTGGCTGATTTCCCTGACTCGGCCGCATTGGCGGCCTCAGGGGTTTGATCCGGAGCGTCGTCCAGGCGAACGCGAACACGGACGGCGCGCGATCCTTTCACTTCCAGGACTTCAGCTGTCGCCCCGTCGAGATTGATCTTGTCTCCGGCTTCCAGGATTTCGCCTTCGACCGATACCAGTAGCCCCGAAAAGGTATCCACATCGCCAGGGAGTTCCAGCTTCAACGCGCGGCGGATGACTTCGATGGGAGCCGAACCCTGAATGATGTATTGCCCTGCTCCATCCGGAACCACGTCCGGCGTCTCCAGGTCGAATTCGTCTTCGACCTTTCCGACGATCTGTTCGATGACGTTTTCCATCGTCACGATGCCGATCACGGTTCCGTATTCGTCGATCACGAACGCCATGTGCTGGTGCGTGCCCTGAAAGTGCCGCAGCAAACGGCTAATGGGCATTTCATCCGGAACCTGTTTTGGCGGCCGGGCAATTTGTTTCAGGTCAACATTGGCATCCGGCGGAAGTCCAGTGAGGTCTTTGATGTGAATCACACCTATGACGTGATCCAGAGAACCTTCGCACAACGGGAAACGAGTGTGCCGGGTCCGTTTGGCCTGTTCGAGACAGTCGGCCCACGGTTGGTCCGTTGTGAAGTAACTAATGTCGGCTCGAGCAACCATAACGCGGCGGCAAACCATGTCATCGAATTCGAACACGGCGTTGATGAGGTGGTGTTCGCTGCGTGTCAGGTCGCCGTGGATGTGAGCTTCCCGCAACAAGCCGCGGATTTCTTCTTCGGTGTGCGGAGTGTCATGGCCGGCTGAATCGACACCCAGCCACTTCAGAATAATTTCGGTGCACCAGTTCAGCGACTTCAGCAACGGGTACGCACAGATGAAGAATATCTTCAGGGGCAAAGCACACCACAGAGCCATCTTCTCCGGCTTACGGATGGCAAAGATTTTCGGAGCCTGTTCGCCAATGACCAGGTGCAGCGCGGTGATGACTGTCAGTGCGAACGCGTATGAGAAAATTCGCATCACCGTTTCAGATTCAATGAACGGTGAAAGTACGGGAGAGATAAGTGCGTGAAACGCTGGTTCTCCGACGGCTCCCAGAGCCAACGAGGCAATCGTGATTCCCAGTTGGCACGCTGAAAGCGAATCTTCCAAACGCTCGGCCAGCCACCGTGCGGTTTTCGCAAACGGTCGACCTTCGCGAACAAACTGTTGAATCTGACTGCCGCGAACTTTCACGAACGCAAACTCGGCGGCAACGAAGAAACCGTTAATGGCGACCAGGAACAGGGCCAGGCCAGTGAGAAACAGGTTCCGCTTCCAGCCACCGTGTTCTTCGTCCTCGGCAGTCTCAGCGTTGTCAGCGGACTTCTTTGTGTCGGGCGAAGAATCTTCTTTGGTGGGAGCCTTCGTTTGCTCACCATCCTGCACAAAGCTGGTTGCGACTGTCGTCGTCAGCGGCCAGTTTCGTTCAACGGGAGCAGCGTCGGTTGATCCGACAAGTATGAAGCAGTAACACAGACTCGCGAGAATCGCCAGGTGGCGAAAGCCGGACATTCAAGGGGTTCCTTAGGACAACTCGATCTCTTGCACACCATAGCATATGCGCCGAATCGCTGAAGGCTCAGGTGGAGGATGGGCCAAAACCTTCATTTCCTAAGCGTTGAAAGCTTCTCAGCCTTGCCATTGTGCATCAGCCGCGTTCGTTCACGTTCACATCCAATTGTGGAAACGCGATGTCGATACCCGCTTCAGCAAACGCCTTGTCAATGCCCGCGTGCAGATCGGAAACCGTGTCCAGCCGACCGTCCAGATTCGGCAGGAAGCAGCGGAGCACAAGATTCAAAGTGCTGTCGCCAAATTTCTCAAACGTCGCGTGAGGCGCCGGGTCACTAAGGATGAGCGGATGCTGCTCGGCGACCTGGACCAGTAAGTCTCTGGCAAGTTTGGTATCGGTTCCGTAAGCGACCCCAACTTCCACAACGATCCTGCTGGACTTGTCTGTGAGCGTCCAGTTTAAGACCCGGCCAGTGACCAGTTCTTTGTTCGGAACGATGTACTCCTTGCGATCCCAGTCAGTAATCGTGGTCGCGCGAATCTGGATGCGGGAGACGGTCCCGCTGACGCCATCAATCGTCACCACATCGCCCAATCGCACCGGGCGTTCGAACAGAATAATCAATCCGGACACAAAGTTGGCGAAGATCTCCTGCAGGCCAAAACCAAGCCCAACCGTGAGGCCCGCCACAAGCCACTGCACCTTGGCCCAGCCAAGTCCCAACAGGGAAAGCGTTAGCGTGACGCCCACAATCACAATCACGTATCGGGCGACTGTCCGCAATGCGTATCGCAGTGCGGGTTCAAGGGGCAGGCGCTTTAGCAGAACCACTTCCAGCAGGCCGGGCAGGTTGCGAGCCGCGGTGACGGTCGCCAGAGCAATGAACACGGCCCACAGTAAACTAAGCAGCGTGACTGGTTCGGAAATCGTCTCAGTAATCAGCTTCGTTTTCCCATCGACAACCTGTTCCACCAATTTCTGACGTGTCGTTGGCCAGAGTTCCCACTTGTTGAGAAACGTCACCGCATGGAACACCTGCGACCAGATGAACCAGGTCGCCACAAGCCCGGCCAACAGCAGCGCGGTGTTGATGAACCGTCGTGTTTGGCGTTCAACCGCCAACAGGTCTCGTTCTTCTTCATCGGCCATCGCACCTTCGTCGGCGTTCCCGTCGAGAAGCGCCATCGCGCGATTCTGCGCGTGTTCTACATGGCGAGCGCGTTGATTGACGATGTGCCAGCGTGACAGGAAAGCCTGCACAACAACCAGGCCGCCGACCAAACAAATCATGCTCATCAGCCGCCAGCTGAGTTCGTAAGCGGTGAAGAAGTAGCCGGCCGCTGCCAGAATCGCCAGGACAATCGGAACCGACACAGCGAATGGGTACCAGAACCAACTGGTTCGCATGCCCAGGTTTGGTGGGCGGCTTTCCAGGGCTTCGGCAAACACGCCGCGCGCGGGGTTTAAAATTTGGTAGGTAAACCACGCCCATGCCAACAAAGCCGCGATAAAACAGATGCGTTCCAGCGAGTCCTGCACTGTCGCAGTGCGGCGTGTATGCAACATCGTTGCGACAAACAACAACGGCAGCAGTACCAACATCATTTTGCGGAGCACCAACCGTGACTTGCGGACGCCGCGATCGGTCCACGCAAAATGTGCCTCGCCCAGTCCGCCATTTCGACAGACTTGTCGCATCAGGTTCATCACCAGAAACGCCACCGATACAAACTGCAGCCCACGCCCAACCGATTGCGAGAAGTCGCTCCCGCGCGGTGGTTCGGTTAGTCGGGAACCAATGAACCCCACGAGCAAAGGCCACGCAACGGACAAGATGACTGTTAGCCACGCGGCGCGGAGTGTTGGTGTGAAGTCAGAACAGGATTTCGCCAGCGTTTCTTTGCCGGACTGCGTCAGGTTCTTCCGGCACTTTGGGCCAATGAAAAACAAAACCGCCAGCAATAAGCCAACGAAGAGATACAGGAATTTATTCCCTCCTCTGACATCGTCCAGAATTGCGACCGGGACGGTTCTCCACAGTTCCGGAGCTGTTAGCCACGCAATGCTCTTGCCACTGGCCTTCAAATCGGCGACGCCCAGAACCTCGTTGCTCTGGACCCACAGAACCAATTCACTAAGCCATTTTCCCAGACGCTTCCGAGTCGTTACGAGTTGCCGTTCTTCGGTGTCCACATTTCGAAGCGCATCGACGTATGTTGATTCATTGCGGATCAGAGTTCGCAGAATGGACGCCTGGCTTAGCAAGGCAGTTTCGTTTTCCGGGTTTCGCTCAGCCCTGCTTTCCAGGTCGGTCAGGGTCTCTTCGTTTTCAAGCCGCGTTGCATTAAGCCTCGCCAACTCAGTCTCGCGGGCTGCGATATCAATTTGGATCTGCCGAATATCACGCAGCTTCAGACGTTGCTCCTGAAGTTCCATCCCAACCGGCACCACGACGCCCAGACTTTCCACGCGTTCTTGTAGTCGCTTTTCTGTTTTCTCGTCTTTCTCTCGCTGCTTCTTCCGCAGGGCCTCAAGTTTGTTGGCGTCCGGAATGAGCTGCGTGACCAGGCTCTTGTTCCGCTCCAGCCATTCCGCAGCCAGATCGTTTTCCGGCCCGGCCGGGATGGCACTGAGCATCTTTTCCTGCTGGGTCGCTTCACTGCGCCGTGCACTGTCCTGACGCTGCTTCAGCAGTGCGACTTCCGCTTCCAAAAGCGCGATCTCTTTGCGAGCCAGTTCAATGCGTTGCCTGGTAATTTGAGCCGAACTCTCAGCTGTGATTCGCGCTAGTTCAGCGGTGATCGCTGGGCCTTCAGCATCCAGCGCCTGCACTCGGGCGGCAGCCAGAACGCGGCGAGCCCTGGTCTGCAGCGGGTTCTCCCCTTCAGCCGCTTCAGCTGTTTGCTGCGCTTTGGCTTCGTTCATCCGAGACTGCAAGGTCGTCTGAGCATCAGCCAACTGCTTGCGACGCTCGTTGATGTTCTGCGAAGCGGCTTCCAGTTCCGCCAGCGACCGTTTCAGTTCGACCAACTTCGGCGCGCGAGTCAGAACTTCTGTCTGGAGGCTCTCTAGATCGGCTCCGCTGCCCAGATCCGGTTGTGGCGTTGTGCGCGCGAGCCCAATCTGTAACTGCAGGTCTTCTGATACTTCCTCAGCCGTTCGGACGCGTTCGTTGTCCGCCTTAGCGTCCGCGTTGAGCGCGGTGGCTCTGGTCAGTTCGACCTGAGCCTGGTCGTAGGTCGTGAGGATTTGCTTCCGGAGTTCCTCATCCAGCTCAGCAGCCTCTGCCTCCGCGCGGAACTCGGCGATCTGCGACGGGCTGATGTCCTTCTGTTCCTGCTCAGCCTGAGTCGTCAGTCCGGCGGCCGGCAACGCCGGCGCGGTGCGTTCAGGGGTGAGCTGTAGCGGCATGCTTTGGCAAGCAGCCGGCACCATTAGCAGCATCAGTAAACTGCGAAACACGTTCCCATTCCCCAGGCGACCCATTGAGTATCCTTCTCTGCGCTGATTCTTGCAGACGGCCCCTGAGACGCAACATCAGCACCGATCTGTCTGTTGAGATTGGCGATGGTTTCCTCATTGTGGTTCCAGGTGATTATCATGCTGCGATTCTGGAATGACGCTTGGAGGTGTTCGATGTGGCTGCTTTGGATTGGCGGAATACTTTTGGTTCTTATCGTGCTGGTCGCAATTTATGACCTCACCCAGAAGAAGCATGCAATTTTGCGGAACTTCCCCGTGCTGGGGCACTTTCGCTACCTCATTGAAACCATCGGCCCGGAACTGCGGCAGTATATCGTCGCCGCCAACGATGAAGAGCGGCCGTTTAATAGGGACGAACGCAGTTGGGTCTACGCGTCGTCGAAGAAGCAAAACAACTATTTCGGATTCGGAACCGACAACGATGTGGAAGGTTCGCCCAACTACCTGGTGATCAACCACAACACGTTCCCGATTGTGTCGCCGCACCCGGAGTCGCCCGAATACGACCCGATGTATCAGATCCCCTGTGCCAAAATCATGGGTGGGCATCGTCAGCGAGCGAAAGCGTTTCGCCCGTCGTCGGTCGTCAACGTTTCCGGAATGAGCTTCGGTTCGCTAAGCGCGCCGGCGGTTGAGGCGTTGAACCTTGGCTGTCACAAAGCCGGCTGCATGCAAAGCACCGGAGAAGGCGCCATTTCGCCGTACCACAAGAAGGGCGGTGAATTGGTTTGGCAAATTGGAACCGGCTACTACGGCTGCCGAACGCTTGATGGTCAATTCAGTCTTGAGAAACTCAAAGAGAACCTGGCCGCATCGCCCACGGTGCGCGCGTTGGAAGTAAAGCTAAGCCAGGGAGCCAAGCCTGGTGCCGGTGGTATTCTGCCGAAAAGCAAAATCACCGCGGAGATCGCAAAGATCCGCGGCATCCCGATGGACAAAGACTGCGTGAGTCCAGCCAGCCACACGTCGTTCAGCGACGCAGACAGCCTGCTGGACTACGTGGAAATGCTGGCTACCGAAACCGGCCTGCCCGTCGGTATTAAGTCAGCGGTCGGTCAGATTCCGTTCTGGCAGGAACTGGCCACACTCATCGACACAACCGACCGCGCACCGGACTTCATCACGATTGATGGTGGCGAAGGCGGAACCGGCGCCGCGCCTTTGGCGTTTTCGGACCACGTCGCGAAACCGTTCAAGCTTGGCTTTGCGAGTGTGCAGAAAGTGTTTCAGGAACAAGGCATCGCAGAGAAAATCGTCTGGTGCGGATCCGGAAAACTAGGCTCCCCGGAAAGCGCCTTGTTCGCTTTCGCTCTGGGCTGTGACATTGTGAATGTCGCCAGAGCAGCCATGTTGGCGATCGGCTGCATTCAGGCTCAGAAGTGTCACACGAACCACTGCCCGACTGGCGTGGCGACGCAGAACAAGTGGCTGGTTCGCGGATTGGATCCGACTTCGAAAGCCGACCGTTGTGCGAACTACCTGGTTGCGCTGCGGAAAGAGATTCTGTTGCTATGCCGAGCCTGCGGTGTTCCGCATCCGGGAATGATGACGGCCGAGCACCTGGAAATTGTTAACGACCGCTACGGTTCGCAAACCGTGGGTCAGATATTCGGTTACACCAGCGAATACGGTCTGCCGTCGAAGATCGACCGCGATGCTGTCGAGAAGTTGATGGCGGAGATGGGCCGTGGCTGATCCTTGGCATTCTCCCTCTGGGAGAGTCGGGCGCCCGGAGAGGGTTTCATGCTGGCAAGTCGCGTATCGGTTTTTGGTGTGCTCCGTGGGTTCACTTTGTTGAGGACCTGCGCGGATGCCCGCTCCCGCGGCTGAGACCGGGACCTCGCCCAGAGGGAGAGGTGACGTGCGGTTTGAATGTCGAATGTCGAACAAGGAATTTCGAAGGCTGAAGTTCTGTGACGACGGTAGGATTTACTTCGTCGTTCGACATTCCTTGTTCGACATTCTGCGGTTCTGAGCCTGGACCAGACCAGCGTTGTTACTTGGAGATTGCTTATTGGATATTGGATATTCGTCGCCCTCTCCCGCGGCTGAGACCGCGACCTCTCCCGCAAGCGGGAGAGGTGACAGGACGTGGAGTCGTTACCTGACTCTATCTAACCGACTACGATCGGACGGGGCTTTCGCCGAGGATTTCTTCTTCCTCGTAGAGTTCGTCGTTTAGGTTGTCGTCGTCTTCGACGTAAATGAACTCCGGCTGGACTGCGCCGTCTTCGTATATGTCTTCGACTTCGGCAGCGGCCGGACCGGGCAGCCAGACCGGGCGGATACCGCGTTCTTCGAAGATGCCGGCCAGGTGGCGATGGCAAGTGAAGAACATGACTTGCTGGCCTGAGTCGGCGAAGTTCATCAATGCATCCACAGCGGCGCGGGTTCGGCCTTCGTCGAAGTTGACGAACAGGTCATCCATCACCATTGGTAGTTCAATGCCGCGATCGGAGAACTCGTGAACCAGTGCAAACCGGATGGCCAGGAATAATTGCTCGCGGGTTCCACCGCTTAACTGCTCAATGCGGAACGTGCGATTCAGTCGGTCGTCAACGCAGATGCGGTTCTTGCCAAGCGGAGCCCAAATGCGGGTGTAGCGACCTTGTGTCAGCTGTTCCAGGTAGTCGGAAGCGATTGCCAGTGTTCCGGATACGTTGGCTTTTTCAAACTGTCCTCGCATCTTGTCGATGACGGTTTCAGCCAACTGCAGTGCGAACCATTCTTCAGCCGTGCGGTGGATGCGACCGGCAACCTGACCGCGTTCGAATCGAGCCGACAGGCTTGTCCGGCTGTTTTCAAGTGTCTCGATTTCCTTCTTGATACTGCCGATCTTCTCACGAGCGCTGCCGAGTTCTTCGCTGACCTCTTCCCATTCCAGCTCGGCCGCCTCGATGGCTTCTCGTGTGAGTTCCTCGTCGTAGTTCAGCAGGTCATCTTCCATCAGCGCGATGTGGGGCTGTGAGCTGGTGACTTCGTTGAGTTCGTCACGCGCCTGTTCGAGCTGCCGTTCCTGATCGCGGCGAAGTTGCATCCATTCCTGTTGCTGTTTGAGTTCTTCGACAGAACTGGCCCCTGCCCTGGCCAGCAGACCGGAACGCTGAACGCGCAGTCGTTCGACCGTTTGGTTTGCCTCTTCCGACTCACGTTGCTTCTTGTACTGGTCGTCGATCGAACGTTGACGGGTTTCTTGTTCGCGGTTGAGCGACTTGAGTTGCTGATCCCAACCGGAAAGCACAGTCAACGGCCTACTGTAGTCCAGCTTGGTAGCTCCAACGCTGCGCCCCACGGCTTCAATTTTCTGTGACATCGACTGATACAATCGAGTCAACGCTTCGGCTTCGGGGCCAGCGTTTCGATAACGGACATGTAGTTCGTTAACCTCAGCAATACGTGCCCACAAATCGAATGCTTCGCTGGTCTTGACCGTCTCGTCCATACCCAGTTCACGCAGCAGACTGACCCACTCGGCCCGCGCCTGCGTAACGTTTTGCTGGGCCGCTCGGAACCGACCGCGCAGATTGCTTAGGCGTTCGCGCTTCCCGTTGAGTTCTTCCTGCTCCCGACCCAATCGTTCGAGAGCCGCGATGCGGTGAACCGTGTCCCGGATCATGTCCACTTCGCGAGTCGCACTGGTGTCGACGGTGGTGAACCCATCGTCGTGTTCCTGCAGTAGTCCGGTCAACTGATTACGAACACCGACCAGTCGCGCATCAGTTTCCCGAGCTTCGTCGTGAAGGTCGTCCAAACGTAGCCCAGCCTGATTGTCAAAGTGATTCTTCAATCCAAGACGACAGAAGAACCAGGTTAGTCCAGCAGAACCGAACGCGGCACCAGCCAGCGCTCCGTGTAAGGCACCGACACCAAGACCTCCGGTGGCCCACAACAACAGTCCCGCAAAGAACAGCAGCACACCAGCCGTACCAAAGACACTGAAGATTCGGTCAATCCACTCTGGCACGGTCGCCGTGTTGTCGATCCGCCCGACAAGCTTACGGATGGTTCCCGATCGTTGTTCCAGTTCCTGAGCCTGCAGCTTTAGTTGTCCCACGTCTTCCAACTGAGCCAACCGCGCGCGTTCGCTGGCGATGGCTTCTTCGATGGTATAGGTACCAAGCCCATCCAACTGGGCGTTGAGTCCCACCAGTTCGTTTTGCGACGTCCTGGAGAGGTTGCGATTGAGCCGACGCAGTTTGCCACGACGTGACAGAGCCGCTTGGTAGCGCCGCGCTGTCTGCAGCATGCGGCTGTGGGCTGTGGGGCTGGTATCGATGGCGGCCAGACGTTCGGCGGTCCAGTTTGGTCCGATACTGAGCGCGGCTTGATCGAGTTCGTTTCGGATGTGTTGGGTATCTGACCTGGATTCGCGGATCCGGTCTTCAATTTCCTTGAGCCACTCAGACTGGTCGACCAAGGCCTGCAACGCGGCAGCGTGGCGTTCGAATTCGTTGCCTTCCTGACCGCGCACCAACTGCTTCTTTATTTGTGCAAACGCTGCGTTGGTCGTTTCACGAACGCGGTCGGCTTTGTTGATCTGGTTGTCCAGATCTTTGAGGTCGCGGAACAACTCCTCGGGGACTTCTGCCCCGGTCGGCATGCTATTGAGTTCAGACTGTAGTGATCGAATGCGGTTCCACGGTTTCCAGCAGCGCTGCAGATGTCGATGGCCAGTCAGGTTGCTTTCAGCAACATTCTGACGCCGGCGGAGTTCTTCGATGCGTGTTTCGAGTTGTTCGCGTTCACGACATAGCGACGCATGCTCTTCGCGCGATCGATCGAACGAGTCGCTGTTGGCCAACAGGTTCTCATACTTGGCGAACATATCGGGCAACTTGCCCGCATTCTTCCGTCCGTTTAGAAGCGCGAAGCGTGAGTCGCGTACGTCGGCAATGGCATTCAGCAGTGCCTGACCTTCGGGCCCCAGTGAAAGCCCGTAGATCCGTTCAGCGACTTCGGTGCTTTCCATTGTCGCAAGCTGCTGCAGTTCTTTGACGCCGATCGCAAAGATATCTTCGTAGACCGCTTCGGACGTGCGACACAGCAACTTCTCAAGCTTCTTCTTGTTTGAACCGTCCTTCTTGAACCCGGAAACAGTCAACGCACCGCGTGTTCCCTTTTGTGCGGTTCGGTCAATCACGAACTTGCGTTTACGATGGCGGCAAGTGATGGAACCATGCCACGGCGCGATCTTTCCGTCCTGGCCACGCATCGCAGCGTCTTCGGGAGGGAACCCGTACAACACCGCGCGCACGAATTTCATGAGCGTGGTCTTGCCCGCTTCGTTGGGGCCGTAGAAGACGCTTAGCCCGTCTGAATTCAAAGGCAGTGTGAGGTTTCGCCAAATGCGATACCGATCGATTTCAACTTCGGTGATTCTCATTCGCTAAGCCCTTCGGATTCCTGTTCGCCGTGTTCGAACGCCTCCGGTGCGGCGACACCGACTTCCTCAGCGACTCCCACTCTGGCAAACCAGTGCCCCCCAAATCGCCTGAGGTGCGCAGCAATCAAATCCTTGTCCAACTCCGACGTCAGCGATCTCAGTCGATCGTTCCAAGCCAGGTCGCGTGTGCCGTCGGGGATAAGTCGTTGCAGCAATTCTTCGTCAATTTGAATTTCAGATGCGAACCGATTGAACTGCGACACCAACAGGTCTTCACCAAGCATCTCGTCCGGTCGCGATGCAGGGAACACTCGGAAACTGTGGACGTAAGACGGATCGCCTTCTGACCGAACCGCTTCAATCGCGTTGGCAAACCGGTCGGTATACCCGGGCGTTTGGAAGTCCTGCACAATCGAATTGCTGGCAACAATGTTCCAGTTAACTAACCAAACAGCTTCGGTTCTTTCTCGCGGCTCGGAAGCCAACAGCTCCTGGCAGCGGTCGTAAATTTCTTCCGCTGTCGCATCGTGTTCCAAATGAACGTCAATCGACTTCCACCGCGTTGTGACAGTTGGAATCCGGCGGCAGGTTGCCAGCCCTGTCGTGTCGACGTCAACAATTGTGGCTCCATGCTTGCCATGATCGGCAGCAGCCAGCGGCTGCGTTCGACCAGGACTGTGGGCGACTCCTGTGCGGAGCCGGATCGTTCGGCGAGTCACCTGCCCGGTTAGCACGGCATAGTCGACCAACGCCTGTCGCAGGAAGGCGGCTAGCGTTTGTTCGACTTCAGACTGCAGTTCCGGCGCCTGCTGTTCTGGGATCAGTTCAGCCACTTCGATCTCGCGGATCTCACCCTGTTCGCTAATCTCTACTGCTCCACCCGGTTCGTCATCATCAAACTCGTCATCAAATCCAAGCGGGCCGTCCTGCGCTTCGATTTCTGATAACCGCGCCGGGTGCAGCATCCCAATGCGGTAAGGGCGGCGATCGCCGGTGGTTGGTGAAGACTTAATCCCAAAGTGGTCTGCCTCACCATAGAAGAGATTGTTGGCGATGGTCGCGATGACCTTGCCGTCTCTCATCACAGCGACAGGTTCTGGGTTCGAAGGGTGACAGACGGTCACATTTTTCGGGAGTTCTGGAATCGCCTGCCAGGCTTCCGACGTGTCGTGTTCGCCCGGAGTGACAAAAACAGCGATCCCATGTTCGTTGAGTTCCCGGAACCCATCCCTAAGCGCCAACCGCGCGCGGAGGCTGCGGTCGCGTTCAATGAAGCAATTGCCAGTCAGGAGCAGGAAGTCGACGCGTCGATCGATGCACGCGTCAACAAGGTTGTTGAACGCGTCCAGAGTCGCATCTTCAACTTCAGCCTGCGCGTCAGCTGGCAGCGCGATGGTGCACTGCAGTGTGGCGTCGAGACAAAGATTCGCTGCGTGTAAGAATCGGAGTGGTTCGAAGGGCATGGAACTCCTTTCCGCCCAAAGAAACGGCATCGCCGCACCTCTTGCGCGTTGATTCCCGGAAGCTTCAGATGGAAGCTTAGCTACTCCAGGGATTTGGGGAAGAGCGATCCGGCAAGATCTGCTGATTTTACCAATGCCCCCAAGATGACAGCCCTTTGGGGTGGTCGGACGACGTCCTGGCTCCCGCGATGCGTGTGTAGTCGCAGTCGCCAATCGTTCGTAGTACCGGCTTTAGCCGGAAGCCCGCGTCTCAATTCCGCCTAAAGGCGGGACTACGAACTCCTCTCGGCGATCGATGAGACGCTTACCTCTTCGCATTCCGTCCTTATCCAACCAGTTGCAGCCTTGCAAAATACAGAAGTGGCAAGCGTCAGCAGAAATGACGTCGAATTAGCGATTGAGGACGGGCGAGTCGAACGAGGCATCTACGTAGTGGTGGTCAGAGATGGGAAACTCGACAACGGGCCTGTTGGCACACCCCGCAAGCCCGCCAACAAACAGAATGAGTGCCAGAATGGACAGAAGTCGGGTGACGAGTTGAGTTTGATTTCGCATTGTGAATTCCCTTTCGCGTTCGGTTTCGATCCTCCGCTTCCTGCGTAGCTTTTGTGTCGCCGAGCTTCTTGCCCGGGGTAGTTGGTTCCCACGGGAAGTCTTACGAGAACCAATCGCGGGTCAATCGGCCGGAACCACAAGTTCGGTGGTTGGATTCAGTTCCAGACCAATCGAACCGGCTACCTCGGCAAATCCTGCCGGTGGGATTTCATCGATTGCGTTAAGCCTACCGCCTTACGCCAGCCCACAAGCTGACCGGCACCGGTCCAGAACTTCACGTCCCTTCGCCCGCGCGACGGCGGCGCCGGCCTGGAGAATGTCTTCCACTTCGCTGGGGTTCTTTTCTAATTCAGCGCGGCGCTGAAACGCTGGTTCGAAGTATTCCATCGCTGCGTCATAGAGAGTTTGCTTGGCGTCGCCGTAACCCATGCCGCCAGCTCGGTAGCGGTCGGCAAGTTCACCCTGTTGTTGTTCGTTGGCAAACAGCCGGTACAAGTCGAAGACCGCGCATGTGTCCGGGTCTTTCGGGTCTTCAACAGCTGTTGAGTCTGTCTTGATGGACATGATCTTCTTTCGCAGGCGCTTTGGCGTTTCGAAAATCGGAATCGTGTTGCCGTAGCTCTTCGACATCTTCTCGCCATCAGTACCGGGGACCTTCGCGCTGGTGTCGAGAGTTTTCCCGGTCGGCAGATGAAGGGCTTCCGTCTTGTAGATTGAATTGAACCGTTTGGCGATGTCGCGGGTGACTTCGATGTGCTGAATCTGGTCGGCACCGACGGGGACGACGTCGCTGTCGTACAGAAGAATGTCGGCAGCCATGAGAACCGGGTAAGTAAACAGCCCCGCGTCAGCAGCGATGCCTTTCTCCTTCTTGTCTTTGTACGAGACACACTTTTCCAGCAGGTGCATCTGCGTAATCGACATCAGCATCCAAGTGAGTTCGGTCACTTCCGGTACGTCCGACTGACGGAACAGTGTGGCCTTCTCAGGATCCAGACCCAGGGCAAGCAGATCGATGGCGGAGTCGTTGTTGAGCTGCTTCAGTTCGGCCGCGTCTCGGATGGTCGTGAGCGCATGCAGGTCGGCGATGAAGTAGAACGACTGTTCGTTCCCCTGAAGATCAATGTACTGCTGGATGGCTCCGAAATAATTGCCCCAGTGGAATCGGCCGGTCGGCTGGATGCCGGAAAGAACTCGCATGATGTTCGTCCAAATAAAACAGGGGACCGCGTTGGCCCCCTGTGTGACACTTCGTTGAGATTAATGTTCGTCTAAAGCGGAAGGCTATTGTTTGTTGACTGTAATGCCGTCCCACGTATCTGTCCGGAACGGATCAGCAGGCAGGCCGTTCCTGTGATACAGATTGGCAACAGGATTGTTTGCCCACGCGTACCGCACAGCAACCGGGTCGCTGACTTCGTCACTCCAGACGACAACCTGGTTCTTTCCCTTCAGCTGAGCTTTAGCTTTGTAGAACTTCTTGTCGGCTCCGGCGATTGTGAACCCAATCGGCTCACGCACGTCGAATGTGTATAACCGATCTTCGTTGTCACTCTCCTTCGTTCCCACATGGTCGAAAGTAAGCGTGATCTTTTTGCCATCCTTCGTCATGGACTTGTACGAGGGGCTCTGGCATTGAATATCCATCCCATAATCTTTGGCGAGTGCCCAGCGAGCCAGCCGCATGGCGACGTCCTGCTTGTTGCGTGGGTGAATGTCGCGACCTTCGCCAATGTCGATGATGACGGCCTGACCTGTGTTTTTGAGTTTCGACATGGTCATAGTCTGAGCTTCACGAAGTTCGGCCCACGTTGACGGTCCCGGCTCTTCTGATTCCTGCTGGAAGTCGGCAAGCTGTACCCAATAAAACGGGAAGTCGCCCTGACCCCACTCGTCACGCCAGGTCTGAATCATGTGAGGAAACAGATCACGGTACTGGTAGGCTCGATTAGCATTGGATTCTCCCTGATACCAAATCGCACCGCGGATACCGTAGCCCATGGTCGGCTTCAGAACTCCGTTGTAAATGTTGGCCGGACGCTGGTTGCCGGTCATCTGGCTCTTAGGATTACGACCATTCGGGCGGCGCGGCTGAGGTTTTCCGGCGGCCTTCGCAGCTTTCACCTTTTCCTGGTACTCGGCCATCTTCTTGTCCCACGCGGCAGTCGCCTGGTCGATGTTGGCTTCTGTCTTTTCCCAACGTTTCATCAGACCGGCGAAGCGTTCGTCTTTTTCCAGCAAGTCTCTGCGAATCCAGGCCTCACAGGCAGAACCGCCCCACGCGTTGTCGATGAGGCCAATTGGAACATCCAGAGTCTGATGCAGTTGGCGACCGAAGAAGTACCCGACGGCTGAGAACTGACTGATGGTGTTCGGCGTGCAGACGTCCCACTTCCCTTTGAAGTTGTTCTGTGGTTCTTGTGTTCCCACCCGCGGAACGCTGACGATGCGGATCTGTGGGAACTTCGCCGCTGCCACTTCCAGTTCAGCATCGTTCACTCGCTCCACAGACCACGCCATGTTGGACTGGCCGGAACAGATCCAGACTTCACCAAACAGGATGTCGGTGAGTTCGATTGTTTTGGAACCCCTGATCGTCAACTTGTACGAGCCGCCAGCTTCCCGTGCTGGTAGTTTGACTCGCCATGCACCGGTCGCATCCGCCTCGGTTTTCACTGTGGCACCACTGAGATCAGAGTCTGTATCTTCAGCGGCTAGTTCGACTGAGATCGCCTGCCCTGGTTTGTCCCATCCCCAGATTGGATCCTCCTGATTCCGCTGAAGGACCATGTGACTGCCAAAGATGGCGGGGACACGAGTCTCCTGAGCGGCATCCTGAGCCAGGAGAGGTGCCGCGAGAATGATTGCCAGTAGGGAAGTTCGCATCGAAGCCGTGCCCCGTAGTTTTGTGTTCTGGTTCATGGATAAAGACCGGTTGCCTATAGAAGATACAAGAACATGTGACTGGTGAAACCGAGTTAAGGAATCGCCGGTTGCGAGAGGCGCCCTCGATTGGATACAATCGTGCACCAAACAGACGCCGCTTGATGTTGCAAAAATGCAACATCGTGGCCCGGATTGGGACGACCACACGCGTGTCCTGTGTGGGTTTCTCTTTATATCGTGCCGCTGATTGGGGCTTGTGCTAGAGTTTTTGCGTCGGGGTAACGAGTTACGAAAAAGAAACAGAGGTCGGAGACCACCTGTTTCGTTGTGTAAAGAACTTCGGATTCTGAGAGAGGGTGTTCTCAGGCCGAGACAGCATCCAACGCAATAAATATGTCAGTTTCCATTCGATCATGTCCAGGCTGCGATTCGCTTATTCTAGCGGATACCTTTCAGTGCCCGGATTGTGGCCACGTCTTCGATGAAGAGAAGACAAACAAGCTCGCTGGTTCTGAAGGACTTGCGACCGCCGAGATGGAAGAGCCCTGCCCCGATTGTGGGCACTCTGTCCGAGCTGGTTTGGTTCGATGTCCTGACTGCGGTCGCTTCATGCGCGATGATATCGCGAAGAAGTATGACGACCTCCAGTCGACCCCGCAAAAAATCATCTACAGCGACAATGTGACTCGGGAAGATTACCTACCGCCTCGGACGAGTGGGAACGTCCCGGAAAACCTGATCATGGACGCGGGCGACGATGATGGTGGTTTTGAACTTGGAGACGGAACCGCCACGATTCCTGACAGTTCGGATGCCGAGGATGGATTCCAGCTTGGAACCGGCGCGGGCAACATGCCAGCAGGCCCGGCCCCGACAGCCCCACCGGCGGCTGGTCCGGACGCCGCGACCGAAGCCGCATTGACGGTTGACGACCCTCGTGAGAAAAGCGGCGACGACAGCACTCCGGCAGGCGATTCCAAAACTGACGATGCGGCCGCTGCAGGTGACGAGAAATCCGACGAAAAGACAGCCGCAGCCGACTCAACGCCAGCCGCGCCAGCGAAGCCGGATATGGACGTCGATGGCCTGCTAAACAT
>CAZAIB010000075.1:27819-33376 GCA_964485095.1 uncultured Planctomycetaceae bacterium | reverse complement strand
TGGATGGGAATCGAACCCACCTGGCGACTTTTCAGCCGCCACAACGGATTTGAAATCCGCGGCAGTCACCAGATCTGCGAACACTCCCCGGTTGTACTTCGATGATACCGTCGAAGCAACGGCATTCAACCACGCGTCGATTCTTTGTGCGACTCGCCACTTGATTGGTTCCTGAATTCTGAAGATCGACGTGAACCAACCCGCCTGGCGGTCGTTGGTATCGGTTGCAGAAGAACACAAACAAGGCGAAATCGGCGTGGTCTTGATCCGCTGCGACCGAACCTCTCACAATTCCGCAATTCGACCAGGATCACACACCGACTGTCGAATACACTGAAACGCCTGAGTTCCGTCTACCGTAGAAGCTCAGACCAGACAACTATCTCCATTCGGCGAACCCGAGAGAACCATGCAATCACCTGCCCGAACTCGATTTTCAATTGCTGCATTGCTGATTCTGGCAACTGCTCTCCCAGCAATCGCTCAGACCGAGAATGCCAAAGACGCGAAGCAGTCAAAGAAGGCAGAGAAAAAAACGCCAGCGCGCGTGTTCGCAAAAACGCCGCTGGTTCGGATATGGTTCAAAATGGATGAAGCCGCGGCTGGCAACTACATGACTGACCTCATGAAAGAATACGAGGTCGAGTCGGAATTCATGACCAGCCAGCTAAACGCCGGATTGAAAATGGCCAGCAAAGAACCGGACCTTCAGGGAATGATGGTCTTCATGGCGAAAGGGCTTATCCCCTCTGCGGTGCAGATGACATTTCGCACGGTCGAAGATGAGTCCGAGTTCAAGGACATGATCTTCAAAGTCAGAACGCAAATGGGCGCCGCGGCGACAATGAGCGGCAGTGGCGACCACTATGTTCTTGATCTGGACTTTTCGCAGGGCATTCCTGTGCCTGGTGAAACAGACGAGAACGGCGACCCGAAGATGATCAAGTTCCCGGGTATGGACCAGCTTGAAAACACTCCGGGAGGGCTGGAGGGTCTAAGGCAGTCGATCCACTTCCGGCTTATCGACAACGTCATGTGGCAGGGCGACATGCCCGAGATTATGGACTTCAAGTTTCCAACCTATGACCAGTTGCAACCCAAACGAAGTGCTGCCAAATACGACGTGTTTGGTGAGTTCAACATTGAGGAAGTTCCGGGCTACATCAAAAGCCTCCTGTTCAATGCAGTCAATGTGGCGGCAAACAGTCAGTTGCAACAGCGAGATGATGAAGACCAGTTGGTTTATGACTCGCGACGAGCCAACGGTGATCTGTGGTTGGAACTCCTGCGAACCGTTGTCTACGACGTCGACAAGGGGCGGTTCTCGATTCAGTTGGCGGACGAAGAAAACAAGAAGCCGATTCGAGTACGTTTGGATCTGGACGCGAGAAGCGAAAGCAATCTCGCCAAAGTAGGTCGAACAATCAGCAACACGGGAACACGGTTCGGTGCGGTTCGTGATCGGAAGGCTCCTCTGACGGTGGCTACGACATGGGGCATGCCAGAGCAGGCAAAGAAGCTGTTCTCTTCTGCATTGGCTTTAGCGCAGCGCGAGTGGCAGGTGACGTTCGCGGACCGGGAAGAAGAACTTACCGCCGCCAATCGAATGAGCGAACTGCTTAACGAGACACTCAGCGCGGGCCGATCTGACATGCTGTTTCAACTAACTGGTAATGTGCTGACTGGCTTTGCCGTTGTCGGTGGCGTGCGGTTAGAGAACGCCGCCGAGTTCCGCGACTCACTCGATCAGCTCATCTCAAACAGTGCCGATCTGGAACGTGTCGAACACACAGAAGACGACGAGGGCCGCAAGTACGTGAGCATCGGAACCGGTGAAGTGCCGATCCCCGGCACCGACGGCGTTCCATTCGACAGTTCCGTCAACTTCACCGCGTACGATTCGGCTTTGTGGTTCAGCTACGGAGGACCGTCTGCTCAGGCGCTGCTGGAAGACACTGTCGCATTCGCCCAGGAAAACCGCCGCGCCGAAACACGCCGCGCGACGACGTTTCAGTTTGCATTCGATTTGAGCGAGTGGATGGAAGGCGATGATGATGTTGAAGGCTTCAATCAGTATCCGCGCCAGACGTTGATAACGGCCGAACGCCAAATCGACAAAGGGCTCGCTGCCATGCAGGTCATGTTCTCAGGTGGAAACTCAGACAACCTTGGCGAAGCTCCCGATCGACCGAGCTTCATTGAGAAGGCTCTCAAACGCGGCGGCGACGAGATTGACCTGAAGCTGAACGTCACCAAAGAAGGCGTCGACTTGGATTTGGACATTGGCCTGGGTGTAGCCAACATGCTGGTGGCTCGACTTATCGACGCCCAGGGCCAAATCATGGACGCGATGATGAAAAACACCTCCGGCAAGTTCGACATCCCGGGTCAACAAGGTGCCGCACCGGCGCCAGGGCCACCGCCGCCAGGACTACCGGCGACATCCAAGAAATAGTCCCGGCGCTGCCGTTTACGGTTCCAGAACAATCTTGCCCTGCAGTGTTCCGGTTCCGTGAATGGTCTTCTGTTCCTGCATCGCGTGCGCGTCTGCGGCTTGTGAGAGTTTGAGAACCTGACCGATGTTGGCTCGCCACTTCCCGGATTCGATGAGTTCATTAATCGTGGTTGCGCAGTCGGCTTGTTCTGCGGCTGACGCGTTAAACATTGCGAAGCCGATGAACCGCAGATCGTTGACATAGGTTGGGCCAACCGGCAGTGTCGGAGCCGCGTTGCGACCGGCCATGAGCACAATTCGCCCGCGCTTATTCATGAGTGGTATGGTGCGTTCTGGATTCGGATCGCGTTGGGTTTCGAACCAAATATCAAAGCCGCCGTCTTTTTGCACAAGGTTCGTCAGGTCAGAGTCCAGTTGTGCGTTCGTGTAATCCAAAACCTCCGCACCGATCTGCCGGCAGTAGTCCGCTTTGTCCGCATTGCCAGCAGTCGTGACTACTTCAGCTCCGGCAGCCACCGCCAATTGCACGACGGCCGAACCAACCCCGCCAGCTCCACCGTTCACAAAGACACGCTCGCCGGCTTGTAATCCGCCGTGCAGAAACAAACCAAGATGCGCCGTGATGCCAACAAGCGCAGTCGCGGCTAGCTCTGAATCAGTCGCGTTGGCGGGAGCCGGGTAAAGCCATTCCTCGTCGATCGCAGCGAGTTCGCTAAACGTTCCCTGACGGCCCAATAGTCCTTGGTTGCTGCCCCACACTCGGTCGCCAACTTTTAACCGACTGGCTCCATCGCCGACAGCTTCAACGGTTCCTGCGACATCGCAACCGACGACGTAAGGAAAATCCGGCGCGGCGACCAGGCCACCACGGATGTAGGTATCGACCGGGTTCACCGCGACGGCTCCGACTCGGATGAGAACCTGCCCCGCGGCGAGAGTTGGATTGGGAAGTTCACCGTACTTGATGACCTGCGGTGATCCCTGTTCTTCGATGTAGGCAGCTTTCATGTGACGGCCGATCTGAGTAGAGCTTTTGAACCACTAATGAGAACGCTAATCGACACTAATGAGTTTGGGCAATGCTGGCGACTTGCTACTTCGGCTGTGGCGGTCGACGTCGAAACAGAGCCAGGGCACACAGTAACAACCAACTTATGCCGCTCATTGCACCGCCTACATAAACGCTTCTGGGAGCGTACTGCCAGACGATGCGATGCTTTCCTGCGGCGACATCCACAGCGCGGAAAATTTCGGTGGGGACGGTTGGCTTGTCTGGTTTGGCGATGGGTTCAGCGGGTTCTCCATCGACCTGGACGCTCCAGCCAGGCACCATCAGGTCGGTCAGGATTACACGGCCCGGTTCTTTCAGGTCGGCTTCCAAAGTCACCGTGTTGGGTGTGAGCGACACGACCTCGACTGAACCACTCTCCGAGTACGCTCGCGGTTTAGCATCGACCAGTTCGTACAGATAGACAGACATGTCGCCCGGTCGTCCCCACGCGCGGTTGAGGAAGATGTCTGGTGCCTGCGACACCAGCTTCAGGCGGTCCGATTCGATTGGACCTTGCCCGAGGACGTGGGTAATTCCAGCCGTCAGCAACCAGTCCAGCTTGCGCGGCGTATTGATGGGGTCTTCAATTGGAACCGTTAAGTCGACGTTGAAGTATTCGTCGGGCGACAAGCCTAAGTACACCGGCATCGCGGCGACGCCACACAGGTTTGGCAGGTTCGGGCCCGGTGCGTACAGACGCACCTGATTCTCTTGTCCAGCAAAGTATTTCCGAACAGAACTCTCTGGCCGTCTGGCGATGGGCGGAGTCTCAACCATCACAGCGTCACTGATCTGACCAGCGACAACGCGGAACTCCGTGACGGTGGCTGCAATAATCAGCAGGCACAGAATGTTGCCGACCAGCTTCTTTCGTTCGCAAAGCGAGTTCATCACAAACGCGGCCACGATGCCAGCGGCGATCGCAGTAACAATGCCGTACCGACCCGGACCGTGGAAGAAGCTGAAGCCAGGCAGGTGCTGAGTGACCGGAACGAACCAGCCCGGCGTGTAACTGAGAAACAACACGCCCAACACAGCCCAGGTTCGTTCGACCTTGCCTGTGAAAATTCGTCCGCTGAACAACGCGATGACCAGTAGTGCCAGTGGGACAAGTCCGAAGTACAAATGCGCTTCAATCTGATTTGTTCCCGCATCACTGGCCAGGAACGTCATGTCCTGTATCGCTTTATTCGTGTCCACATCGTCGGCGTACCACCACCACCAGGACGCCACCAGTTGAGTGATATACATCGGCGGCATGTGTCCGTATGCCGGATTGTGTTCCTCCGTCACCTTCGCGCGTTGGCTGCTTGTCTTGAGTTCCCACGTCGGCACAAGTTGCACAGCAGCCAGCAGGAACGCAGCAGCAACAGGAACCACAAACCATGCTGTCGTTTTCATTCTTGCGGATGTTGAAGTTGGCTCTGTGTTTGCCAGCCAAATTCGCATCGGCACATACAAACCAAGTGTCAAGAGCGTGATGAACGCCAGCGCAAAGTGACCGGCCAGCAACTGCATGGCCAGCACTGCGGCCAGCGTGATGAGCCAGCGTTTTGACTTCGTCTGCAGAAACGATTCGCTCGCCCACAACGCCGCGGGCAACCAGGTTCCTCCAATAATCGTCCACTCCAAAGACACGCGCGGTGGGAACCAGCCGTAAACGTAGACGACAGCAGCCAGCATCGCCGGCACGGTTCTTAAACCCAGTCGCCGCGCGTAGAGCCACAGGAACAGAAACGCGAACACGTAATGTGCGATGTGGTTTGTGTTGTAGGCCGTGTTCAGATCCAGAAAGCGGTAGCAAACCCATGTCACCGGATACAGCAAACCGGTTTGGCTTTCCGCAATCAACGGGTAGCCCCAGCCCGTTCGATGGTGCCACATCGGGAATTCGCCACCCTGAATATGCTGGCTTAGCAAATCCTTTTGCGGCATGTAGTACGAGTACACATCGCCGCCAACGAAGCCGGCTCCCTGATAAAGCGGCAACCAGAACACAAACGTCAGCCCAATCGCCACCACCAAAGCAGCAAGCAACCCACGCGAATGCG
>CAZAIB010000075.1:14506-27719 GCA_964485095.1 uncultured Planctomycetaceae bacterium | reverse complement strand
GTACTTCCTGCACGCTTCGATAACCGTGTTAATTGATTCGGTACTGCCATCCTTCAAGGTGAAGAAGACAAGGTGAGCCAGGTTTTGTTCAGACATCTGCTGCGGTTCCAGGTTCTCGTCGTAGTTGGTTCTGAACGAACAAGTATAGGCCCCGACCTGGAAGACTCAATCTGCGCAAGAAAAGGAAGATCGTTTAACCCGTGGCCAACGGCCAGGCTCAGCAACCACATCGCGGACGCCAATGGAACCCGGCCCACAGGCTCGCCCACTACTCAATAGCAACAAAAAAAGCCCGGCGTGCCGAAACATCGGCATGCCGGGCAACGTTCTACTTCGTACGAGCCAGAAGGAACGAATCGTGCTTTTGTTACTTGTCTGTGCAGCCGCCTGGCTGGCACGACGCACAGCCCTGAGATCCGCTTGCCTGGCAGCTGGCACATCCGCCATCGCCAAAGGAAACAGCTGCCGCAGAACCATCGTAGTAGTGACCGTCGCGGTAAGGTTGGGGGCGAGTGATTAGCTGAGACCAACCGGTGCGAGCTTTGCCAAACAGCCCGCCGCCGCTGCCGATGCAGCTAGAGCAGCCGCCGCCATCACATGAATCACAACCGCCATTGTCGCAGGAATCGCAGCCACCGTCGTCGCATGATCCACCACCACAACTGCCGCACTTGCCGGACCAGTTGCACAAGCTGCTTAGGCAACTGCCCTGCTTGTCGCAATGCGGGCAGCGAGGGTCTTCAGCGTGCTGGTAGTACGCCGGGCCGTGTTTGCTGCCCCAGCTTTGAAGAGCGTATGGCTTGTAGTCCATTCGCTGACCGTACGAATTGCGAGCGAACAAGCGGCCCAGTCCTCGCGGCCGGAACGTGTCGCCGTAGCAGCGTTCTCCCATGCCACGACCGGCAGCTCGCGGACGGAACCAGCCTGTGTAGTTGTGAGTTGGCAACGAGTAGAACGGTGCAATTGGGCCGCTGCCATCTTCGGTTGCACTGAAGGCTCGGTATTCGGGAGCCGTAATGAACTCTTCAGGTCCCGGTGTCCCGTCAGCCGGCCCAGCGAAACCGTGGGCCAAACCGTCGCCGACGACACTGCCATTCAGATCATCGACGACTCTGACAGACATTTGACCAAGCGCGGAAGCTTGCATCATGATGACCAAGCCAAAAGCGCAAAAACCGTTTAGCGCGCTAAGAGCGATCCGTTTCATTGCGATCCCCTCCATGGGTTTTTTGAGTGAGTTCGACACTCTCGTTCCATCACGGCTTTGTTAGAAACCGTTTGAGTGTTCCGCACGGATGAACTCACAGAGTCCGTGCGTCTGATGTTTGTGGCTCAGTCCGCAGGATCGGAAGAACGCGTCGCGCGCACGCAGTCAGAACCGTTCGTTACGTCTGTTCCGATCAGAACAGGCTGAGTCACACCGGTTGTTACGGTTGCAACGTCCCCTTGCATCGAGGTTCCGGTTGGTGAAGAGCGTGGAGTTGGTTTGTGCGTACCCGGTTGAACGGTTGTGGGAAACCAGCGTTCGCGCGCGAATGATCAGTGGGCGTTGAGAAAACTTGGTTGAGCTCAGTATTAGGGCGTTCCAATTCGATGCTGATTGCGGGACAATCGTGGTTCGCCGCACTTCAACAGCAAGACATCGATGCAACGCGTACGCAAAGAACCGCCAAACTGGGAACAAGTCGAACCTGTCGCAACCTGGATGGATTCCGGTTTGGAGTCGCGAGCTGCCGACTTTGTTCGAGTCCGCCAGCATCTCCACGCCAACCCCGAACTCAGCGGCTGCGAACGCGAGACCACAGCATTTCTGCTTCAGGAACTTGGCGGCACACGACTGACGGTTCGGCAAGGTCGCGATGGACTGGGACTTATCGCGGACCTGTCGATCGGTTCGCCTTCTGAATCGACGCCACTGATTGCGGTTCGAGCTGACATTGACGCTTTACCGCTGCCTGATCGCAAAGGAAAAAGCTACTCGTCGCGGCACGAGAATGTCACACACGCGTGCGGCCATGACGCTCACGCATCAATCGCACTGGGAACCGCCCGACTGTTTTCGAAGCTGCAAAGCGAACTCACCGACATCTCACCCGACTTCGCCGTCCGACTACGTTTCATCTTCCAACCGGCCGAAGAAATCTGCGCCGGAGCAGCATGGATGATCGAACAGGGCGCGTTGGAAGGCGTGAACGCGATCATCGGCCTGCACATGGAACCACAACTTCGCGCGGGCCATGTGGGGATTCGTTACGGAGTGATGACCGCGTACTGCGACGAATTGGCAGTCAGCATCGAAGGTCGCGGTGGCCACTCAGCAAGACCGTTCCTGACAACCGATCCCGTCGCCGCGTCGTCACAGCTCATTAATCTGCTGTACTCGAACCTACCGCGTTCTGTTGACGCTCGCGACGCGGCCGTGTTTAGCATCGGTAGCATTCACGGCGGCAAAGCGCCCAACATCATTCCGGATCGAGTGGACTTTGGAGCCACCCTGCGGACGACCGACCCGGACACACGAAGCCATCTTAAGAAAAAAATCCGGCAGTGCTGCGCGTCCATCGCAGACGCGACCGGCAACACGATTACGGCTGAGTTCTCTAAACCGCTGATCGCAGTTGTTAACGACGAAAGCATCACCGCCACCATTCAGACGGCGGCAACTCAGGTGGTCGGCGAAGACAACGTCCACATCATCGAAAAACCAAGCCTCGGCGGCGAGGACTTCGCGTTGTACGTCAACGATGTTCCCGGCTGCATGTTCCGACTGGGCTGCGCCGGAGCCGACGAATGGCCGCCGTTACACTCGCCGCACTTCGATATCGACGAAAGCTGCCTGACCGTCGGCGCCGGTGTGTTCGCCCGAACCATTCTGCTGCTGTCTCAGACTCTGTAGTTCTTCTCAGGAACGCCCTGTGCCACAACTTAAGTTCACCCACAACGACTACCCGACCCTCGGCGTCGAGATAGAACTCCAACTCGTCAACGCCGACACCTACGCGTTGTCCAGTTCCATTGCGGATGTGCTGACCGGGTTACCGAAAAGCCTGGCCGATCAGATTAAACCTGAATTGATGCAGTGCTACCTGGAAATCAACACAGGAATCTGCCGCACCGTCAGCGACGCCGGAACCGATCTGCGAACCAAGCTGGAAGATCTCGAAAAGGTCACAGATAGTCTTGGCCTGAAATTGTTTTGGGGAGGAACCCATCCATTCTCCAGTTGGAAAGAACAAGACGTCACCCAGGACGACCGGTATCACGAACTGGTCGAACTGATGCAGGATGTCGCCCGCCAACTGGTCACGTTCGGGCTGCACGTACACGTTGGTGTCGACAGCGGCGACAAGGCCATCATGGTGTGCGACCGCATGTTAAAGCACATACCTTTGCTGCTGGCATTAAGTTCGAACTCACCGTTCTGGAACGGTCGCAAAACCGGATTGCATTCCACGCGTTCGAAGATTCTGGAAGGCCTGCCGACCGCCGGCCTGCCAAGGCAGATGCGCAACTGGAGCGAATTTACGTGGCTGATCAATCACCTTATCAGCACTGAGTTCATCCACACGATCCGCGAAATCTGGTGGGACATCCGCCCGCACCACACGTTTGGAACCGTCGAGATTCGCGTGTGCGACATGCCCGCCAAACTGGACGACGCGCTGGCCATCACCGCGCTGGTTCAATGCCTCGTCCATTCGATATCGGCAGAAATTGACGAAGGAACCTTCCAGTCGCAGTACCACCCAATGATGGTTCAACAAAACAAATGGCGAGCCAGCCGATTCGGCGCCAGCGCGAGGTTGGTCAACACGGACGACTACCAGCAGTACTCAGTAACAGAAACAGTCGAACGCCTAATCCCGCTTCTACGCCCGGCCGCCGAAGAACTGGACTGCGTAGACGAACTGGAATCTGTCCTCAAACTCTCCCGCAACACCGGCGCGAAGCAGCAACTAAAGATCTACGAAGACACCCAGGACTTCCGAGCAATCGTGGGCAAGATGCTGACGAAGTCGCCGTGGCGGTAGTGTTTCAAAGTCGGAGCCGTCCAGCCTAGCGAAGGAAGTCAGGGGGCACTTTCACTGAATCGTTTGGCGGCCAGCAAGTTTCTAGCAGTGTAGAGTTGGTGTAGTTCGCTCCCGATCGTCAGTCGCCCCTCGAGCCGCGTTCCACGGTTTACGACCCCGATCTTGCTCGCTACGCGCCAATCACCGTCATTATTTAGGCGCGCACTGCTGAGGGAACTGGTAAAGTTTTCGGTCATTGGGCGGTAGGTCCACAGTCTTTCGAACTCGCGAGCAGTATCTCTGCCATCCCTCGCCTCGACCTGCTTCAGTGTATCTGCAATCGCTTCACGCTGTCGTTTTGCTGCGTCCTCGTACGTCCAGATATCAAAAGCTCTTTCGAGGCTGGTTAATATCGCGTATGAACCGCTCTCGGAACTGAGCCTCTGTGGCCATTTCGCCAGATCTACTGTGAGACTAAAAAGAGGCGGTGCAATTCGTTTCGCTTTCTTAGTAATCACACGATCAACTTCCCGCAGGTCCGGTTTCGTGCTGATTGCCGCCGCAATCCAGTCATTCTCAGCTGTAGTCGCCGCCGAGAGCGTTTTGAAAGGCTTGGCCAAATTCTGACTTACATCGGCAAAATTTAATAACGTTTGCCCCGAGGACTTTGAATGTGTCTGGTTCCATAGCGCTGCCAACAACCCTACGTTCTCTTCTTCGCTGGGCAGCACCACGATACCATCAATCTGACCGCGGGCTATTGTTCCCGTGATGGCATCAATCAAGCCACCACCACTTGTAACGCTCCTCTCGTCGGGCTTTACGGGGAGTTGCGCGTGAATTTCCAACCAGCCTGCGACCCCGCTCTCATCTCGGACGGCCAGCTTGGTCCTTTTGAGTTGGAGCCCACTGAACATCGCTTGTGACTGGGATCCCTCTCGCACGCTCAATGAAAAATTCCCGCGAAATCCTCTTTGTTCGTCGGCCGATGGAAACTGCGACCACACGGCGAAGCGGGTCATATCTGCCGTCAATCTCTCGACGAGAAGGGCGGCAATGCCACTGGACGCCCTGCGGAGTTCGTACTGGCCCGCCGCCTCATCATCCCTCTGTTGAATACCGGCATTGAGAACCCGCCGGATCGCAGAGAGCGTCTCTTCTTTGTAAGCTTGTGGTACATCATCGAAAGAAAGCGTTAAAAATTTGCTCTTCTGATGACTCTCCACAAACCAAAGCCCAACTTGGGCAAGGTCAAGCTTTGAGAGTGTTGGATGCGGCGTTTGTGCGCAAACTTTGTCGCTATACTTGAACCAAATCACTGGTAAAGACTCGGCTTGCGATTCGATGGCCGCTAGGGAATCTCCACTCCATTTAATGGGGCGACCCAGTTGGCGGGCTTGGCCGACAACGTACTGCTTAAAATCTTCGACCGTATCGATCGACAGGCAGTGGGCTATCCGGCTTACTCTGCCATCCATGTAGCGAACTTCCGCGGCTGCGGGCGAGTCGACGTAGTAGTTGTGAAGTTGCTTTAGACCCAAGACCTGTGATTTCGGGAGCTCAAGCTCATACTTGTCTATGGTACGCAGCACGTAGCCAATTCCGGCTGCATTGGGCTGCTTGGCGAAATAATACGGCTTAAGTTCAGCCTGACTTGGTATCGTCAGAATTGCGAGCAATAACGTGTTCAATTTACACCACATGCACCGGTCTTGTAGTCCAGCGATGTGTACACTGCGACCACGCCTGTCCACGGATTTACTGGGCCCCCGCCAAGGATGCCCAACCCGCCGTAGACCCCTGGCAAAGCTGGTACGGAAGTTGCCGAGCTTGTGGTTGCCGGCGTATTCTCGGGGATGCTCCCCGTGTTCGGGGCTGCGAGTGTCGTAAATTCGTCTTGGCTGTTCTCGTTTTTCGGGTTCGCAGGAAAAATACGAGTAATGGCCAGTTTCAATTTATACTTCACAGTAGGGCCCGCGATTGTATGGCAGTTCGCTCGGCCTACAGTGACCACACGATTGTCATTCGGAGTGTGTTTGACGTCGAAATTAATAATTGAACCCGTGAAGTTGCCGTTGCCACCTCCAGGACTTGGCTGTGCGAATGCCGGGCTAGCCAAGATAGTTAGCAAGAAAAGGAAGACGAGTCTCATGATGCGGCCCCAAGAAGATAGAAAGAATCCTAACAGCATTCGGAGTATACGCCCGCCCCCCCCGCAGTGCAAGTGGTGCAGTCGTGTGTCTACCTATGAATGCCAGTAGCACGATTGAATCATTTTTAAGGTGTCAGGAACGAATGGTACTGTCGGCATGTATTGTGCGCGCAATGTGGTCTACTGCGGGAATGGAAATCAGGATAAAACAGCATCGCCTTTGCGCTTGTGAAGTTGTCGACGCCGAGCGCCGGAAGGTGGACCTTGCGATAGTTGGCCAGAACTCCATCCGAGCGGGTTTTTCTATGTCGACTGCTGAACCAGATTTTCGCAATCGACCCGGCGGCAGTTTTTACCGGGCGCCGACGGTGCGGGACCGAACTTCAAAGCCGAATTCGGTATCTTGTTCTTGGAGCGCCGGTGAGGCTGTCTTGCGAACATGATCCACGAACGCTCTGGCGAACCCATCTCGCAATCGCGATGGGGAAAACTTCCAGGTACTGATCTGACCCCATCACGGCAAGAACCTTTCAGCTGGCAGGATGTCGCCTGCCCCACTTTCTTTTCCAGCTGACCGGAAGTGGAACTCCATCGTCGCTGTCGTGCCGTCCGCGTTTACCTTACTCTCGCGCCGTGTACCGGTTCGTGAGTAACCCGCGCTGACCACGTCTTTCAACGAGACATCCGGCGGATAAATACGAAACTTGACAAGCCGATGTGGAATGGGAATTGAGCTTGCGAGCTCCTCGCAGGGCCGGGAGCCAGTGTAGGGGAGCAGGTGAGAAAGAGCACGGATTGGAAGCTGTCGGGCCTTAGCCCCCTCATCAGCAAATAGTCGGAAGCATTACTCAACGCTGGAGCCCGGTTTACAGTCAGGCTCTGGTTGGTCTGGTCGTTGTATTCGAGTCCAAGTCGGCCTGACCTTCATGCACGGCCGACTTGAGGGCCTGGAAGACGCGACTGGGTCTGCCGACTGGCTGCCCCGGAAACCACTGAATTCTCTGAGAATGCACAAACGGCAGTGGTGCCAACTGCGCGCGGACAGCTGGCACACTGAGCGTCCCGCCCCCCCCCTCGCCATTTCCGCCATCACCCGCTGGTGGTGGATTTCCACTCCACAGGAGCCAAACGGCTTCTGCAAACACAGGCAGTGCGTCTTGGGCCGCTGACAGTTCTGTGTCATCAAGCCGGTCACTTTTCCCCACCAGCGTTTCGCCTGAGCTTGATGATTCGTTGGCGAAGTGATTTGCGCCGCTTTTCTGGCAGGCGATCCAGGACTGCCTGAAGGTACTGGGCGTCGTTCATCAACGGGAACACAATTGTTTCGATTTCCGTCGATGCTTTGTCAGGCTCGAAACGATCTGGCAGTTCTGTCTGAAGACGTTCGGCGATGTCGTTAACGATTCGTGGTTGGAAAACGTCAAAGCCGCGAATGCCGTATGCTGAGAATCGGCCGAGGGTGCGTTTCAACTCTGGTTCTGGTACGTCCCGGATCATTGAGACAAACGTGGTTCCTCGAAACACGTTTGAGCCCCGAGGATCGATGACCAGTAAGACACATTCAGCAGGTTCCATGGTCTGCACGATGGACGTGAAGCTGGTTGCGGCCTGAACAGAGATGCTGGATGACTTTGGTGTAATGACAACCGCCAGCTTCTCATTACCGTCCGAAACTTCGATTGATTCGATGCCGCGTTCGTTCACCATCCGACCTTTCGCCGACTTACTCTCGAACGATAAGTCATACCTGGTTCCGCCCCACGAAGCTCCGGACGAAGTGGCTTTCATCGCATGCTGCACATCACGAAACATCTTAATCGCAGGCTGAGGCAATCGCTGGTCGGCGGATCTCGTGCCGATGCGAAGCTGCTGCTTAAAGTCCCCAATCTGCATTCCAGTCGCACCAGCACTTCTTAAGTTCGCGACGGCTTCATCGACAATCGTCTGCATTTCTGACTGAACGCGTTGGACATCTTCATCAACGAATTTCTGAGCGCCGTAGATTCGGTTGAAAACCAGTTGCCGTTCGACAACTCGAAGCTGCACAAGCGGTTCCAGTGCATCAACGACAGTCGGCGACCTAAGTAGTCCGGTAGGTTCTTCGTCGGTGAACGAAACAGCCGCAGTGTCTGGCGCCCCAGCAGCCAGAGCGTCTTCGATCGGCAGCGACGCAACCCCTTTCAATGCTGGCTGAAGCGTGTTGTGAAAGTACGCCGTGTTCTTTTTTACTACCTCAACAAATGATGATCCAACAAACGAATGCAGTTCGCCGTCAATTGAAGAAGCAACATGAACTCCCTGCGCCGAACGCAAAATCTGAATGCAACCTGCGGACGAGTACAGAAGAAAGCGAGTGGTGTCGTCCTTGTCTGTGAGCTGTATCGTTCGATTCTTGCCAACCAATTCCTGCAATTGAAGAGAGACGTCTTCGCCGCTAATGACATAACTGCCCTGCAGTTGCTTGCCTCTGAAGTCCGAAGCACTGCGATTTGATGAGTTGCTTGTACTACGGGTCCAGGTGCCCGTCACCGCTTTTATTCGGCCAAGCACAGTCTCAATAGGGCGCGGGGTGGTTCCGGCAGCACGTATGCCACCCTGAGGCTCGTCATCTTTCTCGTCAGCGTCGGCCTCCGCTTCCGCTTCATCAGGGTCTTGCGCCCACCCACCGCGGTCAACGCGAAGTCGCCCCTCATCGTCCAGTTTGAACCGATTCAACCGGGGCAACGACCCTCTCACGCGATCAAACGCAACGCGTTCCCTTGTGGTGTCGTCGCCCTGTTGCGCGCACAAAGCGGAAACAAAAAGCAAACAGATCACGCTTGGCATCGCCGGCTCCAAATAGGTTCGCTGTCGGTTCAAATGTAACCGAAGTTGCAGCAATCTACCAAAGTTGGCTGATCAAGAACGGACTTCTTCAGCTAAACCGTTCGTTGCAAGACCACGATGCTCATGTCGTCCGGCGCGGATGAATCGTCCTGGAATTCAGAGACGCGTTGAACAATCATGTCTCTGATTGCTTCCGCTTCGTCGGCCGCAGACGCAATCGCATCGACAAGTCGTTGATCACCAAACAAGTCACGGCTTGCGTCTCTGGCTTCAGTGACTCCATCCGTGAACAGCGTAATCGAATCGCCCGGTTCCAGCTTCAGCGACGTGGTCTGGAACGTGTGTGTTCCACCCAGTCCCAGCACGATGCCTTTTTGAGCCCGATCGAAGCACTCGCCAACTTCGTCTCCGCGCCGACGAATCGCGGGTGGATGACCAGCATCGACGAAAGTAATTTCGTGAGTGTCCGGATCCAGAATGACGACGGCGAATGTGGCGAACATCATTGAGTCGTTGGATTCGGCAATCGTCTTGTCCAATAACCCGATCGCGCGGCCTGGTTCGACGCCGCTGCGGAGAATCAATCGCACGGCTGAGTGCATGCGAGCCATCATGATTGCCGCCGGAGCACCTTTGCCGGCAACATCGCCGATCGCGATAACAAAGCGGCCATCGTCCAGGCTGAAGTAGTCGATGTAATCACCTGCCAGAACTCCGGCAGGCTGGTATTCGTGCTGCAGCGAATAGCCGGGAATCTCTGGCGAGTGATGCGGTATCAGCATCTGCTGGACGTTTTGCGCAACCAGCATTTCGCGTTGCAGGATCTCCGCACGCAACCGGGTTTCGTGCAGTTGTGCGTTCTCAACAAACTGCCCAACGATGGTGGCAATTGTGGCCAGCATCTTGAGTGCTTCTTTATCGAACGCCGGGCCGTCGGCAAAACTGTCGACGTAAATGACGCCCTGAACGTTGCTTGTCGAAGACGGAATCGGAGCGCAAATCAGTGACGCGATTTGCAGGTCGCGAACCGAAGCGCTCGGATCCAAAGCAGGGTCGTCGGGTGCGTTCAGGCTAAGCATCGCCTGGCCGCTGGTCATGACCTTCTCGGCAACAAACTTACTAACCGGCGCGCGGGCCAGAGCGTTGTCGTCTTCGAACCGAGTCTGTCTGCCGCGGATCCGCAGGACATCGCTGGCATCCGGCGTCAAAATGAACGCGCGATTGGCGTCGCGGAACACGTTCATGACCGCACGCAGGACATCAGTAAACAATGCCTCGGGAGTCAGCGACCGACTGATACTGGCGGCCACTGCCATCACAGCCTGAAGCCGCGATGCGGAAGGGTTGCCCGGATCAGGAGTCGGCATGCTGTGCAGAATATTCGTCGGGCTCTCAACCAATGATGGTGAGGCAATATCCGTAAACAGGAACTCGTGTTCGTCTATTTCGATGGTGTCGCCGACGCTCAAAGCCGTCTCACCGGTCACTTCGATTCCGTTTAGGTAAGTGCCGTTGCTACTGCGCAAATCAGTGAGCATGTACCGGTCAGATCGATACACAATCTCAGCGTGCTGCCGCGAAACGCGACGATTCTCAATGACAACGTCGCATTCTTCACTACGCCCAAACACCAGCCGCTTCCCGACCTCAACGCGCGCAGTGACAGCATTGTGTTCAATTCGCTCGATGACAGCTGGGAATGATGGCTGCTGGTCTTTCACGTCACCTTTGGGCCCACAAGGTCAGGGCTTAAGGCCGGCCACGAATGTAACCGCCAGCATCCCCGAAAACGTCCACTCTAAAGCACAACTGCAGAATACGTACCAACTCCGCCCTGTTTTAATCGCCAATTGCGGCTATCACTGCGCTTTGTAGTTCAGTGATGTCTTTTTGCCTCACGCTCCGCAGGTCCAGCAGCACACTGCCATCCTGAATGCGCGGGAAGACTCGAGGTGAACCCATTCGCAGGCGTAAAGCCAGTTCTGTCGCGGACTCCGTTTTTAGAACAACCGCGACCGATGGCATCTCCGCGCCCGGAAGCGAACCGCCACCCACTGGTGTCACACCTTCAAGCACCGAAGCTTCGCAGGTTCCCGAAAATGCCGATACAAGTTGGTCAGCGCGTTCTCTAAGAACCTCAATGCTTGTTCCCAACATCGCCAGCGTGGGGATTTCGGTTTCCTGTTGGCCCCGCAGGTACGAATCCAGCGTCGCACTAAGAGCAGCGAGCGTCAACTTGTCGACGCGAACCGTTCGGGCGAACGGTGAACTGCGAATCGGATCGATGTACTGTTTGCGACCAATAATGATACCGGCCTGTGGACCGCCCAGCAGCTTGTCGCCACTGCCCAGCACCACATCGGCTCCTGCGTTAATGCTGTCGGTGAAAGTTGGTTCTGCCGGCAGTCCATACTTTGTGACATCAACCATGCTACCGCTGCCGATGTCGTCAATCGCAATTACACCCGCTTCCTTCGCGACGGGAACCAGGTCTTCGATGGGTGGAGTCGAACTGAACCCGACAACTTTGTAGTTGGATGGGTGCACGTGCATGATGGCGGCCGTGTTGGGACCGACCGCGTCGGCGTAGTCCTGCACCTTCGTCCGGTTCGTGGTTCCAACCTCACGCAGCTTCGCGCCGCCAAGTTCAAAGATCTCCGGCAGACGAAACGAACCACCAATCTCAATCAACTGACCGCGCGAGATGATGACTTCTTTGCCTTCGCACAGCGCCTGTAAAGTCAACAGCGTGGCCGCGGCGTTGTTGTTAACAATAAGCGAATCTTCGCAACCGGTTAGTTGCTGCCACATCGGTTGCAGTTGGTGTCCGCGGTAACGTCGGTCACCCGTTTTCAAACAGACTTCCACATTGCCGGCCGTTGCCAGATCGCCAGCCGCGGTAATCGCATGCTCGGCAACCGGAGCGCGACCGAGACCCGTGTGCAGAATGATTCCGGTCGCATTGATGACTCGGCCAAGTCGAGTCGACTGCTGATCCTGGGAAGCCGCCAACACCCGCGCGGCGATGTTGTCGCGGTTCTCAACCTTGTCCGCACTCAGTCCTTCCGGCGCGGCGCGGAGAGAATCTAATTCGCTGCGAATCCAGGTCACGACTGAATCGCGCCCGACAGTTTCGCTTAGTCCTGCCAGAGTTTCGCAGAGCAGTATGTCGTTGACCGAAGGCAATGCCCGAAGGTTTGTCACGAAAGTGTCCGATGTGTGGGTCGCTGTGTGGCTTGGAAAGAACCGATTGTGGGCGACTTGGTGGGGTGGGTCAAAACAGTTGGGCGTGTTCAGTCGAGTGTGACCGTCATTGCTGCCGGTTGCAGTGACTGCGGAACGGGAGCCGTTTTGCGAGCTTCGGTTAAAAAAGATGGTCAGGTCGTTTGCAGTTTGCAGGATGGCTGGATAGATTTACGCCAGATGTGGGCCATGTGCCCAATTGTTCTTTGAAATCAACTTGAATGTGGGATTAGTGCCCCGTAGTGTAAATCTCTTCGAAGAAGAGAACCTATGGGCGAGTCCAACTTCATCACCGGCGAGATGCGTCGAGCGGTCGATAACCGCTTCCGCGTCACATTGCCAACTGAGTTTGCTGAAGCTATTTCTGACAGCGACGACCACTGTGTCGTAGCCAAGGAACGGTTCGGTTGTCTCAGTTTGTGGAGGCCGACTGACTGGAAGCAGCACATCGACAACGGTGTGTCGTTGCTCAGGCAGAAGATGGAGTCCGGACGTTTGCAACAACGGTTAGACGAAGTTCAGCGCCTTGGTCGATTACTTTCGACGCGACATCAGGACGTGCAGCTTGGGAATCGTTCCAGACTGCTCGTACCCGAGACCTTCCGCGAGTTTCTTGGGGTTGCCGCAGGCGATGACGTTGTCATTGTTGGAGCGGTAATCTGCGTCGAGATCTGGAATCCGGACGCCTGGCTCTCGGTGCTCAAGGACGAAATGCCCGACTTCGGCAGTCTCTTTAAGACGCTTGCCGATTGAGCGCAGATTGCCGTTTCCTGTTTAGCCGATGGTCGCGATTCAGGAGGTTCAATACTTCTATCGAACCGCCTCCAGCCTCAAAGCTAATCCCTCACGTTTAAAAACTGGGCACCAGACGAGAAACGCTCACTCACTCAGCCACCCTACCTGCCGCAACATCAGGTAATGGAAGTTACCAAGGATGGTAAATCCGGCAGGGAAGCCGTTTCTCTATCTGGTGCCCTTTTTT
>CAZAIB010000075.1:0-14406 GCA_964485095.1 uncultured Planctomycetaceae bacterium | reverse complement strand
ACCAAGGATGGTAAATCCGGCAGGGAAGCCGTTTCTCTATCTGGTGCCCTTTTTTGCGCGCGGTCATCAATGGGCCGAGCCTGGAACAACTTGTTTACGCAATGCCGGGGATTGCGATGTCTTTTTGTAACCACGAAAGTCACGAAATACACGAAATGACATGCTCGACGGGAGGCGCGGACACTTCACGGAAGTGAAAGCGTCATGAGTTCCGGACCGTTAGGAGCAATCAGGACTCGTAGCCTCGTCCACCACAACTCGACTGCGCATCCTTTCGTGTATTTCGTGACTTTCGTGGTTGAATTTGACCGCGCATCCAAGCACAGACCCGCGCTTTCTTGCCGCTTACAGCCCATCTCGGCTCAAAAGCTGCGTCCATCGCTGCCAAATCGAATCCAAAATCACTCAAAGTGCCTATACTGAGTGTGAAATGGAACAGAGTACCCCGGCATCACAATTACCCGATGAAACGTTGGTTGGGGCGCTGCTTATGCGCACCAGTCGAACGTTCGCTCTGAATATACCGTTGTTGCCTGAACAGTTACGCCAGCAGGTGGGAATCGCGTACCTGCTGTTTCGCATCGCAGATACTGTCGAGGACGGCGTTTTGGTCGATCGACGCACGAAGCGGCGGTTGTTCCAGGAATTCAAGTCGGCCCTGGAATCGGGTGACCCGCAGGATGCGAAACCGTTTTGTGAGTCGGCGAATGAAACGGCTCCGCATGATGATCCCGCGTGTGCTGAACTCATTCAGGAACTGCCCCGGTTGCTAAGCATGCTGGGAACGAACCCTGACGCGAGTTCCATCATCCGCCGGCGAGTTCTCGAATCATCAGACGGCATGCAGCGGTTCACATCGGCGGGCGGTCCGTCGGGCAACGTGCGTTTGAAGTCATTGCTGGAACTCCGTCAGTACTGCTACTTCGTCGCCGGGATCGTTGGCGAACTTTTGACCGAGTTGTTCGTTCTCAACGAACCGCAACTAGCGGATGTCCGCAGTGAACTCATGCAGTTCGCTCCGCTATTTGGAGAAGGCCTGCAACTGGTCAACATCCTGAAAGACTCGGGCGACGATGCCAGCGAGGGGCGGCAGTTCGTGCATCCAATCGTCCCGCGAGAACACCTGTTCGACCTGGCTCACAGCGATCTGTGGTACGCCGCAGAATACACGCGTGTGTTAGAGCAGGCGAATGCGTCAGCCGGCATCGTGCAGTTCACTCAATTACCGGTTCGACTCGCGACTGCGACGCTGGGCTGTGTTCAGGAACATGGCCCGGGCACAAAAGTATCGCGCGAAGTTGTGGGCGAAATAATCGCATCGGTTCTTGCGGAAGATTCACAGGCGGAACCCAGGACTGGTTCGGACACGACCAACCTCAAGGTTCTCCTCGCCGCGCCGCGCGGTTTCTGCGCCGGTGTTGAGATGGCGATCAAAGCGCTGGACATCGCGATCGACCGTCTGGGGACACCGATTTATGTGTATCACGAAATCGTTCACAACCGACACGTCGTTGAAAACTTCACAGCGCGCGGAGCTGTGTTTGTGGATTCGATTGCCGAGGTGCCGCACGGTTCGAACCTTATCTTCTCCGCGCATGGAGTGTCGCCTGAAGTGCGAGCCGCTGCGAAGGCTCGGGAGCTATTCACGATTGACGCCACATGCCCGCTGGTCGCCAAAGTTCACGTCGAAGCCGCGCGGTTCGCGAAGCTGGGCTACCAGATTATCCTCATCGGTCATGAAGGGCATGATGAAGTAGTCGGCACAGTCGGCGAAGCGCCCGGTTCCATTCGCATTGTGCAGTCCGAAGCGGACATTGCCGCGTTGGAATTTCCCACTGACACACCAGTGGCCTGGTTGACGCAAACCACGCTCAGCGTTTCAGACACGGCAAAGTTGGTTGCGCTGCTGGAACAGAAGTTCCCAAAGATCATCGGCCCGCCGAAAGACGACATTTGTTACGCGACCCAAAATCGCCAGGCCGCCATTCAGGCCCTTTGCGACGAAGCGGACGCGGTGATCGTTGTGGGCAGCCAAAACAGTTCTAACAGCCAGCGGCTTAAAGAACTGGCGATTGAACACGATGTCAAAGCATGGTTGATTGATGGCGCCGACGAACTGGTTCGAAGTGACTTTGCTGACTACCAAACCATCGCTATCACTGCCGGAGCCAGCGCGCCTGAGAGCGCTGTAGAAGACGTCATGAACTGGTTAGGTTCTCACTTCAACGTGGATGTTGAAGTCCGCACTCATACACGCGAAGACCGCGTGTTTTCTTTGCCAGTCGAACTGGAAATCAACGCCGGGAAAGGGCGGACCTCTTGAATTCACGGACGAACCCACCTGTTGTGTCAATCATCGGAGCCGGTCCTGGGGGACTCGCTGCGGCCATGCTGCTCGCGCATCAGGGAAAGAAGGTGCGGCTATTCGAACGCCTGCCGCGAGTTGGTGGGCGGTGTTCGGCGATTGAAGAAGAGGGCTTCCGATTCGACGTTGGGCCCACATTTTTCCTGTACCCGCGCGTGTTGGAAGATGTGTTCAAGGAGGTTGGCCTGAACCTGTGGGACGAAGTGCCCATGACGAAGCTCGACCCGCAGTACCGAATCAACTTTGGAACCGGCGGACACCTGAACGCCACGCCCGACATTGATCGGATGGTCGAAGAAATTCGTCGATTTGCCGGCGACGACGCCGATCAGTTCCGCGCGTTCATGGATCACAACCGTGAGAAGCTGGCGAAGTTCAGGCCGATTCTTGAAGCTCCGTTTAGCAGCATCATTGACCTGGTCAACGCCGACACCATCAAAGCTGCTCCTTGGCTCAAGCCGTGGCGATCGGTCGCGGACGAACTCCAAAAGTCGTTTACCGACCCGCGGATGATTATCGCGTTGTCGTTCCAGTCGAAGTACCTGGGCATGTCGCCGTTTCGCTGCCCCAGCTTCTTCACGATTCTCGCGTTCCTGGAATACGAATACGGTGTGTATCACCCAACTGGTGGCTGCAGTGCGGTGAGCGAACGCATGGCCGAAATCGCGACTGACATGGGCGTTGAGACTCATCTGAACGAATCAGTTGAACGGCTCCACTTCAAAGGCCGCCGCTGCACGGGTCTCAAGACGAAACACAGGAGCTACGAAACCGACGCGCTGGTCATCAACGCCGATTTCTCTCGCGCGATGGAACGCCTGGTTCCGAACAAACTGCGCAAGCGTTGGACGGATGAGAAGATCGCGAAGAAGAAGTTCTCGTGTTCGACGTTCATGATGTACCTCGGCATCGAAGGCAAGATCGACCTGCCGCATCATTTGATTCACATCGCGGACGACTACCTAAAGAACATTCGCGAGATCGAAGAAGAACACGTTCTGTCGGAAGACCCGTCGTTCTATCTCCAAAACGCATGTGTGACAGATTCGACGCTGGCCCCGGAAGGGATGAGCACGCTGTATCTGCTGGTTCCGTGTTCTCACCAGCACCCGAACATCGATTGGTCAAAGGATCGCGACGCTTTTCGAGCTCGCGCGATTAAGCAGTTGGAGAAAGTTGGCATCACCGATCTGGAATCGCGCATCCGATTCGAAAAAGTTCTCACTCCGGACGACTGGGATACCAGCTACGAAGTCTACAACGGCGCGACGTTTAATTTGGCTCACAACCTCGGCCAGATGTTGTTGAACCGTCCGCATAACAAGTTTGAAGACCTTGACGGTGTGTACCTTGTCGGAGGTGGAACGCATCCTGGCAGCGGGCTACCCGTGATTTACGAATCCGCGCGGATTACCAGCAAGTTGATTGAGAAGGAACTCGGAACCACACCACGCCCCGCGATGGCGGAGGTTTCGTGATGGTGCGGTGTATCACCCGGAAAGTCGCGGAGCGACGACATGCGACAGCCTCGGGTTTCAACCCGAGGAACGAGCCCACCGAAGAAGGCAAGCCGCGGAGCGGCGACATGTGGAATCGAGACTCGTGTCACCGATCCGCACACACAACAACAATTCATGCGTGCAAAGGCATGGCAATTCGGTCGCCGCACATGGCCCACCTGTCGCCGCTCCGCGGCTTTGGAAATAGGTGCAATCGTCGACCTCGGACTGAAGTCCGAGGCTATCGCCTGCCGTCGCTCCGCGACTCATTCCTTGGATTAGTTCCAGGTCGCGGCCCCACCCGGGGACGAACCAAACCGGGTGGCCGGGGTTGGACTGAGCCTGCGAAGGAAACCCCGGTTCGATTAACGACAAGAATTCGAATCCGAGTTGATCGTCCGAACGACCCTCCGGGGTTTCACTCGTGCCTCGCTCCAACCCCGGCCACCCGATGTGTCAGTCGAGCGACTGCGATGTTCCGTACTTGTGGGCCTTCGAGCCCCAAGCACGCGCGGCGATGCTTCTCGGGCAATCCTCAAACTACCTACTCCGTTGATCCCCGCTTGCGAAGCACCAGCGCCTTAGGACCTTGGGGCTCGGAGGCCCCAAGTACAGCAGGGCGGACATCGTGACCGGCGTCGCGGTGGATAGTGCGACCAGCGTGTTACTCGATCGCATGCGGGCTGCACGCGCGGCTCAGCGGGAGTGGCAGGAGCGTTCGGTCCCTGAACGTCTTGGCTGTATCCGTGCGCTGCGGCTGGCGATTGGTTCTGATCCGAACAAGCTGGCGCTTTCGTGTGGTCGCTCGAACCTTGCTGAGACACTGGCTTCGGAGGTATTACCGCTGGCGGACGCGTGCCGGTTCCTTGAGAAGACGGCTGCGAAAACACTGGCGACCAAGCGGCCGGGGAATCGAGGTCGAGCGGCTTGGTTGCGTTCGGTTCGGGTTGAACTACAGCGCGATCCGTTTGGCCTGGTTTTGATTGTTGCTCCGTCAAACTACCCGCTCATGCTGGCTGGCATTCAGGCTCTGCAGGCGATTGTGGCGGGGAACGCTGTGCTTTGGAAACCGGCTGTTGGCTGTTCTGAAGCGGCAACGGCGCTGCGGGATTTGTTGGTTCAATCGGGCCTGGACGAGCGACTGTTTGTTGTTCTGCCGGAAGCTGTGGAATCTGTTGAGCACGCTATCGCATGCGGGATCGACAAGTTGGTTCTAACCGGTTCCGCTTCGACAGGCCGCGCGATTCAGAACCTGTTGGCGGACGAATTGGTTCCATCCACGATGGAACTGTCGGGGTGCGATGCGATGTTTGTGACGCAGTCGGCCGACCTGGAACGTGCGGTCAGGTGTTTGGTTTTGGGGCTGACGTTCAACGACAGTCGGACCTGTATCGCTCCACGCCGCGTGTTTGTTTCGGCTTCCGTTGCATCGAAGTTTGTTGATGCGGTGAAGAACGCGCTGCGTGCCGTTGCCGCCACGAAAGGCCAGTCAGAACCGCGCGAGGGGTTGGTGCAGCAGGCGCTGTCGAGTGGAGCAGAACTGTTGCACGATGGGCCAACAGTTCTCACCGGTGTCACGCCCGACATGGACATCGCGAAGGCGGACGTTTTCGAACCGGTCACATCCATCATGTCTTACAGCGACGTCGATGAAGCTCTTGCGATGAACGACCAGTGTCCGTACGCACTGGGGGCAACGGTGTTTGGTGCGGAGAATTCGGAAACTGACGAATTGGTTTGTCGAGTCAACGCGGGCTGCGTGGTTGTGAACGATATGATCGTGCCGACCGCCGATCCGCGTGTTCCCTTCGGCGGTCGCGGCAAGAGTGGCTTTGGGGTAACGCGAGGCACGGCCGGGCTGGAAGAGATGACTCGGTTAAAAGCAATCGTGCGGCAGCGCGGTTCATGGCTACCGCATCTGGACGAACCAACTCCAGTGGACGCCGACGTGCTCACGAAGCTCATTCAAACACTCCACGCGCCCGGGCTACTTGGCCGCGTGAAGAATAGTATTGGCTTGTTGCGAGCAACCCTCGCGCAACGAAAACATCGGAAGTAACGGAGACAGACACCATGCCGGAAAAGGCAGTGGTTATTGGTAGTGGATTGGGAGGCCTCGCCGCGGCCTGCACGCTGACCGCGCGCGGGCATGAGGTGACGCTGATCGAACGCAGCGAGTGGCTTGGTGGAAAAGCGGCCGTACTGCAGCGCGATGGGTTTCGGTTCGATATGGGGCCGACAATTCTGACACTGCCGGCCGTTCTGCGCCGGATCTTTGAAGAAGCTGGGAAGAATATTGACGACTACATGGATCTGGTTCGGCTGGATCCGCAGTGGCGTTGTTTCTTTGATGGGAACACGCACTTCGACTTGCTGGAGTCGATGGACAAGATGAAGGCTCAGCTGCGCGATGTTGCCAGCCAGCGTGTTGCGGATGGATACGAGAAGTTCCTGAAGATTTCTGAACGCCAGCACGAAGTGTCAAAGCGGTTTTTCTTCTGGAAAAATGTGGGCGGGTTGACCGACACGATCGGCGTTCTGGAAGCCATGACGCCACGCGGTTTGGGCGATGTGCTAAGCCTGAAGTTTGGACGAACCGTCGCCGGGTTAGTGCGTTCGCATGTTCCGGACGAACGCGTCGCGCAGATGATTGACCACTTCACGCAGTACGTTGGTTCGGCTCCGGATGCGTCGCCGGCTGTGCTGTGCGGTATCGCTCATATGCAAACCAGTGAAGGCGTTTGGTATCCGATGGGCGGAACGCGTGCGATTCCGGAAGCGATGATCAAATTAGGTCGCGACCTTGGCGTGACTTACATCACGGGTCAGCAAGTGTCGTCGATCGAAACCAGCGGCGGGCGTGTGACTGGTGTTCGATTGGAAGACGGAACGCTGCACGAATGCACGTCGGTGGTTTCGAATTCTGATTCTGTTCGAACACACGACGAACTGTTGGGCAAGGACATCGCGGCGAAGTTCCATAAGCGGCGCACCTACGAACCGGCGTGTTCCGGCGTGGTCTTGTATCTGGGGCTGAAGAAACGATACGACCACATTCTGCATCACAATTTTGTGTTCTCTCGCGATCCGCATGAGGAGTTTGAGTTCATCTATCGCAAGGGCGAGCCGGCACCCGATCCGACGTGCTACGTGTGTGCTCCGTCGCTAAGCGAACCGAGCGTGGCGCCGGATGGAGGCGAGGCGTTGTACGTTTTGGTTCATACTCCGTATCTGCGGCCGCATCACGACTGGACGAAAATGTTGCCGGGGTATCGCGACACCATCATCGAGAAATTGAAGAACACGGCGGGAATGGAAGACATTGAAGACCGCATCGTGTGCGAAGACGCACTGACGCCAACGGACATTGATCGTCGGTATCATGTGTTGAACGGAGCCATTTATGGGCTCGCGAGTCATGGGCGTTTTCTGGGTGCATTCAAGCCGGCGAACCGCAGCCCGGACGTGAAGGGGTTGTATCTTTGCGGCGGTGCGGCTCATCCGGGACCAGGTATGCCGATGGTCATGATGTCGGGTTGGATCGCGGCCGATACGGTTCATCAGGATGCTCGATCATCAACCGCGGCCGCGGTGTGATATGACCGGGCCGCTTCTGACAGTTGTTGATGCAGAAAAAGCCTACGGCGAACACGTCGCGCTGCGCGGGGTGAATTTTGATCTGAGGCCGGGCGAGCTGCTTGGTCTGCTGGGCCCCAACGGCGCGGGAAAGACAACGCTCATTCGTGCGATTTGTGGACGGCACCGACTGGACGCGGGGCACGTGGAACTCATGGGCGAAGTGGTTGTCAGTCGCGACAGGCGGCAGCGGGCGCTCCTGGGGTTCGTGCCGCAGGAACTGGCGATCTACCCGGATTTGACGGCTCAGCAGAACCTTGAAGTGTTCGGTCGTTTGCACGGTGTTCCAGCCGCGCAACTTTCCAGCCGGGTCAGCGAAGCGTTGCACTGGACACAGCTGGAATCACGTCGGCACGATCAGGCGGGGAGCTTTTCCGGTGGGATGCAAAGGCGTCTCAACATCGCCTGCGGTGTTCTTCACGATCCGGTTGTGTTGCTGTTGGACGAACCAACCGTTGGCGTTGATCCACAGAGTCGCGAACGCATTTTCGAGATGTTGGCGGATCTCAAAGAACGCGGAACGGCCATCGTGCTGACGACTCATCAACTGGATGAGGCTCAGTCGAGGTGCGACCGAATTGTGATCATCGATGAAGGTCAGACGATCGCTGAAGGTACGCTGGAGCAACTTGTTGCAGCGACGGTAGGGGCGTCGCAGCGGCTGACGGTTGAGTTCATCGAATCAATCGATGGCGGACAGCAGCAACGAGTAACCGAAACCTACGACCTAACCGATGTCGTTGCCGACTTGCCCGTAGTCCTGCAGCAAAAAGGCAAAGAAGGCGCGATGGTTGAAGAGCTCACGCTGCAGCGACCGACACTACAGGACGTGTTCCTGCACCTGACCGGTCGGGAGCTTCGCGAATGATTGGCACCGTCATTCGTATTGGCCTACTGAGACTCCGCAACAACCCGCTGGAGTTGGTGTTGGTGTTTGTTGTGCCGGTCATCTTCTTCAGCATCTTCGCTTTTATCTTCGGCAAAGGAATTGGCAGCGGACAGACGTCGGCCGTCAACGTTCTGCTGCTCGACGAAGACGATTCGACAATCAGTCGGCGACTACTTGAGCAATTAAAAGCTGACGAAGGCCTGACAGATGTTTCGACGGATGCCGCTTTGGCGCCCGACCGAGTGGATGCGGGTACCGGCCCGCTGACCCGCGATGTGGCGAGGGAACGGGTTCGGGATGGCAAAGCGAAGGTTGCTATCGTCATCGAACAGGGTTTCGGCGAAGCGATGATGTTTGCCGAGGAACCGAAAGTCGCGTTGCTGGCGGATACATCAGACGAAATCGCGGCGCAGCTTACAGAGGCGATTGTTCGACAGGCGATGGGTCGCGAGTCGGGTACCATTCAGCGTGACAGAGCCAAACGCCGGATCGATTTACTGCCTCCCGAATCTCGTGAAAAACTAGAACGACTTACGCAGCAGGCCGAAGATAACTCGCTTGAGAACGCCGTTGTTGTCGAAGATGTGCTGGCCAGTGACAAAGTGAATCCGCGGATTTCGATGTATGCAGCCGGCATCGCGGTTCTGTTCGTTCTGTTTAGTGCCAGTGGTGCGGGGGCGACTCTGCTGGAAGAACAAGAAGCCGGAACGCTGGAGCGACTGCTAAGCAGTCAACTTTCGGTCACGCAGTTGCTGGCGGGCAAGTGGCTGTTCATCGCGGCGATCGGGCTGTTGCAACTGGTGGTGATGTTTGCGTGGGCGCAATTGGTCTTCGGAGTTGAGTTCTTACAGCATCTGCCTGGATTCTTTGCGATGGCGATTCCGACGGCCGCCGCAGCAGCCAGTCTGGCGATTCTGCTGGCGACACTTTGCCGTTCAAGAACACAGCTAAATGGCGTCGCGCTGATCGTGGTTCTCACCATGTCTGCGTTGGGCGGCAGTATGGTTCCTCGCTACATCATGAGCGAACAGATGCGGCAGTTCGGTCTGGTGACATTTAACGCCTGGTCACTGGAAGGCTTCGAAAAAATCTTCTGGCGCGACCGACCGGTCTTTGAAGTGTGGCCGCAGGTGCTGGTGCTGCTGGGGGCCAGCGTGGCGATGATGATCGCCGCCCGCGTATTCGCGCGACGCTGGGAACCGTAGCCGGCGTAGGTTCCACGTTCGTTGGGCATTGCCTGCCGGCCAGATGGTGATTGACCATCGCGCGGCGTGCCTGTAGTTTCATGCTAACCGCTTTGCAGTCTGGGATGGATGCATGCTTGTTCCGGTCAACACCGACGCGCCGATTTATCATTTTCCGGCAGCGACCATCGGTCTGATCATCACCAATGTGGTTGTGTTTGTACTGACGGGCGCCGGTACGCGCCCGGATTTGGCTGACCCCTGGATTCTGTGGTTTGGAGCCATCCGACCGCACCAATGGCTGACCGCGTTCTTCATGCATGCCGACTTTGGGCACCTGATTGGGAACATGGTTTTTCTTTGGGCGTTTGGCCTGGTCGTAGAAGGGAAACTGGGCTGGAAAAAATTTATCCCGGTGTACCTGGCTGTTGGGATTTCTCAGTGCGCGGTTGAGCAATTCATCATGATTGGTTCTGACCGCGAGGCCGTGCGTTTGGAACAGCTAGGCGGACCAGACGCCCCGATTCTGCTTGATGACGACGGCGAATTTGATGATGAGTTTGAAGGAGCCCTGTTCCAGGCCGATGACAACTGGCCTCGAAACTTTGATGGCGACCAGAAACTGGAAGAGGAAGAATTCCAGCCACCACCCGAAGATCTGATCTTTCAGAATCGTCGCGACAGGGCGCTGTTCAAGCTACTGAAAACGCAACCTGTCATGTTCGGAGCGCTTGGAGCGTCCGGGGCGATTTATAGTCTCCTGGCCATGAGTCTCGTGTGGGCTCCGAAGAATTCCATGACCATCATCGGTCTAATCTGGCTGCGACCGGTTTCGTTTGAAGTCAGCATCATGACGTTTTCAGCGTTCTACATTGGGCTGGACTTCTTAATCGCGGCAGCAGGTTCGTTCGCCATGAGCACCGCGTTCCTGCATACGGTGGGTGCCATTTCCGGCGGGATTTTCGGCGTGCTGATGTTCAAAGCGGGCAAAGTTGACTGCGAAGACTGGGATTTGTTTTCTGTGATGAGCGGTAACTATGGACCCCACGTCCGAGACATCTACGGCTACAAGAACGAGAAAGGGAAGAAGACAAAGTACGACGAGAAGCCAGCCGACGAGCCAAAGAAAAAGAAGAAGTCGAAGCTACAGGAGATCAACGATCAGATCGACAAAGCCGAATACCTCGCGGCGGCCGAAGGTCTGTTTTTTCTGCGCGTCAACCAGCCACGGGTGAAATTGAGCGAAGAACAGCTCAAGGAACTCGGCCTGGGTCTGGTCGCCGCACGGCACTTCGAGGAAGCGGAGTCGATACTGGAGGAATACATCCAGCGTCATCCTGACGCAGCTAACTGGGCCCGTATTCGACTCGCCGCAATCCAGCTTCAGGAGAACCAGCAACCTCGAGCTTGCATGCGAACCCTGCGCAGTATCGACAGGTCATCATTAAGTCCGGCAGAACTTGAGACTGGCAAGAAGTTATCAAGAGTTGCGAAACAGCAGATTGCCAGCGGTGTTGAGGATCGGGAGGCGGAGTGGGAGTGAGGGCGGCTGCAAGTAATTTGTGATTGTAGTTCGATTGGGGAAGCGAGCAGAGTGTACGTGCATAATTGTTCATTCCTATTTGGCGAAACCACGGTTACCATATACGTGCAGGTATGTATGTGCTCTACGCAACAATACTGTTAGCGAATCAGGAGGGCAGCGGTGACGATTGAACAGGTTGCAGGTGAGGCTGAGTGGTCTCTGGATTTTGAATTTCTAACGATATGGCGCGAACGGATACGGGCGGTCGTTCGCAAACTAAAACAAAGCAAGCTCTCATCACGCTTGGACACATCGGATCTTGTGCAGGAAGGCATGCTGCAGGCTTACCAGCAGCTTGATTCGTTTCGCGGAACCACAGAGCAGGAATTCGATGCCTGGGTAAAATGTGTTGCCGCCGGCGCTGCGGCGAATGCGAACCGGTTCCACTACGCTAAAAAACGAAGCATCAACAGTGAGATTCTCCCGCTTGCTGTCCCGGAATCAGATCAACCGTCGCCAGCTGAGACCGCTGAACAAAACGAAGTTCTGACGAAATTGGCGGCCGAGATTCAAGAGCTCAGCGACCGTGAGCGGACCGTTGTCCTGCTTTACATTTTCGAAGACAGGACTTTCGAGGAGATTGGTGAGAAAGTCGGCTGTACAGCGACAACCGCAAGTCGCGTCTTCAACAGGGCTATCCAAACACTCGGCCGCTTGCTTAAACCAGACGAACCGCCTGACCCACCAGAGCAGTAGCATGAAACCGGATGAAGTAAAGGCCCACCTTCGCGCACTTGCGGCACATCTTGGCGGGGGTGGCCAAAACGAATTTGGGCAAGTCGGTAAGTACCGGATTGGCAAAGGCTGCACCGTGGGCCTGGGTGGTCAGTCGATCGCGCTCAGGGCCTGGGATCCTGACCTTGAACGCGACGTTGTTCTAAAGATCTACCACACGGCCAACACTGACGAACTACGAGAGCAGGTTCTACGGGAAGGAAGAGCTCTCGCGAAAATCGACAGTCCGTATGTTGTCAGGTGCCACAACGTTGAGACGTTTGCGGGGAACCCCTGCCTGGTTTTGGAACACGTTTCCGGCGTCAATCTTGCCAGTCAGGTTAGACTGCAAACTTACACGCACGTAGAAGCGGCTGAGCTCATCGCGAAGATCAGTGATGGTCTTGAGGCGGTTCACAGGCAGGGCATCGTCCATCGTGATCTCAAACCGGCCAACATCGTTATCAGCTCAGACGGCATACCAAAGATCGTCGACTTTGGCCTGAGCGCAGTTGGAGCCGGTTCGACACAAGACAGCGCTGGCACAGCTGTCTACACACCTCCCGAACGTGCTCGTGGAGAATCAGGAGGAGACGTTCGCGGCGATGTCTTTGGGCTGGGCACGATCCTGTTTGAAATGTTAACCGGCCAGGCTCCGTTCGCGGCCCCCACTGCCGACGAAGCAACCGCCAAAGCTGCTGCAGGCGAACTTAGCGTACCGATTCCGATTCCCGATGATGCCGTCAGCAGAATCTGCCTGCGATGCCTCAGTGCCGCGCCGGTTGAACGCTACGAGTCAGCGAAACAAGTTGGCGATGCAGCCAAAGCGACACTCCAGTCATCAGCTCTGGCGCTGAAGTTGGTGGCCGCAGCGGCGGTTCTGCTGATTCCGTTGCTGGTATTTGGGATGTCAAAGCTAGGCCGCGCTGACGTTCCTGAACGTGAACCGGCGCCGATAGCAAAACCGATGACGTACTTCGTTGACTCACGGGCAACGCCCCCGGGCGATGGCAAAAGTACCGAGAGCCCGTTCCAATCGATCGCAGATGCCGTGCTGGTCGCGCGGGCAAACGACACGATCCGAATTCGTGGTTACCGCGACGGCTTTCATCCACTCGAGTACAGTTCTCGGAGTGTGGTTATTGAGCACAAGGGCATCACACTTACGAACTGGGGGCCAGAATTTAACACTGCGGCAGCACCAGAGTCTGAGAGCCAACGGCTGCCACAAATTACCGGCACGTACCCAATCGGTGAGGAAAACGACAAGTGGCGGCAGGAACTGGAAGCCGGCGACCCCATGATTCGGATCGCTGCGAACAACGTGGCTGTCCAGAACCTGATGGTCTGCGGCAGTCGTGGAGCAGGCATTGCCATCCAGGGTTCGGGCGACAACGAACTTTCCTCCGTCACGATTCAAAACTGCTATGTCCATCGATGCAGAGGTCCGGGCATCGTTGCAGCCAACACGGCGGCGTTGACAATCGGAGATACACTGCTGAGGTACTGTGCTGAGTACGAAGGCAAAGCCCACATTGAGGTCACGGGCTCAAAGGACCTGAAGATACTCGACTGCGAAATTCTGCACCCGCTACCCACACCCGGAAGCGGAACGCTTGCTGGCGGAATTTACCTGGATGGGTGCGAGTCAGGAGTCCTGGACACCAACACCATCAAGCAGCTGCCGGGCCAGAAAGCGATTTACATCTCGGGCGCAGTGAGCCAGCTGTGGGTCTGCCGCTCGTTCATTTACGGTTGCGGCTGCGGCGTCACACTGGATCCGGAACATAACTCCACCAGCGAGGTGGATGTCTTCTCGAACCTGGTGGTTCGGTGTGATGGGCCAGCGCTCTTTGTTGGCCCCGGCGACCGGTTCTCTCAGTTGTCCATCAACTACAACACATTCTTCGAATGTCAGGACGGGGGTGCGTTATTCAGCGGTTCTCAAATACGTGAAGGGCTCTTCACCAACAACCTGCTACTCGACAACCTTGGTCCGGACCTCAGGCTGTCCGGCACCACTGGCTTACGAATCTTTAACAACGTGTATCGTCACGGGATGATCGAGTTGCCCGACGCGTATGAAGGGTTGGAAGAGAACTTCCAGTTGCTTGCTGAAAACGGGACCTTCCCGCCTCAATTGGAAATCCAGCAATCGGACGCCGCCGATGCTCTGGAGCCAGCCAGCTACACGCCGCGCCTCAAGTCTGCCGGAATCGACAAGGGGAACCAGACACGCCTGCCATCGATGACCCGAGACCTAACTTCGACCACTCGTGGTGACCAACCAGATATCGGCGCGGTTGAACGCAAGAAAGATTAAGCGAATACGCCGGATTGGTTTTCCACGATCGGTAATCGGAATCGGTCGTTCGCCGCGTAGGGTTCTTCAGACGGATCCACACCCATCGCGCAGGCGATCGTGGCGTGCCAACTTTGGCTGCGCACGCAACTGATGATGGGACTAAGTGCCCCCATTCGCACCTTATAACGCCTGCCGTAATCGGGCACGAACGGAAGGATTTGAATTCAGT
>CAZAIB010000074.1:32461-33944 GCA_964485095.1 uncultured Planctomycetaceae bacterium | reverse complement strand
CTGCGGCGGCTCGAACAAAAGGGCTACCTGAAAGTCAAAATGGACGGTCGGACGCGGGTGTATTCGCCTCGCGTGAAGCCGCGAACCGTGATTCGCGAGACCGTGGACGATTTGCTGGAACGCCTGTTCGGCGGCGACGCTTTGCCGCTCATGCAGCATCTGATCGAAGATCGCGGCATCGGCGACAAGGAAATCGGTCAACTGCGCGAACTGCTTGATCAATTGGAGGCCGGCGATGAGTAGCTTCCACAGCCAGGTAAGGCCGCAAGCCATACCGTCCCCGTTGTCTGTACTTTGGGCCTCCGAGCCCCAAGGGTCTAACGCGTTGCTGGTTCGCAAGCGTAGATCAACGGCCAACGAGGTTTGCGGGTCGCTAAAAAAACGGCGCCACTCGTGCTTGGGGCTCGGAGGCCCGCAAGTACGGAAAGAACACGTCAGGGCCAACGGCCCTGTCCTTCGCAAGCCTGGGGAGACCAACGATGACTGATGCACTCCTCAACATTGGCTTCACTCAACTGTGGCAACTGTCGTTGCTAATCCTTGCTGTCGGCACACTTGCGCGCACGGTTTGTCGCAACCGTCCTCACGCGGCGATGGTGCTTTGGCTGCTTGTGCTCGTGAAATGTGTCACGCCGCCAATCGTTGCGGCTCCGTTCGGTTTGTTTTGTCGAGCGGCTGAACCACACGTGGAACCTGTCGCTCCGGTTGACGCCACAAGCCCGTTCGCGTTCTTCGTGAAGCAGGAACCGGTACCGCCTGTCGAAGTTGAGTACTTCACGTACCCAGAGCCGTTCGAAACGTTGGTTCCGACCGAAGAGTCAATCGGAGAACCAGTCGAACCACTCACGATGCGGGATTGGCTTGTCATTGCGTGGCTAGTCGGAACCGCCCTGGTGGTTCTCATCGCCTTCACTCGCGTTGTACTGTGCCTGCGCAGCCTCAAGCGGACCAGCATTGAGCCACCAGAGGAACTTGTCCAGCGGCTTGAACAACTGCGTTCGAAGCTCGGCATTCGACGACGCGTTTCGTTGATGATCACGTCATCGGCCATCGGCCCGGCGGTTCTCGGACTGTTCCGCCTGCGCATCGTGGTTCCTGAAGTGATCGCTCGCGATGGAGCCGACAAGTTGGAACCAATACTGGCTCACGAACTGATCCACATCCGCCGCGGCGACTTGTGGGTTGGGCTGCTGAACCTGATTGCAAAGGGCCTGTGGTGGTTCCATCCGCTCATGTGGTGGGTAAGCAAACAAATCTCGCGCGACACAGAACGCGCGTGTGATGAAGACGTGCTGACCGCATTGAAATGTCGGCCAGCAGATTACGCTCGCAGTTTGCTGCGGGTGCTGGAACAGAAGAACGAACTCAAGGCGATGCCCGCGTTTCCGGGTGTTCGTCCCGTGGAAATTACATCTCAACGCATGGAGAGAATCATGAGCTTACGACAAGGAAGTCGAAGCGGAGGAGGCTGGCGTCGGAGGTT
>CAZAIB010000074.1:0-32361 GCA_964485095.1 uncultured Planctomycetaceae bacterium | reverse complement strand
GAATCATGAGCTTACGACAAGGAAGTCGAAGCGGAGGAGGCTGGCGTCGGAGGTTGCTGTTTGTTGTCGCGGCGGCGGTTGTCTTGCCGGGAGCTGTCATCAGTCAGGAAGCGAAGCCGTTGCCAGAGGCGAAGAAAGCCGAAGAACACAAGAGGCAGATTGTGGTTAAGGCTACGATTGTCGAAGCGGCCGCCGCGGATATCCCCGCTCCTTTCCGAGAGATCCAACGTGCGAACGTCATGGTCGTCACGCCCGAGGCAAAGCTGGCTCAGGAGCATCAAGAGAAGCTGAACCAACGCCAAACCTACAGCCCACCCTCACTGCAGCCAAGCGTCAGCGGAACCACAACTCTTGGGTTTCGATCGCTTGCCCCAAAGCAACTTGAAGCAAGCCTTGCCGCCTTGGTGGCTCAGAAGGATGCGAGCGTCCTCTGTGCCCCGAAATTGATCTGCAACGATGGTCAGCGGGCATCACTTCAGACTTCAGGTGACGATCTGGTCTCGCTCGAAGTCACACCGCGAGTCACGAAGAACGGAATCGAACTCAAATATCGTTTCGAGGTAACCCAGCAGCAAGACGATGGAGGAAAGACGGTTCGCCGTTCTGAGACGAGATACGAAATCACGAACGGCAAGGCCCTGGTTCAGACAGGATGTCAAACAGACGGTCGCGAGTTAGTTCTCATTCTCGAAGCAGATGAACTGAAGATGGCCCCAGCGGCTGCGATCCGGGGTACCGGCGTTCTCTTGGATAATAGAGGCGTTGAGGCAGCTCTGGCGGACTTCGACGCAAATATGACAGGTCCGATATCTGGCTGGGAACGCGTTCTACGCAACGGGGAAGCTGTTCCTGTCCGTGATCAGGAGCCTGCTACCTTCGTCATCAGGGCTCTTCTCTTTGAAGCTGCGCCCGAAGCAGAATTCGAATTCTCCACACCGCGACCAACGCAAACCCTCAAGATAACCCGTCGAGTTGGAGACGAAGAACCAGCTCAGCTGAACTCCACGGCGTTCTCCGTTCCCATCGAATCAGTACCTGAAAACATTAGGCGACTACAGAAGTCGCACGAAATTCGCATCCTTTCGCGACCACAGATCATCACATTGGAAGGGCAGCCTGCGAGGGTCGAAGTCGGACAGCAAGTCCCTCCGCAGAACAAGGACGACGATGGGTTCCGTGGTATCAAATTCACCCTCACCCCGACACACGTGGATGGGAAGACTGTTCTGTCTGGAAACCTGTTGATGCGGGATCAAGCTGACCAGATCGAAACAACCGAGTATGACTTCCATAAAGTCGAACTCAGTGAGGATCTGGCGAGTCTCATACGACTGAAACGTGGAAATTCGAAACCGGATCTGTTGCTGTCACTTGAAGCTGTGCGAAAACCGGCCGTTCGAAACATAGGGCCTGTTCCGGCAATGATGGGAAAGCCGAAGGCTTTGGTACACGCAACGGCGGTGATTGCAGGGCTGTCCGCTGACCAGGAAATAGACTTTGATGGCCACTCTCCCACCACGCAAAATCTTGCGGTGTCGCGAGTAGTTGGTGAAAACGCAGCAACTACTGAAACAGCTACTCTTTACGAACTACCACTTGGCGAGCCAACTGAACTTATTCAGCGCATGAACGAGGCCGGCAAACTCACGATTGTCGCCCGACCCAAACTAATGACGATGATCGACACAGAAGTCGCCTTCGTGGTTGGGCAAAAGTTCCCGGTCAAAGGAACCGACGGCCATTCCCACGGAATTCGATTGAGCGTCAATCCGTCGTGGGCGGCACCAACTACCTCAGGGGACGAACCACAAGGAAAAGAACCTGATCCCAGTTCGGCCACCGACAGAATTCTTCAGGCCGATATGAAATTGCAGTATCGCCAATTGGGGCAGGAATCCCTGAGGTTCAACTTCGGAAAAATCTCACCCCTCGCCCGCGACAAGTCTCAGATCCTGGTGGTGAAAGTTAGTGACAATAAGCAGTTGCTGATCGCATTTCATGCGCAAGTCATGAACAACCAGACGGTAGGATCGGCGGAACTGAGTCCAATGCCTCCAATGCCTCCGCCTCCAGGGTATCGACCCCCATTGTCACCGTCGGCCCGAAGTCCCATTGACGGAGGGATTAGAGTGCTCGGGACCTCCAACTCCCGAGCCTCACAGTCGTCAGGCGATTCAGGCTCCACCGGTTTGATTCAGGGCTTCTACCGTCAACCGATGCTAGCAGGCTCAAGTAAAGAGTTCTCCCGGATAAGCACGCCAGTAGCACCATCGCCAGTAGCACCATCGCCAGTGAGCACGACTGTACGCGTCACCATTCACGGAGCCGTTCGAAATTCGGGCATCTACGAAGTGCCAGCGGGCCCAAATAATTGGTGGGCGCGATTGCGTTGGCTGGTGGATTGCGATCGGACTATGGCGACGTGATCAAGATTAGGCGAAGGGCTCAAGGGGTTCGCAAGGTTCAAATGCAGGGCGTTGAACAAGCGTCGCACACCGAGCCATACAGCTACACCCAAACGACTGTCGCGAAGATCAGCGACGTGAATGCTGGAATCCAACTTGTTTCACTTCAGGATCGTGATGAAATTCACGTCACGGTTGCAGAGCCCGGCCAATTGACTCCGCCGGTTGGCGGAACCGAACCCTGGAACCTGGGTTTCTCCATGGCACCGCCAGTTGCACTTCGCTCGGGGAACGCGCAGGTGCGGAATTACGAGCACCGCCTCAAGAAGGCCCGGTTGGTGCTGGACACGGCCCGTTTGGAAGCGAGCCACAGCGTGGCTCAGATGGAGCGGGACGTTAAATCGCTCGAAGCCAAGAACGATGATGCACGCCTCAAAAAGGCTCGCGAAGTACTCCAAGCGACTCGCTCGGAAACTCAAGAAGCCGTCGCTCAGTTCGAGTGGAATGTGAAGTCACTCGAACTCCAGCTGAAAGCCGCAAAGAGCCTCGTGAAACCTCGGCCTGACTTCGTCGCCCAGTACCAGGTAGATCGCTTTGGTGATCGCACCAGGTCAGATGAGTCAGGACAAGCTGCTGGGAGCAATCGCCGACTAAGAAGGGCCGTCATATTGCTCGTTACAGCTCAAAGCAACTTGTCTAAAGTCAAACAAGCAGCCGACATGGAACAAGATCGGCACAATCTTGCAGACTGGCACAATCGTGTCGAATCCCGACTCGAAGCGGCTCGAAAGCTCGCGAAATCACCGGCAGAGTTTGACGCAGAGTACAAACGTGTCAGGGCAATGTATGATCGATTCCAGGCGTCAAAGAGACGCAACCGGGAACCCAAAGTTGATGCCACTGGTGCAGCGCAGCACCCGGACCTGAATGAGCGTGTACGGATCCAGGCACGCATGTACCAGGTCGCTGACCTGCTCACGCCAGTTCCGGGCAGTGATGGTAACCTGGCGAGCAATGTGGCTGAATTGATGGCTCGTGTGCGAGCAATCTTTCCGGAATCCTGGAAGGTTGCGGGCGGGCCAAATTCCGTCGAGTTCAATGAGAAGTCCCTCTCATTCAAGATCCGTGCGAACACACAGATTCATGAAGGGGTTCGTAAGACACTGACCGACCTTCGAAACCGACAGCCGGGACAAGTGATGCTTAACGTCAACGTGATCGAGGTCTCCGGGAAAGTTCCTGAGCTCGCCGCGAAACGACTCGGGGCGATGGTCTCGTTGGTCGGAGATGATTTTGACATCGGCGGCAAGCGTCTGATGGCACCTCGGTTAACGCTGTCCTCAGGCGCCACCGCCGAAGTTCGAACAGGACGGCTCCACTTGAAATTTCGTGCGAAGGTTGAAGGTCAGAAAGTAATCGTCACTGCAATTGTTGGTGGCAAGGCAACCTCCTGGGTCATCCCGGATGGGCGTACAGGGCTCGCCGATATGACCTCAGCCATCGGTAAGATGCTGGGGGACACAGACGGCAAGCAGTACTACCTCAAGGTTAAGGCAGACCTCATCAATCCCGTTGAGGAAGAGGAGCGAATTTCTGCTCCGCAAGCTTCCATCCCACAGATTTCGGTCACCCCGAACATCATCATTCAGGAGGAGGAAGAAGAGCTGGTGCTTGGTAGGCCTGCCAATGAGCCTGCGGGTTCCAACAACAACAGTGACCCTCAAACCGCTGGTGAAAAGGGGGAGTGATAGCGATCCTGGATGGCGACGTGCAGTACTTTCCACGGAGGCCGGAGTTTAAATTGCCGAACGCTGAGGAACGTTATCAACGGTACCGACTAAAGCAACTGCGCCTGGCGAACCCCGACGAGAAGTAGTTGCGGATAGGAGCTGCAATCCGGTTGGTGCTCTGCTCCCCCGACATCATGTCGGGGAGCGAACCTAACCGATTCGGCCGGAACTCGCTGGGGACCGGAGTGCGGCTCTGCCTCGGTGACATCCCGAGGTAGGATGTTCTGTCTGAATCGAACAACCTCTCCGTTCGGCCACTGAATGGCCAACTCGACGCCTGGGTGATGCTACAATGGCGGCATGGACGACATCAAACGCGTAGTTATTGTGGGCGGCGGTTTTGCAGGCCTTAACGCAGCCAAGGGTTTTCGCCGCGCCGGGAATGTTCGTGTCACGCTAATCGATCGGCGGAACCATCATCTGTTCCAGCCGCTGCTGTATCAGGTCGCGATGGCCGGGTTAAGTCCCGCAGATATTGCTGCTCCGCTGCGAGGCATTCTGTCGAAGCAGGAAAACGTCCGGGTGCTTCAGAGCGAAGTGCAGTCGGTCGATTTCGATGGACGCAAAGTTAAAGCCGATTTCGGCGACGTGCCGTTTGACTACCTGATTCTCGCGTGTGGAGCCAAACACAGTTACTTTGGCAACGACCAGTGGGAGAAGCACGCTCCGGGGCTCAAGACGGTTGAGCAAGCTACAGAAATTCGTCGTCGGATTCTGACCGCGTTCGAAGTTGCCGAACGATCAACCAGTCCCGAAGAACAAAAACGCCTGCTGACTTTCGTCGTTGTTGGCGGAGGCCCAACCGGAGTCGAACTGGCCGGCGCGATTGGTGAGATGAGCCGCTACACGCTGGCTCGCGACTTCCGCAGCATCGAACCCACACTCGCACGCGTGATTCTTATCGAAGGTGGCCCGCGAATTCTTTCGATGTTCTCACCGAAACTCTCCAGCAAAGCGATGCGGGATCTGGAAGGACTGGGCGTGCAGGTTTGGACATCCAGCATCGTCAAGAATATCGACGAGAACGGCGTGGAGGTCGGTGAAGAACGCATCAACGCGGCGACCGTTCTGTGGGCTGCCGGCGTTCAGGCTTCCAGTCTGGGTTCAAAGCTTGGATTCGAAGTCGATCGGTCCGGACGTGTGATGGTCGAACCGGACCTCAGCGTTCAGGGGCATCCCAACATTTTCGTCGCTGGCGACCAGGCTCACTTCACTGGCGACGGCGGTCCGCTACCCGGCGTCGCTCCGGTCGCCATGCAACAGGGACATTTTCTTGCTGCCAACATCCTGCGCGACATCGATGGTTCTGATCGCCGGCAATTCAAGTACACCGACAAAGGCAAGATGGCGACCATTGGCCGCAGCCGAGCCATCACGGAAGTCGGCAAATTCAAACTTGGCGGCTTCTTTGCGTGGATCGTGTGGCTGGTGGTTCATGTCTACTACCTCACCGGTTTCCGCCGCCGATTCTTTGTCGTCTTAAGCTGGGCCTGGTCTTACCTCACCTTCCGCCGCGGCGCGCGGTTGATTGTGCAGAAGGAATGGCGGTTCAATAAGGAAACGGAAGTGCCAGTCAAAGATTCTGTATCGGGGTAAGTCGTTTCGGTGTTTTTGCGATCTATGGATGCCGCGACGTTGCCAGTTGTCGCGCCTTGCCGGCAGACGGACCCGGAACGTTCCTGATCGCAGCTGATTGCGCCGGGTAGCGAACCAACAACCTGTCGGTATCTTCCTCACAACCGCATACGGGTACGGCCATTTCCAACAGCTTCGATATGGCCCTGCGCTGCTCCATCCGTCGATAATAAGAGGTGAGAGTTGGTAGGTCTGACGTAAACTTCGTGAGGCGACCAGACTGCAAAGAGACATGGCCACAAGAAACACGAAAAGACACAAAGAGTAAGTGCGAGTAACATCCCGATTACCTGTCAGCATGCGGCCTTCCAATACGGCGCTCCTGTTTGGGTTCTCGTTTCTGACGGCATCCAGCTACGTGTTAGCTCAGGCACTGGCCGTGAGTTTGTTTCTTGCGCGAGTTGGGCCGGACGAGTTACCGACAGCCCTGGCTGTCGCCGCAGTCGCAGTGATCGGGATTTCCTTTGTCACCCGGTATTTGCTTGGCCGCGTTCGGACAATGCGACTGGCTCTTGGCTCATGGTTCTTGCTTGGACTCGCATCGCTTGCTTGCACGGTCCTGCTGCGGGAACTGGGACGTTCGGCCTTATTGATTGGCGAGCTTTATGTTCTGGCGGAGGTGAGAGGCTGCCTGAACACGATTTACGGTGTGACATTTTGCAATGACGCGTTCGCCAAACAGGACAGCAAACGCCCATTTGCGATAGTTGCCTCAGGTGCACCGTGTGCGGGAATCCTGGTTGGAGTCGTACTGGGCGTTGAAGCCGATGTCGCCAGCCCGACTTTGATTCTGTCTGCGATTCTGGCTATCGACCTGCTCACCGTTGGCCTGCTGTGGTTCATACGGAACCGTCTCTCCGAACGGCATGATGTGCGAACTCGCATTCAACGTGCCGCTCGGGTTCGGATGCGAAAGAAAGCCAGAACCCGGCGCAGTGTTCCACGATTCTACGGTTTCAACCTGGCAGCGCTGGTGGCTGTGAAAATCGTGGTACTGACGCTGATTGGCTATCAATGGAAGGTCGCGCTGGCCGGATACTTTCGCTATGACGAACACAGTCTCGTGGCGTACCTTGCGATTTTCTACGCGGCCAGTGATGTGGCGATTTTACTTTTGCAGTGGTTGGCTGCCGGACAGATTCTGGACCGATTCGGACTGAAGCCGGCTTTGCTTGGTTATCCACTTTGTCTGACGATCGTAGGCGTTGCTGCGTTCTTCCCGACCAGCCCCTTCGCGTTGATGGCAGTGTTTACGGCCGGCAGAGGTTTGCATGTCCTGCGCCGAGCGGTCCACGACCCGGCTCTGGCGGTCGCTTATTCGGTGTTCGATCGCAAAGCGCGACGTGAGACGATTGTGTTTGTGACAGGGATCGTCAAACCTTTCGCTGAAGTCGCCACGGTTTTGGTTCTTCTGTTTGTCGGTAACGAACACGCACTGACAACTCTGACAATCATCTGGTTGGTTCTCATCGCACCGTGGATCACCTTCGCCCTTCGCACCGCGCGCGGATACCAGACGGTTCCTCCGAGAGAGCCTGCGGCTGACGCGGAGGCGCCGGCCGACTTGGAGGCAATAGCCGTTAATGACGAGGCTGCTCGTGGAGAAGCTGTCGCAACGCGCGCCCGTGCAGACTAAAACTGAGCCTGGAACTGGGTTCTCAAAAGCACGCCGGCATCACCGGCTGCGATGCCGGTTGCCGTGTTGTTTAGCGGGCTGCCATCGAAGTACGAGACGTCGAAGGTCACCTTCACACTGGGTTTGCCCAGCGGGTAAAAGTTAATACCAGCCGCGCTTTCGCTGCCCGAACCGAAATCGCCCTGGATTTCGGAGTAGCGAATATTCCAGTCGCTGTAGTTCGGCTTGATGACGCTACCCAGTTCGACAAAGAAACCGGTTTGCTGAATCGAATCGGTCGGCAAAGGACCGTCGCCAGCCAGGTTTCTGAGCCAGCGGAAGTAGGCTTCAGCGCTCAGGCTCCAGCCATTGTCTTTCCAGCCGAAGTCAACTGCGTACAGCAGCACGTCGCTTTTCGAAATGGTGACGCCAGGAGCAAGCGCTCCGGGGTCGCTAAGCAAGGTTCCGTCTGCAAGCCGCAGGAATGTGGATTCGCGAAGTGGTTCGCCAAGACTCGTGCCTGCCTGCGGAGCGAAAGCAAAACTGTGCCCAATCCGAATGAGTGTTTCCTGTGACATCGCGTGGTCGGTAATCGTCTTGCCAAACGGTCCGGCGACATCCCACCAACTGGTGGCAGCGAATGACAGCTTGTCGTCAATTTCCAGTGAGTTCCTGCCTGCGGTTCGATAGCCGTTGCCGAGGTTCAAGTCGTAGAAGATCGTGTCATCGAAGTTACCGTTCGCCCAGACGCCAACGGTTCGGTCCGGACGGAAGAAGTCTGTTGCGATAGGTCGGTCAACCAGTCTTGAGTCACGTGCACCCATCAACCAGCGACGGCTTGCCGCCACTTTGCGCTTTCCGGCCTGAACGCGAAGTGAATCGCTGAACTTCCAGGCCCACCAATAATCAAAGAAGTCAACAACCTCTCGGCCATCAGTGTCACCGTCGAGCTGCAGAAAGTACGTCAGTTTTGGATCGAGTGCATGACCGGAGAACACCAATCGGCCGCGTTCGAGATCAAAGTGGTTCCTGTTGCGGATCTCGCGAGTCACACCCGCGTTGTCAGTCCAGGTCTCCTCGTTGCGAATGAAGGCAGAGTGTCGAAACTGAATCCAGCCGTTGACCTTCAATTGAAACTTGTCACGTTTCGGATCAAGAGGGCTAATCAGGAAGCCCTTTTTGTAGTCGGCTCCCCACCGCTGCGTGAACGGTTTGGTGTTTGGTTTTTCGTCCTTGCCCAGCATGCCGTCCTGAAGGCGTTCGCCGACAAGCGGAACGGTGTAGTACACCTTGTCGGGTTTGCAGTCGACTTTTTCGGTTCGCTTTTTCGGTTCACCCTTCTTCTTGAGTGAGTCCAGTTCTTTTTGCAGCTTCTCTATCTTCTTCTCAAGCTTGCTGACGTCGGATGCCTTCGCAGCTTTGTCTTCAGGCTTCTTTGCCTTCTTAGGTTCTGCCTTTTTGAGTGCTGGCTTCTTAGTTTCTGCTTTCTTAGGTACGTCCTTTTTGAGTACGTCCTTCGCAGACTCCGTCGCTAAAGGCAGCGTTGGCGGCTTGCCAATCGGCAACTGCTCCTGCTGCGGTAAGTCCTCAAGCGTTATCCGAGTCGAAGATTCCTGGTACGTGACCGGGACCCGGTAGACGTTCCCCCGTTGATACGGGTTCCCGCTCTGATACTGTTGAGCGAAAACGGAGCCGGACGACGCCATAACAATGGCGACGATTGCGACTGTACAGTACTTCCGACACATGCCCGGCATTAACAGAGATCCAATTTCAAACTGCACGAGATACCCTGACTCTTCTGTTTGAATCGGTTATCCGGGCATTGGTTCTCCGCATCGGTTCACCGCGCGATCAAAGTCGGCGCGCCCGCACCGGGTGTTTGGGTGTGGTTGAGTCGCGGTTCGGCACGGATTGCCGAAGCGGTCTGCGTTGGGTGAACCGGGTTACATTCGCGACGATTCGGGAGTCAGATCGCAGGAAGGCCGCGAAACGCTGTGAATTGGATGCGGCTGACTGACCCACCCTCAGGGATTGTGATTCAATTGACGGCAGGCAGCCGTACCCCGAATTCGCGGATCCCCCACCGGGTTCACTGTTCACCCCGGTGGTTTACTGGCCTTTGCGCTACCTCAATTGAACCTCAGAGCAGTAGCGCAAAGGCCAACAAGCCACCGGCATAAAGCCGGTGGAGGGATGTATTCACAGCCTCAGTCAGCTGGTCGCGCGCATGACGTGCTTCTACCACCAACGTGGTCCACTGGGTGCGGGATCGCGCAGGACAATCGGGTCCAGGTGCGCCTTCGCTTGTCGGAGTCCTTCCGACTGACTCATCGTTGGGTCTTCGTGTTCAATCGCCAGGACGCCACCGAAACCGGACATCTGCAATTCCGAAATAACCGCGCGCCAATTGATGTCGCCCCACCCGCAGACTCGGAATCGGAAACCGCGATCCGGACGACTCCACGGACCGTGCGCCAACATGCCCGATCGCCCCGCGTTGTGCTTGACCATCTCGCAGTCCTTGGCATGCACATGCCAGATGCGTCGACCCAATTCGGCGATAAACACAATCGGATCCATACCCGCCAACACAAGGTTCGCCGGATCGTAATTGAACCCAAACGCCGGATGCTCATCGACCAGCTTCAAAGCCAGCTCTGCGGTTTCCAGGTTGTACGCGAACTGCTTCGGATGGCACTCGTGACCAAACCGCACGCCACGATCCTGATAATGATCCAGGACCGGAAGGAACCGATCGCGAAACACGGGCGACATCTGTTCGTACCCGTCTTCCAGCGGCCACGGAAAGAACCTCGCGTAGTCTTCGCAGCCGGTGAATCCAATCACCGTCTCCGCTCCCATCAACTGCGCCAGGTCCGCGGTCATCTTTAGCCGTTCTGCAGACCACGCAGCCATCTCCTCCGGCGAACCGTCATGAATCGCGCCCAGGTCGGCGTGCGGACCGAGTAGAGCCTGGCCCTCCTGATGGTTCGAAAGACATGAGATCGTCAGGCCGGCTGATTCGATTGTCTGCTTCAACCGTTTCCAATCGCCAGCCAATGCCTCTTCCAGATTCACGAACGGACTTCCGGCATCAACGGGAAGTTCCACCGCTTCGAAACCCATGTCGGCGGCGGTTTTGATCGCCTCCTCGAATGGCAGGTGATAAAGAGCCTGAGTGCAAATGCCCAGTTGCATGCCTACGTTCCTTCACTTGTTTTGCTAGCCTGACTTCAAGCGGCGCGAGCGACGTCTTGAACACAAACTGCGTTGACGATCGCATTTTGGTTCTGCTTCGAAATATCCAACGGCAATCGCGCGACTGCTTGTTGGATTAGCGAAGGATCACGTTCGATTGAACCGCGATAGGCCAGTTCGTCGGCCTCACTGACGGCATGCACAAAGCTGGCTGCTTCGTCGGTCAGCGTAGACACACACCGCGGCGCGACACCATGGGCGTTCCACGTCGTGCGAACTTCAACGATGGCTCTGTCAGACAGCTGTGGAACCAAACGCGTTCCCTCGAACAGGTTCGGCGTGTTCACGAATCCTTGTACCTCGGATCCGCCAAGCAGCGCGTTCATGATTGGTATCAAACCGCGATCGAACCACGGGGTCGCTCGCTGAGTCAAAGCTGGACTTAGTTCGGCCGGTCGTTGTTGAAAATCGCTGAGAACCTGATCCGTCAGATCCTGAAGTTGGGCTGCCCGACCCGGCTTGAACGCACAGTTCATGCGAAGTGCGGCGGCCTGATTAAATACGCGGTAGTAGTAGAAAAGCGTTGTGGCTCCGAAGCGGTCGACGATCTCGCGATCCGCATGGCCAGCGTCTACGGCCGCCGCAAGAACGCGTTCTCCCTGCTTGCTGCGTGGAGTAAACCAGCCTAGATGGTTGACTCCGGCGTAGTCAAACAAGTCCGCGTTTCCGCCAAACTGTTCTTCGGTTGTGATTGGCAGTTCGCAAATACCGACGGCATCGATTCCGGTGTCACACAACAGGCGAGTTGTCGTCGCCAGCGGCGCCAGCATGTTGATGACCTTCGCGTTGGGAGCGTTGGTACGAATGGTTTCCGCAATGGAAGTGAGCACCGGAAGAGTCCGCCAGGTGTTGGCGATCCCGCCCAACCCAAGCCCCTCGTCACCGACTTGCCCAAACTGCGAAGGAAACGTCTCGTCATACCGCCGCGCCGCAAGCCCGCCAACTCTGACCAGCAACACGATGAGCGAAGCACCTGCAACCGCTTGCGCAAGATTCGTATCAGCAGACACACGCCAGTCCGACCGAAGCATCGCTACCCGCGCTCCGCAGGCGCTGGCGATGGTCTGCAACCGCTGTTCGTTCTGCGCGGCGATGACAATTTCCAGTGGCTCGTCCGATTCGCCGGCAGCAAGCTGTTCGCACAATGTGGCAGCGTAAACACCCGCGCCAACAATCGTAATTCGTTTCATTCAAGCGGCCTCTTGCCCTAACACACAACAACCAGCACTACGCAGCGACTCGATTGCCCGACGGCTGTCGAGCCGCGGCCTCTCGGCCCAGCAATGCCGCACCAATGACTCCCGCTTCGTAGCCAGTCGCAGCCAGTTCGAACCTGCAATCGATCTGAATTTCTTCGAACGCCTCTCGACGCGCCGTGGCTTCGACGTTTGAGCGGTATGCATCCAGCGTGGCCAGTCCGCCGCCAAGAACAACCAGTCCAACGTTCATCACGTTCAACACACTTGCGATCGCACTCCCAAGCGCGGCGCCTGCATCTGACAACGCGTCTTGTACTTTGTCTGGTTCGGATTTGATGAAATCAGACAGCGTTCCCAGCTGAATTCCCAGACGCGATTCAATGCCCTCACCACCGGCGTAGGGCCCGACGCAACCACGGCGACCGCAGTTGCAAAGATCACCCGCGCGATCGATACACACGTGTCCGAATTCACCAGCCAGACCACTTACGCCCGACCAGACGGAACCGTTCAAGACCACCGCGCCGCCGATGCCGGTTCCGATCGCAACGAAAAAGAAACTGTCAGCCGCAGAACCGCGTTCAGAAACTTCAGCCCGAGCTGCATTGTTGACGTCGTTATCGATTGCACAGGGAACACCTGCCGCGGCCGACACCAGGTTGGTCAGCGGAACGTTGTTCCAGCCATCCAGAATGACAGAAGATCGCACCGCGCCGGAGTACGGGTTCACCAAACCTGGAAACCCGATGCCAATGCCGGCGATGTTTCCAGCTTTGGCTTTCGCCTCACGCATCGCGAGGTCAATCGTGCGTACACAGTCAGTTGGTCCGAATGTTCGTCCCGTCGCGTACCGCCGTGAATGGGATATCGTTCCATCCGTTTCCAGTACCGTGGCCAGGAGCTTCGTACCGCCGATATCGATTCCCAGCGAACGGCTCATGCGGCTCTCCGATTCTGTTCAGCATCCGTACCCAGATGCACAGAGAACCGGAACGCGTGATGGTCGCTGCAAACATCGATCGCGTCCAGGAATTCCTGATCGCTGACCTCGTCCACAATCAGAGAACTTCCAATCCCGGTTGGGAACACAAAGTTCAGCTTGTTCGCGCGAACCAATCGGACAGCCTCAATATGTCTGACCGCGTCTCGAAGAACCTTTTTCGGAACCGCCGGCGGCAGGTCGTACGCGCCGATGAGACGATAAATTCTTTCGGCCGAATACTGGTCGACCAAACCGCGTTTGGCCGCGATCGCTGTGGAGACGGCCATGCCCCAGCCAACGGCTTCGCCATGCTTGATGCCGCCGTAGCCAAATTCTGTTTCCAGCGGATGGCCGTAGGTGTGTCCGAAGTTAAGCACTCGTCGGAGGTCCGTTTCGTACGGGTCCGGATCCAGCAACCGGATCTTCGAGGCGGACGCACGCAGCACCGCTTCCTGCAAAATGACCGGATCCAGTTCGTCCATGATCTTCGTCACGCCGCTGTCCAGAAGATCGAACAGCCGAGGATCATCCATGACCGCGACCTTGATCATCTCTGCAACCCCAGCAGCGATATCGCGGCGACCCAGCGTTCGCAAACTGCAGGGATCAGAATACACGCCGTCGGGATGATGGAACGAACCGACAAAGTTCTTCGCCCAGGGAGTGTTAACGGCCACCTTCCCGCCAATCGCCGCATCGCACTGCGCGAGCAACGTGGTCGGAACGTTGACGTATCGCACACCGCGCAGATACGACGATGCCACGAACCCGCCGACGTCGCAAATCAGCCCGCCGCCAAGGTTCACCAACACCGCACGGCGGTCGAATTGGCGTTCGTACAATTGTTCGATTATGCGGCGATACACTTCGAACGCCTTCGATGCGTCGCCTTCCGGAATGACGACGTATGAGACGTGCATGTTCCGAGATTCCATCGTGGCGACCATGGACTGGCCGTACAAATCCCAGACGCGAGTATCCGTCAATACGACCAGGCGTGTGTTCGGGTACCGAGCGTCCAGTTGAGCCGGAAGTTCATCCAACAGGTTCGGCGATGCAAGAATTGGGTACTCACAGGTCCGGCTGACGGTGACGTGCAGCCGGTCCGTTTTGGTAGCGGGAACCGTCAACGCCTGCTCTGACTCAGACAGCTGGCTGTAGTAGTCGAAGACATCTCGCAGGCTCTGCGGCAAAGAGAACTCCGCAGTGTGACCCGCTGCAAACAGTCGCGATACGTCGGCCTGCATCCGCGGATTGTCTTCAGGTCGAGGCGGCAGTTGTTCGATCGTGGGATAGGCTCCGCCCGCGATTTCGCAAAGCGTATCCAGTATTTCCTGCATTGATGTTTCAACGCCGGACGCCAGGTTGTAGACCCCGGGTTCACCGTTCTCAATAAGCGTCGCCAACCCTCGAGCCACATCGCGAACGTCGACAAAGTCGCGCGTGGTGGTCAGCGTTCCCAGCCGAACTGTGGCCGACGGTTGCAGGCGACGCTGGCAAAGCTGGCGTGCAATCCAACCGCAGATGTGGCGTTCATCCTGACCGGGACCAACAACATTGAAAATCCGCGCCGAGACAGTCTCGATATCAAATCGACGCCCCATGATCTCAGCAACTCGCTCACCAGCGTGTTTTGAGATCGAATAGAAATCAAACGGATTCGCAGGCAGTTGCTCTGAAACCGGTAGCTGGCCAGGTTCCGGACGACCGTAAATCGAACCAGACGAACCGAAGACAACACGGCGACATGTGACGCCCGATGCAGAGATCGCCTCGTACAGCGTCTCGACTGCCTGGACGTTCGGTCCCAGCAGCGTTTCTAGTGACTCACCCCGAAGCGCGGCCGCAAGGTGAATCACAACGTCCGGCTGGAACCCGCGAATCGTTTCCGTGAGGGCTTCTTTGTTGAGCAAGTCCACTGACGTGTAACGATACCGATCAGACGCCAGTGCACGCTGGACGTTGGCGGGCAGCGGCGCGACCAAGGGAACTCCGGTGACGTTGATCCGGTGAGTGAACGATTCGTTCGATTCGCCCGATCGCCCCAATCCCATGACCTGAGCATCGGGCATCGTTTCCAGAATGTGTGCGACCGTGTAACGCCCAATGAAACCCTGGGCTCCGGTTATCAAAATCCGATTGCTCATGCTGACACCGCTTTCTGTATCTCACCAAGCATCTGCCGGATTCCGTCGTCGAGCGTTGTCAGTGAGAACCAATCCAGGTTCCGCCCCGCCGCACTCGGATCGGCAATCAACTCATAAATATCCAAAGCCTGTGGACGATCAGGCTGACCCGTTTCGAGGATCTCAATGTCTCGACCTACAACGTTCAGAACACACTCCGCCAACTGTCTCACGGAAACGCCAACCCCTCGTCCGAGGTTGGCAACCGTCACCGACTCCTCAAGCGACATGTCGCACGCGTTAATAATCGCTGCTGCGGCATCGTCCACAAACACGTAGTCGCGCACTGGAGCGAGGTTCATCAACCGGATCGCCGAATCAGTCAGCGCCTGTTTGATGATTAGATTCATCAACGAATGCTTCGCGCTGCCTGGCCCGAAGACGGTGAACGGTCGCAGGATCACGGCTTCGTGACCGTTACTGATTGCTGACGCCCGAACCGTCCACTCAGCGGCCGCTTTGGCAGCCCCGTACGGTGAAACCGGGTTCAATGTCGAACATTCGACCACGGGGTTCTGGTCAGGCTGACCGTAGACTTCTGCCGACGAGATGTAGACAAACCGATCCAGCCCAGCCTCGTTGGCAACTTCCAATAGCGTGGCTGTCCCGGCACCATGAACCTGGCAATACATGGCCGGCTGTTTGAACGACCGAGCCACAGATGGCGGTCCAGCCAGATGCACGACAGTCCGGCAACCATCGATCGCATCACGCAGCAGATCTCGATCCAGCACATCGCAAACAGTATCGCCTGGCATCAACCCGCAAATCGGATCCGTCGGCCCGAACACCGCACGAACCGCGTGTCCTGTCGATCGTAGCGAAGCGACAAGGTTCGAGCCGATGAACCCGCCGGCTCCGGTGACCGCAATTGGCGAACTTCGGTCTCGCTGTGGTTCACCCATCATGCCGCCTCCGTCAGTTTGGACGGACAATCGCCAGCGAACCAGGCAAACTGCTCACGGCAATCGATCATGAGCTGTTCAGCACGCGCGATTGAAGCGACGTCGTTGACGTCTATCCACGCGGCTTCATGCGGGAACGCTTCGACGACGTGACCCGCTGTAATGAGTTGTCGAGCCAACTCAGACAGGCCGGTCGCCTGGTCGGTCGGAATAGCGGCCAGAGCCTCAGGTCCCGCCACACAAATCGCGCTGCAGACCAGTGATTTTGTGATCGGCTTTTCTGTGTACGCCGTAACGCGGGTGCCGTCGAGATGCAGTTCGCCGAACGGCATTTGAAACGGGTGCCAATGCGCGGCCAGTGTTAAGTCCGCTTTGGTTTCGGCGTGCTGCTGCATCAGGTCGGCCGGGTTCAGCGCGGTGAGATTGTCTGCGTAGGTCACCACGATGGTGTCCGCGGAACCGCTTAGAAGGCCGAGGCAACCGATGTTGCCCAGCGGTTTGGATTCAATCAGTAGATCCAGTGTTCCACCGGCCGCAACAGCGATTGGACGACAATGCTGAGCGGCGTATTCAGACACTTCGCCAACGCGAACTGAAACGACCACACGTTTCACGCCAGCCGCCAACATCGCGCGGACGTTGTGTTCCAACAACGTACGTCCCTGAACTTCGACCAGTGGTTTCGGACGCGTGCCGCCGGATTGCTGCATTCGCGATCCGGCACCGCCTGCCATGACAAGCCCGAGAGTACTCATGCTGCGACTCCCAGTTCGAACACAAAAATTCGCAGCGGATCTTCGCCCGAATTGATGAGGCCATGTTCGCCACCCGGCGGGTTCCGAATCAGGTCACCCGTTGTGACCGCGAATTCTTCGCCGTTGCGATACATCGTCCCTTCGCCGGAAAGAACAAGGTAGAACTCTTCTTCTGACTGCTTGTGTCGGTGCCGACCAATCGAAACGCCCGGCGGCAGTTCGGCCAGGTCGATAAAGTTGCACGGGCCGTCCAGTTGGTTCGATTCGGCCAGCCTGTTAAATCGAATCAACCCTTCGCCCCCATGCGCGCAAACGTTGCTCATGGGGACCTGGTCGAGATTGCATTTTTCAAACTGAAGTCCGGACATCCTTGTCGTTCCTCGCAGTCGGTTGTGAGTTCAAGTCAAGCCGCGCGGCGGTATTCCATTTGATCCTGTTGGTCGTTGGCAGCCTCAGCAATGTCTGTATCCGGCACGGGAATATTCAGGCTTTGGAACACTTCCAAAGTTCGTTGCAGCATGTGTTTCTTGGTGTAGCCGGAAAGGAACTGCTGGTACGCGTTCTCTGCCATCCGCGCCGCGAACATCGGATCGGTGATGTAGCGTTCGAGACAATCTGCCATGCCGACGGCATCGCCTGTCTCAACCATCTGCCCGGTTTTTTCGTGGAAGATAATGTCGCGGCCGCCGTAGTTGTTGGTTGTCACAACAGGTCGTCCCGTGGCGGACGCTTCAATGAGCGCCGTGGGCAACCCTTCGCGGTATCGACTTGGAACCAGCACAAGGTCACACTGCGAAAACAGCGGCAGTACTTTCGGCTGAAACCCAAGCACTTTGAGAGCCGGGTTCTCCTGGCAAAAGTCTGCCAGCTGTTTGGCCGTCAAAGACGATGGATTGCCCGGATCGACGTCGTTGGACAACCACATCTCGTGGGCAACACCACGTTGGCTAAGAAGCGAAGACGCTTCGATGGCTTCCAGGATTCCCTTCTCAACCAGCAGTCTCGCCGGAACCAGAATGACTTTGGCATCGCGTGGTTCGGGTAATGGCTGGCGCGGGAATTCTTCAGGTTCAACTCCGCAACCACGCGTGGCCATGATGTGATGCAGAGGCATACCAAGCACTTCGGAAATGTACTGCTTGTCCTCATGATTGTGAGTAATCGCGCGGCTGTTCTTGCCAGAGAACAGGTAGCGGTAGAACATCTTCACAAAGAACCGCGCGGTGCGAACTTTGAATGTGTTCGAACCGAAAACACTGCCCATGCCCGTCTTCATGAACACGCATCGGCGACCCAGAAGGCGCAGTGGCAGACCAACAAACAAGATGGGAATGATGGTCCACATCACGAACGTCGCGTTTGGGTTTTGTCGTCCCAGCTTCCAGCTTTGCCGCATGGTTCTGAACAACGACATCGGTGTTAGCTTGTCGCGGTGCAGCGGCAGTTGTTCGTGTTCAACTCGACTATCAAAACCGCTTTGGGCGATTTCCAGTAGGTCGTCCCGTCGATAGGATGGCCGAACCGCATCTGCACTTTCACCAGCGTCCGCGTCCGGCGAATAGACAGTCGCGCGGTAGTTGTGTTGGACCAGGTGATTGGGGACGGCTTTGAAGTCGTCGGCGAACCGTGGCAGGCACACTGTGAAGAAAAAGAACTGCGACTCGTTGTTGTTCATTCTGAAGCGTCCTCGCTGTAAACCCGTAGTGGCGACTGTTTGGGCTTCACCGCAACGTAGCAGCAAGTTGGTCCGCCAAACGCAGGCAGGAATCGACCCACCCGATATCTAAGGTTGTGCTGCAACAATCCGTACCAACGGTAGATGCCTTTCGGCGCCGCTGGCTTGCCGGTTCCTGAAGACGGCTTTGGGAACACTCGACTAAAAAACGATGTGCCCAGAGTGCTAAGTATGGTTCCGGGAAACAGGCTGAACGACTGGCGGTATACGACTTCCAAACCGGCTTGATCGAACAGTTGCGTTAGCGCGTTCCAGGAATACAGCCAAGGGTGTTGTGGGTAGCCCACGTTTCCGATCCAGCGGTACCACCGCTCACTTAGTCCGCCAAAGACGCCGACTTCAAAGCACAGAATCCCGTCCGGCTTCAACAGCCGGCTCATTGATCGCAGAGCCGTTTGCGGATTAGCAAAGTGACTCAGTAAATCGACGTGGAAGACGGCATCAAACTGGCCGTCCTCCAGCGTGCTGTCTTCGATCATTGCTTGTTCGTTTGGGATACCCATTGCAGTGATCGCTGCAGCCGCGTGTGGGTTTGGTTCAACCGACTGAACTTCATACCCCGCATCGCGTGCGAGCTTCAGCGTGTAGCCGGGGCCCGAACCGACTTCCAGGATTCGTTTGGAACCGGCGGGCAGAAGCGACTTGCACATCCGGTCCAGAAAATTGAACCGCGATTGGGCTGGGTAGGAATAGTATGTATCGACGTGGAAGTCGTGAGTGGCAGCCAGCTTTTCGTGGCCCGGCCACGGGTCGATATAGACAACGCCGCAGCCACACGACCGGCCTGCGTAGCCGTTTTCCTGAACCACAACGGGATCGCCATGCGAACCGCAAAGCACGCAAGCGCCCGCGCGTTCAGCCGCCTTTGTTGGGGCAGGATTCTTAAATACCGGCAGCGCCATCGGAGTCCGTCTTCCCTGACAGAGAACCAACGTTGGGAACTTTGCTGAGCGCCTGCCGACCTAATCCATTCGTACAGCAGACGCGCCGATTGTCCACTCTACTTGCGCATCACACAATCTCAGATTTCACCTGAAACGGAAGGGAATCGGTTCGCCCCGTGAGATTTTGGGGCATTCGGCAATAACTGCCGCAGGGCGCTGGGTGGTGGCCAGCCACGGTTCGACACGCGAGGCGTAGCGCAAAGGCCAACAAGCCACCGGGGTAAACCCGGTGGGGGAACATCGTGGCGCGGCAACCTATGCGCGCGCTACTTGGCCTTCGCTTCGTCCTTGGCTTTCTTCTTTGGCAGCCCAAGCCAAACTCGCAGGTTCTCAGCCTGTGAGTCACTTGGTTTCTTGACCAGTTTCAGTTTGAACCCCTTAGGCTGTTCGGTCAGCGTTAGCTTGCGTTCGATGATCTGCTGGCGTCGAGATGTCAGGATGTTAACGACATCGCCAACCTTGTACTGCTTGAGGCGTGACGCGACCGAACCTGCATCGACTCGGTAACCGTTAATTGCAATCACTTCGTCCCCGACGTTCAGCCCGGCCTTTGCTGCGGGAGAGCCGCTTTCAACACGGCTAATCGTACTGCCGCCTGCGGAGAAACCTGTCCACGGTTTTTTGTCGTCCTTCTTTTTCTCAGCGTCCTTCTTGTCGTCGTCTTTTTTCTGTTCGCCAAACGTCAAGCCGTACCAGTCCAGCGCCCGCTCGTACTCCATTGGCGATGGTGTGTCGATGTGCGTCCTGAACCAGTCGGTGAGTTCCTTCCCGGCGACCTCTGCGACGGCGGCTCGGAAGTCTTCAGGCAGGTAGCCGTCTTTTTCGTGACGCTTAAACATCATTCGCATGACGTCGTCGAGGCTCTTCTTGTTCTCTGTGGCTCGACGGATTTCGGCGTCCAGCAGGAACGCGGCCACGGCGCCTTTGCCGTAGTAGCTGACTCGAGTGTTCCGCGAGTTTTCATCAGGGCGATAGAACTTGATCCACGCATCACGTGAGGATTCACTGAGGCTCTGAACATTCTTGCCAGGACTCTTTTCGACTCCGTCAATGTCCGATGACAAACCGTCCAGGTACTCGCTTTGCTTCAGCAAGCCGCAGCGAATTAGTGCAAGTGATTCGTAGTAACTGGTGATACCTTCCGCGATCCACAAACTGTCCGTGTAGTTTTCGCGTTCGTAGTTGTACTTCCGCAATCCACGTGGTCGCAGCCGGCGAACGTTCCATGTGTGGAAGAATTCGTGACTGACAAGGTTCAGCCAGCGCTTGTAGTCCTTCTCAACGCGGAACCGCCAACGACTGGTCATTAACACGGTGCTGTTGTCGTGTTCCAGCCCACCGCCGGATTCCACAATCATGTTGAAGAACACGTAGCGTGGGTAAGGCACGTTGCCCCACATCTTATGGTGAGCAGCAACGATCTTCTCGACATCCTTGGCGGCTTTGTCGACGTCCCAGTATTTGTCGCCGTTTTGGTTCACCAACCAGTGCGGTTTGCCACCAACAGTAAACGATGCCGTCTGTGGATTACCCAGCAGCAAAGGCGAATCGACCAGTTCATCAAAGTTCGCGGCGACGTACGTGTTGGTCGCTCCATCAACTTTGGGCAACGGACTGACAGACTGTTTCCACTTGTTGGTGAGTTCAGCCTGGACAATGTGCTGCCGTTCTAACCCGCCCACCAACGTCATGAACGTCGGCGCGCCGTTGAGGATGGCAAAGTCTTCTTCGACCCAGTTTGTACGAACGCTCATTTCGCGGCAGTACAACCGGTAGCTCACAACGACAGTGTCTTCGCCTTCTGTCGAAACCTTCCAGCGGTTCTTCCGAACCTTCTCGATTCTCAGTTCTTTGCCGTTTCCTGACGTAGCTTTCAGGTTGTCAATGTGACGCGCGTATTCGCGAACCAGATACGAACCTGGCGTCCAGACTGGCATCATGAGTTCGACGTCGGATTCTGTGACGCCGGTGACCGTCAGTTGGATGTTCGCGTAGTGATTCGCAGCCTCCGGGAACTGCAGCCTGTATCGCAGCGGACTATCCTGGGCCGAGGCGACGTTGAGTCCGAGGCAGGTCAGGAGAAGGAATATCAGGCCACGTTTGCAGTGCATTGCAGGTCTCGCAGAGTTCACAGAGTCGTTCGCAGATCACTAAGCTACAGATGCGAATCTGGTTCAGCAAATCAGTGTGAACCAACAATGCCCGGAGCGCTTGATGATATTTGACGCCAACGAGATACGGCCGCGAGACGTCTACCGGCACCTCATCAACATTATCACGCCCAGGCCGATCGCGTGGGTATCCACAATTTCCAGCGCGGGCGTTCCGAATCTCGCTCCGTTTAGCTTCTTTAACGGCATCGGTTCGCGGCCACCAACGCTTCTGTTTTGCCCGGCCAACAAACGAGACGGAACACGCAAAGACACACTTCTGAACGTCGAAGAGAACGGTGAGTTTGTTGTGAACATCGTTTCGTACGATCTCGCACAACAGATGCACGACACGTCGGCCGACTACGATTTCGAGACCAGCGAGTTCGAAGTCTGTGGACTGACGGCAGCCGATTCTGAATCTGTGAAAGCTCCGCGAGTCGCCGAAGCGTCCGCCAGCATTGAGTGTGAACTGCTGCAGAGTCTGCATCTGGGAACCGGACCGGGCGCGTCGAACGTCGTCATTGGGCGAATCAAAATCATTCGCATCGACGACGCTGTCCTGGATGCCGATGGCTTTGCCGATGCCGACAAACTGGACACGGTCGGCCGCATGGGAACCGGTGGCTACACGCGCACGAAAGATCGGTTCGATCTGGGTGCTCGAGAGATCGAGCAGAACCGCGGAGACAAATCATGAGCTTGCTTGAACGCCTGACAGACGAACCCGACGCAGCCGAGATTGCGGAACGGTTTGAATCGCTGGGCGATGTCCCGACTGCCGAACGTTGGTTCGCGATGGCGGAACTGTTGCTGGAATGTAAGTCCGATTTCCAAACGCAGCACTGCGTTTGGACCGAATGCTACGGCAACACAGTCGTGCGACCAATGTGGCGACCGACCGAAGAAGCCGCAGCAGCCAGCAACATTGGACGGCTTGATTCCGAAGGGGTTGGATACGCACGGTTGCATGAATGGTCGATCACCGACCGCGAAGCTTTCTGGCAAACAACTATCGATAAGCTGAAAATCGCGTTCCGATCGGAACCGTCTTCCGTTGTCGATCTGACTGATGGCGTGGAATCCCCCAATTGGCTCCCGGATGCCGGCTTCAACATCTTCGAAAGTTGTTTTCAGGCACCCGAAGACAGTACTGCTATTGTCACGACTAATGCCGATGGTTCGCTACGAAATATCTCTGTTTCTGAATTACGCGACGAGTCGCTTAAGGTTGCCGGTTCGCTTCACGCCGCCGGCTTCGCACCCGGTGATGCAATTGCGATCGTCATGCCGATGGTTCCTGAATCGGTTTCGATTTACCTCGGCATCATCGCAGCCGGATGCGTTGCTGTTTCAATAGCAGACAGTTTTGCTGCTCCCGAGATTGAAACACGGTTGGAAATCGCCGAAGCCAAAGGCATCTTCTGCGTGGCCTCTTACGAACGGTCGGGGCGTACGCTTGATTTGTATTCGCGAGTGAAAGAAGCCAACTCGCCAACGGCCATCGTGATTGGTGATGTCGATTTGCGTGACGGCGACATGTCCTTCGCAGACTTCACAGCTACTGGCGACCCGCTTACTGAACCGGTTATTTCGACTGCTGCAACACACGTCAACATTCTGTTTTCGTCCGGTACGACAGGAACTCCAAAAGCAATTCCCTGGAACCAAACCGTTCCCATCAAGTGCGCCGCAGATGGGATGTGGCATCATGATATCCGCGAAGGCGACGTCGTTGTCTGGCCAACCAACATCGGCTGGATGATGGGGCCGTGGTTGATCTTCGCGTCACTTATCAATCGAGCGACCATCGGCCTGTATCACGATGTGCCGATGGGAGAAGGCTTCGGACAGTTCGTGCAGGATGCGAAGGTCACAATGCTGGGCGTGGTTCCCACCATCGTTCGCGCGTGGCGAGCCAGCGGGTGTATGGAACAGTTTGATTGGAGCAGCGTTCGATGTTTTAGTTCGACCGGCGAGGCATCGAACCCGGACGACATGTTCTACCTGTCATGGCTGGCGAACTACCGGCCGGTTATCGAATACTGTGGCGGAACCGAAATCGGCGGCGGCTACGCGTGCAGCACGGTCGTCCAACCAAACGCGCCCGGCTGTTTCTCCACCGCCGCGATGGGCAGTGAGTTTTTGGTTCTCGATGAGAACGGTGCGCCGGCGAGCGAGGGCGAACTGTTTATCGTCCCGCCTTCGATGGGCCTGTCTGTCGAGCTGCTCAATCGAGATCACCACGCCACGTATTACGACGGTGTTCCAACCGACGCGAACGGCCGAACGCTGCGAAGGCACGGCGACTATTTCGAATGCCTCCCCGGCGGGTTCTACCGCGCGGGCGGGCGTTCAGACGACACGATGAACCTTGGCGGTATTAAGGTCAGTTCGGCTGAGATCGAACGCGTTTTGAATCTCACGGCAGGTGTGAGCGAAACGGCGGCCGTTGCGATTTCCGATGAGGGTGGTGGACCATCGAAGCTGGTTGTCTTTGTGGTGCCCGCAGAAAACTGTGATCGCGAAACACTGCTGCCGCGTATGAACAAACAGATCAAATCTGAACTGAACCCGCTGTTCCGCATCGCCGATTTGCGGTTCGCTGAAACGCTGCCGCGGACAGCTTCGAATAAAGTGATGCGGCGGAAACTTCGTGACCAGATTCAAAACGAAACAGAATCCAACCAGGAATAGTCCAGCGGCCGCGAATAACCTGAAACAGGGCAAAAAGGGCCGCTACCCGACGATTCCATGGACCCGAACCAGTCTGGTCGTACCATTAATCCAACCGAAGGATCGGCCGACCAGAAATCAAATGCGGGAAACCGGCATCCGGCCAATCACGGTCGGTTCAAATGATGGGAACCAGAATTCATGCTTCGAAAACGAAAACAACTCTTCTGCCTCACCGTCGCAGCGACCCTGCTGACAACCTCATTCCTTCACGCGCAGGACCAGCGTGAGGGACAGAAGGCGGAGCAGACTGATGCTCAGAAAAAGCGCGCCCGTAAAGAACGCCGGCAGCAAACTCGGAAGCAGATGGAGCAGCTCCAGCAGCGAATCAAAGAACTCGAATCGCAGCTGAATGATCTGAAACAACAGAAGTCAGCGCAGCCAGGTTCCAAAGCGACCGACGGCGCAACACCGGTCAACGCCTTCCGCCCGACGACGCCCGAACGCGCTATAGAACGCGGCAAGACAACCGGTTCGAAAGCTGACGCGTTCCTTCGCCTGAAACGCGATCGCACGGAGACACCGATCGCTCTGCAAACGGCTGTCACTCGTTACACCAAAGGCTACGGCCGCAATCAGGTGACCTTGGATCTCGTATCTGCCGTTCACGTTGGCGATCGCAGTTACTACCAGCAGCTCAATAAACTGTTCGAAGACTACGACGTCGTTCTTTACGAACTGGTCGCGCCGAAAGGTGTGCGACCCGTCATGGGCGAACAGCGCGGCGGGAACCCAATTTCGTTCCTGCAGAGTTCAATGAAGTCGATGCTGAACCTGGAATCGCAGACCGAACTGGTTAACTACCAGAAGAAAAACTTCGTTCACGCGGACATGACGCCAACGGAAATCTCAAACAAGATGGCCGAACGCGGCGACACGGGACTTTCTCTGGCACTGGACGTCGCCGCCGACATGTTCCGTCAGATGAACAAGCAGCAAAGCAATCCGGCGTTCCAAAAGCAGGCGCAGGAAATGGACATCATGTCACTGCTTCTCTCCGACGACAGCGACCAGAAGATGAAGCTCATGATGGCCGAACAATTCGCGGCGCAAGGTGCGTTGGATCAGGGGTTGGGCAAGACGCTCAACAAGATGCTGGTTCAGGATCGCAACGAAGCGGCTATGAAAGTTCTTGATAGAGAACTTGGCAAGGGCCGCAAGAAGATCGCAGTCTTTTACGGAGCGGCCCACATGCCCGACTTCGAAAAGCGGCTCGTTGAAACCCGGGGTATGAAGTTCGCCCAAAACGATTGGCTCACCGCCTGGGACCTGACGAAAGAATCGAAGCAGGCAAATCGCAAAGCGGAAAAGGATCCGATGCAGTTGTTGTTCAAACTGCTGGATGAGGCTTCGAAGTAGTCTCGCTGGGTTTGGACTCGGGTTCCTGCTGGTGGGTGGCTTAGGGTTGTTTGGGGCGCAACCCTGCGATCTACCCGAGGCCTTACGGCCTTCGGCTCACTTGGGTGAGCCGGTGGCGCTAGTTTTGACTACATGCGGCGAACAGCGCGCCACTTGGATTGGTTGGTGCTGTCCTGAATGACGGGCACCGACCTGGTCGGTTCCGATGAAACAGCCGGCGGTTCGGAGAACTGAACCGGTTGTTGGGCTGGTGGACTGAAGACCGGTTGAGATTCGATCGGGGCCAAAACAGGGGCGGGTGCCGGGGTGGGAGCTGGTTCCCACTCCGACGGCATCACTTCGTCCATTGTCACTCGACCAACAGGCATTCGAATGTTTGTTCCAGGAAACATTCGGGGGTCGCGTTTCTCTTCGACGTAAGGAATCTCCAGGTCTGCGTCACTTAGTTCGTACCGATCTGCAGAGACGTTGTACTGAGCTTCCGGCGGCATCGGTACCACACCACCGAATGGATCGGGTTCAAAGTCACTGGCTTGAACAGGTGCAGCGGTTTCGTATGACGTTTGCTGGATTGGCTGTTGCGTGGGTGCGCGAGCGGCCATCATCGCAGCCGCTTCGGCGGCGGCTCTGGCAGCTGGACCGGTTGTGGCCTGCACGGCTGGAGTCGCTGGACGAGCTGCATAGCCGGAGTGGGTTCATGACTGGTGGTGCAGCGGGAACCGCCGGGGCGGCTGCCGGGTTGTATGTGTACTGGGTCTGAGCGGTCGGTACCGGCGGTTGCGGCGGCGCCGTTTGCGGCAGCTTGTTGTATGTCGGAGGAATAGCGCCTCCGAGATTACCAACACTGACGCGACCAGCCTGCGGTGTCTGTCCCTGAGCCAGCATTGCGGCGTGGTTTGGCTGCCCCTGTGGTTGCTGCGCGTACTGCTGATGCTGCTGGTGTCCATTCGCAGCCTGGTTGTACCCGGCCTGGTTCACCTGGTTGTTGTTCGCTTGCGTGTTGTCGATTTGAGTGAACGGGTCGCTATCGAAAACGACCGACTGCGAACCCACTCGATCAAGAGCATTGCAGCCAACAAACAGCAAACTGCACAGTGCTGCGATTGCGGTTGTTGTTGATTTCATCGGTTGGCCTCTGTCCGAAGATTCGGTTTCGGGATTTCTTTGAGCAGACAAAAACGTTTAGCGTTTCGATTGGAAGCCATGATGCTTCCGGTTGAACTCAGCCGGATCAAACGGGTCTTCTTCGTTTGACTTGCGGAGTTCTTTGACTGTCTTGATTTCTGATTCCGTCAACGCGCGAGTCGCGCTGATGGACTGTGCGGTCTTGGTTGAATCGGGCACTTCAGGTTTGGACGGCGGCCGAACGCCACCGGGCAAAGATGGCTTGGTTCCGTCTTTTGTGACGACTGAGTTCACCCAGTCGAGAATGATGTTCTTCTGAACGGTTCCCGAGCGGCCAGGCATTACAGGCCGCCCGTCACGCGTGTGTGGTTCACTTAGAACACGCAGCAACGGACTGTCCGACGCATTCCTGAAATTGATCTGCTTTAAAACAACAGCCAGGTTGCGTTCAGAAACCAGACGGCTGGATCGACCGCGCGAGCGGGTCAGTCGGAACTCGGTCTCCGACGAACTTCCGTGGCACGATGAGTTTCCACAGCGTCGTTCCAAAATTGGCTGCACGCGAGAGACAAATGTGGCCGCCTGCTTGTCCGTGAGTCCGCCCAGTGATTCGTGGTCGGTCTTTAGCAACTGATCCATTCGCCGCTGCGCGAGTGTGCGGGTTTCGGCTTTTTTTCGCTGAGGGACTGCGTCCGCCTCCAGTCGCTGCAGCATCCTGCGGGCTTTTTCGTTGGATGGTTCAAGGTGCAACGCGTCCAACAGTTCCACTCGAGCCGCCGCGACTTGCTGGTTGGTAATACACCATTGAGCAATTTGGATGTGCGTTTCAGGCGTCAGGTGATTAAACGTCGATCGCATCTTTTGATACGCGTCCGCCATATCAGTGGCTTCGAACCGAACAGTCGTGGAACCGATAAACAAGGTCCCGACCGGTTTGCGAATGTCGTAACCACCTGGCCGCGGCGTGATGGTTCCTCTCACAACGCGTCCATTCTTCAGCACCAACAATTTGGGGCGGGAAAGTGGATTGGCCTGCTGAGTTTGCACCGACGTACCGGGCGCACCTGTTCCGTTCTGCGCGAAGCAGGTCGGAACAGCAATCATCATGACTGCGCATGTAGCGGCTACGAGGCGATCCATCGGGGTATCGAGCCGGTAAGGTTGTGAGAGAAGAGAGTTCGATGGCCGCAGCCACCGGGGAGTGCCGGGCACGATACGGCTAAGCCAGAAAACGGGTCAATACCAACGATCCGTCAGGAATAGCCTATCGACCGAGGAACACAACGATTGGCTCAATCCGCTACAAGGCGCGGGGCATTCTCGGCAGTTCTTGCCGAATCGAAGCCGCCACCGCCGTCGAGGCTGTGAATAAATGGGTGGCCGGGGTTGGAGCGAGGCACGAGTGAAACCCCGGAACGTGGTTCGAACGTTTCACTTGAATTTGAGCACTGCGCGCTAATCGAACCGGGGTTTCCTTCGCGGGCTCAGTCCAACCCCGGCCACCCAGGATAGTGATGGACCAAAAACTCACAGCCTCGCCGTGTTTTACTCGGGTTTTGGCACGTCCGTTTCCGGGATCTTCTTTCGCAGCCGGATGTTCAGCATCTCAACGACCAGGCTGAACGCGATCGCGAAGTAAATGTACCCCTTCTCGACGTGCGTTCCAGCTCCTTCGGCGACCAGCATCACTCCAATGAGAATCAGGAAGCTAAGCGCCAGCATCTTGACGGTCGGGTTCCGCTTCACGAATTGACTGACTTTTCCAGCGAACAGCAGCATCACCAACACGGCCAGAACGATGGCCGTGACCATGACTGACACTTGTTCTGGTTCCACCATCCCGACCGCAGTGATTACGGAATCCAGCGAGAAGATGATGTCCATAATGCAAATTTGAATCAGCACTCCGCCGACCGTGGTTTGCTTCGCCATGTGTACTTCGTCGTCGCCGTGAAACTGTTCGTGAATTTCCTTCACACTGTTTCGCAGCAAAAACAAGCCACCCACAATCAGAATCACATCGCGCCAGGAGACCTGGTTCATCTCTGTACGATGCGCTTCCGGCAGCCAATCCAGCGGTATCCCCAGATCAGTCAGGCTGAACAGCGGCGCCGTCAGCTTCATGATGTGGGTCAGAGTCAGCAGCAGAGCGATCCGCAGCACCATCGCGATTGCAAGACCCACCTTTCGGACAGCATCCTGCTTATCTTCCGGCAGGCGGTCGGTCAGGATCGCGATGAAGATAATGTTGTCGATGCCCAGCACAATCTCCATCAGCGTCAGCGCGATGAGGGCGATACCGGACTCAAGAAGAACTTCCACACGACTCTCCGTTGGCTCAGACAACAATCAGCAAGGCCTGAAGCGTATTCTTGCGGCCTCGCAAAACCACGCAAGGCTGGCTTTTGCGGGCAGGCGAAGCAGTGGCTATAAACGGGGGGAACCCAAATCAGTCTGGTCGAGATCAAAATGCACCGAATGTTCGCACTTGCCTGCGTGGCTTTAGCCATTGGCTCTCCCTGTTTCGCTCAGCAAACCGCGCCTGCTCCCGATTTGGCCAAGCTGGATGCGTTCATTGCCAAGGCCAGAGAAGAATGGAAAGTACCCGGACTGGCGGTGGCCATCGTCAAGGATGGGAAGGTGGTTCATGCGAAGGGGTATGGAACCAGAGAGCTCGGGAAAGACGGAGCCGTCGATGCGGACACGGTGTTCGCGATCGCGTCAAACACCAAAGCGTTTACGTCTGCAGCGATCGCCATTCTTGAAGAAGAAGGCAAGCTGAACTGGGACGATCATGTTCAACAGCACCTGCCCTGGCTGCAGTTGTACGATCCTTACGTGTCTGCCGAACTGCGAGTCGAAGACCTTTTGTGTCACCGCAGCGGCCTGGGAACATTTAGCGGCGATCTGTTGTGGTGGGGAACGCCGTACTCGCCGGAAGACGTTCTGCGTCGCGCGAAGCATTTGGAACCGGAGGGGCCGTTCCGTTCTCACTATGGATATTCGAACCTCATGTTCCTGGCGGCCGGTCAGGTTATTGAAGAAGCCAGCGGCAAGTCGTGGTCCGACTTCGTTACAGATCGCATTCTGAAACCAGTGGGAATGAAGCGGTCGGTCACGTCTGTCAAACAACTGCCCAACATGGACAACGTCGCGACGCCACACAAACCCAAGCCGGGATCAGTGAATCCAATCGCGTGGTACAACTGGGACACCATGGCGGCAGCTGGCGGAATTATCTCAAGCGTGAACGACATGTCGAAGTGGCTGATCACGCAAATGAATGAAGGGGAACTCGCCGACGGCAAGCGACTGTTCTCCGATGATTCGTCTCATCTCATGTGGTCACCGCACACCATTATTCCGGTCAGCAAGTCCGGCAAAAAGCGATACCCGACGACTCACTTTCGAGCCTATGGGCTTGGCTGGAGCCTCGCCGATTTGAAAGGTCGCAAGACTGTTTCGCACGGTGGCGGATACGACGGCATGTATTCGCGAGTTGTCATGGTTCCGGAAGAGAAGCTGGGAATCGTGGTTTTGACTAACAGCATGACTGGTATCAGCAGCGCGATTGCGAACACGGTTGTTGATGAGTACCTCGGTGGCGAGACACGAGACTGGAGCGGCGAAGGTCTGAAGCGTGATGTCGAGAATCGCAAAGACTTCTACGACAAGATTCAGGAATCCATCACACCGAAGGCCATCGGAACCAAACCAAGTCGCGCGATGGATGCTTACGCGGGCACTTACACAGGCGCGCTGTACGGTGATGCGACGGTGACGAAGGAGAGCGACAAGTTGGTTCTGCGTCTGCTTCCCAACAAAGATCTGGTGGCCGATCTGACGCATCTGCACTACGACACATTCGTGATTAATTGGCGAAGTGAGTTTGCGTGGTTTGGAAGCGGGAACGTCCAGTTCATCATGGACGCAGCCGGTGAGGTTCAGGAAATGAAACTGGATGTTCCCAACGGCGACCTGTGGTTCTACGAGCTGGAATTCAAACGGAAGAGCGACAGAGAAGCCGACTAGCGGTTGCTGAGCGCGCCGCACGAAATTCAACGGTTCGCCGTTGCAGCAACGACCCTTACCCTAACTTGTGCAACTTCCAGCTCAGGTGGACCACGTATCCGAAGACAAAGGCCGTTAGAATCCAGTTAACCCACGTCGGAATGGTGGCCGGATCCTTGTAGCCAAGGGTCTCAAGGAGGCACTTACCTCCCACGAGCAGCATTCCAGACGCTGCCAACGCTCGGAGTTTGATGAGTTGCTCTACTTCAGGTCGAGACATTGGTGCCCTGTCTTTCACAATCACTTATCGAAACTGTCGTCACTACTTAGGGTACTGAGAAGCTTGGGTTCCGGCCATTATTGCCATAATTCGCGGGGATCACTTCACTTTGAAGGCAGATTCTCCTGCAGGGCGAACCGAACCATTGACCTTGTGTCCAATTGCTGTACCGTTGAATAACTGGCGGATCAGATTCGCGTTGTTCTCGCGGCATCGCCAACACAAGATGTTTTTTTTTGAAGAGTAGATGAGATGGCAGAAGGCACAATCAAGAAGGTCACCGACAAAGGGTTCGGCTTCATCGACACAGGTTCTGGTAAGGACTTGTTCTTTCACATGTCAAACCTTGAGGGTGTGAACTTCGACGACCTTTACGAAGGACAGAAAGTTTCCTTCGAAGAAGGTCAGGGGCCAAAGGGCCCACGCGCTGAGAACGTTCGGCCTGCTTAGTGCATCCAACGAATTAGCTTGAAGAAGCCGGTGATCCAATCACCGGCTTCTTTTTTTATTGGCAGTCGAAATTCCCGCCGAACGAGCGGTATGATTTACGAACATCCAACCGTCCCGCTCAGCGCACTCGCCTCCATGACTGACCCCGACATCGAATTCCGTGTTCCCTTTGTCCATCGACTGCGTTTCACCGACGACATTTTTGGTGACGAACAAAGCACGCTTCTCGAACTGCTGGAACCATCCGAAGACCGCAAGCCTCGGGTTCAGTTTTGGATTGATGAATCTGTTGCAGCGGCCAACCCGCAGTTGAAGCATCGCGTTCAGGGGTTCCTGACTGCGAACGCTGACAAGCTGGTCTCTGCCGGCAACGTGCAGACGGTCATCGGTGGCGAACCGGTCAAGAATGACATTCACATTCTTGAGTCCATGCTGAAGGTTATCAATCACGCTGACCTTGATCGTCGCAGTTACATCATCGTGATTGGCGGCGGGGCGGTTTTGGACGCAGTGGGGTTTGCTGCAGCGATCGCCCACCGTGGCATCCGGCTAATCCGTATTCCGACCACAACGCTCGCTCAGGGCGATTCGGGCGTTGGTGTGAAGAACAGTGTGAACCTGTTCGAAAAGAAAAACTGGCTGGGTTCGTTCGCGGTGCCGTGGGGTGTGATCAACGATGCGACGCTGTTGAAGACTCTACCGGACCGCGACTTCATCGCTGGTTTTTCTGAATCAGTGAAAGTCGCACTGCTTAAGGATCGCGTGTTCTTTGATTCGCTTGTGGAAAACGCAACGGCTTTAAGACAACGCGACATGTCGGTAGCAACACCTGTGCTAA
>CAZAIB010000073.1:0-34125 GCA_964485095.1 uncultured Planctomycetaceae bacterium | reverse complement strand
GCGATCAGATTCATGCGTTCGGTCCGGACAAGCTGATCGCCGGTTGCAAGGGAGCAATGTCGGCGACCATCGAGCCGGTTGAATGAACCGCGCTTCGGTTGTGTTGGGTCGGGGGAGAGTTGTTCGGTTGAAGATGTGGGCCTAAGCGCGCAGTACATGCGGTGACGTAGCGGCCTTTAGCTTGCCGCGAAACGACAACAGGCGAACGTTCTTTGAGCGCCGCCATTCTTCCTCTTCGGCACTTTCTGCCGGTCGGAAACTGGTTCCAATATTACCCATTTTCACATCGCGGGATCGGTGCTCTGTCTCGACTCGGTAGTGAACCTTGCCACTACATCTAAGTGGCCTGTGAATCATCAAACACTGTAAGTGTGGCAGTGTAAGCCTCAGAACGTGATTGCCGTGGTTTTTTGCTGACTTCCCGGCTTCACACTTTCCGATTTCAATTGGTGGCCAATAATTATCAAGGACAGTCGAGCCTTGCGCTTGGCGTCGGTGGGGGCGGGTCGTCTCTCTAACGTTGTTCTATGGAGCCAGCTGATGAGTTCTGGAAATCGCAGCCGCAGGAAGTTCACACCAAGCCTCTCTATCGTTGATGCTCTTGAACCGCGGCTGCTGTTGACCGGAGTCGACTGCTGTGCTGACGATGTTTTGGACGGCAGTGTTTCAGAGTTGGACCAGATCGCGCCATCTCAGGTCGGCATCGCCAGCACTTCCGGAACAGAGACCGGTGAGATTCGTCGCGGCAACCGCAACGACTGGTTCGATGTCACTGTGACGGAAGATTCGAACGCGACGATCACTCTCACAGAACTCAGCGACAACCTGACTCTGCGACTGTACGACCAAAACAACAGACGGATTGCTCGGTCAACTCGCGGCGGCACCAACGACGAAGCGATCAACATTGAACTGGAACCAGGCGAATACCGGATCCGAGTGACCGGGCATCGTCGAGCGACCGGTACCTATCAGCTTGACTGGCAACTGGATTCAATCGACGGCGCCGGCAATACACGCGAGACCGCGCGAGATCTTGGGACGGTTGGGTCGGCTTTGTTCCAGGACCGCGTTAGCCCCGAAGACCAACTGGATGTCTTCCGCTTCACGGTTGATGAACGCAGCGAGTTGGATCTTGGACTGACTGACCTTTCTGCTGACGCAGATCTTTATCTCTTCGATGCTGACGGTCGAAGGCTGGCCAGTTCGTTCCTGTCCGGTTCTCAGGACGAACAGATTTCCGGCACCATTGGGGCGGGCACTTACTTCGCCGCCGTTTCCCCGTGGGAGGATGCAGACACCAGTTATACGTTCACAGTTGAAGCAACGTCGATTGTCGATGATACGCCGACTGACGGAGGCGACACGGACGCGTTCCCAGATGTTCCGGATCTGCGAGGCACCAACAACTGGCACCTGAATGCGGTCAATGCACCGGAAGCGTGGGCTCAGGGTTATACCGGCGATGGCGTGCTGGTCGCCGTGCTGGACACAGGAGTCAGCCTGGATCACCCGGACCTGGCATCCAACATTTACGTGAACCCTGGTGAGATTGCCGGTAACGGCATCGACGATGACGGCAACGGTTTCGTTGACGACATCAACGGCTGGGACTTCACCACCAACACCAACGATGCGGATGATGTGCACGGACATGGAACGCACGTCGCGGGCATCATCGGCGCCGGTTCAAATGGTTTTGGCGCGACGGGTGTTGCTTACGACGCGACCATTCTTCCGGTTCAGGTTCTCAGCGATAGCGGCAGCGGTTCGAACCGTAGTGTTGCCGACGGCATTCGATACGCCGTCGATGTTGGAGCCGACATTATCAACCTAAGCCTGGGGGGTGGTTTCAGTTCAACCATCCTTTCGGCTTTGCGATACGCTGAGGCGAACGACGTTCTGGTTGTGGCCGCGGCCGGTAATGAAAGTGCCGACATCCCCAGTCACCCGGCGATCTTCAGCAACCAACTGGACAACACACTTTCAGTCGGTGCGTTCTCAAGCAGCAATCAGCTGGCGAGCTTCTCCAATCGCGTTGGTGGTAGCGGAGCGGTCCAGATCGATGCTCCCGGAGTCAGCGTCTACAGCACGTATCCCGACGGCCGGTACGCTCGACTAAGTGGAACCAGCATGGCGGCTCCGAATGCCGCTGGTGTTGCGGCCTTGGCTCTGTCGGCCAACGCCGACCTAAGCGCCGCCGAACTGCGAACCCTGCTTGTCAACGGTGCGATTGACACCGTGGCGAGTTCTGATTCCATCGGTCGAGTCAACGCGGCAACCACGGTTGCTTACGCTGCAGCCGGAGCCACCAGCAATTCTTTGGCGTCCGCTCGAGCCTCAAACGGCAATGAGGACAGCAGTAACCAGATGAGTGCCTCGGCGACAACAACAGTCGCTCAAAACCTGACCGCGACTGCAGTGGATGTCTCCTCTGAAGATGAACCAGCTGAGACCTTCACGCGTGTGTTGGTCGCGACCGATACTGACACTGCACTACCAGCCAGCGGCGAAAGCCAAAGTGAAACCGGCATCCAGGAAACTGATTCAATTCAAATCGCCAACTATGACAGTGGCGAACAGACTCCGGACAGCGGTCTGACTTTCGATACCGAACTGGATTTGTACTTTGCAAGTCTGACCGCGCTGAGTTAACAGTTCGGTCGAAGACCCTGATGCAACGGTGAGACGGGGGCGGCCCTAAACGATCGCGCAGGTCGGGGTTCGCCCGATTACCCAAGTCGCACGCGTGCTTGTTCAAGCAATCGACGCGTCGCTTCTTCATCCGACTGAACCGCCTGACGCAGGTCGTTCAGGTTTCGCTGGAAACTATCAATCGCTTCCAGTAACGCTTCTCGGTTCGTCTGGAAAATTGCTGTCCACAAATCCGCGTCGCCTTTTGCGATTCGAGTCATCCCTGCGAATCCCGTTGCCGCAAAGGGCAGGGCGTCGTCACCAGGCGTGGCAGCCAATGCAGCGGCGATGGCGTGTGGCAGGTGGCTAATCGCAGCGACGATCTTGTCATGAGCCTGCGCGGACATCGGCGTGACGATTGCTCCGACTCGCTGCCAGAAATCGGTCACTCTATCGACAGCGTCCGCGGGCGAGTCATCCGTTGGGCAAACGATGCACTTCGCATCCACAAACATATCTGCGTCGGCGTTTTGGTATCCGCTTTTTTCAGAACCGGCCATGGGGTGTGAACCAACAAATCGTCCGTCGGCTGCAAGGTCGGCCAAATCGGCGACGATGGCTCCTTTCACACTGCCGACATCTGTAACCACCGCGCCTAACTTTGTGTGTTGGACCGCGGCCCGCACATCGGTGGCGATTCGATCGACGGGAGTGCAGACCACGACGATATCTGCGTTCGCCACGGGGCCGATATCGCAGCCGGCTTCGTCCAGTAGTCCCAGTTCCTGAGCGTTCTGCATTGCAGCGGCGTCGCGGCCAATGCCGGTGACAGTCGTTTGTGGCATTCGCTGCTGCACAGCTTTCGCTATCGAACCGCCCAGCAGTCCGACTCCGACAATTGCAATGGTATCCGGTTGGTTCATGGTGCGCGGAGTGTAGTGGATTGAGTGGCTGTGGACACACACCATTGTCCAGCGGCAACTCGGGCCGTATCGTGGAAAACAGAGCGGCCTCGTTTTAGTTGGTGAACCGATTTCGGTTGGATCGCTGCTTCGGGGTTACCCCGAGGACTTATTCTGACTTGCCATTTCGCCGTGTGGCCGTGTTACTGCTTCGCAGTAGATTGGCCAGAACTTCACGAGCTTCGGTAAAGCGAGGTCGCTCGTTTTTTCTCCCCCTAAGATCTCGAAACATGTCGCCGCAGACCCTTGCTCAGATGACAGCCATTTGCCTTCGCAATGGCGGATGGTCTGAAGATCAAATGGTGCGCCGTATCCGTCGAGCATTGGGGCCAGCCGTGAAGGGCAGCAAGTGGCCACGGAAGCTGGTGCGGCGGTTGCTTGAGAGCGACAAGTTCGACTGGGATCTGGTGGATAACACCGAAGCCTTTGCTGACTACGTGTTGTCCGATCCGGATTTCATTGCTGACGTCTGCGAGACGGTTGTCGTTGACTACGACTTCGATGTTTCAAAATCCGTACCAGCTCAGATGACACCTGCGTCCGTGGCGGCCAACTGGGACGTGCCTGCTATTACGACTTCGCGTGAACTCGCGGACTGGTTCGCACTATCGATTCCGCATCTGGATTGGCTGGCTGACTGCCGCGGGTTGGAACGGTTCGCTGAAACCGAACAACTGCGTAACTACCGCTATCGTTGGATTTCGAAACGCAGTGGTGGTCAGCGGTTGGTCGAATCTCCAAAAGCGCGGCTCAAAAGTGTGCAGCGTCAGATTTTGGACGGCATCGTTTCGCGCATTCCGGTTCATGGTGCGGCTCATGCGTTCCGGCCTGGGCGATCTGTGCACACGTTTTGTAAACCGCATGTTGGTCAGGATGTTGTGTTGCGAATCGACCTGCGAGACTTCTTCCCATCCATTCGGGCGTCCCGTGTTCATGGCGTGTTTCAGATGGCGGGCTATCCGAAAACAGTCACACGGCTCCTGACCGGATTGTGCACCAACCAAACCTACCGCGGGGTACTGGATCCCGTCGGCGGTCGAACATTCGAAACGGCTCACCTGCCACAAGGCGCGCCGACTTCGCCAGCTTTGTCTAACTTGTGCGCGTGGCATCTTGATTGCCGACTGGTTGGTCTGGCGCGTCAGTTCGGCGCGAAGTACACGCGGTATGCGGACGATCTGGTGTTCTCAGGGAATCGGCGATTCGGGAAACAGTTAAGTCGGTTCCGGACACTCGTGTACGCGATCGCGTTGGCTGAAGGGTTCTCGATCCGAAACCGGAAGACGCGGGTTATGCCCAAATCGCAACGTCAATCTGTGGGCGGGCTGGTTGTGAACCAACGCGTTGGTGTTGGCAGGGCTGAGTTCGATCGGCTTAAAGCCATCCTCACCAACTGTGTGCGGCACGGATTGGAATCTCAGAACCGCGACGGACACCCGCGGTTCCTGCTGCACCTGCGTGGGCGGGTGGCGTACGTTGCTTCGGTAAATCGGCGGCAAGGCGAGAAGCTTACTGCCCTACTTGAAGCAATCGAGTGAGTAACGTTGCGGTGGTTACTGTGTTTGGCAGTGAGATGGTTAATAATGAGTTGACCTGTCGTTTCAAAAAAAAGGCCTGGCCATGTCTGAGGTTCCCAACAAGTTTCTGGCCGAACACATTCAGCTCTCCCGTCGGTGGTTCCTTCGAACCGGCGCGGCTGGCGCGGTGGCCCTGGATGCTTCGGCGTTGTTGGGGCGCGAACCGCAAAGCGATGTCTTGAAGAAGGCGGTCGCGAAGATCGAACCGTACATGACGCCTCAGGACGACTTTGGGGATGTTTCTCGTGGCGATCCGATTCCGCACTATCTATCACCGGAGAAGCTTGCAGAGGTCGGCCAATCACGCGACACATGGAAACTGGAGGTGACATCCGATCCGGAAAATCCGGCACGCATCAAGAAACCGATGACGAAGGAGGACGGAACTGCGTTCGACTTCAAAGCACTGTTGAAACTTGCTGAAACGAAGGCCGTTCGGTTTCCCAAAGTGATGACGTGCCTGAATGCCTGGTTCCCGCTGGGGATGGGCATTTGGGAAGGTGTTCCGATGCGAGATGTTATTTGGCAAACGGAACCACAACGAAATCTGCGGCGAGTTTTCTACTACGGCTATCACAACGATAAGCCCAAGCAGATGTTTCGCAGTTCGTTGCCGGTTGGCCGCGTGTTGGAAGATGCGTTCGGACTCCCTCCAGTCATCTTGTGTTACAAACTCAACGGGCAATGGCTGACCGCCGAACGCGGTGGGCCAGTTCGTGTTGTGGTGCCTGAGGCGTACGGGTTCAAGTCAGTCAAATGGCTAAGCAATATCGTGCTGTCGAACCTTCATAACGCAAACGACACTTATGCTCGGGGCAACAACGATGTTGATTCGCACCTCAAGACTTTCGCCGGGGCATTCGACTTTCCGCTGACTGTGAAACCGAACACGCCGTTCGCTGTCACAGGTTACGCGCAGGTTGGCGTTTCCGGTTTGAATAAGGTCCAGGTTTGGACTCAGAGGAAAGACGATCCGCCGCCTGCTGGCGACAAATACTTCACGAAGGCTCCATGGGCTGATGCGCAGATATTGAAGCCGCCAACGGTGTGGGGTGGTGGACTGACCGGGGATAAAATTCCGGACAATACGGCCGGGTTCGAATCGGGAACCGGGAAGCCTTTATCGTGGCCCATGCGATTGACGCGGGTTCATTGGGCTTACCTGCATCCCGGTCTTCCGGAGGGCGAGCATTACCTGCGTAGTCGAACGATCGATTCAAACGATGTGGCTCAACCAATGCCTCGACCTTTTCGCAAATCGGGTCACGCTTCGATTGAGAAAGAGATCATCCGCGTCAAAGCGTAGCGTTTAGCCGAACAGTCGCTTGATTGGTTTGCCTGCATCCGTGCGTGCCATTGGGCGGCCGATGGGGGTCATGTATTCGTGGTCCGGTTCCAGCTTCATAGACGCCAGGATTGTTGCGTAGAGATCTGGAATGCGAATGGGATCCTTCGGTTTTCTGGCGCTGCCGTCGGGTGATGTTTCACCGATCACGAGTCCACTGGCCAGGCCGCCTCCACCAAGTACGCACGAGAACCCGTTCGGCCAGTGGTCGCGGCCGCCTGCCGGGTTGATGTTTGGCGTGCGTCCGAATTCGCCGATGCACAAAACGATGGTGGAATCCAACAAGTCGCGTTCGCGCAGGTCCTTCATGAGCGACGCGAATGCCGGGTCCAGAATGTTGGCCTGCGTGCGTTGGCCTTCGTGGTTGTTGACGTGTGTGTCGTGACCGTCAAGGATGACTTCCACCGCGCGAACGCCGGTTTCTACCAGGCGTCTGGCGACCAGACAGCCGCGGCCGAATCGAGTGTCACCGTATGCCGCGACGGTCGGTTTTGGTTCCTCGTCGATCTCAAACGCTTTCAATTGTTCGGACGTCATCATCTTGAGTGCCCGCTGGATCATGTCCTGATGCAGCGTCTCCCTGGACGGAATTTCGCGACCCTTGGCGAATGCGTTTCCAATGACGCTGAGGTTCTTGAGCCGCCGAGCCTGCCGGTCATCACTCACGCGGGATCGCATGTTTTGCACACTACGGCCCGGGTCGAAGATTTTGAACGCGTCAAGTTTGTCGCCCAGGAACCCACCTCGAGCCGCAAGGTTGTTTGCACATAACGACACGTGCTGCGGGATCTCTATTTTGTCGTCCCGCAGGTCACTGGCCAGCATCGCAGTGAGGGCAGGGTGCGTGAGCGTCGGGTCGGGCCGCCATCCGGTTTTCACGAAGTAGGTGCCGCGGTCGTGGTCACCTTCTTTGGATGTGAGCGATCGGATGACCGAGAGGCCTTCCATGTTGTCCGCCATCTGCGGCAGGAAGTCAGAGATTTCCAGGCCGGGAATCGTTGTCTTGATGGCTCTGGTGTCGCCACCGATCTTCGTGCCCGGATGCGGATCCCACGTCTCCAGTTGACTCTGCGCGCCTTGCATCCAGAGTGTGATGAGCGACTTTGGGCGTTCTGTCTTCCGCTTCTGCGCAGCGCGAGCCGACATGGCTGGCATGAGGAACGAGAGCCCCAGCCCGGCGACGGTTTGCAGCATTGAGCGGCGGCTGAACTCGGACTGCGGATGGCCGATCGCGGAACGCGTTAGGAGTCGGCTGAGTGAGGTTGGCTGCATTTTAGATCCTGGACTTTGGATTCTGGAATTCAGTGACGCGCCGTTTTGCATTAGTTGATCATAGTGTCTGGCGACAATCCGACGATCTGACGTCCCAGATCAGATTCGTCACAGGCCGTTGCTAATCCCGCAATCAGCTGCTGATGCTGGGAGTAGCCATCCCCTTTCGATTGCGACAAGCAGGTTACCAGCAGGTTGAAGATCCGCTCTCTGGATGCTTCAAGTTGGTCCAAATACCTGTCGCCGGGTTTCGCGTCCTTACACTTATGCAGGAAGTTGCAAAACATGATGATCACGCGGATCAATTCCTTTGGCTGTTTTTCGAACAGATCCAGGAGGTACGGAATGGTCAACAGGAACTGTGGGATCGGATAATCCACGTAGTACAGACCATCAAGGAAATACTCGATCGCGCCTGCAGTAGGCTTGTCCATTTCCATCAGTTGTTTGAGTTCGGGCCGAGGATCATCCATGTCCGATGTGAGTTCTTCGACCCAAAAATCAGACGTGAGTTCAATTCGCTTTGTCACAGTCACACTTTGCCTTAGTGGTTCCACGAGAACTCGTCGGAGTTAAACAGGCTCCAGTACAAATCCTGCGTGAGCTGTTCTCTGCTGTTGGTCTTGTCCTGGAACTGCGCAAGGAAGTGGGCTTTTTCATCGGCCGTTGGGCGTCTTGTCAGGCAGGCAAGGAAGCAATTGTCGATGAGTATTTCGTCCGACGGCGACAACGCAAGAATTCGCCCGGGAGCGCCGAACGGATCGACTTTGGTACGTTCGCTGGTTAGGTTGCCGTTCATTCGCAGCAGTGCCTGAGGAATTGTTCCGGAACGATCGTCCAGTTCGCTGTCACCGGGGTCCCCGTACTCGCGGACGAAATCGATTTCGTTGAAGAATCGAGCAGTCCGAACAAGCAGGTGTGAGTTCTGGTCGATCGTGCGGACGTAAGACGCCTGCAGCATGGAACCGATTACCTGTTCTGGTCGAAGTCGAACCAGTGGGAAGACGGCAAAGTCGGCCTTCATGTTTTCGTAGTCAGCCGGACTGCTTAGTTCGTCCGTTGTTGAGACAGCCTGAAAAGCTTTCGTCGAGGCGATGGTTCGAATCAGTCGATGAATGCTGTCGTCGTTAGCTCTGAAGTCGCGGGCCAGAATGTCCAGAAGCTCGGTCCCACTGTCGCCCGGATCAGGCAGGTCATCAACCGGGGCGTAGTAGGCCTGACCAAACATCAGCCCCCACACACGGTTGGCAATCGCGCGACCGAAGCGTTGATTGTCTGAATGAGTTACCCAGCTGGCCAGCTTCTCTCGACGAGTTCCGTTTTCAGGCAGCCATTCAGGGTGGAAGGGCGGTGCGGGATTGACCACGCGGATCTCGGTGGTTGTGAGATCATCGAATGCGTGTTCGCGAGCGTAGTCATGAACGGTGAACCGATCCGGCCCGGCCGCTCGAACAACATATCGAGGCCTGAAGTTACCCTCACTCGGTTCGCCTTCGCCTGCCGCTTCGCTTTCTTCATCGACCTCGGGCTTCTTGCCGTCGGCCAGCACCCACAGACGTTCGGGCTGAATCGTGATCACGGTCGCGTGTTTGGCCAGACCATGGCCGTTGCGTCCAATCGCTCCGCGGATCGAATCTGGAACCTTGCCCTCTGCTGGCGGTTGCTTGTCGATCTCGCACAGAAGACTGTCCTGGTCACGCACACCAGCGATGCTGGACGACGCCTGTGCGTAGAATGCAGCCATGCCTTCGAAGTCGGCCTGCTGCCAATCGTCAAACGGATGATCGTGGCACTGAGCGCAATCGATGCGTTGGCCAAGGAACGCGCGGGAAGTCCTGCCAGCAAGTTTGTTCACGTCGAGTTCGTCGTTGGCCAGGGCAACTGTGACGAAGTTGGTCTGTGGAGTTCCTGTTGTGAGTCCGCGGCCACCGATGATCTTTTTAGCAACCTCGGACCAGGGCACATCGTTTTGCAGTTCGCCGCCCAGCCAATCAACGAAGCGATCGCGTCGATAGAAAATGAAGACACCGGTTTCGACGCCGACGATGGCCCTGGCTAAGCGTTCGCCAAAGTAGGGGCCGAAGCGTTCGTCGGACAGCATGCGTTGTGTCCAGCGTTCTATCTTGTTTGGCTGGGTGTCAGATTCGAATTGACGGATCTCTTCAAGTGATGGCACCGTGCCGTGTAGCGTGAGCGAGAGGCGCCGAAGAACCTGAAGTTCGTCGGCGGCGGCAGGCGGTTCCATGTCCTGGCTCTGCCAGCGAGACAGCATGAAACTATCAATCTGCTGCACCGTTTCTGTGGGGCTCTCAAGAACCTCGCTTGGTGTGCGGTCAACCGATGGCGGTGTCCGAGCAGCCCAGGTGACGAGCGCGACGACGCACAGGACGACGGCCGCTGGAAGGATGAGCTTCGAATTCAAGATTTGGCCCCCGGAGAAGACACGCGCCATGACTTGTCTACATGTTATCCTAGTTCGGAGTCTCACCGAAATTCTGAGCGTATTCCTGCAAAAAAATCCAAGCACTTGAACGATTCACCGAATCACACCCCACCGCTTCGTCACGAGCGTTCTGATTTTCCGTCAAAACACGCCTCGCGGGCCCCACGTATGCTGCTTGAGCCACCTCCGCTTGCCGTTGGACATTCGCCAAACGTCCCGCCACCACTGCCCGCCGCAGTGAGTTCGGTTCCCGAAACAGTGTCTCTGCAGCCGCGGTCCGCCGCGTTGTTGGGGCCTTTCCCCATTCCATGGCGGCACCCGTTGCGGTGCATGGCCTGGTTGGTTCGAGCGGCATTTGGAACCGCAAGTCTGGTGTTGTTGCTGGCCGTCGTCGCCGCAATTCCACTGCTAAACTTCGTGGCGCTGGGGTACATGTTGGAAGCCGAAGGCTGTGTGGCTCGAACCGGCCGACTGCGGTCCGCGAACCCACTGTTCCGGCTGGCTCCGCGCGTCGGCAGCATCGCGCTGGGAATATTCCTGTGGCTCATCCCACTCCAAATCCTGGCAAGTCGCGCCGCGGATGCGGCAGTCATCGATCCGACCGGAGCCGCGGCAGCTCGGCTGGCGACCGGGAAGCTGGTTCTCGCTGTTATCACTGCCGTGCACCTTTGCATGGCGCTAGCTCGCGGGGGAACGCTGGGTTGCTTCTTTCGGCCGATCAAGAATTTCCGTTGGTTGTGGCGACGGTTCCGCGACGGCGACTATTGGGATCACGCTCACTACCACGTTATGGATTTCGTTTCCGAGCTCCGAGTCAGGCACCATTTCTTTCTGGGACTCAAAGGCGCGTTTGGTGCGTTTGTGTGGTTATTGATTCCGACGGCGCTGTATGCGTTCTATGACGTGCAGAACCGTGACCAACCGGAAGCGATTTTTGTTACCGTCGTTGGCGGCTTCATGTTGTTGATCGTGTTTGCCTGGTTGCCGTTCCTGCAGGCACGGTTTGCCGCAGAGAACCGATTGCGCGCGATGTTTGAGCTACGGGCGATTCGGAAGGCGTTCCGTCGGTCTCCGCTTACGTGGTTGGTTGCGATCGTTGCCGTTTACGTTTTGGCGCTTCCGTTGTATCTGACGAAAGCCCGGCTGTTGCCGCAGGATGCAATGTGGCTTATCACTGCTGTGTTCATCGTGTCTATGTACCCCGCGCGAATTATTACAGGATGGGTTTATCACCGCGCGATGACCCGCCCGCGGGAGGCTTGGTTTGGCTGGCGATGGGCGTCGCGGCTGACCATGATTCCGCTGCTGGGAATTTATGTGTTCCTGGTATTCTTCTCACAGGCGATTGGTCAGCACGGAAAGGCCGGCTTGTTTGAGCACCACGCGTTTCTGTTGCCGGTTCCATTCTAGGGCGTGATCGGCCATATTAATCCTCGCGAATCCCATCTCGGATGTTTGTGAGGTCACCATGGCTATCTGTGTAGCATTCGTCACCCTTCTTGCCGCGGCCCAATCCAACTCGGATGACCACTTATGGGTGGTAAGGGCCAGTACCGAGCACCAGCCTTCCCGCTTTGCATATCGGAGAAATGCAATGCGGAAATACGGGCTTTACAAGGGACCTACAGGGCCTCCACCAGCCCCGGATTCAAGCAGTCCGCGCGCAGCGCTGGATGAAGACACAATAACGGGGTCTGTGACGCGTGTTCTTCGAAGTGGACTGACTTTGAACACTTTCATCTCCACTCATTCAAGGCCCAAAGCGATCCAGCAATTGATTGATTCCCAAATTGAAAAATACACCACGCAATATGGCAAGGATGCGGTGACCGTGAAACGCTCCGGGGATGCAGTCTCTATCTACACGGATGGCGGAAGCTGGAACGAGGGAGGTACTACCTTTAGTTCGCCCGCATGGGAAAATCACTATCGATTCAATAACGGAGTCTTTGCAACCGCGGCCGGCCTGGACACTCGCCGACATCTGCGAGGCCTGGATTTTGAGGCGCTGAAGTCGGCCTTGCTAAGTTCGAAAGGAAAGGACTCTTACGTTCGTTACCTCCCTGATAGTTCTGACGCCGCCCGCATTGAACGGTTTCGGAAGACGTTTTCTGTCAGACGAACTTTTGGATTTCCACCGCAGCTTGACTGGCTTGTTTCTGACGAAACCGGTGCTCGACTTGAACCCTATTTCAAAGACATTCAATCGGCGGAGATGTGGACGAAGTTGCCAAAGGAAGGTTCGCCTTACGTGTTAGAGCTCACACTGCAGGCCCGCCCCGATTCGCCGCTGGCGAAACTGCTGTCCGGTTTGCGTCCGGCGACGCTGATTCGTCCTGCACAATCCGAGGCGATCGGGCAGGCGATCGTGAACCTTCGCGTTTCTGATGAGATACGGTTTCTGGTCGAGGATGTTGTGGCCAACATCCTGCCTGGCGATTCTCTTCTTGCCGACGCGTTGACAAGCCAGGATTCACTCGCGATCACATGTCTGCTTGGAGGGCCGGAACCAGCGACAGTTCTTCGCGGCCAGGCGTTCGTATCGATTGCGTCGTCCGACCTTATGGATTTGGTTCGTGCGCTTCAGGACGTAAAACCGTCTGATTCTGGTGTGAGTGCCATAGTCACTCCCACCTTCGTTGGTCAGGAGTTCGATAAGCAACGAGTCCAGTTTGTCTCAAAGGACAAGCAGTTGCTCTTTGCCCTGGGGCCAGTCGGGACACCTGTCCTGCCCGGTGCAGATGCCACGACAACCGCCGCGACGAAAGGCGATATTACTGTGGCTGAATTGGCTCTTGACCTCGCGGACTGGATCAAGGCTGATGAAGATTCAGCGGTCGATAAACTGGTCCATGGCCTGGAGACGGTCTTCATGCGTGGCTGGGTTCGGGCCCGGACTATCGAACAGCTGAGGGAGCGGGGCGCGGATCCGAACAATTTTGAAGACATCAACTATCGTTCGTTACGAGCTCGCGCGAAAGCGACCGGTGACTGGCGAGTCCAATTCTCGGTCACCGTCAATCCGAGCGGTAGGCTCAAGGTACGATGCTCGGTCGGCCAGGAATTGCACGAGTTCATCATGGTAAGAGCCAACACGCTGGAATGACGTGCGACGAAGCGTCGCCCGTGAATTCAAGACCTAACTGAGCACATCTTGCCCAGTTTAAAAGACACTGACGCTTGCTACTTTTTGTCTGGGTCCTGGCGGTCGCGGCGCCGGCGGCGTCTTCGACTGGGGACCTGAGCCGGTTGGTCGGGTTCTGGTTCTGCCAGGAGTTCTAACTGACGGATGAGTTCTGAGAACCGGGTCGTCATGGGGGCCAGGTCAAGCATATGGTCTTCCCGTCGCGGGCCAGCGGGTGTGCTGCTGCGTTCGACTCGGGTAATTTCGTGTTCTAAAACCTGCAGCCACTGCGGTACGTCGATTCCGGATCCGAATGTGTCGTCCAGGTAGGCGGCGACTTCGACCCGGAGTGCGGCGAAGGAGGGTGAGTCGAGTCGTCCTTCTGATGCGTCCGCGAGTGCGGGTGGAACCAGAGCCAGAATGCGGTTTACGACAAGCGGTTTCACAAATCGTTCGCTGACTCGGTCTCGCAGTGATGGCAGCCGCATGCCGAGTGATACTTCCAAACGCGATAGTTCTGTCAGGTGCCCTTCGGCCATCTCAGCAGTCTTGCCGCGCATGTCTTGTTCCCACATCAGCGCGGCTTCGTGTTGGTCGTTGCGGACCAGTGCCTCGTGGGCGATGCGCATCGGGGTGAGTGTCCACGCGTCGCGGTCGTATGCGCATTCGACTCGCAGGAAGTCCAGGAAGCAGTAGAACTTTTCGCCGTAGTCGGACTGCGTGGTCGTCGTGTTGTATTCGAGGAACCGATCGAACCTGTCGATTACTGCCTCGTAGACGATCTCGATGTTGTCCATCGAATCCTGAGCGTCGATGCGGCCTTCCTGAATATCTTCAATCAACTTCATCGGATGCAGCGGGTCGGATTCTTCTTCCAGGAAGTCCAGGAAAGAATCCAATCCCTGATGCAGCACCGTGCGAATGTTACCCAGCGTCAGCATGCGGGTATGAAACAGGTCCGCTCCGTATTCTTCGATGAACTCGCGAATCTCGTCAGCGAGTTCTTCGTTGCGCAGTTCTTCGATTGTCGATAGCCGCATGGTGCTGCTGTGCAGGCCCCAAAGATGCGCGTAGTGTTCGACAAGTTCCAGGGTGTATTCCGTTAGCTGCTTAGGGTCAGCTCCGCTTTTCTTATCGCTCCACGAACCGACCAAACATGTCAGCGAATTCTCAAGACCAATTCGAAACAGCCGGTCAAATTCGGTGACTGCAAATCCAGCTGGTCGCGAAGTGCGTTCCATTCTGAACGCCGCTCGCAAAACATCCAGCGTTTCTCGAATCAGACCCATGCGAGGCAGTTGAGCCAACAGGAACCGGATCAACGCCTGCAACGACTTCGCGCGCAGGACGCGTTGTGGTTGTCCGCCGTTTTCAAATGGGACGTACAACAGTGGGCGTTCGGCAATGCTTGAGAGTAGCTGTGGCAATTGTCGGCGGACCGCGCGGCGATCGCGACGGACGATCGATCGGTACAAGGCTGAGACCTTGCGTTCGGTTGCGCTGGTGTCCTGAGCGGTGTCGTCCTTGTCTGCGGGCAGCAGGCAGCCCAACAAACGCTGCGCCTGCACGCAGGAAATGGTCGTGGCGATAATCGCATGCAGCATCATGTACCGAGACTGCAACTGAATGTCGTACTCAATGTTTTGATCAAGGTCGCCCGTGTTACTGGTGATCTCGTGAGCCCAGACTTCCTTCAGCAGCGACACAAGCCCCGCCTGAAGCGCGGCGGTGCCTTTTTGCCAGCCTCGGATTGCCTGCACATCGGTGTCGGCAAGTTCGTCCAGCGATTCCTTGCGGCTGGCCAGTGCTGCGGCTGCCATTTGCCACAAACGAAACAACGTCTGCAGGAACGCGAGTCGTGGTTCAAGCTGCCGGTTCAGAATTTCGAACTCGGTCGTCCCCGGCGCGTATCCGCCTTCGTGAGTTTCACCGACCTGGCCGTCGTCGGCACTGTCCCGAAACACAACTTCATCGTAGGCCGCCGAAAACAGGTTCTCTTCTTCGTCCGCGGATTCTTCATCGCCCAGGAACGGGTTGAAGTCACCATCGGGCGGGCGCGGTGGCAGACCCTCGTCTGTGCTGCGCCCGTTTAGCTGTGAGTACTCGCGCAGAGTCGGTGCGTTCCAGTATTCGCCGGCGTTTGCTTCAAGGTAGTCGAACATGCGACGGACCGTTGGCCACATCTCGCCTTCCAACGACTCGTCGCCGGTCACAAGTTCCATCCAGCGAACCAGCAGTGGGTGCACTGCATGCGGTCCGGATTCCAGGCCCGTAGTTTCCGCATCGCTGAGCCACTGCATCATCAGGCCCATCGCGGCGATGTGGTCCTTCTTGTCCAACAATGCTTCCACAACCAGGGCGTAGGCCTGAGGCGACTGGAAGTGCTGGATGTGTTCGCTCCAGAACTTAATGTCGCCCGCAGATGACCCCGCGCTTTGCCATTGCTGGAGTGCGTTTGCGACTTGAACCGAAGATTCCCAGGTCTCGTGCCCGGCAACATGCGGCAGATCTTCCACAGCGACCGTCGCGTAGCGATCCCAACGACTCGCGAGCGCTTCGAACCGAGTGGATAGTTCGCCCCGCAGTTGCAGATTACCCTGCGCGGCTGCTTCGCCGACGGCACGCGAGTAGGCTCCGAAAGTTTGTTCCATCAGATCCATGAGGATCTCAACGCGATTGTCCGGGATCGCATCTTCTCGCGCGGCGAACAGCGGGAAGTGGCCCTGGAAGGCCAGGATATTCCACGGGTCAACCAATGCACCGCACTTGATGCCGCGATCGAACAGGTCTTCGACTTCTTTCAGCATGTCGCTGGCACCGCCAACGTTGCCGGTTTTGAGCTGGCGATTGGCGGATGTTAGTAGCAATTGGAGTTCTGTTTCGAAACGCGCCGACAGGGCAGGGATGACGGTCGCTTCTTCGCGGGCGGCGTTTTCGTAGCCCATCCGGGCGTACAGCCAGGCAAGGTGCCGGTGTTGAACCTGTCGCGCGCCGTAGCGAGCAACATACATGTTTAATTCCTGCCGGACGTGGCCGAACGGCTGCCGAGTGAGTTCGGCCTGGTGTTTGAGCCGCTCGCGACGTTCGCCTGTGGCCGAGTTGATCCAGCGCAGATAGAACGCATCGCGCTGTCGTGCGACTCGCGGCAGAAGCGAAGACAGTGAGATGGTCGAATCGTATGTTTGCGGTCCGGCACCGCTGATGGACGACGCCATCAGGATGGTTCCGCTTAGAACCGTGGCGGCATCGGCCAGACGTTCTTCACGCGGAAGTTCTGTGTGATTTTCCAGCCACGCCAGCAACGCATCCAGGATGATCCGGCGGACGACAAAACGTCGGTAGAAACCCTTCGTGTCAATCTGGTGCGGATCCCATTCGCCGAACATGTAGTTCGTACGCTTGTTGACCGGATGCGCGTGGTCGTGCGCTCGCAGGTCCAGCGAGAGTTCGTCCAGGTTGTCCAGACTGAACCACGCTTCGGCCAGCAAGTCGTCGGGCGTGTTGCCAAGATACTGCAGCGTGTGTTCGATGAGTTCCTTGTACGGCCCATTCGCCACACCGGCATCGCGAACGAACAACGGAACGGGCCGGTACCGTTCGTGATCGTATGGTTCCATCTGCTGTTCGTTTTCCAGAACTGCCAGCGGACGGTAGCCAAGAAAATCGTTGAGCTGCTCAAGCGCTCCATCGACGACGCGCTGCGTTTCGTTCCACGGACCTCCCTGCGCGACAACGGCTTCGAACATTTTCGCCAGGAGGAATGGCTGGTCGAGCTCCAATGGTTCCAGGTGAAACAGGATATCGCCGTGGTGCCGGATGTACGCGGGGAACGTTTCGTCCAGAGTCAACCGAACGACTTCTCTCGCTTGTGTGATGTCAGCGAAAGTGGGTTCGGTTCCTTCCAGCGATTCGACGGCATTCGTTAAAACGATGCTGAGGTCAGAAACGACCGCTGCGGAATGCATCAGGTCGTTTATGTTTCGCTGGAACTTCGTATCTGGCTTACCGCTGGAGAAGTTGAGGTAGCCGAGAATGTCACGGACAAGCTGATCCATCGCGGTGACTTTGTTGGGTATTGGCCGGTTGTTGTCGCGGAATCGCGGGGGCTGAGAGGCGTCGAGGTGTAGCGGAATTCTAGGTGCGAGTCGGGGGAAAAGATAGATGCGGATGGCCCACGGATCATTGGTTTGCGGGCAATCGCGTTGGTGACTATGGCTCTTCGTTAGATTTCCCAGATGTTTCCAATTTTGCCCTTGCACGTCCTGTGATGACGGGCACGGAAAACCGTGAGCGATACAAACCAAACTGTTTCACACCAGCGGCATGACTTTCGTGAGAATGATTGTCATGACAAGACTCACGACACCCAGCGACGCAAGTAGCGGTGTCCACGTTTTGAGTGCTTCGGTTTCACTAAGTCCGCTCATCTTGGCGACGATCCAGAAGCCGCTGTCGTTCATCCAGGAACCCATACACGAACCGGCACCGATGGCTGTGCAGATGTAGACAAGATTGAATCCGAGATCGGCTTCAGTCATTCCAAACGAGGCCATCATGCCAGACACCGTGATCATGGCTGTGGTGCTGGACCCCTGAGCCACCTTCAACAGCGCCGCCATGCCAAATGCCAGGAACAGCGTCGTCATTCCCAACTCGCTGTTGCCCTGGAACAGTTCTTTGATGTCAGCGCCGACACCTGTCAGTTTCAGCATGGCACCGAACGCCCCGCCGGCCGCGGTTATCAGGATGACAAGGCCACCGCTGAGCAACGCGGTTTCGACAGCTGCGCCGAACGCTTTTCCGCCGGGCTTCTTCCAGCGAACCCACGTGATCAACGCAAGAGTCATCGATAGCAGTAGGACCAATCCCGGATTCCCAATGACGGTCGAATACGGCTTTCGAGCGTTCCATGCGTTCGGTTTGAAGGCTACAGCCGGCTTGACTCCGTCTTCTGGTGCGCCTGCATGAGTGACGTGGATGATTTCACCGACCTTTGGAGCCGAAGAAAATTCTGTCGCTGCGAAGGAAACTGCAGGCTCGTCTTTCCCCGCGTTTTTGCCATTGAGCTTCAGTACTTTGGCTTGAACTGTATCTCCCACCTGAACAACTTGTGCTTCGACGTCCTTCACCTTCAGAGTGTCAACAAGTGTATCGGCCGAAATGAGCAGCACTGGCAGCACAACCGGCAACAGGGCTTCCCATAACGGAATCGGTGAACTGAGCTGTTGAGGTTCCGCGTTTTCAAGGTCGCGAGCGATACCGCCCGTCGTTTCGTCTTTGTCTTCGAGTGATTCGATCTGAACTCGTTTGTCCAGAAAACCGGCAACGAAGATGCCAGCAATCGCCGCAGGCAGAGCCACCATTCCCCCGACAAGCATCATCATTCCAACCGAAACTCCCAGCGCGTCAGCCATAAACAGCGGGCCCGGAGTTGGTGGCACGAGTGTGTGAGTGATCGCTCCTCCCGCCGATATCGCAAGCACGTACAGTAAGAAGTTCTTCTTCGTGTTTGCGTACAGCGATCGCGCCAGCGGCACGAGCAAATAAAACACAGTGTCGAAGAATACTGGCACGGAAAGCACGAAGCCGCTGCCCATCAACGCCCAGGGTGCCCGTTTGATACCAAGCAGCGATAGGAAGGCCATCACAATTCGGTCAGCCGCACCGCTACGCATCATGGCTTCGCCAATTACGGCGGCGAAACCGATCACCAATCCAATCTTTCCCGCCGACGAACCGAATTCCTTCCCCACTCGTTCGAGCCGTTCTTTCATTGTCGTTGGAGTCAGCTCGCTGCCGTCTTCGGGCAGTGGATCGGATGCCAGGAAACTGACCACTAGAGCTGCCACGATCAGCGCGATGAACGCGTTGACTCGTAAAAAGATGATCAGCCCGAGGACAACCAGGATACCAATACCGACGACGAGGAAGGAGGACATATGGGTGGGCCAGGTGGAGGGTGAGAGGGTTGAAGAGTGAAGGGCGAAAGAGTTGAAGAGTTGTCTTGAGGCTTGGAGTCTCTTTAACTCTTTACCATTCCAACTCTTCAACCACAGTCCACTACTTCGCGTACTCGACAGAACGTGTTTCCCGAAGGACCGCGACCTTAATTTCGCCGGGATACGTCAGTGACTCTTCAATTGCTTTCGCGATGTCCTTTGTCATCTTCACGGCTTCGCGATCGTTGACCTGACCGGAATCGACGACGACTCGAATTTCTCGACCGGCCTGAACCGCGAATGCGTGATCGACGCCAGGGAACCCGCAAGCGACAGCTTCCAGTTCTTCCAGTCGTCGGACGTACTTCTCAAGTGTCTCGCGTCTGGCTCCAGGCCGCGCGGCGGAAATTGCGTCGGCGGCGGCGACGAGGACCGTGTAGATGTAGTCCGGACGGATGTCGTCGTGGTGGCCAGCTGCGGCGTGAACGACTTCTTCCTTCTCTCCGTATCGCTTTAGTAGCTCGGCTCCAATGGCTGGGTGGCCGCCTTCCATTTCGTGGTCGGCTGCCTTGCCAAGGTCGTGCAGGAACCCGCAGCGTTTCGCCAGTACTTCGTCGAGCCCAAGTTGTTGAGCCAGCATGCCGGTCAGATGAGCGACTTCGCACGAGTGTTGTCGGACGTTTTGGCTGTAGCTGGTGCGGAAATGGAGCCGGCCCATCAGATAGACTAGTTTTTCGTGCAGGCCACGCACGCCGACTTCTTCGCACGCTTCCACACCCAGTTTGCGGATGTGTTCTTCCATTTCCTTGTCGGTTTCCTGAACCACTTCTTCAATGCGGCTCGGATGGATTCGGCCGTCCTGAATCAATTTCGTCATCGCAATCTTGGCGACTTCGCGGCGAACCTTGTCGAACGCGGAAACGATCACAACGCCTGGTGTATCGTCAACAATCACATCCACGCCCGTGACTTTCTCGAACGCGCGAATGTTGCGGCCTTCGCGACCGATAATGCGGCCCTTCATTTCGTCGTTGGGAATGTCAACGGTTGAGACAGTGGTTTCAGACGTGTGCTGCGACGCGTAGCGTTGCACCGCCATGCCGATGATTTCACGAGCCTGCTTGTCGCATTCTTCTTTGACTTTCGATTCGTGCCGCATGATCACGCCGCCGATCTCTTCGCTAAGTTCGCGGTCGAGTCGGTTGAGTAGCAGGTCTTTGGCTTCGTCTTTGCCCAGTTCGCTGATCTTGTAAAGCTGTTCTTGTTCTTCAGCCAGGACCCGATCAAGTTCCTTCTGCTTTGTATCCATGACCTTGGCGCGTTGAGCCAGTTTGGTCTGCGTGGTCTGCAGCATCTGCTCTTTCTTGCGGATGCCTTCTTCCTGTTCCTTGTGCTGTGCAGCTCGCTTCTCGACTGCGAGTTCCTTGTCGCGGACCTGTTCGCGCAGTTCGCTGATTTGGCGTTCGGCCTTCTCGCGGTTCTTAAGAATTCGCTCTTTGCCTTTGAGCTCTTCTTCTTTGGCCAGGTTTTCTGCGTCGATTTTCGCCTGCTTCAGGATGTCGTCTCGATCCTGATAGGCACTGCCTTTGCGCAGTCGATCAAAGAAGAAGCCACCGACCAGGCCAATGACCCCGGTGACAATCGCAATCCCGTATTCCATTTTAGCCCCCAATAGACGGGGCTTTCCAAACGCGGCTTAGCTGCTCAAAGGCAGGTCGTGTTCGGTTCGATATCGCGAGGCCGTCGAAGCTGGGCAGAGTTGAGAACGCGCCGGAACGGCGCAGGGATTTAACCCAGGGCAGTGTTCAATGAGGGAATCCGTACAGGCTTCCAGCCAGGAAAGAAGTCGACGGGAACACGACGAGTCGGGTCCACGAATTCTCATGGCAAAGAGCAGGGTACCGTGCGCTTGTCCCTGGTTTGGTGTCGCAAAGACCAGGACGGAAGGGCGGCGTTCGGTCCTCGATGAGGAACGTCTTAGCAGCCCGAGCCGTTTAAGAGCGCGAGCGAGTACGAGGAACAGTGTCTCGAACACGATCAACTCCAGTAGCTTCGGACGAAACCCGCTGCCACAATTTCTGGCAATTCGAACCGAACAACTAAAGTGCAGTCGCCCGGAAAGCTCCGAATAGGTTTTGTTTGTCCGAATCGTATCGCTGAAAGAAATCTTCCAACGACGTGGCGAAACAACGACGGCTGTGCCACCGTATGGCCACTAAGCACCATGGTACCAGAGCCACTCTACCGGTCAACTTACCCGAGCCTCCAGCATGTCTGCGGCGTTTATCGAACAACTTCAGCAAGGTTTGGCGCTTTGCGGTAACCCTGCTGGCCCGGTGCTTGTGGGTGTTTCCGGTGGAGCCGACAGTGTGGCTCTGTTACGAGGTCTGCACCAACTGGCTGGCGAGGCGAGTGGGTTTTCGCTGTTCGTGCTACATGTCGATCACGGGTTGCGTGATGATTCGGCCGAAGAGGCGGCTTGGGTCTGCGAACTGGCTCGGCAGCTATCGATCCCCTGCGAGACGGTTGGTTTGGACGTTCGGTCGATTTCGAACCAGTCCGGCGTTGGCATTGAAGAAGCGGCGAGGAGCGCGCGGTACGCGGCTTTCGTTGAAGAAGCAAACCGTCAGGCGTGCAGGTTTGTGGCTGTGGCTCATCACCGCGATGACAATGTCGAAACGGTTCTGCACCATGTTGTTCGAGGAACCGGCCTGCAGGGTCTGGCTGGCATTCCACGAACCCGACAACTGACAGACAGCCTGACATTGATTCGGCCGCTGCTGGATGTCGGCCGCGCAGACATTGTTTCATTTCTCGACGAACAGGGTTCTGGATATGTCGAAGACCCATCCAACTTTGATGTCGTCTTCACGCGGAACCGGATTCGTAGCGAGCTAATCCCAACGCTGGAATCTGAGTTCAACCCACAGGTTCGGTCGGCAATACACCGACTCTCCAATCAGGCGCGGGATGCAAATGAGATGGTGACTCGGTACGCCACCAGTTTGCTTCATCGCGCTTGTGAGATGGTAAGCGCCTCTGAGGTTCGCGTTCGCTGCGACCTGCTTCGTGGAGAACCATCAGCAGCCATTCGCGCGATGATGGTCAGAGTCTGGATCGAACAAGGCTGGCCGCGCAAGAAGATGGGCTTTGCCGAATGGGAGTCGCTTTCTGAGTTGGTGTTGGGGCAGTCGGTTGGCTGCGGTCGTGATCTGCCAGGCGGGGTGAATGCTGCGAGGAAGAAGGCAACCCTCACGCTGCGGCTGTGTTCTGAAGCGTGACGTCGTTCGCGGCACCCGGCAAGCGGTATCAGCTCTCAACTACGGGTAGCTCACGAGCCCGCTTGCGGTTCTCCATTTGGACCAGTTGGCCGCACGCTGCGGCGATGTCGTGACCCAGTGAATAGCGCACGGTGGTCTTGATTCCCGCTTGTCGTAACTGTTGTGCAAAGCTGGTGATGTCTTCCGGATCAGTCGGTTCAAGATGGCTGGCCGTTTCCACGAAGTTGAATGGGATCAGATTTATATGAACCTTTAGCCCATGCACCCACTCCAACAACGCCTCCACATCAGCGGCGGTGTCATTGACGTTTTTTAACATCAGGTACTCAATCATCACTCGGCGATCATGAACCTGGTTCAATTCCACTACAGCCGCTTTGAGTGTTTCGAGATCGAAGTTCTTCGCCAATGGAATAATCGATTCTCGAATTGACTGCCGGGCACTATGCAAACTTAGAGCCAGATTCACTTTCGGAAATCGTTCTGCCAGTCGACACATCGCGTCCGGAATGCCAACCGTCGATACAAGCAAACTGCCTGGGCTGCGGGCAAACCCGTTTGGACTGATTAGCACGTCCAATGCCTGGTGCAGATTGTGTTCGTTGTGAAACGGTTCGCCCATGCCCATGAAGACGATGTTCCGAAAGCTGCGTCCTTCGGCCTCCAACATTTGCCCGGCCTGCACAACCTGATCAAGAATTTCGGCCGCTGTCAGGCTGCGAGCGATCCCCATTTTGCCCGTGGCGCAGAAATCACAGGCGGCTGCACAACCCACCTGGCTGGAAACGCACAACGTGGTTCGTCCGCTGGCAATTCGCAGGATCACGGTTTCCAGCAGTAAGCCTTGTTCGTTTTGGAACAGCAGCTTTGTGGCTCCGTCAATTTCAGAATCGAAACTGGAATGCAGCTTCAGGCAATGAAGTTTGAGTTCATCCGCATTCGGAATGCCTGACACAGATTCGGCATCCGAGAAAAATCGGCGCAGCAACCGTTTGCGAATCAGCTGGATTCGCGCCGGGTCCAGTCGTTGAGCTTTCCGGAACTGTTCCAGTTGGTGTTCGTCGTGAATATCAATCACGTCGTCATCTCGGTATTCAATCTGTCCCCAAAACAGACGGCAGCGGTCTTCGCAAAAACGAATTGTGGCGTCAGGTTAGCCGCATCAAGACAGGGCGTCGATACCCCCGCGAGCCCGTCTGCGCAAACTTGAAACTTGGAGATTCCTTGTTGGGTATTGGATATTCAGAAGCTCCGCTAGCCAAAGATATCACTAACGACCCGCGCGTCTTCGACCCCCGTCAGCTTCATGTCCAGGCCCTGATACTTGACCGACAGCCGATTGTGGTTGAGTCCCAGCATATGCAGCATTGTGGCATGGAGATCGCGAACATGGACGACGTCTTTAACGGACGCGTAGCCGAGTTCATCCGTCTCACCGTAAGTGGTTCCACCTTTGATTCCACCGCCAGCCATCCACATGCTGAAGCCCTTGATGTGGTGGTCACGGCCGGCTCCACCCTTGCCCTGGAACATGGGTGTCCGACCGAATTCACCTCCCCAGATGATCAGCGTTTCGTCCAGCATCCCGCGCTGTTTGAGATCCTGAACCAGAGCCCACGTCGGCTGATCCGTCAGGCCACAGCAGACATTCATGTACTTCTCAAGGCCACCATGGTGATCCCAGCCGCGGTGGTAAAGCTGAATGAACCGCACGCCACGCTCAGCCAATCTCCGGGCCAGCAAACAGTTGGACGCATACGAACCATCGCCCGGCGTCGCGCCGTACATGTCCAGAACGTGTTTCGGTTCGTCCCGCATGTCAACCAATTCGGGGACCGACATTTGCATGCGAAACGCCATCTCATACGCAGCGATGCGCGTATCGACTTCCGGGTTCCGCAGCTTCGCGTTCCGATGTTCGTTCATGGCTCGGATGGAGTCGATGAGCTTCCGTTGTTGCTTCACAGACACGCCCGGAGGGTTCTCAAGATAATGAACCGGTGAGCCCGTCGCGTTGAATTCAACGCCTTGAAATCGTCCCGGCAGGAACCCGGAATCCCATTGGCGCGACGCGATTGGTTGCGGGTTCCGACCGCCGACGCTGGTCATGACAACAAAACCGGGCAGGTTGTTGGTTTCGCTGCCCAGGCCATACGTGACCCACGAACCCATCGACGGTCGTCCGCTAATCGCGGTTCCTGTATTCATAAACGTGTGAGCCGGGTCGTGATTGATTTGCTCGGTGACCATCGATTTGATGACGCAGATGTCGTCCGCCATCTTCCGGTGCCACGGCAGAAAATCGCTGACCATCAACCCACTATTGCCGCTCGGTCGGAACCGCGTGAGCGGACCCAGGCACTTGAGCTTCTGACCTTGAAGCTGCGCGATCGGTTGACCTTTGGTGAATGACGCCGGCATCGGTTGCCCGTCCATTTGTTCGAGCATTGGTTTGTAGTCAAACGTTTCCAGATGCGACGGGCCACCCGCCATGCACAGGAAGATCACCCGCTTCACCCGCGCGGGGAGTTTGGGCGTGAGATCATCGACGGTTGCGCGTGCGTCGCTGGTCATCATGGAACCCAGAGCGGCCGCTCCGATGCCTACGCCAGTTTGGTTGAGAAATGTTCGTCGTTTGATGCTGTTCATGTTGTCGCTCTGTTTTTAGTGCGGCCAGTTCCCGGCATAAGACGGTTCGCCGCCAAACATCACACTGTGAGGTCAATCTTCCAGCCAGTCCAAGCCAGACTCGCCAGCAGCCCGAGCGTTCCCAAAACGCCTCCGAGCACTAACGGGCGCGTCCAAACCAATGTATCGCTGCTACTCAGGTATTCATTGGCAACGGTCAAACAGACGGTGAGCACGAACCATGTCAGCACAACGCGTTTGATTGAGCCCGTGGTGGATATTGTCCAGAAGACAGGACCGGTCCATCCCAGGGCCGCACTAACCGCGAAGAGAACGCACTGTACAACGACGCCGAACGTAGCTGACCAGGCGATCCTGGAGCGAACGTTCCCGGACGTCCCAAACTGTGTGAGTAGTACGGCCGCTGATGCCAGAAACACAAGCACACTGACGCTTACTACTCCGAAATAGGCGAGGAAGTTTTGATCTACGAACGCCTTCACTGCGTCGCGTTTGCTCTTGAGCAGGTGTCCGCGATCGACCAATGAGACCACCACAGCTCCGAGCACACCGGGCAGGCTCATTAGGAAGAGAATTAGTGTTGGTTTCATGGAATCGCCGCTGATGGCATCCGCTGTGAAACAAGTTCCACAGTCCGATGCGATAGAGCAGAGGGACGCGGTTCAGTTCCGAGTAATCACTTCATCCAGGTTCAGAATTAAACGCGCGATGGTGAACCACTTCGTTTCGTTTGGTTGTTCATTCATGAGTTGTTGGAAGAGTCGCAGTTCGCTTTCGTCTGGGACGCGTGAACATGCCAACTGCATCGCAAATTTGATTCGTGCGTCGTCGGTTTCGCCAGCGGCTTCGATTCGCTTTGCGAATGCCCTCGCCGCGGCAACGAACGATGGATCGTTCAACATTGTCAGCGCCGCTAATGGGGTGTTGCTGCGTGGGCGTTCGGCGGTGCATTCTTCCCGGGTGGGCGCGTCGAAGGCTTTCAGCATTGGGTGCAGGAACTGACGCTGCCAGTGCACGTACAAACCTCGGCGCCATTGGCGCGTGTCGGTATGAGCCTTGTACTTTCGCGTCGGGAAGTTCAGATGCCGATAGTAGCCGGTCGGTTGCGGTGGTTTGACGCTGGGGCCGCCGACGGTTCGGTTCAGCAATCCAGAGATCGCCAGAATGGAATCGCGAACCGATTCTGCTGGAAGTCGAAACGTTGACTGCCGCGCGAACAGACTGTTGGTCGGGTCATTCTCGCGCAGTTCGTCAGTCCATGTGGATGACTGCCGGTACGTGCGGCTCATCACGATGAGTTTTAGCAACTTGCGGATGTTCCAGCCGTCGTGGGCGAACTTAATGGCGAGCCGATCAAGCAGTTCCGGGTGATCGGGAGCGAAGCCCTGGCCGCCGAAGTCGTCGAGCGAACGTGACAAACCGCGGCCGAACAGAAGGTACCAGAACCGATTCGCAAACACGCGAGCGGTAAGCAGGCCGTTGCCGTTTTCAACGTCGGTGAACCAGTTGGCAAGATCCAGTCGAGTGCGGCGCGCACCGTAGGTCAGGCTGTGCCTGACGGACGCGTTGGGTCCAGAATTTCTTCGAGCAGTTTCGTCAGGCACAGCCTGACCTACGGTTTGGAACGCAGGCCAGGACGGTTGGACAACCGGGCCAGTTTCGTCCAGCCAGTTACCGCGTGGCAGGACTCGCATCGTGCGAGGCTTCGTGGCGACAGTGATCATGGTTCGACGAGCAGACTTCTTTAGCGATTCGATTTGCTTCTTCAGTTCGACGCTGCGGGACTTTTTCTTGTTGGATAGGAGTTCACTTTCGAGCTTGGCGAGTTGTTCGCGTTCACGCTGGGAGTGAACCCTGATCTCTGGCAGGCGTTTCGTTGGCAGGCTGTTGGTTCCCGACTTGAAGTGTTTCGATTCGTCCACATCTGCAAAGAACGCGGCCAGCGAATAGAAGTCTTTTGCTGTGTACGGGTCGTACTTGTGGTCATGACACTGAGCACACCCGACGGTGGCTCCCATCCAAACCGCTGAGACGTTGCGAACGCGGTCAGCGGCGTAGATAGCCAGGTATTCCTTTGGTTGTAGTCCGCCTTCGTGCGTTGTTTGCAGCAGCCGGTTGTAGCCGGTCGCGATTTTCTGATCGACAGTCGGGTTGTCCAGCAAATCGCCCGCCAGTTGTTCGCGAGTGAACTGATCAAACGGCATGTTGTCGGCGAACGCATCAATGACCCAGTCGCGATACGGCGTGATGTTGTGGTCCTGATCGCCGTGGTAGCCGACGGTGTCTGCGAAGCGAACCAAATCCAGCCAGTACGCCGTAAGGTGTTCTGCATGCGCGTCGGTGGCCAGTAGTCGGTCAACAGTGCGTTCGTAGTTTTCATGTGATGGTTCGTTGACGAACGCGGCAGTTTCTTCGTGCGACGGCGGCAGTCCCGTTAGGTCGAGGTAAAGCCGCCGAATGAGTGTGCTGGGAAGCGCATCGGGCGCCGGCGTGACGTTTTCGGATTCCAGTCGAGCCAGAATGAAGTTGTCGATCCAATTGGCCGACCAGTCGGTTCGCCTTAGCTTCGGCGTCTGATGTGATTCCGGTTTGACGTACGCCCAATGCGGTTTGAATTCGGCTCCGGCATCAATCCAACGACGCAGAACATCAATTTCGTTCGCGTTCAACTGCTTGCCAAGGTGTGGCGGCGGCATTACGGCGTCCGGGTCGTCCGACGTAATCCGCTTCATGAGTTCACTAAGCTTCGCGTTCCCTGGTGCGATGACCTGATAGCCATCTCGATCGCGCGTTGCACTAGGTTCGTCGTCGAGCCTGAGGTTCGCTTCGCGTTGGTTCTCATCCGGGCCGTGGCAGGAGATACAACGATCGGAAAGTAGCGGGCGAACATCGCGATTGAAGTCCGGAACCTTATCGTCCGCCGAGACCGACGCCGCAAACGTTGCGATGAGAAGCAGCAATCGATTCACAGGATGGCTCGCAGCAGAATATTGGTTACCAGATTTTCGTGAGGTTCACTGTGATGGCATCTCCGCCAACCTCGAGCTCAATAGAGTCACTCACCGGTGACGCCTGTTCGTAAAGCCCATCGCTCATTCGCAGCGCTGTCACGCTATTCGCGTCAGGATCAACAATCCAGTAGTTCGGCACACCGGCCTGTTCGTACAAACGCCGCTTAAGGTTCTCATCACTCGCACGCGTTGACGGTGACAGGATCTCAACGATCAAGTCCGGCGCCCCAACTATGCGCGTGTCTGTGATGATGTCGTTTTCACTCAGAACCACGACCAGGTCCGGCACAACAACATCGACATCAGAAAGCTGCACGTCAATCGGTGCACCGAGGACTTCATGACCTGCCGGACCAAGGTATCGATAGAGTTCTGTTTGAAGAGCGAAGCTGATTCTTTGATGTCGCGGAACTGGTGAAGCATTCATAACGTGCCGCCCGTTGATAATCTCATGACGATTGCCGTCGTCCGGGAACAGAACGAGATCGTCGTACGTGAGTTTGACTCGCGGTTCGGTTTGTTCGTGTGAGATTGACATTCCGGATTCCTCGGCTGTGGCGTCCCTTCGATTGTACCAAAGCTGCCAGGCACCGTGGGAACCGCGCGTAGAAAAAGCGGCGTGAGCTTCCTCACGCCGCTTCGCTATTCATATTCTCGCTCTGCTTCGGCTAGTGGCCGCCACCACCTTCGCCGTCTGCGAGTACCACTGGTTTGTAACCGCCAATGGACTTGTAGTAGAGGATGATCAGAATGAACGCGATTGCCATGATCAGCGGAAGAACAGCAGCAACCTTCAGGCTGCTCTGAGATGTCGCGGCCAACTGGTCTTCGAGGTTCTCTTGCCGATCTTCGGCCAGCAATTTCTTGAACTCTCCGTCATTGACCGATTCGTAACCAACACCGAAGAAATTCTTTGCTTCGTAGATCTTCTTTTCCACTGGATTCGCTGCGTCAGTGTTGTCCGTAAAAGTCTTTTCGTTGTCCTTTACGTCTGCGAACATCGCTGGTTCCTGCTCAATCACTGCCTGAGTCTTGTAGTGGTCCTGGACAGCTCCGAGGAACGGGAAACCGAAGATGCCAACCGTTAGCAGCCCCATGGCTGAAACAGTATTTAGCGTCATGGCTCCCCCCTTGGGGAATTGCTCGGAAACGAACCCAAGTACTGTTGGCCAGTAGAACGTTTGCCCGATCGCGTACAGCACGAAGGCACCAAAGATCAAACTGCCAGACACAGATGACATCGCGTACAAGCCAAGGATTGAGAACACAGAGCTCAGCAGCAGCAGTGCGGGAGGTGACATGACCTTCAATGGGATACCGGCAAAGAACCGCAACACCATCATGATTCCGGCAGAAAGGATGATGGCCCAGCTAGCGTACTTACCACCCAGAATCGGTTTCATGAGCGTCTGAATCCAGGCATCCGTTGCCAGCTCAGCAGTCGCAAGCGGAATCATGATCAGGCAAAGCACGAAGAACAGAATCTTGCCCTTCGAACCAACGGCTGCACCGACAACGGCACCAACTACGGCTCCGATGCCCAGGCACCAGTACAGACGGTTGTCGCCAAAGAAGTCTGCGGTCGCACCGATTTGACCGAACAGTTCATACAACAGAAAAGTGCTGGCAACGAATGCTCCAAGGCCACCGAACTCCTTCAGCATGTCTCGGTTTGAGACGTTGGCTTCCACCCGTTCGTCAACCGGGAATCGAGTGCACATGAGAAACATGGCGCCGTAAGCAATTACGGGAAGAAGTTGAATCCAGAACACCCACTTCACGCCGCCCCAGCTTTCAGGTGTGACCGCGGCACTCGGGTCAATCATGAGCAAATACAGAACGCCGCCGAGCACAATTCCCGCAGGCCATGAGGCATGGAGGATGTTGAGCATTTCGCTTTTTCGGTCGCGATAAATAGACGCACAAAGCGGGTTGATCACGGCTTCAACCACGCCATGTCCAAGTCCAGCGCAAATGCACGCCCACCACAGCGAATTGACACTCGTGGCTTGAATGGTCAGGACTACAGAAGCTGCCTGCAGTGCGAACGCGAAGAACATCGAAACCTTGTAGCCGATCTTATCGACCAACAGGCTGAACAGGATCATTGTCACTGCGATTGGCCACAGAGCGGCGCCGGTCAGGTTCCCAACATCCTGCCCAGTGATTTGGAATGTGGAGGCCCACATGTCCGGAATCATGACGCGGAACACAAAGCCGACGCCAGCGGCGGCCAGAGCCAGAAAACTGGCCCAGAAGAGTTTGAACTTATCAGACTCGGTGAGAGGCTGTTGAGCGCTTGCCATCGTGGTGTGTCTCCGCAGGTGTGTCCCGATATCCGGGTCTAAGGCTGGGTAAACCACGTATGGTACCGCTGGCGGAGAGCAATTCCAACCACTTCGATTTGCTCGAGGTTGGGGCAGAAGTCGCGCTCGTTACTCTGCGACGGCCTCGTTCGCCTCCGACTCGGCCGCTAGCTCTTCGTCTCGCGAGTGATCTACCTTCTTCTTTCGTTGCGGACCAAAAGGCGTCATTAGCCGCCAGTAAGTCTTGAAACAATGAGGGCAGTAGTGTGGGCGATGGAGAAACAGCAGGAGGAACCACTCAAGCCCGCGGAAGCTGTTGCGGACGAGGTTGTCGGTGCAGAAATTGCATGTCCAGATCGAGCGCTTTGCCATGAAATTAAGAGACTCGCTTGGAATACCCCGGGGGTGGTGACTTGTACCCTTGATTGTTGCATCGGTTTGGATCGCCGCAAGTACCGATTTGACCAGGACAGCGGTTTAGCGGCATGGAGGTATCGGTTGGGGGTGCAGGATACCCTTGTTACCCAGTCGACAGTTCGGAAGTTCACATATCTGGACTGTGGCGTCAGCCTTCTCAAGAATTCTGAAGTAACCTGGTCACAAGAGCCTGCGTTTGACGTTCTGCGGTTCAAAACCACAACCAAGCTCGCCCTCTCCCGCGGCTGAGACCGCGACCTCTCCCACAAGTGGGCGAGGTGACATACTCGGACTGTTGATGAATCTGGATTCACACGCGATGACCGTCGTTGTTAATTGGAGATTCCTTGTTGGATATTGGATATTCCAGACTTGGTCGGCCGAGAAGAACAGAGACGTCGAAGGTCGAACAAAGGAAAAGTCTTCCGGCTCACTCCTCTTCGCCTTCATCGAAGTTCTCGTCTGAGTCCTCATCGCTGAAGAAGCCAGGGAACACTTCTTTCAGGAGTCTGTCCCAGTCAGACTTATAGTCGTCCGCGTCTTTGCTGCGCATGATCTGACTTAGGCTGCTGTAGTTGTCCGTCCACAGAACCTCCCGGTCCTCGTCCATCTGATCAAGATCCGCGAGGTACCCCGACGCGAATGCAGCTTCGGACTTCGCAAGCAGAACCCACTCTGAAATCGTTGAGCCCACAACACCTGGGTCGTCTTCCTCGCCTGGATGGTCGGTCCTTTCGTCGGCGACGTATCGGTTCATCATTTTGAACTCAGTACCCAGCGCGGCGACAACGGGTCTCAGATCAAAGTGCCGGTTGGAAATGTGGATCGCCAGAATTCCATCTGGCTTCATGTGCCGCAAGTAAACCTGCACCGCTTCTTTGGTAAGCAAGTGCGCTGGGATGGCATCGCTTGAGAACGCGTCCAGCGCCAACAGGTCAAACTTCTGATCCTCGGCCCGTTCAAGGGCAAGTCGCGCATCGCCCAGGATGACTCGGGCGTCGCCAGGGAAGTCAAACAGGTAGGTGAAGAACGGCGGCTCAATCGCCGGGTTGGGAATCTCCTCACCGGTTCCCGAGAGAATTGTTGCTCCGGCTGCAGACAGTTTCAGGCAGTCTTCATTGATCTCGTAGTACGTCACGCGATCGTTGTCATCGCCATACGCGGCGACCGATCCGGTTCCTAACCCAACAACACCAATGTGTCGTTTCTCTTCCGGCGCATCGCTTAGCAGTGCCAGGCCGACGCCTGAGTAGTAGCCGTAATACGTTGTGGGCCATCTACGCTTGCCCTCGTTGGCCCACTGCGTCCCGTGGAGGATTCGGCCGTTGAGCAATTCTCGCCGCGTCCAATCCGCCCCGGCACCTTCCTCTGTTGCTCGCAGAACTCCATAGAAGTTCCGCATCGTATGAACCGCAAGCTCCATCTTTTGTTCGACTTCCAGAGCCAGCAACATTGCCACGCTGATTGCCAGCGACATAAACAACAATGCGGGAGTCATCCAAAACGTCTTCCACGTAGAACCTTCAGCCAGCACCACAGCCATGAGCAACAGAGTCAGTAAGATTGCGACGTGGAGTTCCAGGTATAGGTCGAAGATGTATGGCGAAATGAGCCCCACAAACAAGCCGCCCGCGGCGCCGCCTGCTGACATCCAAAGATAAAACGTTGTCAGGTGTTCTGGTTCCGGCTTCGCGCGAACCAGTTCGCCGTGGCATGTCATGGCGGTCAGGAATAGAGCCAGCATGTACGCGATGACCTGGAATTCAATGGAAGCATCGGCGTCCGCGATCATGATACCGACCAGTGCGACCAACGACATCGGCAGCAGCGTGAGACACGTCTTACGTAAGTACCAGCGTTCCCCCGCGAAGCTAAGGATGAACGTGAGCAGGTAAAGCGTCAGTGGCAGGATCCACAGGAATGGAATCGATGCCACATCCAGGCACACCTGGTTCGTCGTCGCCAGCAACATGATGGAGGGAACCGCCGCCAGCATGAACCACAGCAGCCGACGACCGAATGTCGGCCGTGGTGTGTCTGTTCTCGCCTTTTCAACTTCGTCCGCCTTTGATTTGCCTGAGAAGTTCCACCCGCACGCCGCACAACCTACGACAAAAACAACGAACCCCCACTTCCACATCGAACCTTGTTGCGGAAGGTCGAACTGGATTTCAATGAAGAATGGGTACAGCAACAGCCCCAGCAAAGAGCCCACGTTGGAGAGCGCGTACAGGTGGTACGGCGACCGTCCCTTCTGTGCGCGACTGAACCAGTTTTGAACCAGCGGCCCGGTGGAAGACAGGACAAAGAACGGCAGCCCAATACTGACCGACAGCATGAGCACAATTTGTAGTGTCGGATTTTCGGCACCGGTCGGCTTCCATCCAGCATCCGGCAACACACTCGCCGTGAGCGCGAGCGCCATCAGGACGACATGCGTAACCAACTGCGACTTCGGCTTCAGGTGCGAACTCAGCAGGTGCGCGTACAAGTATCCGGCGAACAGCAGCAGCTGAAAAAACAGCATGCACGTTGTCCAAACCGACGGCGTTCCTCCGAACCACGGCAGGATTGACTTGCTGGTCAGCGGCTGGACCTGAAACAAAAGGTACGCGCTGACAAAGATGACAAGTCCGTAAATCAGGCTCATCAAAGTGCTGCCGGACTGAATCCGTTCCGTTTGCGATGTCGCTTCTTCGGTCATGTCAAAGCTCATCAGTAAAACGAAAGTCAATCAGTCTTCTTGCCACGCGTTCAGCCTGTAGTCAACAGAATCTACGTCTGTGTTTCATCGGTAGGAATTGCGACCACAGGTGATCTTTGGCGAAGAGTAATGATTGCACCAATGATGCTGATCGCCAACCAGCAGGCCTCAATTACAAACGCCGACAGATTGAACGCCTGCGTCAGCGAGAGCAGTATGAGTCCGGAGCCCACCGCATTGAGAACCGAGTATCTTAAAGACTGCGCGGAAAGGCGATTGAGCTGCAGCAGCAAGTACGTGCCCAACAGCACAGCCACACCGGTTCCACCCACAACATCGTGCCATTGCAAACTCAAGATACCCTCGCCCCACAAATCTCAAACTGGCTTCCATCTGCTCCAACCCAGCATACACCCGAGCATGTCACCTCGCCCACTTGTGGGAGAGGTCGCGGTCTCAGC
>CAZAIB010000072.1:0-34245 GCA_964485095.1 uncultured Planctomycetaceae bacterium | reverse complement strand
GGGCACGTGTCCCATGATCTCTGCCGGCAGCCGCTTCTTCGAAACGTTAGTCCCCACGGGGAAATCAGCTAAGCCGAGAACGATTCCAAACGTCCAAGAGCCCAGCTCACCCTGTCCCTCAGTTCTCTCAACTCTTCAGAGAGTGACAGCAGTATCTCAATACATGCGCTCCCTGCAGCTTCGTCTGTGGTGGTTTGCTGAATACTCTCCACCAGAGCAAACGCTCGCACTACCCCCAGTGTACCAGTCGCATCGCATTGGAGCATCTGCAACCAACTCTCCGTTGTTGGAGAAAGCCGAGCCCTGGCGAAGACCAGGCGTTCGAAATAGCACCGCTGGACCTCAGCACGGGTAATGGGCGACTTCTCTTGCTCTAGTAGGTCCGAGTGGACTGCCGTAAGAGCATGCTCTACAGATTCCAACCCCGTGGGCAATTTAGAGAACGCTTCGTCAAACGCCGCGGACACTCTTGCAAGACCAGCCATCGACTCTCTCCTGGTGGGTAGGGTGGGCATCGCCCACCAGTCCAAGTCAGCGAGAACGTAGCAATGTCAAGACGCGATCGTTGGTGAGCGATGCCCACCCTACTTTCGCCAAGGCCGCCATGGAATCAAAAGCTCATAAGGCGAATGAAGAAACTCGACCAGATCCACAGCACCAGCCAGCCGCTATAAATGACAACTCCGACCGCGAAGGCCAATTCTCGGTCCAGGCTCTCTTTCGATACGAGGACAACCGCCGCCGTTCCGACGACCGTCAATAGGAACACTGTCAAGACCACCATAAGTCCTAGCGTGCCCCAGCCAACGTAGCCTGCGGATACGTCTTCGTGCTTCCACAAGAAATGGACACCGACTGGAGCGCCAACGAACAGGACCCACAAACATAGTCTAAAACATCCACGGAAGTTGCTCATTACAGGATGACCTCAAATGGAACCTGCGCCTCAGTAGGGTAGGGTGGGCATCGCCCACCAATCCGAGTCAGCGAGGACGTAGCAATGTGACCACCCGATCGTTGGTGGGCGATGCCCACCCTACTTTCGATTGCAGGAACGGTTTGTGAAAACCGTAGTCGGCCTAAGTTCAGGTTTCGAGAGAGAGCAAGTGGGACTTTCAAAAACTGGACGGCCCGCGCTCCTCCTAATCACTCTGCTCTGTTCCTTCTGCTTTTCGTCGAGCGGATTTCAAGCCCGATCAGCGGGATCGAAACTGACTGATAGAAAAACATGAACCTGACATTTTGGGCATGTCTGCCCTTTTGACAACAACAATGCCCTATATGGCGGTTGTCATTGAAGAGATGGAAAAACGTAATTTGCTGAGGATATCCGCAAAGTGATTTCGCTGAGCCGCAGGCGAGCTACCGCGAGAGAGAACCCGCGGGATCACCATCAAGCCGGCGGCGCCAACTTCTTGGGCGTGGGCCGCGTCTGGACCACAGATCTCCAAGCAATGACCGAAATACTACAGACGAGGCAGGTTAAGCCGCCAACTACACTGCCTATGCTACCCATCCAATACATGCAGCGAGCCTCTTTATCGAACTACTGGATCGACCACGTTTTCCTTACATCCTTACATCCTTCGCCGTTGTTGGGCGGCCTCGCATCAAGGTAGAAGGAGGCCAACAAGTTGTCAGGAACCTTTGGTTGACTGTCAGCGCTGACAAAACTCAGAATTTGCCAGTGGGGATAGTAGTCAGTCGTGAGAGGCTCAGCCAGAAGCGGGCCATGCTGTGCGCGTGTGCGAGTCAGATCTGTAAGTCTCTGCTTGTTGCCATGCCCGGGTGTTGCGACTTCCTCAGCATGACTTTTCGTTCTGGTTTTTTAGGCGAAAGTCTCGCGGAGCGGTTCTAATAGACCGGCCACTCCGTACGTATGAACCGGCATGCTTCGCAAGATCCTTCTCTTTCCGTTCCTTCCTCTTCGCTGGGTCATTCGCTTTGGCCTGGGAGGCAGAACGTCGGGAGGAAAACTGCTACGACGTAGCTGGCTGGCATTCATTGCACTGCTGACTATTGGCGTACCGCTGGTCTGGCTATTCCTGTTCGCGCAGTTCCAATTGACGGAACCCTGTGGGGAGTTCAATTGGGTTCAGAAGATCAACGCGGAGACAAGCAAGATTCCAGAAGCAGATCGTGCGTGGCCCGTGTACCGCAAGGCGCTTGGCAAATTGTACGTGCAGCTTGGGCCGAAACGAAAGCTTGCGGTTATACATAGCGGCAGAGTCTATACCGATCGTGGTCTCATCATCTCTACTATCGATCGCGATTGGGACTTGAACAGTTTCAACTCTCTGATGAAGCAAGAAATCCTTGCTGGCTACAAGCAGTTCGCCGCGGACAATCGAGGGGTATTGAACGATATTCTAGCGGCAACAAAGTTGCCGCACGTTGGATATCTATTCGACGCCGCCTGGGAATCGCAACTGGACAAGTCAGCTTGGCTGTCTTTGCCGCGTCCGGCCTGCGATATGGAAATGCAGGTCATCCGCGAGTCACTACGTAAGGCTTTCTATGCTGCGGCAACCGATGGTGATTCGTCGCGTGCGATGGCGTGCGTGGCTGGTATATCGCGGCTCTGTGAACACCATTCGCAGCTAGGTCCATTTTTGTTCGCCGCACTAGGAGCAAATTCGGGACACGTAGAACTTAGCAAGGATGTGAGCTTTGCCATCCAGGCCTGGCCTGACTTGTTTTCTGATTCTGAATTGGAGCGGTTGGCCACAATGTTCGAGTCAGCAAACGGCCTCAATACAGACAACAGCGGAGTACTTGATTGGATCGAGAACCTGGTTGATCAGTGTTACTCGGACGATGGCCGATTCACGGCCAGTGGCGTAGAGATCCTACGAACTCGCATGTTCCGCAATCCTGATCTGCCAGGTGGAGATCAACATGAAATCTGGTTGGCTCCCCTGCCCAATCGCATCCAGGAGTGGCTGACATCAGCTGTCGTCATGCCCGTCGCGGTCCGGTGGCTCCCCTCACGCGAAACACTTCGAGCCAGTTTGCTGGAAGCGAATAAGTCGCGACTCGAGTTGGGAGCACTGTCGATATTGGAAGCGGATCGGCTGAATCGAGAAGCCCAGTTCAAACGATCCACAACAAAGCCTGCGTGGCGCGATCGGCCTCTGAGTTATCTTGAATCCAACTTCGGGTGGAATATTGCATATGGCCCGCTACAAATGCGGTTGAAGGTGACCGCTGTTTGGATTCGCCTTGTGCAGTTTCACAGAGCGAACGCACGGTGGCCGGACACCCTGAGCGAACTGTCGATTGACGTCCCCCTGGATTGCTACGCCGCCCAACCGGTTCAATACGAACTCAGAGACGGCAAGCCGCATATATGGTCCGCTGGCGACGATGCCCATGACAACGGTGGGATCTTGTGTCCCACCGATCGCAGCGGCTTCGATTGGCAACTGGTGCCGGTCGAAGACTTCGATCCGGACAAGCACCTGAGGACTTCACGCCAGCGGTAGCTGCTCAGACTGCGCGTTCAGATCTTGTCGCCGGCAACTTACACGTCAGCGCATCGGGTTGTAAGCTTGGCAAACTATCCAGCATCGACATGAGGCAGATGATGCAAGAAATAGACGCAGCTACCAAACGGGCAATTGTGTCGGAGCTGCAATCAGGTCATAAACTTGAAGCGATAAAACTCTACCGTCAGGCAACCGGGTCTGACCTGCGAACTGCAAAGAACTTCATTGAAAAACTGCAGTCGGCTTTGGAAGGCCAGGATGTTGAGGCCCTGGCGGCCGACAACCCTTCGCCGCGATCACCCGATCAGGTTCACGACGAAGTTCTTCGGCTGATGCAACGTGGCGAAAAAATTTCCGCTATCAAGGCCTACAGAGAGCACTACAAGGTCGATCTCAAAGAGGCGAAGGAAGCGGTTGAGGCGATCAGCAAAGAGGCCGGAATTGCGAAGCCGACAGGGTGTGGTGCAACGGTGCTTCTGATCACTCTTGGCCTGGCAACCGCAATTGCCTGCACTTGACTCAAGGCGAACGAACTGCCGGGCAGACGATGGTCACTCACGCCAGCGGTAGCTGTAGCGCGAAACTGGCTCCGTCCGTGATGTCTTTTTCAAGAGCCAAATCGCCACGCATGCAGCGCGCGAGGCGGCGGGAGAGGGACAGGCCGAGGCCCACGCCGGGTGCTGACTTGGCAGCGTCGGCGGCGGACTTTGAGAACTCCTGGAACAGCGAACTCTGGTCGCTTTTTGCCACTCCGCGTCCGAAGTCACGCACGTGGATCGTGGTCGAGGAACCGGATGTTGTGCACGAGATCGCGATCTCTTTGCGGTCTGTTCCCCCGCCGTATTTGCAGGCGTTATCGACCAGGTTAAACAGGATGCGTTCGACAGCCTCCGGGTCGGCTCGAATGGTGAGGTCCGTTGCGGTCGGGCAATCCAGAGTGAACTTCATTCCCGCCTGATCGGCCAGATCGCGCAGAGTTGGTTCGACTCGAGCGAACAAATCGCTCATGCGTACGTCTTCGGCGCGGGCTTCCAGGTTCTTGTTTTCCAGTCGCGCGTAGGAGAGGACGTTGTCGACCAGGTGGTCCAGTCGTTCGGCCTGTCGGCGAAGGGTTTGCACGTAGCCGGCTCGCTTGACGGGATCGGTTTGGCGTTCGTCGCCCAGCAGGTCGGTGTAGACACGGAACGTTGTGAGTGGCGTTCGCAGTTCGTGTGTCACAGCCGATACAAACGCGCCCCGACGCTGGCTCATTCTGAGCGCCGCGAACAGCAGCAGGCCGGCGGCAATCGATGCAATCAGAAGGCCCAGCCATGCGGTTCCCAGTGACAGTCGCATCGGTGTGACGCCGGTCACTTCTGTCTCTGCAGCGATGCCTGGCATGAGTTCCACCGGTAGCGACGCCAGGCGAAGCGGGTTGACATCCTCCAGCTTGATAGGCTTGTCCGTCGCCGGCACGCCCATGCTGCGTTTGAGCGCCGCTTTGGGAAGCAGGTCGTTGACTTCACCGCACAACCACTTGTCGATGGCAGGCCAATCTAACCAGCAACCCTGCACAACTTCGCGGCCATCGATGGTGACACGCCGCAGCAGGATGAGTTGGTCTTCGACCCACATTGGCGTGAATGGAGGAACCGGTTTTTCGTCTTTCGCGATCGATGGGGGGCCCGCCATTTGTTGCATCTGTATGGCGTTGGTTTGAATTGAACGGCTGCGCCTGTTGAGTTCGTTGGCGTTTCGTTCCTGCTGCTTCTGCAAAGAGAGATTGTTGCCGTAGTTGTTGAAGCCGTCGTTCTTGGGGACCAACCATTCCACTTCCGCCGTTGGATTGCCTGTCGGTTCGGCCGGTAGTTGCGCCACGCACTTCCGCACGCTGGCCACCGGCGCGCAGCTGAGAAAGTTTGCGAGCTTGGCTTCCCGGAGTTCGATTTGCGACGACGGCCAAACATACACCTCGCACAAATCGCGCTGGTTGCCGACAGGAACCTGCGGCGAGCAGTAGACGGACGCCTGCTGACCGTTGAGTTCAAAGTGCAGCTTGATGTAGTCGGACTTGAACGTCAGCAGCGGCGATGGAACCAGCACCTCACCTTTGCCGATGGGCGCGTACAGTTTTGAATACGCTTCTTTGGTCGGGTAGAACGATTGATAGCTAATCGGCGGCCGCGCGTTTTCTGTGGCGATAAGCGGAACCAGTAGCGATTCCATTCGCCAAAGCGCGAGGCGTTCGCTGTCTGATTGAACCACTCCGGCCGCTTCGCGCTTTTCCAGGTTCAGCGCGCTGTACGTGAGGTAGCCGACTGCTGTTGCTCCAATAAGCAGGCAGATGGCAAACGCGATCCATGTTGTTCGTGATTGAATCACCCGTTGCTCACACTCTCAAACGCATAACCACGCCCGCGCACCGTCCGGATGACGGTTGGCCTGGCGGATGAATCTCTAAGCTTCTCGCGCAACCGCGCGATGTGCATATCAATGGTACGCGATTGAATGCCCCGTGGGTCGATTTTCCAGACCTCTGACAGCAGTTCGTCGCGTGACACGGGTTCGCCCGCCCGACTGGCAAGGTAACGCAGGATATCCACCTCGCGTTCGGAGAGTTCCACGGCGGAACCGTCTTCGAATGTGAGTTCGCACCGGCGAAAATCGACCATGCCGCCGGGAACCGGAACCTGTTGTCGGCACGGATCGGGGGTCGTTCGGCGAAGAACGGCTTCAATGCGGGCCGTGAGTTCCTGAACGCTAAACGGCTTCACCACGTAGTCATCCGCACCCAGCTTCAGCCCGCGTACTCGGTCTGGTTCTTCTCCACGAGCTGTCAGGATGATGACCGGTAGCTTCGGGCGGATGCTGCGGATTTCTTTTAGAACGTCCAGACCGTCGCCGTCGGGAAGAACCAGATCTAACAGCACGATGTCACATTCCGTTTGACCGACGGCCGAGATTCCCCTCAGCGCGCAGTCGGCTTCGGAGACCTGGTAGCCGTCCAGTTCTAATGCATCGACGACGCCGCATCGAATTGCGGCGTCGTCTTCAATGACCAGGATGTGCTGTTTCAATTTGATTTCCTATTGATAACGTCGCCCAACACTTTGAGCTTGTAAATCGTGACGGGATGGGTGGCCGGGGCTGGACTGAGCCTGCGAAGGAAGCCCCGGGGTTTCGCTCGTGCCTCGCTCCAACCCCGGCCACCCACGTGGACTGCAAATTTACTAACAACCTTTCGTGTTCGGTTTTGCCGGACTCGGAGAGTCCGGCGACAATGATGTTATCGCTTCAGGGCTACTGTGCGTTCGGGGTTCTTCACGCGAATCGTTTTGCCGTCAACTTTCAGCAGGATGTTGCCATACAAGGCTAGTTCGCCCTGGCGGTTTTGTTTGCCCAAATCAGATACCAGCTTGAAGAAGTCGTCCGAACCGAATTCGATTTCGCGATCGGCTTTGATTTCTTCTTGTTCGGTGCCGGCGAGTTCACTGGAAATCCAATCTTTGCCGCGAGCGTAGTAGCACTTGCTGTTGACCGGTTGGACGTTGGTGATCTCCACCAGCTTCAGGCTGCCGTCGAAGAATCGGTTCGATGGATTCGCCCAGCCTTTCGTTTTCTGATCGGACAGGTTGAGAGTTTGATTGTACGAACTCAGTCCGCTGCGTGTTCCCACGGCGCGCTTCTTTAGTCCGTCGGTACAGGCGGCGGCCAGTAGCGAGAACTTAGACAAGTCGGTTCCTTCACGAGCCAGAAACGCGGTGTATTCGGTCAGGATTCCGAACTCCGTCGAGAGGCGGACGATCTCGTCCACAAGTTCTTTCGAACGCGGGTCATCGACCACCGCGGTTGTATCGGCCAGCGGTCTGTCGGCGGCTCCCAGTTGACGGATCGCATCAATCAGAACGCCAATTTTCCGGCTGGCCCACAAGCGAGGAACAAACGAGTTTCTCGCACTGGCCTTGTCCAATTGGAACTCGAAGCGGAACGACTTGTCCTTGCCCAGGTAGTTGCCGCCGAGTTCAAACACCAGCGGATCGTTGTTGCGGTATTGGCCGACCAGGACCAGTTGGTCGTCTCTGAACAGGTCGGGCAAACGTGATGGCAGCATGTCGTGTACGCGGCTTTTTGCAGACGAATCGTCGGCGTTCAGAACCTTCAACCGAGTGTCGGAGAGAACCGGTCCGGACAGGCGTTTGAAGACCTGCGCCACTTTGACTTCCACATCTTCGTCGGGAAGCACGAAGGTCGAACGCGAGCGCGTGCGATCGGCGATACCTTCCAGCAGTGGCGTGTTCACGTCGACGCCCACTCCGAAGGTGAAGACGCGTCGGTCGAATGGATTGGCTTTCGTGGCGACGTCGCGAATGATCTTTTCTGATGTCTGGCCGATGGTTGGTAATCCGTCAGTCAGGAACAAGACGATTGGCAGCATGCCGTCGGCCGGTTTCTGACGCAGCGATTCCAGTAGTGCGTCGTGAATGTTGGTTCCGCCGCGCGGCCGGATGGAATCGACGAACTCGAACGCTTCCTGTTCTGTCTTCTGTGACTTGATGACTGGCTTCTCTGCGAACACGTCCAACGCTTCGTTGTAAACGATGATGTTGAACGCTTCGCCGTCTTCCAGTCCGGCAACCACCTGACGCACGGCTTCACGGGCCTGCTTGATTTTCTTTCCGTTCATACTGCCCGACCGATCCAGCACGATGGTCACTTCGCGTTTGATTGCGTTCTTCGGCGGTGGTGCGGTTGGCAGTCCGGCCAGCAGGACGAAGTAGCCGCCTTTGATTGTCGGATCGGGGTAGGCCAACAACGACGCCGACACGTTGCCGTCATCCATCAAATACGACAAGCGAAAGTCACCCGGTTCGCGAATGGCGCTTTGAGCGACTCTGATTGAAACGGTTCCGGGAGCGGTTCGATCTGCCTCCACACGGTGGCTCGGGGAATACACCGTTGAAACAGCTCGCTTCGAGTTCACTCGAACCCGAATGTTCCACGGAACCTGATTTGTGACCGACTGACTTCGCGGCAACACGTAGTCAACGCGACCTCCATCGGCCGGCAAGAGTCGTTCGTAAGTAATGCGAACAGCCTGCGTTCCATTTGCAGGAACCGGAAACACGCTGCTGCGAATCATGCGGAACCCGGCGAACTCCAACAACGCCGGGTCGCGCAGTTTGGAAACGATTTCGTTGTAGATGCGCCGAGCGTCATCATGAGCCAGCAATTGGGCCGTCGGTTCACTTGCCGAACCCTGGAAGTCGAACCCGCGAACGATGACCTCGTCAGGAACCGGAATCATGACTTCCGCTTCCAGCTGCCGACTGCCTGGGTTCTGCACATGAACCGTCAGGACAGTGGTCGCAATCTGTTCGTTGATCGAAACATCCGCATCAACCTTTGTCACTCGAACAGCCTGCGTTCGGCGATCCCACGAGAAGCCGCGCGACTGCGGAATAACAAGCTGCGCTCGGGGCCGTGCTTCCTGAGCGGTAGCGGCTACTGGTTGAGCCAGAATACCCACAGCGACTGTGATGAAAGTTGCCAAACGCATTGCACACCTCCCGGTTTGAGACAGATCAGTGAACCACTGACACGCACAATTCTACGGTAAGTATCGGCAAATGATTGTAACGCCGCTGTAACCGGCTGGGCGGATGGTTGTTGTATGACAACAACCTAACGGTGTCCGATTCTGGCAACGCGGCCCATCAGGGAACAGTCGGAGCCAGTTCTAAGTTCGCGCGGGAGAGCAGGCCGATGGTGGGGCGGAACTCCTGCCAGTCCACTGTTCGCGGCGTCTGTTGTGACACGTCGATGACGGCTCGCGTGGCGAGCCGAATGGGATTCGAGTCAGAATGACCGAGTGATGTTGCTGAGTACACGTGTCCGACTGACGTGATGTACGGTTCAAACTTTCGGAAGTCCGCTAGAGGAATATGTTTGCCGTTGATGTACCAGGCCAGGCCCCGACGAACCGCCGCGGTGGGCCGGGCTGCCAGGATGCGGCTTGCGATCTCGTCGTTCATGGACGGGACGCTCATCAACACATCCCGCGGCGCGGCGCTGATATTGATACGGCCGATCAGTCGTTGAGACATGCTGGTGGTGAGTGAGTCGAGAGCTTTTTCCAGTGTCTCGGCCGAACTCGTTGAACGCAGCGGGCTTTCCAGCACGACGTGTTGGCAGCACAAGTCGTCTTCGTCCTCAAGGTCGTCGGTGTTTGGGACTGGCACGTGAACGGTTGCGTCGATGAGATCTGAGACGACTGTCAGCGGGTACGTGCGGCCGTCGGGAGGAACGTACATTCCGGCAACAGTCGGATCGCTGCGTTCGACTTCCAACAGGGTGCTACCGGCGGGACCGTAGAGCCGCCATGCCACAACGAACTTCGCGAGTCGTGTGGCAATCGAATTGTGTCGTTGCAGTTGTGTGTAGAGACTCTCCACGGATGAGTTTAAGTAGATTCGCGGTTTGCCGAAGCGGTCTGTGTTTGATTCGGCGCTGTGCAGCGTGAGCAGATCGGACCAGTCGCCGATGAGCAAATCTGATGTGACGCCCGGAATGCGCATGAGTTCTGAGAGATCGGTCAGTGGGCGGTTGAGGCTGTGCGCTTCGCTACCTTTCACGCGTTCGATGTTATCGGCATCAATGCAATCCAGAATTGACGCGGCGAGTTGCTTTGTCATTCCGGGAACGCGTTCCAGGGCTGCGACAGAATTTTGCGTTCGAATATGTTCTGCGGGACTGGTCGCAATCGCGTTGATATTGATGCGCGTGGATTCATCAATCAGGCCGTAACGAACACTGTCGCGCGTTGTTGAGAGGACGGTGAACTCGTAGCCGCTGCCGCCGATTCTTTTCGCTTTGAATTTGGACTCGCTATTGGCCAGGTTCCCGGACAGTGTTCCGGCTTGTCGTTGTTGGTGCAGCAGAGCGATGGCTGTGTTGATGCCGGATTCCGACGCCGACCTGGTCTGCAGCAAGACACCGAAATGGCCAGCGCTTTGGTGTTCGGAAATCATCAGCTGCGTGTATCGGTACGCGGCCAGACTTAACAGGACGACCAGAATCAATACGACCAGCAATACGCTGCCGAGGCGATCTTGTCTGCAACCGAACGCCCGATCCTGCGATGCGGAGTTTCTGCCTGTCTGCGCAAAGCTACGCATGTTGAGTCTCGCTGTCAGTGCGGAAACACGGAGCGACGTTGGAAACCGGGTGGTGGTTCACGTCGGGTAGTGGCAGGTTCGTTTAGAGTTAACCCCGGCGGATGTGCGGAGGTTTCTGTGTTTCCGGAAAGTTAGCGAGACATGTGTTGGGCTGGTGACTCGATGTCGTGTGAGATGCGATGTCTTCCGTCGTCGCTGGTGCGACGAGCTGACTGAGGGCCTCAGTCAGCTACGTTTCCAGGGCATCGCTGGTTGCGCTAGTTCTTTTTGAGGAACTTGGCCATTGCTGGTGGGAGGGGGGATTCCAGTAGCAGCGGTTCGCCGGTGAGGGGGTGGTCGAAGCCGAGGGTTTTGGCGTGCAGGGCGATGCGTTTTCGGATCCAGCGGGGGTGCGCGGCTTGCTTTGGTTTGTAGCGGCGGTCGCCCAGAACCGGGAAGCCGGCGTGCGCGAGGTGGACTCGGATTTGGTTTCGGCAGCCGGTTTCCATTGTGAGTTCGAGAAGTGTGGTGTCTCGCAGGCGGTCCAGGATCTTGTAGTGGGTGATGGCGAGTTCGGTGTCCTTCCCTTCGCCCGTGACGAAGCGGTCCAGGTTCTTGCCCGTTCCCAGATGCGAATGGAACGTGCCTTCGTCACCTTGCATACAGCCCGCGACGATGGCTGTGTAAGTTCGCTGAGGTTTCTTCTCTTTGAACTGATCGATCAATACGTCCGCCAGTTTTCTGTGCTTGCCGAACACAAGCAAGCCGCTGACGTCGCGATCCAGCCGGTGAACGACCCACGCTTCTTTGGCTCGCTTTGAATGACTGATGCAAAGAGAAACGCGATCGACCAGTGTGTTTGATTCGCGCTTGTCGGTTGGAACCGTCAGTGTTCCGGCGGCCTTATCGACGACGATCAGGTGTTCGTCTTCGTAGGCGATGGTGAAGGTTCGGTCGTCCCAGCGTTTTTTCTTTTCAGGGTACCTGCGGTCGGGTTCGTAGTTGATGGTGACCACATCGCCGGCTTTGACCATGGTGGATCCGCTGTCGCACGGAGCATCGTTGATGGTGACGCAGGCGTTATCAAACATGCCGCGAACCTGACGGTGCGACGATTCAGACAGATGCCGGACAACCACATCGGCGCGGACCCTGCCTTCTCCTTCGATGGTTGTTGATCGGGTTGTGAGCGGCATGTCGGCGAACTTGTTGCGCGAAGGGAATTGCGATCGGCGATTCTGGCGCGATGGGTGGGCGCTTGCAACTGGTGACGCGGTTGCTTCGCTTGGAAAAGCGAGCCGCGGCAGGAAGAACCTATGCAACGCGCTGGAGTGGCGCTGTTTCTGGTTCTGGCTGGGGGTTCTCGAATCGCTGCGTTTCCACAGGAACCTTGCGGTTGTTGCGACATTCGGCGATCAGGCGAGAAACAAAACGCTCAGCAAACAGGTGTTCAATGCCGTAGCTGGTCAGTTTGCGAACGCGTTCGATGAGATACTTGGGGCGCAGGTGGTAACGCAGTCGGCTCATGCGAATCCGCTGGAGCGTGCGTTGGCTGGAGTGTTCGCGAATGTGAAACGATCGAACCTCTGTGCGGCGAAACAGCATTTGCAGGTTGGCCTGTTTCTTATGCCCGAACTGTCGAACCAGTTCGAAGCCGCAGCGTTCGGCCAGCATTCGCAACGTGGCTGGCGTGAAGCTGTAAACGTGAGCGTAGTGAAACAGCTGGCTGCGTCTGGCGACGGGGGCGTCCAGGTTGGGGCATTCGATGTATAGCTGCCCGCCCGGCTTGAGCAGCCGGTGGAGTTTCAGCATCGCATGGTGCGGCGCGTTGAGGTGTTCGATGACGTGAACCAGCAGAATGGCGTCGCGCGGTTCGGTTCCGTCCAAATCGGCGAGCGACTGTTTGGACATGTTGGCGATGAGTTGCGTGGTAGAGAACTCAGTGTAGTCTTCGCTCGGATCGATGCCGGCGATGTCGTAGCCCGCGTTTTGGAAGTTGCGCACGGTGCAGCCCAGGCCGGCTCCGATTTCCAACAACCGTGCGTCACGAGTGATGTGTGGTTCTAACTGACGAAGAATGCGCTGGCCGTTTTTCCAGGCCCGCATGACTCGACGTGGAACCGGATCGCGCTGTCCGTGGTATTCGAGTCGGTAGTCGGATTTGTAGAACTGTTCCAGCTGTTCGTCGGTGGGGATGTCGCGGTGTGAAATGAGTCCGCAATGTTGGCACATGACCGTGACCAAAGAACTGCCGCGGCGGTCTTTGGTATTGATGATCTCGAAGTCGGTTCCTTCACACAAACAGCACGCTCGCACCGGCGTGGAGTGGGTTTGGGTTGTCGGAGTGGGCAGGGACATCAGTCGATTTGGTTGCCAGAAACGCGGGTAGCAGGTCGGTTCGTCCATGAAGGCTCGATACGAGCCTGAAGCACGGGCGGGAGTGTAAGCACATCTGCTGAGTGCAGGCGACGCCAAAAGAGCCGTCTGTTTGTTAATAATTGGGCTGGCCAGCATTCATATGGACACGAAACGGCCATCCGAATTCTAATTCCACCAAACACGCCGAAGGATCGGCGAAAAACCGCGTTCGCAGGGAGGCGACGGGCTTAGTGGGAAACTTGTCTCGAATATTGCCATTCGTTTGGCCACATCGTCGTTTGGTGGCGATGTCGATCGGTTTCGCGTTGCTTGTTGCGGCTTTGTGGGGTGCGAACCTGGGCGCTGTTGGCCCGGTTGTCAAAGTTCTACTACAGGACGATGGGCTTCAGGGCTGGGCTGACGAACGCATTGCTGAAGTTCAGGCCGACATTGATTCACGGACTGCCGCAATTGCGGAACAACGCACCGAGGTTGATTTTGCAAAACGTGCGCGAGCGCAGGAACGGCTCACGGATGCGCACAGCCAGTTGGTGTGGATGGTGTGGGTTAAGAACAACATCATCCGGCACATCCCTGAGGACAAGTTCAACACAATTGCGGTGATACTTGGACTGCTGCTGATCGCGACCGTCTTCAAAGGCGCGTTCATGTATATCCAGGAGGTGCTGGTCGGCAGTGTGGTTCAATTGTCAGTGATGGGTATTCGCAAGGAATGTTTCCGGCACTGTTTGAAGCTGGATTACCAAACGCTGGCTGGAACCGGTACGTCTGAACTCATGGCGCGGTTCACGAATGATATGGAACAACTGGCCAACGGCCTGCGCGTGATGGGTGTGCGGGTGGTTCGCGAACCGATGAAGGCGATTGTCTGCGTCTTTGGCGCCTTCCTGGTGAACTGGCGACTGACATTGCTTTCGATTCTTGTCGTGCCAGCGATCGCCATTGTGTTCCAGCGGTTCGGCAAAGCGATGAAGCGAGCGTCGAAGGCCACGATGGAAAGTATGGCTCAGATTTACCGGTCGGTGTCAGAGACGTTCGATCACATCAAAGTTGTGAAAGCGTTTAACGGCGATCGCAAGCACCGCCAGCAGTTCCATCGCGACAACAAGTCGTTCTATCAGAAGGCGATGAAGGCCATTCGCATTAGTGCGTTAACAAGCCCGACAACTGAGATACTTGGTGTAATTGCAATTCTTGCGGCGGCGCTGCCTGGCGTCTTTTTGGTTCTCCGCGGTGAAACAAAAATCTGGGGCGTCCAGCTTGCGGCCGCGCCGATGGAGCTGGCAGAACTGGCTTTGATATACGGGTTGCTGGCTGGAACACTGGATCCGATTCGTAAGCTGTCGTCCGTTTATGGAAAACTAAAGCGAGCGTCGGCTGCAGCGGACCGCGTGTTTGCGTTGATGGACATGACGCCGGATGTGATGGACATCGACCAGCCACGCACATTGCCGCGTCACACGAAGTCCATCCAGTTTGATGGAGTCTGTTTTCACTATGCGAACCAGGCTGGCGAACTGACGACTCGCATGGCGCTGCGGGATGCATCGCTGACTGTCGAAGCGGGCGAGATTGTTGCCATCATTGGTGAAAACGGTTGTGGCAAGTCCACGTTGCTTAGTCTGCTGCCACGCTACTTCGACCCGGAAGCCGGTAGTGTTTCGATTGATGGTGTTCCAATCAACAAAGTCCGACAGCGCGATTTGCGCGAACAGATTGGGTTGGTGACACAGGAGACTCATCTGTTTGACGACACGATTTACGAGAACATTCGCTATGGCAAGATGAACGCGACGGCTGAAGAGATTCAGGAAGCGGCCGAAAAAGCGTACGTCACTTCATTCCTGGAACACATGCCAGACGGTATTCAGACCGTTGTCGGTGTGAACGGCGGGCGATTGTCTGGCGGACAGCGGCAGCGCATCGCTTTGGCTCGGGCAATCCTGCGTGACCCAAGCATTCTGATTTTGGACGAAGCCACATCAGCCGTTGACGCTCAAAGCGAGCAATTGATTCATCAGTCGCTGAGCCGGTTCGTTGAAGATCGAACCGTGTTCATCATTTCGCACTCGCTAAGTCCGGCGTTCTTGTCGTTAGTGAGCCGCATTGTGGTGATGGACGATGGCCAGATTGTGGCCACCGGAACGCACGAAACGTTGATGCAGTCGTGCGAAATTTATCAGCAATTGTATCAGTCGCAGAACATGCGGCGAGCCGGTTAAGGGCCATCGTGGGTTACGATCCGATCACAATTTGGGCGATTGCGGACGGCCGACCTGGGCACTGGAACCAGGTGCGAGGTTTGGTTGAAGCGCTGGCGCGGCGCGTGATGGTTCGGGATATCGCCATTCCGGCTCCGTCCCGACTGCAGTCGTCGACCGACTTGCTTCAACGGCGATGGAAAGCCACGGATCACTATCCGGACCCTGACTTCATTATCGGCGCCGGGCACGCCACGCACCTACCAATGCTCATCGCACGCACGTCGCGGGGCGGTCGGGCGGTGGTGCTCATGCGACCGACGTTCCCAACAAACATGTTTGACCTGTGCCTGATTCCAGAGACTCAAGTCAGGAAACCGCAGTCCAACATTGTGGGTACCCGCGGAGCCATTAATCGAATTCGGCCGGCTTCCAATGCCGATCCGGATGCCGGGCTGATTCTGATTGGCGGCCCGTCACGACATGTGCGGTGGCGGGACAAGCCGGTTCTGGAACAGGTCTTCGAAGTTTGCACGCGTTCTGGCGACATGCATTGGCAGATCTCGACATCGCGAAGAACGCCGCCGGAACTGTTGCACTCGCTATACGAACTGGGCTTATTGAATGCCACGATTGTTGATGGTCGCAAGACCGGCCCCGAGTGGGTTCCGGAACAACTAAGTCGATGCGGCGCGGCGTGGGTGACGTCGGACAGTGTGTCGATGGTTTATGAGAGCCTGACGGCTGGTGCGTCGGTCGGATTGTTGACGCTGCCCATGCGAAAGCAGAACGGCAAGATTGCTCGAAGTATCACCGAGTTAAAAGACCGCGGCGACATCATGCTGTTCGAAGACTGGCAAGCAACCTACGAACTCAACAGCCCGGCAGGCGAGTTCAGAGAAGCCGATCGCTGTGCAGAACAAATGCTGGCGAGATTCTTCCACCCACTGGTAAAAGCCGCCTAACGCCAACTTCCAGTTGGATCGGGTGTGCGGCAGTGATGTTGGGATGGTGTTGTTTGGGGCCTTATCGCCGCGTGGGCGGTTCAGCCAGCGGTGATTGGACGGTGTTCGTTTTCCTGGTTGAATTTGGCCGGTTGGCGAGTTTGGTAGGCAAGAGTCGATTGCGTTTGGATGAACCTTTGATGGGGGCCCGCGAGTTGTTTGGTTCGGGTGTCAATGCAGTCGGACTTCCGACTTGGCGTTAAGTCATTGAGGCGCAGGTATGGTCAATCCTTATCGCTCACCATTCGATGTTGATGACGGAACGTTTGATGTTCGCGCGAGTATGGGTGTCGCGGTGCGGTTCGTGGCGGTGGGAATTTTCTTTGCGGCGCTGAGTGGCTACCTGCTGCAGGAGTATCTTCAGGTGTCTTCGGCTCTGAGCATGGGTACTCCAGGGTTGGTATTTGGAGTGGGGATACTGTTTGCTGCGGGGGTGTTTATTCCGCAATGTCGAAAGCCGGCACTGGCGTTGGTGCCGTTTGTCTGCTTCGCCGGCTTCGTTCTTATCGGCGCGATGTACGACATGGCGCGGCCGTGGGTTGCCGGGTTTGGCACGAAACTGACTGGCCTCGTGATGGGTTGGGGAGTGTTGATGGTGTCGTCGTTGCCAGGAGTTCTGGTTCTGGCTTTGGGATGCCGTTTGATTGGTCGGCCCCGTTCGAAATCGCGGTTTGCGTTCTTCGTGTTTGTGACGGCAGGGCTGGCGGGTGCTGCCCCAGTGATTACATCTTCCTGGCCGGGACCGCTGGGGTTTGTGTCGTTCTTCTTCGTGACGATGTTTGTGTCGCAGGTGCTGATGTTCGCGATGCTGGGGTGGATTCTGGGGGACTCGGAATTCTGTGATTCTTAAGACGGTCGGATCTGTTTCTGCGAGATCGCACACCAATTGGGTCCGTAAGTTGGTGGAGAAGCACTGCGGATAACCGGTACAGGCGGATCAATTTGTTGGTTCGCTTCTTTCCGCCCTTCTTATCTGTCGTCCGGAAAAGCCCCGCTTTAACATTGGACCTGGGTCCACCAAACTGCCGACTTAGCCATTCTGCAAGCTTCACACTGAGGGTTCGATATGTTTTCACGTCCATCCAGCCGCCGTTCACGATCTCGCGTTCGATACGGAGCAGTGGAAGCTTTGGAGACTCGAGCGCTTCTGGCTGGCGATCTGGCTGCGACTATCTCGCGCGGTGACCTGATTCTGGAAGGCGATCGAGCCGCCAACAAGATTGAGGTGACGGTCGAGGATGGTGACGTGGTCGTCCGTGGTTTGGATGGAACCACAATCAACGGTCAGCCGGACTTCGTTGCGTTCGCTGATTCGACCGAGATCCCGGACGACCTGGTTCTCCGCACGGGTGAAGGTTCGGACGAGATTGTCATCGGTGGCGGGCTGACTATTCGCGACAGAATCGACGCCAATCTCGGCGCGGGAGCCAATGCGATATCGATTCTTGACGTGACAGCACGTGATGTGTCCATCCGCGCGGCGGGGGCGAATGAAGTTTTGCTTCAGGACGGTGCGGACATTAGTAACGATGTGGTCATTCGATTCTCTGGCAACGGAGCGGACACCATTGTTGTTGATGGTGCGTCGATTGGTGACGACCTCTCCATCCGCGCTGGCAACGGCCACAACAGTATCTACGTTGATGGCGCTTCAGTGGGCGATGATGTCGGGGTGGCTGGTGGGCGGGATCGTGATGACCTGACGATCCAGGATTCCGACTTGAACGATGATCTATCAATCAGGACACGCAATGGCGATGACTTTGTCCAACTGACTTCTGCTGACATTGCTGACCGAACCGGACTCTCACTGGGACTTGGTGACGACAATGTTCAGGCAACGGAATCGACTTCGTTTGGTGGAGGCGTCCGCGCGGTCGGTAGTCTTGGTGGCGATACGGTTGAATTTGATGATTCCACAGAAGGGCGGATCCAGTCGGCTCAGTTTGAAGGCACCACTGTTGATGCGGATGTTGTGGACGAACGTCTGGATGGCACGGACGGATTGAACACTCGTCGGGATGCTGTTGAAGATCGGCTGACTGAATTGGTTCAGGAAGGAACTCTGTCGATAACGATTGATCCTTCGACCTTCGGTGAAGGCGATGGTTCTGTGGCGACAGGAACCATCACGACGGATGCCGTTCTGGTCAGAGATGTAGAAGTGACACTGACTGTCGATGACGACACTGAAGTTAGCGTTCCGGCAACGGTCACTATTTTGGCTGGTGAGACATCCGCGACCTTCGATGTGACCGCAGTGGATGACTCAGAAGTTGACGAGACGCAAACGGCTACGATCACAGCCAGCGCAAATCGTTTCGTGGGCGACAGCGTCGATGTCACGATCGAAGACGACGACATGTTGTCGTTGGAGGTCGATGAAACGTCCGTCAGCGAGGCGGGCGATCCTTTGACTGCCACGTTGACCAGGTCCAGCAGCACGGCGGATGATCTGGTTGTGACTTTGTCCAGCGATGACTCAACAGAGTTGTCAGTTCCGGAAACGGTGACGATTGAGGCGGGTGAGAGTTCGGTAACGTTCCTTGTTACTCCCGTGAATGACGACGAGGCTGATGGCAACCAAAGTACCGTAATTACGGCTAGCGAAAGCGGTCATACATCGGCATCCGTTGACATTTCTGTCACCGACGATGACTTCCTGACGCTGACGATCGACGTGACGGAGTTTTCTGAGGGTGCCGGCGATATGGCGGCTATCGGAACCATCGAACGGGCGAACGGTTCGACTGAAGATCTGGTTGTGACGCTGGTGAGCAGCGACGAGTCTGCAGTTACTGTTCCTGCGACCGTGACGATTCCGGCTGGTTCGGCATCGGTTACGTTTGATCTAAGTGCCGTGGATGACCTTGTTGATAACGACACCGATCAGGTCGCTACGATTACTGCATCAGCGGATGGTCAACTGGATTCCGCAGTCGATGTGACGGTGACCGACGATGATACTCTTGAGCTCACGATTAGCAGCACGGAGTTTTTCGAAGGCACGACTGACACGATTACGGCAACCGTAACTCGCGGTGGCGACACGACCGAAGATTTGATCGTGCAGATCACAAGCAGCAATACGAACGCGCTGGCGGTTCCTGAAGCAGTCACGATCCCTGCTGGCAGCACGGAAGCGACATTCGAACTGAGTGCTATGGACGATGACGTGCCAGGCCCGGATCAGATCGCAACGATCTCCGCCAGCCAAACGGGTTTCACGACGGCGTCGGTTGATGTGACGGTTAACGACGACGAGATCATTACTGTTTCGATTCTGAGCAGTGTGACGGAGATTTCTGAGTCAGGTGGACTGGCGGCTGCGGAGGGTCGAGTTCGTCGAGAGAGTGCCACTGATGAGCCGTTGGTGGTTACGCTAACCAACAGCGATCCAACCGAAATCAGCATTCCACAGACGGTTACGATCCCCGCTGGCAGCGTGCGTGTGTTCTTCGACATCGATGCCGTCGATGACTCGCTGAACGATGGCCTGCAGACTGTGATCATTCAGGCTGATGCTCCGAATCACACAACCAGTTCCACTACGCTTGATGTAGCCGACGATACTGGCCTGGCCATCGAGTTTCCTGATGGAGTGAACTCGGCAGGCGAAGAACTCGGTGTTGATGCACTCGTTGCGACGGTGATACGCGAGGGTGATATCACCGAAGAGATTGTCGTGACTCTGGTCAGTAGCGATACCACAGAACTTACGGTACCGGATTCCATTACGATTCCGGCTGGTTCCGCTTCAGCGGAGTTCAGTATCACGACGGTTGATGACAGCGACGTGGATTTAACCCAAGTTGTCGAGATCACTGCCTCGGCGACAGATTTCGATGATGCAACGGCCGAGGTCGAAGTTCTGGACGACGATGCGGCTATCACAGTGACTGCCGCGGATTCAGAGATTTCTGAAACGGAAGTTACGACCACGATCACGCTGATGAGGAACTCTGATCCGACTGATGAACTGGTCGTTGATGTTGCTGCATCGAGTGCAGAGCTTAGCGGTGTTCCCGCAACCGCGACATTCCTGGCTGGCGAAGACACGGTGACCTTTGACGTCACGAGTATTGACGACACTACCGTTCAGGGTGACCGAGATGTCGACATCACGGTGTCAACACCCTTGCATCAGGATGGTATCGCTACGATTACGATCATCGACGACGAAGCCCAGCTGACGCTAACGCTCGCCGATGCCCTTGTTGCTGAAGGTTTCGGTACAGCTGGCACCAGTGGGACTGTTCGGCGCAATACTCCAACTGACGAAGATCTGGTCGTCAGCCTTGTCAGTAGCAATGAGGGCGAGATCGGTGTCCCGGCTTCGGTGACGATTCCGGCCGGGCAGGAAGAAGTTACCTTTGATATTGACGTTTTGGATGACGATGCAGCCGACGGTCTTCAGGTCGTTGTGATAACAGCGACGGCTCCCGCGCATGCGGAGGACACGGGGCAGGTTGAGGTCAATGACGATGAACTGAACACGATCCGCGTTATGGAATCTGACCGTTCCATTGATTCGGGATCCTTCCAGCTTACCAGGGACGAGGACTTCCTCATCGAAGGTCTAACAGCTCCGAACGCGACTGTCATGATTGACACTGATGGAGACAACGTGTTCGACGATGACGTGGTCACGGCCGACGCAGCAGGCGTGTTCACATACACCGCGGCACTCGAACCGGGTGGGGATAACGTTGTCAACTTCAGCACAACCAACGATGAGGATGTCGAGTCGACCGAAGAGTTGTCTATTCATCGAGCTGTAGGAACAGTGGTTCGGTTTAGCTCAAACGTGGGCTTCTACGATGTTGAACTGCTTGATGATGTTGCTCCGATCACCGTCGCGAACTTTCTCAACTACCAGGATCGGTTTGTCGATTCAGTCATCCATCGGGCCCCAGCAAACTTTGTGATTCAGGGTGGTGGTTTTACTGTCGACGATGGTGGCAGTATTCAGTCGGTGAACACAGATCCTCCGATCCAGAATGAGTTCAACCCGGACAACTCGAACATCCGCGGCACATTGTCCATGGCATTGTTGGGCGGCCAGCCGAACAGCGGAACCAGTGGCTGGTTCGTGAACACGGTTGACAACTCGTTCCTGGACGATGCTCAGCACACTGTGTTCGGTCGGGTCATTGCCGATGGTTTGGAGGTTGTTGATGCCATTCAGGCTTTGGATATCTTCAATCTGACATCGCTGCCAGGCGGTGGAGCGTTCGCGGAAGCACCGCTGCTGGAGCCGTTTAACGAGTTCACCGATGCCCCGGGAACTGTTTCGGGAACTCAGGGAGAGGCTGTTCTGACCGGAACAGGAACCAGCTTTACTACTGACGTGCGAGTGGGCGATCTGATCCGGCTGAATGGCACAGTATTTGGGATCGTTGGGAGTGTTCTTAGCGATACCGAACTCACACTTACCAGCACGCTTAGCAGTTCATTGACCGATGTCAGCTTTGAGACTCAGGACACCTCGCCACCGGTAGCTGACGATTATGTGGTCTTCAGCAGTATTTCGGAGATATTGGACAACATCTAAATCCGAACACTGGTGGCTGTTTCACACGGTTGCCGCTGGAATGACCAATCACTAAAAGAGCAGTTCAGACAACACGGCTCTTTTTGAGTGAGAAGGTGATTTCATGACTGCTCCGATTCACGTTGCTGTCACAGGTGCTGCCGGCCAGATTGGCTATGCATTGGTGTTCCGCATTGCTTCCGGTCAGGTTTTCGGACCCGACCAGCCCGTCGTTTTGCACTTTGTCGAAATTCCACCAGCAATGGGCGCCCTTGATGGCGTTCACATGGAACTCGACGACTGCGCGTTCCCGACGCTGGCTGGAGTCGTGAAGGCTGACACAGATCACATGGAAGATGGGTTCCGCGACTGCAACTTCATCCTGTGTGTTGGCAGTATTCCACGCGGGAAGGGAATGTTGCGTGGCGACCTGATTCGTAAGAACGGCCCGATTTTCACCGGAACCGGAAAAGCCATTCAGGCTGCCGCAGCATCTGATGTTCGGGTTCTGGTCGTCGGCAACCCGTGCAATACGAACTGCCTGATCGCAATGAATAGCGCGAAGGACATTCCGAAGGATCGCTGGTACGCGATGACCATGCTGGATCAGAACCGAGCCAAGTCGCAGCTTGCGTCGAAGTCAGGTTCGGCCGTTGCTGATATTCAGAACATGACCATCTGGGGTAACCACTCGGCAACGCAGTATCCGGACTTCTACAACGCCACGATTGGCGGGAAGCCGGCTCCTGAAGTTATTACCGATAGCAACTGGTTGCAGAACGACTTTATCACCACCGTGCAAAAGCGTGGTGCCGCAATCATCGAAGCGCGTGGCTCGTCCAGTGCTGCGTCGGCAGCAAATGCGATTATCGACAACATGAAAGCCATCGTGACTCCAACCGCCGACGGCCAGACTTTCAGTGCTGCGGTTTGCAGCGATGGTAGTTATGGCGTTGACGAAGGCCTGATCAGCAGCTTCCCGCTAACCAGCGATGGTTCGACATGGAGCATCGTTCAGGGCCGCGAACACAACGAGTTCGCTCAGGAGAAGATTCAGGCAACGATCGCTGAACTTCGTGAAGAACGCGAAACCGTCGCCGACCTGCTGTAAGCAGTTCGACTCGCGCAAAGGTAAAACAAAGAGCCCGACACAAACCGTGTCGGGCTCTTTTTATTTCACTCGCAAATCCACAACCGGCCCAACGGGTAGTAACCTGGTTACCCAACCCACCGGATACCGATGCAACGGAACGTTGCCCTATTTGCCGTCGTGGGTGTGAGGTTTGTGTTCTTCGCCTGTGTAAGCTTTGTGCAACTTCAGGATGGCAGCCTTGAGAGCTGCGCCAGCTTCCGGGTTGGTGCCCTGCTTGCTCTTCATGGCAGCAACCATGACGCCGTGAGCGGCGGCAAGTTGGTCGGCGTAGCGAGGCTTGTCTGCTTTGATTCGCTGTGTGAGGAAGTACTGAGCGACGATGTGCTGTGTGTTTGTCGCGTGTGATTCCTTGGTCGTGACCCAGCGGACCGTCTGATTGACTGACTGGCCATCGTTCTTGCCGGCCATTGCGTTGATTTGGTCAATGGCTTTGGTGATCGTGGCTGTGTCTTCCAGCATTTCTTCGAAACGGCGCTGATCTGCATAGATTCCGCATGGGACTTCACAGTGAGCGATTGTCGCCACTGAGTTCCCGGCGGGAGCCGTGCCGGGGTTCATGGAGACACACGCCAGTACGATGCCGGCGATTACGAGCGGAAGCTTGTTCATATTGAAGTCCTGTCTTAAGAGATCGTGTTGAGCAAATTGGAACCCGCTATTGTGGGTTTCTGCTGCTGCGCAGGCAAGCCGGCGCGGGTCTGACCTGATTGAGAGTCGGCTCAAAGCGGCTTACGGATGACTTGTCGGTGATGGTACGCAGGGGCTTCGACTTCTTTCCTGCCGCTGAAACCAGTTGTTAGGCTCTACAAGACTGTTCGGGGCCTGCGTAGAATTCCCGCTGGAGATCTACCGCCCGACGTGCGGTTTGTATGACAGGAAACAGATGGCAGCTGGCGACTACTACGCAACACTTGGAGTACCGAAGAGTGCTTCACAGGACGAAATCCGCAAAGCCTACAAGAAGCTCGCGCGAGAATATCACCCGGATGTGAAGCCGGACGACAAGGCCGCCGCGCAGAAATTCAAAGAGATCCAGGAAGCGTACTCGGTTCTGGGCGACGAAAAGAAACGTCAGCAGTTCGATCAGTACGGCCGCGTATTCGGTTCAGGCGGCGGACCGGGTGGATTTCCCGGCGGCGGGAACCCCTTCGGAGGCGGTGGCGCTGGCGGCGCGTTTGATCTGGAAGATCTGTTTGGCGGGTTGTTCGGTGGCGGCGGGGGAGGAGCGAGCCCCTTTGGTGGTGGCGGAGGGCGGCAGCGGCGCCCACAGGTTCAAAACGGTCAGGACATTCGCGCTGAGATTACGGTTCCGTTTCATGTTGCGGTCAAAGGTGGTGAACACGAGATTACGGTGACTCGTGGGAACAGTCGTGAACGCCTAAGTGTGAAGGTTCCACCCGGCGTGAACGACGGACAGTCTGTTCGCTTAAGCGGTCAGGGCCATCCGGGGCAGCACGGAGGCAAGCCGGGGAACCTGATGGTTGCGATCAAAGTAGCCAGTCACCCATGGTTTAAACGTGAAGGGAATAACCTTGTTGTCGAGGTGCCTATCAGCCCATCGGAAGCGGCTTTGGGAGCTAAGGTTGAAGTACCGACGCTGGATGAGGGCACATTGGTCATGACCATTCCGCCTGGAACCTCAAGCGGCGCCCGGCTGCGGTTGAGAGGGAAGGGGATTGTCGATGCGAAAACGAAGAAACAAGGCGACGAACTTGTTGTCGTGAAGGTTGTCCTTCCCGCTGAGGTCTCTGAAGAACAACAAGAGCTGTATCAGCAGCTCGCAGAGATCGATTCGCCATCGCCGAGAGACGGACTGTGGAATTAACGGACTTCAGGTTTCGTAAGCAACAGCACATCCGTTCGGGCGAAGACTTCGACCGTGCGTATGGTTACAAACAGCGAGCCGGTGATCAGCATTTGTTAATCTTTGGCGTTCCTAACGACCTGAGGTGTGCTCGAATTGGACTAAGCGTATCGAAGAAGCATGGAAACGCTGTGAAGCGTTCTCGAATCAAGCGGCTTCTGCGAGAAGCGTTCCGGCTTAGTCAGCACGAATTGCCAGAAGGTCTCGACCTGGTACTGATCCCACGTCAGAATTCAGGCGCAACTTTGGCTGACTACCAGAGATCATTAAAACACTTGAGTCAAAAGCTTGCCCGCCGAATTCAGGCAAAACAAAACGACGAACAGAAGGCCCGCTGATGAAGACAACATTTACTTTCATGGCTGCAGCCAGTGCCATGGTTCTTGCAGTGGCCGGTTGTGGCAGCAGTGCAGATTCGGCTCCGAACCAAAAAGCAATCGACGCACTGTCGAATCTTGATTCGACTACGAATGCGTCGGGTGACAGTGACGCCGAGCCCGGTGAGAAAAAATCGCCCGCAACTCAAGAAGTCGCAACTTTCGGTAATGGTTGCTACTGGTGCACTGAAGCCGTGTTCCAGGAACTTGCGGGCGTGCATGAAGTGATCTCCGGGTTCTCCGGTGGCGAACGCGAAGACGTGACTTACGATGAGGTCTGCGATGGCAACACGGGCCACGCCGAAGTGGTCAGGATCACGTTCGATCCGTCCGTTATCTCGTTCGGCGAACTGCTGGAAGCGTTCTTCCTCACGCACGACCCGACGACACTCGATAAGCAGGGTGTGGATGAGGGGACCCAGTACCGTTCTGCGATTTTCTATCACAGTCAGAAGCAAAAAGAGCTGGCTGAGAAAGCGATCGAAGAGCTTACGAAGGCAGGAGCTTTTGCAGATCCGATCGTGACAGAAGTTACCGCCTGGAAGAACTTCGTTGTTGCTCCTAAGCACCAGGATTTCTTCGACAAGAACCCAAACAATCGCTACTGCGTTCGCTACATCCCGGATAAGATCGCCAAGATTCGGAAGGTCTTCAAAGGCAAGCTGAAGTCTCACTGAGATCGATTGAAACGCCCGATGACCGAACAGCAATGTCTAATTCTTGGATCCGGTTCGCCCCGCCGTCTGGACTTGTTGGGACATCTCGTTGACAGATCACGAATCAAAGTAATCGTGCCTGATTGCGATGAACTCTCGCTCGACGGCCTGCACAGTTCGCAGGAGATCGACGAAATGCTGCAGGAGAACGTCAGGCGAAAGCAACGTGCGATTTCGCTGCAGACTGGGTCCGAGACCAGTCGAGTCCTGTGTGCTGACACCGTCGTTGTTGTTTCGGACGGGGATTCGTTTCGTTGCCTCGGCAAGCCGCCGGTGGAGAACTGGGAACCTGTAGTTGAGCGTTGGTTCAACAACTATTACGCAACAGGCCCGCATTGGGTTCGAACCGGGTTCTCGGTCAGTGGCGATGCTGATGAGTCCGTAGAAATCGTGGAGACAGAGGTTCGATTTCGAAGTGACGTTGGCTCATTGCTATCGTGGTATCTCAGCACGGCAGAACCAATCGGCAAAGCTGGCGGCTACGCGATTCAGGGAGCCGGAAGTATCTTTGTCGAACATGTCCAAGGCAGCATCTCGAATGTAATAGGGCTGCCATTGGAACGGACGCTACACGCGTTAACCAGGACAGGATTTCTGCAAAGCTAATGTCTGTGCAACAGCCGACAACGGGTCCGACTAGTTCGAAGACGCTTCAGGTCGGGAACCGCGTACTGTCCAGCCGGTTCTTTCTCGCGCCGCTGGCGGGGTACACCCATCTCGCGTTTCGTAGGCTGTTGCGATCTTTGGGCGGCATTGGATTGTGCACAACAGATCTCGTGCTGGCGACGCACCTGCTTTCCGGCTCGAAGAAGTCTCTGCAGTTGGTTGAAACAACAGATGACGACCGTCCTTTGTCGGTTCAGATATTCAGCGGGAAGCGCGATCAACTCATCAAAGCGGCCAAGTGGTTGGAAGACCACGGCTACGAAGGTATCGACATCAACATGGGTTGCCCCATGGCCAAGATTAACGGGCAAGGCGGCGGGGCACGCTTGATGTGCGATGCGGATTCAGCCTGCTCAACTGTCCGAGGCGTTGTTCAGACTGTGTCCTTACCAGTTACCGTCAAGATGCGACTTGGTTGGGATCGCCACAACATCACCGCCCCCATATTGGCGCGTCAGTTCGAAGAAGAAGGCTGCGCCGGCATCACCATTCACGGGCGTACTCGCGAGCAGGGCTTTCATGGTTCCGTATCACTGGATGGCATTGCGGCAACCGCCGATGCAGTGAAACAGATTCCGGTGATCGGTAACGGTGACGTGAGAACCCCGGAAGACGCGTTTCACATGCTGGAGCACACCAAGTGTGACGGCATCGCGATTGGCAGAGGAGCCATGCTGGATCCGTGGATCTTTCGCCGGCTAGCCGCCCTGGAGGCTGGGGAGACGTGGGTCGCGCCGACGCCTGATGAACAGGTGGCCTTTCTGTCTACGCACTTCGAACTCATGTTTGAGCAGCATGACGAGTATGCGTGTATACTATTCCGGAAATTTGCTGCCTGGTACGGCGCTCGGCTGGGTATTCCCGACGACCTTGAGGACCAGCTGCGGCGTTTTGAGACGCCCGCGCAATTCCGAACACTGTTGCAATCCATCCGGGACCGGCATGGTGAACGCGAGAACAGAATCCCAACCGCACTTGTGAGAACACCAAACGGACCAATTGAACGTTGGTAGCCGAGTCAAGCAAGCGTTTGATATTTTTGCCAGATTTGGCCCAATTCTTGCATATTCGGTGAACTGTTGCGGATCGTCCAACTGAGAACCTGTGGCAATTCACGGAAGAGGGTCTCTTTGAGAAGTGCCAAGCTGGGTTTCTTAGGATCTGCTACGGTGTTTCGTTAACTCTCCGTTGGCAAAAAACACGAAGAAAATTAATGAAAACGGGGCCGGCGCCCCACAAACAGTTGCTTTATTCGCTTGAATACTGCACAATGCTTATAGGACTGCTGCACTTATTCTTTTTTTCTCGCTACGATGATTGCTCACAGTCCCACTCGGTTTTTCTTTTTTCTTTTCTTAGGAGTGTAGGATGAAAATGTCCCTACTGGCTCGGCGGCGACGCGGCTTTACGCTGATCGAACTGCTGGTCGTGATCGCGATTATCGCGATCCTCGTAGCTTTGTTGCTTCCTGCTGTTCAGCAGGCTCGCGAAGCTGCACGTCGTACTCAGTGTAAGAACAATCTGAAGCAGATTGCTCTTGCAGCTCACAACTTCCACGATGTCTACAACCGCTTCCCATCTGGGTTGCACCACACTATCGACGGAACCAACACCGGTAGCGGTGGACAGGCTAACTTTGGTGACAACCAGCACGTCGGTGTAATGGCTCTGCTTCTACCATTCATCGAGCAGCAGAACCTGTTCGAAGCAATGGATGTTGACAAGAACATCAAGCAGCGACCATCGACTCACGGTGCAGGTACTACCGAGAACAACCCGAACGTCGCTCCATTCTGGGCTCAGCCAGCTCCAGACACCACTTGGGGTGCCGCTCAGACATCAATCAGCGCTTACCTCTGCCCGTCAGACGGTACTCGTCTCGATAACAAATGGTTCTACATGCACTGCGATAACTGGGGCGGTACACGACCAGTTATTTTGGTTTGGTCATTCAACGTAGAAAACGTTCTTGGTCAGACAAACTACCTGGCATCTATGGGTGCATCAGGCGACATCGACTTCCCGTCAACCACCGGTACTGTTGGTTTTGACTGGATCACAGGTTTCGCTAATCACAACAACTGGGATGACTTCTACGGTCTGTTCGACATCAACCGCGTCAGGGTCCGATTCCGTGACATGGCTGATGGAACGAGTAACACGCTTGCTTTTGTTGAAACAACACCAAGCCCAACTCGTAAGATCGGTTTGTCTTGGATCAGCGCTAGTGTTCTGCCACAGCGTGCGTTCATCACAAGTCCTCCTGGTTCGCAGGACTCATTCATCCCAAGTAGCCAGCACATCAGTGGTTTCCAAGTTGCTTTGGGTGACGGTTCTGTCCGATTCATCTCGGACAACATGCACTCAGAGACTTACACATTCGCCATGGCTGGTGCGAATGATGGAACTCCTCTTGAGAACCTTGGACAGTAGTTTGAGAACTGGCCGTATGGTTAGTTAACATGATTACGACTACGGGACCTGCCTTTTTGGGTGGGTCCCGTTTTTCTTACTCGCTTCGTGAACTGAGGACGACGACACAATGAACAAGGCTCTAAGACTTTTCCTATGCTCCTGCATGGTAGCTGTAGGCTCGATCACATTGTCTGGCTGTGGTGACAGCAAAGGCACTGCCACTCCTCCTGCAGAAGAGGTGCCACAACCATCTGCAGCTGACATGGAGATGAACAAGGACAACAACATCAAGGCGTTCTAATCGCCCCTGATTTTCTTGTTTGATAGCCCGGTCTTCCAACCGGGCTTTCTTTTTGGACAGTTACGTATGACGACAGACCATCAAGTGTTGCCTGGCCAGTCAGTTTCGCTGGCAGAGATGCCGACTAGAGCAGACTCGTTTGCGGATAGCCGCAAGCAGGCTGAGAAGGAGTGTAAGAAGCTTCGTCACGAACTCATTGAGCTACAGAATTGTTTATATGCAGACGGGAACCAAAAGCTGCTGGTCGTTTTGCAGGCAATGGATGCCGGTGGGAAAGATGGAACAATTCGCCGAGTCTTCCGCGGTGTGAACCCACAGGGTGTCCGCGTTACGTCGTTCAAACGTCCATCGTCCAACGATCTCGCACACGACTTCTTGTGGCGGATTCACAAAGCGGTCCCCGGCAACGGGATGATTGGTGTCTTCAACCGATCGCACTACGAAGATGTGCTTGTGGTTCGAGTTGACGAGATCGTTCCGGAGCACATTTGGCGCCCACGGTTCGAAATGATTAATCAATTCGAAGCGATGCTGGCTGCAACCGGCACGCGAATCGTTAAGTTCTATTTGCACATTTCCAGGGCAGAGCAGAAGGAACGGTTCGAAGAACGCCTACACATCCCCGAGAAGAACTGGAAGTTTGATTCCGGCGATCTGGGAAAACGCGAGCAGTGGGATGACTATCGAACGGCCTACGAAGAAGTGCTGACAACGTGCTCGACCAAGGTCGCTCCCTGGCACGTCATCCCGTCCGATCAGAAGTGGTATCGCAATCTCGCGATTACCAGAGTTCTTGTGAATACACTCCGGGACATGGATCCTCGCTACCCGGATCAAACCGAAGACCTGAGCGGGATTACCATTCCGGATTAGGCTCCCAGTTGAGGTCACGGGTTGCGTTGGAAGTATGTAACAACAGGCCTAACCCGTCATCGCCCCCGTTTGTGAAGTGCTGTGCGAGAGATCGCCCGTCTCAAACCAGACGTGTATCGCCGCCACGGTTGCCGCGTTGCTGAGAGGGGCACGTCAGCCTTCAGAATTCGGTTGCAATTAATTGCCAATCATGATGACGATGACAGAAGTTGTTATCACGTCCATCCGACGAAAGGCGATTCATGCAGTTTCAAGTTGGGACCAGCGGCTTCAGTTACAAAGAGTGGAAGGGCAGCTTCTACCCTAAGGATCTGAAGGACAAGGAAATGCTGGCGTACTACGCCGAGCGTTTCTCGACGGTCGAAATCAACAACACGTTTTATCGCATGCCGAAAGCCTCTGTACTGGAAGACTGGCGAGAACAGGTTCCGGAGAATTTTCGGTTCGTCATCAAGACGTCGCGACGCATCACTCACATGAAGCGACTGAACGAAGTCGACGACGATGCCGATTACCTGTTCAGCACGCTGGATTCCCTGGAAGAACAGCTCGGGCCGGTGCTTGTCCAACTGCCCGGCAACTTCAAGCCAGACCTTGATCGACTGAAAGCGTTTCTGGATCTCGTCCCGCCACATGTGCGTGTTGCGTTCGAATTCCGACACGCAGATTGGCACGTCGATGAAGTGTTTGAGTGCCTCAAGTCGAAGAGCGCTTCCCTGGTGATCGCAGACGTTGACGATGCACCCGCGCCGAAGCTGACACAGACAGCCGATTGGGTTTACCTGCGACTCCGCCGCGAGAAGTACACAAAATCCGCGTTAAAGAAGTGGATCGAGCAACTCAGCGACAGCGGACTCAACCAGGCGTACGTCTTCTTCAAGCACGAAGACGCGGGCACCGGGCCGAAGCTGGCGCAGCAGTTTCTGGACATCGCTGGATAAAGAACGCGGTGTGCTGTAAACCACGCCGGACCTTCAAATAAGAGAAACCTCATGTCAGAACTTTTGCCCACGATGCGTTGGTCCGGTGATACCGACGGAAGCCTTTGGTTGCTGGATCAAACGCTGCTGCCCATCGAGACCAAAGAAATCGAATGCGACACTGTCGAGAAGGTTCACGAAGCAATCCGCATGCTGCGAGTCCGAGGTGCACCCGCTATCGGAGTTGCGGCCGGCTACGGAGTTGTCGTCGGTCTCCAAACAGTCACCGGCTCCGATAGAACCGCCTTCGACGCGCGCTTGGCGGAAGTGACTGACTACCTGGCCGGTTCGCGCCCGACCGCCGTGAACCTGTTCATGGCGTTGGATGTGATGAAAGCCAAGGCCACCGAACACCCGACTACGGCGCCTGATGAGATGATGTCAATTCTGCTGGACGCAGCTAAAACTCTGGAAACTGAAGATATCGAAATGTGCGCGGCGATTGGTCGCCATGGAGCCGAACTGTTGGAACCGGGAACCGGCGCGCTGACGCACTGCAACGCGGGTGGTCTGGCCACCGCCGGTTCAGGCACCGCTTTGTCCGTGTTCTTCGAGGCTGCCGCTCAGGGTCGCAACATCCACGTCTACGCCGACGAAACCCGCCCACTACTCCAGGGCGCGCGGCTTACGACATGGGAACTCATGCGGCGTGACATTAAGACCACACTCATTTGCGACTCTATGGCTGCACAGGTCATGAAGGAAGGCCGTATTCAGGCCGTCGTCACAGGCGCTGACCGAATCGCGTCCAACGGAGACGCAGCGAACAAAATCGGAACCTACGCCGTTGCGCTGCTTGCGAAAGCTCATGGCATTCCATTCTACGTCGCCGCGCCTTCGACGACGTTCGACATGACACTCGCATCCGGAGATGAAATTCCAATCGAACAGCGGGATTCGAAAGAGATCACGCACGGGTTCGGCAGACAAACGGCTCCAAATGAAACCCCGGTCTATAACCCGGCGTTCGATGTGACGCCGGCCGAACTGATCGCAGCGATCATCACCGAACGCGGTTTAATCAATCCGGTCAACGCTGCAAACGTCGCCGCACAGATCAACGCGTAGCAAGTTACAACGTTCGGTTGCATCGGCATCCGGCGAGTGGGGCAACTGAGGGTTGGGTTCGGCCGACTCACGCGGAATTACCAAACAGTGTGCTGTGCGTAGGCCGGGAACGCTCTACAATCTCCCCGACCTGAAGACTTCACCGGAGAGACGAAATGCTACCGCAGGTGGTTCAAGACGCACTAAACAAGCAAATTCAAATGGAACTCGCTTCCTCATACGCCTACCTCGGTATGTCGGCGTACTGCGAGCTGAATAATTTCCTTGGCAGCGCGAAGTGGATGCAGCTTCAGAGCGACGAAGAACGCGGCCACGCGATGAAGCTGTACGATTTCCTTATCGCCCGCGGATGCGAAGTGAAGCTGGCAGCATTGGACGCTCCGCCACGTGACTTCAAATCAATCCCACACGTCTTCGCGTGCGCCCTGGAACAGGAACACGCCGTCAGCGAATCAATTAACGGCCTGTACGAACTGGCGCACCAGGAAAAAGCCTTTGCTGCTCTGGTCGAACTGCAGTGGTTCATCACGGAACAGGTAGAAGAAGAAAAGAGCGTCCGCGAAATCGTCGCCAAGTTCGACATGCTCAAAGACGATCCATCCGCCATGCTGGATCTGGATCGTGAATTAGGAGAACGGCAGCCTGAGTAATAGCGGCGTCTGTCGCAAGACCGGTAACCAACTGCGACGCGCGAACCAACCGCTGTCCGTGAGGGTCGGAACCAGCATGACCAGGCATCTCACAATTACCGGCTACTCAACGGCGATGTTTGCCACGTGGTACTTCGTTAGCGAGTACGGCGTGCTGTTCGACTGCGGCGACGGCGTCAGTGCCGGATTGCTACAGAGGTCGCGGAAGATTCAGCACGTCTTCATTTCGCACGCCGACCGCGATCACGTGGCCGGACTGCTGCAATTCAATCAGCTCAACGCGCGGCCGGGATTGAAGATTTACTACCCGAAGGATTGCCAATCGTTTCCGTTTATCGCCGATTTCAGCGCGAAGTTTGATCCGCAGGTTTCGGGAACGGAGTGGATTCCGCTCGAACGTGGTCAGGAAGTCTACATCCGTCAGGATGTGGTTGTTCGAGCCATCGAGAATAGACACGTTCCGACGGACGGCACGGTCACCAAAAGCCTGAGCTACTTTGTCGATGCTGTCAGCCGTAAGCTAAAGCCGGAATTCGCCAGTCTCTCCGGCTCCGAAATCGGCGCTGCGCGGAAAGAACACGGCAACACAGCTATCACTGATGAATCGCGTTCCACCAAGCTTGTGTACTCAGGCGATACGCCAATTGAAGTTGACGGTCGCTACAACAACACCGAGGTATTAATTCACGAAGCGACATTTTTGACCGAAGCCGAGATTGATCCGGATAACCCAAAACGCAACAAGCACAGCTCGCTGGATCAAGTCATGCGGATGGTGGCTGGAAGCGATATCAAGCAATTGATCCTTGGCCACTTTTCGTCACGCTATTCGAACGAACAAATTGACGAAGCAATCGATCGTGAGATCCAACTGCACGGCATCACGATTCCGGTCAGTCGGGTTCATCCAGCTAAGTTGGTTCGGGACATTCTGAACGAAAGCATCTCGAATGAGGAATGATGGTAATCCTTCCGAACTTGCGATCCCGGACGAACTCCCTGAGCAACTCATTCGGCTAAACGCACTGCTCTGGCTGTCATCGGCATTGGGGGTCTTGATTCCCCTGGGAGGCGTCTTTGTCGCGATGGATGGCCCCAATGGGACGGAAGGCGCTTCTTTCATCGCGATCGTTCTGTGTGCAACTTCCTCCATTTCGGTCCCGGTGGGCTGGTCGATTGGACGCCGTGTCGTGGCAGGGGTGCACAGTTGCGGATTGGGCTATGTTAGTAGTGCAATCGCGTCAGCGACGGCGGGCGTGCTACTTGTGATAATTGCCGGGCTGGTCATGCTGTTACTCACAACAGCCTCAAGCTAGTTGGCCCTACTCAGGTTCAGTGCCTTCGCTGGCACCCGGTTCGGTCGGTGGAAGCGAGAGAGTCGGAAACCGTCGCAGGGCTTCGATGGAATTGGCCAGCGTTTCATCATCAAGCTGCGAACTCAGTT
>CAZAIB010000071.1:0-34381 GCA_964485095.1 uncultured Planctomycetaceae bacterium | reverse complement strand
TCGCAACACTTCGCTCGTACGGTTGAGCTGATATCACTGGGCCCACCGCTCGCCGATGGGCGCGGCTCGTTGCGCCCAATTCATTCAGCGTTCATTCACTCGGTGTCGAATTCGAATCGACGTGCCACCGCTCGGCGTCCGGCACTGTACTTTCCTAGCCGATCATACATGCGTTTTCCGACAGCCTTCCAGTACTCTGCCTTCTCGGGCTGGAGCCTGGACAGTGCGTAGGCGGCGAGCCCTCGATAGCTGGGGTGGATGAGTTGTCCTGGTGGCTCGGCAATCTCAACCAACCTTGGTACCAATGATTCGCAACGGTCGCCGAGTTTCACGATCGAGTCGATCGCCATTTCGTACCCGCTCGATTTGTCAGCGCCGCCTTGTTCGTACAACCACGAGCGACCTGTTGTGGTGGCCCTTAAGATCTTCCTGAATCCCATGAGGCCCACGTCACGTTTTGGTTCAATCCGCGCGAGGGCGTCGGCCATGAGTGCGGCGCGCTCGGGTATGACATCCGGGCCGCCACCGGTGTAGTTCTCTGTGAGTTCGTAGTCCTGCCGGGCCAGAAGAGCGACGGCGGGGGAGGCTGCCGGGCCGATCCTGCCCAGTAGCTGAATTGCGATATCGCATTCGGTTGACGACGGCTTGTCCATCTCAGAGGCGACAATGCGGATCAATCGCGGCGCTGATTCTGACGGAAGCCGGTCAAACTTCAGCAGCGCTTTCAGAGCTTGTCGTCGCGACCCTCTGTCGTCCAACGACTGGAGCAGCGCAGCGGCAGAGTCTGCTCCACCAACCAATCCCAGGGCTTCTGCAGCCTGAAGACGAACATGCGGTCGGACATCTTTCAATCGTTTTGTAAGTCCAGGTATGGCGGCCGGACCGACCCGGGAGAACGAATATTCGAGTCCACGGACTTCGTCACCGTCCAGGATATCAAGTAGCTTTGGTAGTGCGAATTCGAGACTGATGCCCGTGTCGGCCAGCTCACGCAAGGTGAGGCCCTGGGTGTCGCTGTCTAGTTGATCGAACATGCCGATCAGGTCTGGGATCACTGATTCGTGATCAGTTCCGGGAATCTTGAGGGTCGCGAGATACGCTCTGGCACGAATGGCTGGCAGCTGGTCCTGTTGCAGTTGCTTGAGTAGCTCCAGTCGTCGGGCGGGTGGGTCAGATTCGTAGAACGCCAGCAAGCCAGTTGCGAAGTGCTTCATGCCCGGCGACGGCATCGTAGCAATTGCAGTCAGTGTTCTAGAATCGAGATGTGGCCAATCGAGTTTCCGATCTCCAAATTGGCTCCTGGCCTGGCCGAGGAACATCGCGGCACCTCTTTGCACTTCGCTGTTCTTTGAGCCAAGAAGACGAGCGAACTGCGGGAGCACACTTTCAAGAGCCAATTCGATCTGGGCCCGTTGTTCATCCGTCTGTGGCCTGTCCAGTAGGATTTGGCCAGCTACATCGATGGTAGCGGCCTGCAGCGGAAGGTTGGTATCGTCTGCGAGCCACGCTTTGATCGTGGGGAGTATGGCTTTGCCATTTCGCGCAAGCATCGACCGGCACCACATCCCCGTCATCGAATTTGGGGGACGCGCAACGCCTTTCTTGATCCACTTCATAATGCGGAAGATTCGGGGCGGCTTGAGTTCCAGTTGCAGGAGATGTCGAGCTGCCGCGATGCGTACCGACTTCTGCTCCGAGTCCATTAGCTTTGCCAGGACATCAATTGAATCCATGTCTTTGGGATCAAGTTCTGCCACCGTTCGGGCTATCCACATCTGACTGTCTTGTCCAAGGGGCGAAGCTTCCGTTACGTACGGACGGAGCGCGGGAACCAATCCTTGAAGCTTGTGATCCAGCGCCAATATGCAAACGTAGTTTGCCAATTCATCACCTCCCTTTTCAGCCAAAGCCCCTGCAATCGCTGGTACCAGCGGCTCCAGATCGAGTGGCTGGCCAGTGAGTCGACGAACGGTCGCGATGCGAACTTCGAGGTCAGGATGCGCAATTCCCTCTCGCGCCGCTTTCAAGGTCTCCGTTGCGATACCCCACTGGTTGAGCGTTCTCTCTGCGGTGCCATGGTGGAACTCGTTCTCGCCCTTCAGCCACTTTCTGAGCAGCGGTTGGATCATGCGCCGCTGCGCCTGATCCGCCGTTCCCTGTAGTTCGGTCAGGTTTTCGTAATTGTCATCAACCATGTGCGGCAATACTTCGAGTAATGCGATTTCTCGCCGGGCGAGCAGAGCCAGTGCAGCCTGCGAACGGACATCGTTGTGCGTTGACTTCAGGGCGAGTCGGTAATGCTCCGGATCTCTCGCGTGGACCACCAGCGAGCGGATGACTTCTGCTCGGACATCCTCGTCAGGATCTTCCAACAGCGAAAACACAGGGTTGACGACACCGCGCTTAATCAACTCGACCGACACCGATCGTCGGACGCTGGCATCGCTGTCGGTGAGAAGTTCCAGGGCGGACCGCGGATTTCCATTTGTTTTGAGATAGATCGTCGCGACTCGTCGCCTCACGTCAGAGCTTGTGTCGTCAAACAGGAACACGACTTCGGACGGTTGGCCGCCGTGTTCAACATACGCACACGCCGCGTGAGCACGGACGTTGGGATCCTCGTCTGCCAAGATGAATCGGGCCTTCGTGAGAGGCCCACCAGTTTCAAAGTGCGCTTCGGCTGCACGTCGGCGCACGCCTGGATTCTTGTCCTTGAGCAGGGGCAGGAAGACGTCGGGAGTCGCACCCACTTTGGAAAGTGCCATACATGCCAAGCCTCGCAGGTCCGGGTCAGAGTTCTCAAGGAAGGGCGTGATTGCGTGGATCACCTGCGCATTTCGCTTACTGGGCTTACCAATATGGTCAGCCCAGATTCTCGCAAGAGCCTTGGCTTGCTGTTCCGCGTCGCCGGATGCAATCGCCTTCAGTTCAGTCTCAAACGGTTGGGCCTGAGTGGAATCCTGCGGATGACACAAGGCGAGGGCCAGAAGGAGCGTGAGGGGCAAGTGCATATGAAGTTCCGCCACTGGGATACGAACACGGTTTCATCATAACGCGAGCCTGCCAAATAGGATCACAACATTATACGTTTCGGTTGACAGGCGAGCGGCGGGCGTCAGCCCGGTGATGTCAGCGCACCACACGCGTGGGCGATCACACTGCACCAATTGACCTTAAGACCTTCTTCAATCAATTCGCCGCGACGGCATCGCAACACTTCGTCCGTACTGTTGCGCTGACATCACTGGGCTGACGCCCACCGCTCGCCGTTGGAGTTGAGCCCGTCGGGGGTAGTCGATGCGCACAAAAAAAGCCTCCATGCTTTTCAGCATGGAGGCTTAAGAGTTAACCGGTCGGCACTTTCTGGTTCTGACTTAGAACGCCGAAGTTGCGATGCGTTGCAGTTCGATGGTGGCGGTCATTGGTTCGCCGCCGGCTGCATCGATAACTTCGATTTCCAGGATACCTTCCGAGTTGGCGATTGCAGTCGCCATGTCGTCTTCGCTGTCGATCACGATTCCGTTGCAGCTGGTGATAACCATTCCGGCCGTCAGGCCAACTGCTTCAGCAGGCGATCCGATTTTAACTTCTTCAACTCCGAATCCGCTGCCTGGCAAAGTCATTCCTGACATGCCCAGGTACCATTTGTAGCCCTTAACAACTGTGCCTTCAGCGTAGCATGGCAAAACGGTCCAGTTGCAAGGCAGGTAGTGAATTGGTTCGCAGTGCAAGCCAGGGCACCAGTTGTACCACCAGTGGCAATGAACCGGTTTCCATGAGCACCAGTGCTGGTGAAGAACATTGCCGTGAGTCCAACCGCACCATTGCAGGTTCTGCTGAACGCCAGGGTGACAGTAACCAGGTTTGTGCTTTCCCCATGGAACACAGATTGGTGGTCGGGGCTTAACAACAGGTGGCTTACCAGGCTTGTATCCAGGAACGTAGTGTGGCTTTGGTTGTGGCTTTGGGTACGGCTTCAATCCGGGATGTGGTTTTGGCACTGGCTTGTAGTCGGGTTTCGGCATTGGCTTCAGGCCAGGCTTTCCAGGTTTTCCAGGTTTGTAGTCGGGTCGCGGCAGTGGCTTGAGACCAGGTTTTCCAGGTTTGGTTGGTTTGAGTCCGGGTGGTCGTGTTCCGGGCAACTTGCCGCCCGGTTTTGGCAGCGGTTTGAATCCGGGCTTCGTCGGACCAGGTCGTGAACCGCCAGGCTTCAGGCCAGGTAGTCGGCTACCCGGTTTCAGCCCACCGCCGGGTTTGGTTGGCAGCGGTTTGAATCCAGGCTTCGTCGGGCGAGGTCGCGAACCGCCAGGCTTTAGGCCAGGTAGTCGGCTACCCGGTTTCAGCCCACTGCCAGGTTTGGTTGGCAGTCTTGTGCCCGGCTTTGGCAGTGAAGGTCGCAGTGTTGTCCCCTTGCCACCGTTCGGAGTCCTACCAGGCAATCGGCTGCCGAGGTTTGGTCGAGTGGAACCGGGCCTCAGAGTGTTGCCAGATGGTTTGTTGATCGGTCGGCTAATCGGCTTCGAACCGGGTCGGCTGATGAATTTGCCGTTTGAAGAACCCTGACTCGGTCGGAGTGTCGTTCCTCTGCCAATGGTCGAGCCTTTGCCGAACGACGATTGAGTCCGGCCGTTGCGGTTCACACTGGAACCGAACTTGCTGGAAGACGAACCGTATCGACTCTGTGAACCGTATCGACTTTGAGAACCGAATCGGTTGGCAGACGAACTACCGCGGTTCATTGAGCTGCCCTTGAACGAAGAGCTGCCGCGGTTCATTGACGATCCTGAAGAGCGGCCGAATGAACTGCTGCTCCGCGATGAGTTGCCCTTGAATGAGCTACTGCGACTGAATCCGCCGCTACGGTTGGAACCGCCATTGCGTGATGAGCCGCCTTTGCGTTGGGCGTTGACGTCTGAGACGTAGCACAATGCGATGGTGGCACAAATCATGGCTGTTAGTGGTTGGTTGAGAGTCTTCATTATTTCGCCCTTTCCGGTTGGTGTTGTTTCTTCACACCTTCACGAACGAGCGGAACCGGGCCTGTTACAGGAAACTTCAAGAAAACCTCAGCGGTCCCCAAACGCTGCGTTTTTGATGTTTTTTGTGGGATGGTTGTGTTCAGTTGGCCTGTTTGTTCATATGGGTCTTGGGCAATTTTCAGGTGTGGAGGCTGCCATTATGCGAGCTCGGGGAACCCTTGTCGTTTTGCTGATTTGTGTCAGTGCGGAATGTGCGGTGGCACAGTTCCCCGGCGGAGGTGGATTTTCGCCTCCCTCGCCCGGTGGTGGCGGCTACCGGCCGCCTTCGACACGGTCATCGCCGCGAAGCCGATCGACTCCAAACTTTGGCGGGCGTTCAAACCGTTACTCGCCGCCCTCTGTTCCCCGCAACAACTTTCCCGGGAACCGTTCTACTCCCAACTACGGCCGGAATAACTCAACCCCCGGCCGGAACACGTACCCGGGTTCCAGAAACTCTTATCCCAACAACAGCAACAACTACGGTGCTCCGAACTATTCATCGCCCAGCACATTCCCGCGAGCCGGGCAGGGCAATGGAATCATTACTCCATCACATCCTGGTATTGATCCAAACTCGAACCGGTTCTTTCCGCGACCCGCTGTTCCTGCTCCACAAGCTTTCAATCGCATCCAGCCGCGAACGCCACAGCAGCTTTCAAGTCCGTTCCAGAGAGCGCACGGCATGTTTGCTCAGGGCAATCGGTCCCAGGCCGAACAGATTATTGAGCAGCAATTGCAGAAGTCGCGTTCGTTGTCGAATCTCCTGGATGCCACCAGTGCGACGCACAACTACCAGAAGCTGAATCAGAAGTATCGTCAGGAAGCTTTGGGCATGGCGTGGAAGCAGGTGAAGACCGGAGCCGATGCGCCGTTGCCGTGGGTGGCGATTGGAACGTTGTCGTTGCAGGCAAACAAGCGCGATGACTTTGTTCGGGCGCGTGATGAGTTGTTGAAGAAGCATCCGAATGACGGGCATGGTCACTACTTCGATGGCATCGTGCGTTTGCAGGAGGGCGATTGGGAAGGGGCCGAACAGGCGCTGCGAAAGGCGGAGTCGTTGGGAATACCAGAAGAGAGCATCAACGAATATCTGCGGATGGCAATCGACGGCCAGAAATGGATCTGGGAGTACGCTCAGCTGACACTGTACGCTCTTGGTGCCTGGTTGATTGGTTTGGTTGTTCTGTATTTGGTTGGCAAGTCTCTGTCGGCTCGAACGCTACGCATCATGAACCGGCGGGGCGTCGAAGCGGCCACAACTTCGCACAACAAACTGCGTTCGCTGTACCGGTTCGTGGTAAATATTTCGGGGCTTTATTACTACATCTCGCTGCCGTTGCTCATGCTGGCGGCCGTGGCCTTACCACTATCAATTGGCTACGCGTTGTTGATGCTGCCGTCGGTCAGTTTGTTTCTGATCGTGGTTGTATTGGCGGCCGGTCTGTTTGGCATTGTCACAGCGTTCACGGGGATTCGAACCGCCTTCATCCGCGGCCGCGACGAAGATCCGGGACGTGCGTTGACTGAAGCTGAAGCACCCGGGTTGTGGGCATTGGCCCGCGAAGTCGCGACTGATCTGGAGACGCGCCCGCTGGACGAGATTTGGATTACGCCGGGAACCGAAGTCGCCGTCATTGAACGTGGTGGCTGGCTAAAGCGCCGTCGAGACAAAGCGCGGCGGGCGTTGATTTTGGGAGCCGGGCTGCTTAGCCATTTTAAGATTGACGCGTTCAAAGCCGTGTTGGCTCACGAATACGGGCACTTCCGCAACCGCGATACGGCTGGCGGCGATATCGCTTTGGGTGTTCGTCGCGCGATGATGAATTTTGCTGACAAGATTGTCGCGCGGGGCAAGATTCGGTGGTGGGACATCTCGGTTCACTTCCTGCGGATCTACCACAAGCTGTTCACTCGGTTAACGTTCGGAGCAAGTCGGTTGCAGGAGGTTCTGGCCGATCGGATTGCGGTTCTTGCCTACGGGCCGACTTCGTTTAAGGAAGGGCTGGACTACGTGATTCGGCGTTCGGCCGAGTTTGATTTTGAAGTGTCGCAATCGATCGGCGAACGCATCCGTCAGGAGAAACATGCCACCAGTTTTTATCCCGGTCGAGGTGTTGAGGTTGAATCACTGGACGAACTGAAACAGGTGATCAACGAAATTGAGAGCCAGCCGACGACCGAAGCAGACACCCATCCGTCGCCTCGCGATCGGTATCGGATGGCGTTTGACGTGGGCGCAGCAGATAAGTCTGTTGGCAAAGAGAAGTTGATCAGTCTGTTTGCGAAGCCAAAGGAGCTGTGCAAAGAACTGGATGCGTCCATGAATCAACTCGCTGACGAACAAGCCCGGCACACTCGGGAGATGAACAATTTGGTTCTGCGTCATATCGAGATGATTATGCGAAGTTCGCCCGATCCGGAACCGGTTGTCGAGGGTGCTCGGATTCAGATGCAGATGGGGCGACACGACCGCGCCGTTAAAGATCTTTCGGCTCTGCTCAGGCAGTTCCCCGACGCGCATGGTCTGCGGTTTGGTCGAGCGATGGCGTACGAGAAACTGAACCAGCACGACAAAGCGATCGCTGACATGAACAAGTACTTGTCAGCGTTCGGCAACGAAGCCGACGCTCAAATGTTGTGTTCGGCTGCCGAAGTGCACCGCAAGGCCGGCAAGTTGGACATGGCAAAAGAACTGCTACGCAGGGCATTGAAGGCCGACAAGAATTCCCTGTCTGCCATAGCACTACGCGGACGCGTGAATCAGGAACAGGGCGACGCGGCCGGGGCGATTGCTGATTTCGAACACGTTTTGAAGCGCGAACCGCGTTGCAAAGAAGTCCGGCTCGCTTTGGACAGAGCGAAGCAGGACTTGGCGGGCGTTGCGACTGAGGAATCTGTCTGAGGCACGTATAGTTCAGGTTTAGTTGCTCCGGACTGCTTATTGGACGTTCATTCCTAAGTGCAAACTGGCGGGTGCGGTAGTGAGGTTGCCTTCGGGCAGCGTGTGGTTGTGGGCGGAAGCACATGATTCCACGCGACTTGTTGGCACCCTGCGGCAGCCATAGAATCCGCGTTTTCGCGAACCGCCACCGAAAGCCGCCGAATGCCCCGCAAGACTCTGAAGGAATACGCTCACGGGGACTCGATGGACGAGGTCTTCCTGCTCGCCGAGAAGCAATTGCGAGCCAACCGGAATGCCGACCTGTATTTGCTGGCCACGTTGCGTGATTCCAGCGGCCAGATGAACGGCATGATGTGGAACGTGACCGAACAGTCTGTGAGCCACGTTTCCACGGGCGATTTCGTGAAGGTTCGCGGCAAGGTTCAGGTCTATCAGGGTGCGTTCCAGGCGATCGTCACGCATATCGATCACGTTGACCCAGGGCAGGTGAACCCTGACGATTTTCATCCGGAAAGCAGTCGCGAGGCGGCAAAGTATGTTGACCGGCTGAAGGAAATGACCGCGGAACTGCGGCCGGACCTGAAGGCGCTGATGGCGTGCTTCCAGGCCGACGAAGACATCATGAATGACCTTGCCGGCGCGCCTGCTGGTATCAAGGCGCACCATGCGTATCCCGGGGGACTTGTCGAGCACACTGTCACGATGATGGAGGTCGCTCAGAAGCTACGCGACATCTATCCGGATTTGGATGTGGATCTGTTGCTGGTCGGTGTGTTCCTGCATGATCTTGGCAAGATTAAAGAACTCGCCTGGGAAACCAGTTTCCTGTACACGGACGAAGGTCAGTTGATCGGCCACATGCCGATTGCGGTTGAGATGCTAAGTTCGAAAGTTGCCGAGGTTCGAGCCCGCGGCGATGCTGAGATTGAAGACGAGACTGTTTGGCGGCTCAAGCACATGATCATCAGCCATCATGGAACCTACGAGTTTGGCAGTTCTCGTTTGCCGATGACTCCCGAAGCCATCGCGCTGCACTACATCGACAACCTGGATGCAAAGCTGCACGAGTTCCAGCGATCGATTAAGGACGACCCCGATGGCAGTTCCAGCTGGACTCCGTACAGCCCGCGATTGCAGCGGAAGTTGTACAAAGGGCAGCAGAAGCCGACCGATTAGCACCGGTTCGGGGCCGCGCCCGGTTTTTGAAGATTCTGTCAGAAACATGCGCAAACTTCCGGCCCGTCGGTAACTATGTCCCTGTAGCACATGGGACAGCGAATGAGCGACGTGGCGGACAATGTGTGGGACTTGCGGGTCCTTGAACATGAGGGATGGTTGCGGACCGTGGTTCGTAGCCGAGTTGCCTCGTCTGATGAGGCGGACGATGTCCTTCAATCTGTGATTGCCGATGCGATTGCATTTGGCGATCGGCAGGCTGAAGTGCGTTCGCTTGGTCCGTGGTTGTATCGACTGGCGGTCAACGCTGTTCTTCAATTCCGTCGCAAGTGTGGGCGTCGACGGAAGCTGCACAATAACTACGCAGTGAGCGCCGGTTGTTTGGATCTGACCGAACCGCTGGACATTCTGCTGGGGGCTGAACGCAGAGAACTCGTGCAATCTGCGCTCGCGGGGATGAGTGGCGAGGACGTTGAAATACTCATGCTGAAGTATGTGCACGGTTGGGACTACGCGCAGATTAGCGGTCGGCTGGGACTTGCGGGGCAGCGGGTCGCTCATCGACTAAGGCGAGCCCGCAGTCGGCTCAAGCAGCAATTGCATCAGCGCGGCCTGGGTACGGACGAGGTGAATTAGATGAATGAATCAAAACACGATTGGTTAAACGATACGCCATTCGACGATGGCATCTGGCTGGACATGCTGGTCGATGGTGAATTGGATCAGCAGCAGCGATCGGCCTTCGTTGCGCATGTTCGGGCGAACAACGATTGGCAACGCGTTGCGACGGCGTTTCTTGACGGACAGGTTCTGAGTCAGACAGTTTCGTTCGAACCAGTCTTGCGCGAAATGGCTGCGGTACCCATTCGGTCTGAACCGAGTCGCAAGTGGTTGATGTTGCTGGCGATGGCAGCATGTTTGGTTGGTGGTTTGGTGGTCGGGCGACTGATTGTTCCGTCTGGAGTTGTGAACGGAATTGCCGATGGGTCCACACCGGCTCCTCGGTCACTTGAGAACGAAACGCGGTCGGAACCGACTGTTGCGAAGACCGGCGGAGCAGAACTTTCTTTGCCCGGGCTGTTTCAGGTGAAGGACACTCCGCTGGAAGCGGTCTATTACGCTGATTTCAGCATGCCACAATTTCTGCTGGACGCTTTGGTTCTGGCAGGACACAAGGTTTCGTTTGACCAGGAGTTCCTCGGTTATACGGAGTCACCAGACAGCCCCGCGGCTGTGCCAATCAATGTAGTTCGAATCGAAAAGTACGGGCAGCTGCTGGCTTCGGCCGAAGTTGCCAATCCCAATAACCAACAATCCTGGAGTCACAAATGAAGTGTTGCGGAATGGCGTTAAGCGCGTTGCTGCTGGCGGTGTGTTGTTTACCTGTGAGTGCTCAGGAAGGATCGGCCGAAGGCAAGCCTGATGAAGCAGAACTGAAGGTTCAGGTCCGGAGTCTCAAACTTCAATTACGTGATGCTCAGGAGTCACTTGCCGTGACTCAGAAGGAACTGGCGAACCGCGAGAAGGAGATCGCGAAAGCAACTGAGCAAGTTGATAACGTAAAGGAAATTGCGAGAGAGAAGGCCGATCAGGCGTTTTGGCAGTTGGGGGCCGTTGCCCAGGCCCAAATGGCTGAAGGGCAGTTGGTCAGGCGGCAGGTACTGCAGCTTTCGGACATGCTGAAGTCAGTGCAGGCCAAGCAGGGCAGTGAGCACGCGTACGCTCAGACGTTGCGCAAAGTTCTATCAGACGAGTATGTCCGACTACAGGCTGAGCTGAATCGATCGGCGAGTCTGTATGGTGCGAAACATCCTCGGATTCTTGCGCTGCGGAAACAGGTCGAAGCCTTAGCTGCGCACGCTGCCGAACTGAAAAACGCTCAGTCCAAACAGCGCTCGAAAGCCAATGTCAGGAAGATGCAGCATGATGACATGGTGGCTGCACACAAGCAAAAGCTAGCGGCGTTGAAGGAACTGGCAGCAGTCATCCAAAAGTCTGAGTACAAGCAACAACTGGAGGGCTACAAGTTGGAGGTCGAGAAGGAGCGTGCAGATCTTGAGACTCGGATGAAGCTCGTAGAGAAGGGGAATGCTCGCAAAGAGGCTGCACAATCGACGCGGCTGAAGCAGATGCTTGAAATGGAAGAGCGACTTAAGCGTGCTGAAAGTCTTCTGAGCCGTGGGCGCGATGCGTTCATGGTTCCAGGCGATGCAGGAGCAGGTCCGGATGGCGTTGCCGTGGGATCGTCAAAGGCGACAGGGCAACGGTTTGACAGGCTCGAACAGAAACTTGATAAGATTGCGTCACTGTTGGAGAAGATGATCGAACGCGACAAAGAGTGACGCATGAAGTTTGCGACGAAGCAGGACTATCTGGATGCCACTGAGAAGGCGTGGGACGATCTGTGGCAACTGGTTGATAGCCTGACGGAATCGCAACTCACAAAACGAGTCTCAATTAAGAATGGGCCAGCGCGATCTGTGAAGGATGCGCTGGCTCATGTTTATGCGTGGCATGTCCTGTTGCTGCAGTGGTATCGCGAAGGTACGGACCGAACGCCCGATTTGCCGATGAAGGGCTACAAGTGGTCGCAGACACGCGATCTGAATGCGGTTCTTCACGACGACTATGCGGACATGGATTTCGCGAGTATCAAGAGACGGTTGAAACTCTCACACGGCCGGGTTGCGAAGTTGGTCGGAACGCTTAGTGAGAAACAACTGCTGAGTTCCGGCCAATTCGAATGGACGGGTAAGTTGGCGCTAATGAGCTACGTTGCTCCGAACACTGTGAGCCATTACCGCTGGGCGACGAAAAAGGTGCGGGGGCTACTAAAGAATATGTGAGCCAGCCACATCGGTCGCCCGGCTGCCTCAACGCAAGTTGGGTGTTGCGAAAAGTCACCATCTTCGGGTGCCAGCAGAAAAGTTGTATTGTTCACCGAAGACCCGAAACCTGTGAGCTACTTTTGTATGCGTCTACCAGGTCGAAACAGAGGCTGGCTATGGCTGAACCGAACACATTTGTTGAGCTCGAATCCGCAAAGTACCAGCACCCGGCAGTCCAGCAGGAACTTGCTGCTTTGCGATCGGGCAAGCCGATTACAGAAGATCGGCCCTGGCTCGGGAACGCTATGTTAGCGGCGTGTTTCAGCGCGGCGCTGGCTGCAGCGTGGGTTTGGGTAGACGAGAATCACTTCGCGGGCCAGCGGGCACGCGAGGCCGCATCGGGGATCCAGATTAACTCTGCCGCCGATAAGCTGGTTCCAAGGATGATCGATCTGAAATCGGATACCGGCATCGTGGTGAGACAGGGGCGGTAGACGGCGTTTTCGCTTCGTCCTGGTGGCACTTAAGTGAGCCCCAGATCTGAGCCTGTCGCCCGACTTTCGGCTCCCGATTGCAACTCGGCTGGTGGTCGAGTTTCTGCGTTTCTGGTGCAGGAAAATGTACTGGTTCAGGCGAACGTGTTGTTCTTCTGCGGAGTGAGCTTTGCCGAATGTGGACGGCGGTCTAGAATCGTTTCGGATCGGCGATGGATTCTCTGATCCATTTCGGCGTGCGCCTGTTCGCACCGAACTGAAAGCTTCACCACTGTGAATTGCGAGAAGACATGAAAGCAAAAGAAGAGATCCTACAGCGACTAAAAGACGGTAACACTCGGTTCGTAGCCGACAAACTGGACGGCTCGCTGCAAGATAGTGCTCGGCGGAATTCGCTGACTTCGGGGCAGGATCCGTATGCGATTATTCTTAGTTGTGCGGACAGTCGAGTTGTCCCGGAACTTGCGTTCGACACGGGGCTGGGTGAACTGTTTGTCGTGCGAGTCGCTGGCAACGTAGCGAACACATCGTCGATCGCCAGTATCGAATACGCGGTCGCTCATATCGGTTGTGCGGTGCTGGTCGTGTTGGGGCATGAAAGTTGTGGAGCCGTCACGGCGGCGATCGCGGGCGGTGACAATGGTGAGAACCTAAACCACTTGCTGGGTCATGTTGGACCGGCCATCAAAGCTGTAGGCGATGGTGCGAGTGTGGATGATACGGTTCGCAAGCATGCTCAGTTGACCGTCGACGAACTCAAAGCACAGTCGAAGATCATCGGCGATGCTGTTGAGGCTGGGAAGCTGCAGGTTGTCCCGGCGTACTACAACCTTGGTTCCGGACAGGTTGATTTCCTGTAAGGTGAAGCGAAACATCAGCCGGCCGGTCGGTGGTTCATCTCGCCGACCGGTTTGCGATGTCTTCAGTTGTCCGAACACACAGCAAGTTGCGCTTGCTTAATCCGCGGTGATGAATGGGCCGCGTAGCATCCTCGGCGTTGCCCGAAGGCCATGAGTCAGCCCGTTGAAATGTGTTCCCGCCGATCAGTCGTCCTTGTAGACGGCAAGGCACTTCTTAGACTGCCAGAAGTTTTCGAGCGTCATCTTTGGTTTGATGACGCACCTGATTGTCAGCGGGCTTAGGCGCACGCCGATCGGATGCGAGCACTGGCCGTCCCATGTTCCAATATCGACAACCTCAGAACCTTGTAGCTGCAGTTGGTTTCGCTTGAGGTAATCCATGATGGCAGGAACCTGAAGATCAACGCCGGTTGTTGCTTCTGCATGTGGGTTCCGGAGCGCCTTCGCCAGGACGATCAGCTCCTGCAAGTCGTCGGGGTGCGTTCGGAAATGTTCTTCGTAGCTGCGGTAGTAAACGGTTTCGAGCGCGGTGGCCTGGCTGATGAAGTCGCCGTCGATGGCGTAGCCGATTTCCCAGTCGCCGTACTTGTTGTCCCATTCACGTTGTTGAGCGTTACGGCGTTTGATTCCGCCCGCTCTGCCGATTTTTCGCTGTACGATCTTCCAGGGCATTGGTTGGATTCAGGTAAGGGGCATTGAGCGTTGTCCCCCGGCAACTGCGGGACTTTTTTGTACCGACACGGGCTCGATAATGGGGTTCGCGATTGCGTATCACTTTGTAGTCGCTCGGTTCGAGGGTCTTTCAAATTAGCCAGGCTGATCGCGCTGGTGCGGTGGATGCATTACAATCGAAGTCACAACAGAAACTCTGGAGCAGGTCTCCAGGCTAGTGCACAGAAAGAAGATCAATGAAGCGACTCTCGAAATTCGCCAAAGTGCTGGGCTGTCTGGCAATGTTGTCCGCAGCCGTTGTGGCTCAGGAGTCCAAAGAAGGCGGTGAGCGAGCCGAACGTCAGCGGGAACGTGAGCAGCGCGGAAACCAACGAGGCGAACGCGAACGCATGGATCGTCGGCGCGGCGAAACGATGGACCGAAAACGTGGTGGGGCCAACACGGTTAAAGATCCTGCCGGGTTCGCGAAGTTGCAGGAGAAGCCACTGTTCTCTGGCCCGCAGAAGGGCGAGAAAGTGCCGAGCTTCAAGGTGACAGGGCTCGCAGGAAAATCCAGCGGCAGTGAATTCGATCCGGTGGCGCTGGCCGGAAAGAAACTGCATGTGATCCTCATGCAGGATGACAACCGTGTTGGCCTGCGAGGGCTGTTCGGGATTGTTGATGCACTCGGAAAGATCGACAAGAAGTCCAAAACTGATCTCCACATGAGCTGCGTGTTTCTGACAGATGATGTCGAGCAGATCTCGGGGACGGTCACGCGGTTTGGTGACCGGTTGACGTCAATGGGGCTGGACGTCATGGCTGTCTCAAAGGATGGTCGCGATGGCCCCGGCAACCTTGGTTTGAACCGAAACGTGAAGCACACCATCATCCTGGTCAAAGACGGCAAGGTTCTTCACAACTTCGCTTTCGCCCAGGGTCTTCTTCAAGCCGATCCGCATGTTCTGGGGGGCGTTGCTGAGTTGATTGGTGAAAAACGTGAAACGGTGGCTGCCTGGTTGGCGGAAGGTAAGGACGAACGCGGCATGCGACGCGGCGGCGATGATCCGCAGGAAGCTCAAAAGCGTGCGTTGCGAAAGAAGCTTGGCGAGTATGTCGTCGCGGGAAAACTCTCGCGTGAAGATGCTGGCGAACTGTTTCGAACTGCGTTTCCTGAAGAGGCTGCTCGCAGAAGCCGAGAACGATCGAAGAAACGAGACCGCGACTAAAGTATGATTTACGGTGCCACTGTTGGCTTGTCCGGCAGTAATTTTGTGAGCGGCAAGGCGCTAGCCTAATGCCACTCACTTTCCTCTTCGCCACCGATTTTACATCGGTGGGTCCATGGCTTTTGCACTACGAACCGGTCAGTCGCGTTGTAGTGCAGAAGCCGTTAAACCCCCGACGTAAATAAAGTCGGAGGCGGAGAATCTAAGTCCCAGGGTTGGCCGGGAAGGACACGACTTGTACGACTATGAACACACACAACCCGGGACGTTGATTCGTGTGCTCATGGGCGGAGTACTAAGTTTCATGGTCGTGATTCTGGTCCTGGTACTTACATCCGAAGACGACCCGCTGCAGCTTGTTTGGGCTGTCGCAATACCGCTGGTCTTTGTGGTTCTGCTTGTTCTGTTCCACGCGTTGACGGTTCGCGTATCGAACAATGAAATCTGTCTGGCGTTTGGAATTGGTGTCATTAAGAAGACTTTTCTGGTTTCAGATATCCAATCCACCTCGGCGGTTCGCAATTCGTGGTACCACGGTTGGGGCATCCGAGGTATCAAAGGTGGGTGGTTGTTTAACGTCTCGGGTTTTGATGCGGTGGAACTCCAAATGACTAGTGGCAAACTGTATCGAATCGGAACCGACGAACCGCAGAAGTTATTGGCCGCCGTTGAGTCTGCGCTCGGGAGGTCCGCTTGATTCACCAACGAAGAATTACTGCGACCCCGGCGATATCGCTTCTGTTGCTGGCGTGTTGGGTTCTGCCGGCCGCTGCCGCTACAGATCCACCCATCACAGCAACTGCCTTCGCGCCGGATGGGCGGTCAGTGGTGGCTGTGTCGCAAACCGGATTGCACGTGTTGGGTTGGCCCGGGCTAAAACATCAGCGGACAATTAAGGCTGCCGCGGCGAACCTGCATGCGGCGGCATTCTCTGCGGATGGGAAATTGCTGGCGATTGCCGGGGGCGATCCGGCCGAACAGGGAACGGTTCAGGTCTTCTCATGGCCTGACGGAAAAGTGGTGGCGGAATTTGGCCAGCACACGGATTCAATTTTGTCTGTGCGTTGGCTCGGAAACGATCAGTTGTTGACGGGCAGTATCGATCGTGATGTCAAACGCTGGAGCCTGAAGGAACCGAAAGTTCCGCTGCAGACATACAAAGGTCATTCGCGAGCAGTCGCGGCGCTGCAGGTTGTGAGTGATGGCGTTTTCGTCAGTGCTGGTGATGACCAATCGATCCGCGTTTGGGATCTGGAAACCAGCAAGGTGATTCGTAGCTTGAACCAACACACGAAACTGATTCGAACCACGGCACTACGGCCGACGAAGGAAGGGCTACCCATGCTCGCGTCCGCTGGTTCCGACCGAACCATTCGGTTCTGGCAGCCAACAATCGGGCGGATGGTTCGTTACGTGCGGTTGGAACGAGCGCCGCTTCAGATTGCGTGGCTGGACGAATCTCGAGTGGTCGCCGCGTGCGTGGACGGTCATGTGCGTGTGATTGACGCGGACGAAGTGAAAGTGGTTCAGGATCTGCCTGCGATTAACGGCTGGGCGTACGCCGTTTCGGTTCATCCGACCGACGGTAGCCTGGTAGTGGCCGGAACCGATGGGCAGATTCGCCGAGTGATCCCAGCTGGTGGAGATAAGTAGCCATGCGGCGCTCAAGTACGAATGGGATGACTGGCCTGCCTTCTGTACTTGGGGCCTCCGAGCCCCAAGCTTCTAACGCATTGTTCCTGATGACAAACGTGGATCAGCGATTTACCTGGCTTGGGAAGTGCCTGAGAGAATGCTGGTCACAAGTGCTTGCGGATCGAAGGCCTCAAGTACGAACCGAAGAAAGGGTTGTCGCCTTTCGTCTACCATGCCGACTACTAATGCTCTTACCTGTCGCCATCGCAGCACTTTCAACGTGCACCTATGCCGATGACAACCCTGCGGACAAGGTGGGTTCTTTTCGGACCGTTGATTTTGAAAACGATCTGATTCCGGTCTTCACAAAGAACGGCTGCAACGCGGGCGCGTGTCATGGAGCGGCCATTGGTCGTGGTGGGTTCAAGCTGTCGTTGTATGGCGGCAATCCGAAGTCTGACTTCGAAGCCCTTGTCCGGCAAGTGCGCGGTCGCCGGATTAATCTGGCCAGGCCCGATGCGAGTCTTGTGGTTCTGAAACCGACCGAACATGTCGAACACGGCGGCGGTACGGTGTTTGACATGGAAAGCGAAAGCGCGCGGTTGCTGATTGAGTGGGTCCGGCAAGGCGCGAAGGCAGAATCGTCGCGTGAGTTGACTCGGGTGGAGGTGAGCCCGAAGAAGCAGGTAGTCCGCGAGACCGGTGAACCGATTGCGCTATCGGCGATCGCGCATTATTCGGATGGTCGGTCGGAGGACGTGACGAAGTGGACAATCTTCGCGGCGGAAGATTCTTCGGCGGTCGAAATTGAAGTGGACTCGGCTGTTGCCAAAGTGAGACGGCGAGGGCGACATATTGTTGTGGCTCGGTTCCTGGACGAAGTGGTGCCTCTTGAACTGATTGTGCCTCTTAGCGACACCCCGGTGCGGTTCGCCAAAGAATCGCAGAGCGGTTTTGTTGACAAGGCAGTGCTGCGTTCGTTGGAGACGCTGGGGCTTCCGCTTTCGCCAATCGCCGACGACGCCACGTTTCTTCGCCGAGCCACACTGGACTTGACGGGCCGGTTGCCACTGAAAGAACGCGCGAAGGCTTTCGAGCAGAATGCGAACCGGGCCGGGTTGATTGACGAATTGTTGGCTTCGACGGAGTTCAACGAGTATTGGAGCATGCAGTTGGCTCAACTGTTGCGAATACGTCCGCAGCGCGACGATGCGTCGGGGGCCAACACGTATCACAAGTGGCTGGCCGATCAGGTTCGGGCCGGCATCAATTACAAAGACCTCGCGCGGACGTTAATCACGTCGATCGGCGACACGGCAGAGCAGGGGCCCCCGAACTTTTATCGAACCACCGGCAACGCGCGAGAGCAGGCTGAGTTTGTTAGCGAGCTGTTTATGGGCAGTCGCCTGCGTTGCGCGAATTGTCATAATCATCCATTGGATAAGTGGACGCAGGATGATTACCACGGCTTGGCTGCGATTTTTGCGAAGGTGGAAAGCGGTCAGGTTGTGAAGCCGAAGCCGCATGGTGAGGTGATTCATCCGCGAACCCTGGAAGCCGCCACGTTACGGATTCCGGGTGAGCAATTTCTTGAACACGACACCGCGAATGGCCGCGAGCAGTTGGCGGATTGGTTGACCGATTCGTCGAACCCGTACTTTGCGAAAGCGATTGTGAATCGGCTGTGGAAACGCATGATGGGACGCGGTCTGGTGGAACCGGTTGACGACTTTCGAGCAACCAATCCGGCCACGCACCCGGAGCTACTGAACCAGCTCGCCGCCGATTTCGTCGCGAATGACTACAGCCTGCGACACACGTTGAAGGTGATTGCAACCAGTGCCGCTTACGCTCGCAGTGCGAATGCGGTTCCGCAAAACAAAGACGACGATCGGTTCTACTCGCACGCGATCCGGCGTCGGTTGGAACCGGAAGTCCTGGCCGACGCGATTTCCGATGTGCTTGGCGTCGCGGGCCAGTATGGAAAGAACTCGCGGGGAACGCGGGCCGTTGCCCTTATCGATCCAAAGACGCCATCGCGAACATTGGATGTGCTGGGACGCTGCGGCCGCGAAGAATCGTGCGAGAGTTCCTCCGGTGCCGTTGGCGGTTTGCCGCAGAAATTGCATTTGTTAAACGGCGAGCTGTTGAACGCTCGCATTGCGGCAAACGGGAGCCGGTTGCGCAAGTTGTTGGCGGCTGGAACAACTCCGATGCAGATTGTTGACGAATTTTACTTTGTGGCTTTAAGCCGACGGCCGACAAAACAGGAAACGCGGCATTGGAAAGAGCAGCTGAGTCCCATCGAGACTCCGGTTGCACAGCGTGCGTTTCTGGAAGACTTCGTGTGGGGTCTGATGACCTGTGATGAGTTTGTGACGAACCATTGAAAGCGACGCACATGAACAACTTACAACGCTGTGACGGTGTCACTCGCCGCGACCTGATTCGGATTGGTGGACTGTCCGCTTTAGGTTTGGGATTGGGCGATTTCTTCCGCCTGCAGTCGCGCGCCGCGGAAGGTTCTGCTGCGGCCAAAGCGAAATCCTGCATTTTGATTTGGTTGGATGGTGGGCCCAGTCACCTGGAGCTGTTCGATCCAAAGCCGGACGCTCCGGAGGAGGTTCGCGGTCCGTTGAGCACGATTGGGACTAAGCTGACTGGCGTTCGGATTGGTGAGTGCCTTGAGCGTACTGGCCAGATTATGGACAAGCTGGCGGTTGTGCGGTCGATGACTTCGCCGTTGGGCGAACACAATTTTGGCACGCACTACATGATGACTGGCTACAAGCCATCACCCGCTTTGGAGTACCCGACGTTTGGTGCGACGCTGGCGAATGTTCGAGCTCAATCCGGCGTGTTGCCTCCGCACATTGCGGTTCCGCAATTCAATGTCGGTGGTAGTCAGCTGACTGGCAACGGCTACCTGCCGGCAGCGACGGCTCCGTTTTCGGTTGGTGGCAAACCTGATCGGCCGGACTTCAAGGTGCGCGATCTGGACTTCTATCGTGGGCTGGACTTGTCGCGACTGAACCGGCGACGTGAGATTGTGAATGCGTTTGATGAGTTCAGTCGAGCGAAAGACGCGTCTGGTTCGTCGGTGACCAACAAGGATTTGGAACGCGCTTACAATCTCATTGCGTCGCCCGAAGCACGTGGTGCGTTCAAGCTTTCTGATGAACCGGAGAGTGTTCGGAACCGGTATGGGCGAGGCGGCGGGAATCCGATCGGGCAAAGCTGTCTGCTGGCAAGGCGATTGGTGGAACGCGGCGTTCCGTTTGTCACAGTCAACAGCAATGGCTGGGACACTCACCAGAATCTGTTGAATCTAAAAGAACGCTATCCCAACGACCGGAACGCTCACATTCCGTCATTGGACCGCGCGCTGAGTGCGCTGGTGGGTGATTTGTCTGAACGCGGGATGTTGGACGAAACGTTGGTTGTCGTGATGGGCGAGTTTGGTCGAACGCCAAAGATCAATTCAAACGGCGGCCGCGATCACTGGCCCAATGTGTTTAGCGTGGCGCTGGCAGGCGGCGGGATCCGTGGCGGCCAGGTGTTTGGAAGCAGCGACGCGCTGGGTGAGTATCCGAAAGATAATCCAGTGACACCATCGGATCTGGCGGCGACGATTTACACGCTGCTGGGTATCGATCCGTCGCACGAACTGCACACCCAGCGACGGTCGGCCGGTTCGAGTGGCGCCGGATGGCGCGAAGGTGATTCGGCAGTTGATTGGCGTATAGTCGCCGAACACTCCGTGTTCGGTTCGGTTCGGGTCCGGACTCGGAGAGTCCGGCGACAATCAACGGTTGCGGCGGGCTTGCTCTTCTTCCCAGGCGGCTTTGATTTCGCTAATTGGCGCGTGGATGTCGGTTCTGATTTGGCCTTTGCGTTTCAGAAACGTGATCGTGGAGAACAGGCCTGCAGCATCGCCAGACTTCCTGGGCTCTCCGTAGTAGGCTCTTGAGATCGCTGGCATTGAGAAGTGCCATTCGCCAAGGCGTTGGCCTTTGAATTTGGTTCTGGCCGCTTCGACTGTCTTCTGCATCTGCCTGGGGATTGCTCCGCTTTTGACCTGCGCGATGGTTCGGTCCAGTAGGTCCATGTCTGAACCGAACAGGATGATGACGTGGTTCTCCATGATGGCAAGCCGGAGCCGCTTCCATTCTGGTCCGAAGAGCACGGTCATTTGTTGGTTCAACTTAGTGGTTGCGGTGCTCGGTTTGAGTAGTACTTCGACAATGGGTCGCTTCGGATCGCGGCCGTTCTTGCGGAAGAGGAACTGTGGTTCCAAGGCTGCTAGTGGGTTGTTTGCGATTGCTCGCCTGTTTTGACTGGCGATGCTGTTGCGGATCCTACGGGCCGCACGTTGAGCTTCGTCGGCGATTAGTTCGTCGCCGGACTTTGCGGCTGCTTCGAGCGCGGGAAGAGCCGGGGCGCCGATGATTCTTAGTTTGCTGGCAGCGGACTGGCGTGTCTGAAACGATTCAGAACCGAGTTGTTTAATGAGGGCTGCGACTTCTTCTTCGTCAACGACCTCAGTGCGAATTCGCAGCTCCCGAGCTGTACGAGCATTGACGAACGTGGAGAGTGATTTCAGTTCCTTCACAAGTTCTTCGGGCGACTCAGCCGGGTCCAGAATGCTGACAAGGCTCATTGTGCCATGGTCGTCGGGCTTGTCGTTGAGGTACCAGCCAACACTGGTGTTGTCGATATGGGCCGCAAGGTTTCCGAACAGGCTTGAGATCGCCGATGTATCGATTGACGAAAGGCCTGAGCCCAGGAACCAAAGCGGCGACCAGTCTGATGCGCCCATGAAGGTTGCGGTTCCTTCTGCAGTCCCGTGCAGGGCGCCGGCGACCAGCATGTTGCCGTCCGGCAAGCCGTTGATGGTTGATTGGCCTTCACCAAACAATCGGTTGAGGCTTGCTTCAGCGTCCGCTTTGTCGTCGAAGTTGATTTGCAGTCCGACGTTGACACCTCCGGTGAGGTTAAGCGTCGCCTGGGCTGAGTGCAGATGCTGGAGAACAGTGAGCGCGTCTTTGGTGGTCGCGGATGTTCCAAGTAGCTCGGTCAGGTCTTTTGCGACGAATTCTTTATCCTTGGCGTCCAGGACTTTTGCGCCGACATGAATCATGATACCGGCGTTAGCCAGTTCAGCTCGACGAGCCGGAGTCAGGCGGTCATGCAGGGATTCCAGTTTGATCGTTTTTTCGAGTGTTTCTTTGAACGGGCTGAACCACAGATGGCTTCCACGTACTGTGACATGTCCGCCTGCCTTGCCGGTCCAACTATTGTGTACCTTTGATACGGCGAGCTTGCCGTCTGCCACATCCTCTGGAGCGACTTTGTAGTTGCTAAGCAGTTCCTTTAGGTCACCGATAGGAATTCCGAACACAACTTCCTGATTGTTCGCACTTGGATCGAGTACCACCAGCAGCAACGGGGAACTCTCGTCAACGCCCGAGTTTGCTCCCATGAATTGCCTGACGAAACTCATCGCTGCTTCGCCCGAGATGCCGAAGTTCGGGAACCCAACTTCTTTTTGAAGCTCGTCGATGCGTTTGGCGCCTCGTTCCTGATTCGGGATAACGACAACCAGGGCGTCGGCCGGAACGACTTTCAGGAAGTCGTGCTGTTCAGCCGGAGCGGTTGCGACCAGCTTTGGTTCCTGACTCAGAACCGGAGTGGCCAGAGCCAGAATGATTGGCAGTGTTTGAAGGAGTCTCATGGAGCGTCTTTCGGCGTGTTCAAACTATTCGTTCGTAGTAGACAACAATTTCGTCTCCCAGCGGATCTTGGCAAACGTCTGTCTTGACGTATTCCATGCCCAGTTTCACCATGACGTTTGTTGACGCGGTGTTGTCTTCCATGGCGAGCGCACTGAAATGTTTGCAGCCGGCGGCTTCCAGTGCGAGCATGACTGCCGTGGCACCTTCGGTAGCGTAGCCCTGACCCCAGTGTTTACGAGCGAGCCGCCACCCGAGTTCCAGATTATCGTCATTTCTTTCGTCGCCGAAGAAATGCAGAGGCCGAACCAGAATCCAACCGATGAACTCATCGCTGTGGGTTAGGTTCATTTTCCACAGGCCCCAGCCCTTGTCCCGGTCTGCGTAGCTGGCCAGTCGCGGTAGATAAACGTTGTGCATGTCGTGCATCGTCGGGGTCTTACCGCCGTTGATGTACCGCATGACTTCCGGGTCCTGATCCAGTTGGAACAGATCTTCGATGTCAGCTTCCGTGGCGAAGCCGTAGGTGATGCGTTCAGAATTGTCGACCTGCATTGTTCTCTGTCCAAAAGGAGTGTTCGCGGAACCGCGAAGGGTAATGGCCGCAAGAAGGCGACAACGGGTGGGCCATTGTAGGCCGCTGATTGCTGCTCACGAGAAACGTGTTTGGGTGCTCGGCTTCGTCTGAAAGTTAACAGGTAACGGCTCGCCCTCGCGAAAATCCACAGACTGGGATGGTTGGGGTAAGGGTGGGCGAACTTGTAGGGCTGTCTAATATCTAACAAGTTTTCAGGCTGCCATGGAGAAGCAAGGGGTTTCCCACGATTGGAACTCGTGCAAGAATAAATGGTCAAGCACACCAGGAGCGTTCAAAATGAAACAGTCGCGTATCAAACGAGTAGCTGTACTGGGCATGGTCGTCATGACCATACTTGGAGCCATGCCGAGCGAGTCTGCACGGGCGCAGTCGTCTACGCGAACGCAGGGCACGCAGACGCGAACGCAGGGAACGCAGTCGCAGCCTCGACAGACCCGTCAAGCGGTGCCACGGCAGTTCCTTAAGACAGCAGTCTTCGCGGGCGGCTGTTTTTGGTGCATGGAGCCGCCGTTCGAGAAGCTCAAGGGTGTGCAAAGCGTCGAAGCAGGGTACACAGGTGGCTTTGTTCGGAACCCAACGTACGAACAAGTATCGCGAACCGAAACCGGTCACCTTGAAGCGATGCGAGTGACCTACGACAGCCGGTTGTTGACTTACGACGATTTGCTACAGGTTTTTTGGCGCAACATCGATCCGACAGATCCAGGCGGTCAGTTTGCTGACAAGGGTTCTTCATACCGAACCGCAATCTTCGTGGCGAACAAACAAGAACGCGCGGTGGCTGAGAAATCCAAGAATGCGCTGGCTGCTTCCGGGCGATTTCGCCGGCCGATTGTGACGGCGATCCGTGACGCATCCGTGTTCTATCCGGCTGAGGCATACCACCAGGATTACTACAAGAAGAATCCAAATCGATACAGGAGCTACAAGGTTGGTTCCGGCCGCGAGCAGTTTATCAATCAGACCTGGGGAGCCGAAAAGACCTACGTTCCACCACGCCGCAAGGCGAAGTCGACCGCCCCTGTCGTCAAGGTTTACCGTCGTCCGCCCGAGACTGAGATTCGGCGGAAACTAAATGCGATGCAGTACAAGGTGACGCAACAGGATGGGACTGAGAACGCGTTCCAAAACGAGTACTGGAACAACAACCGAGTTGGAATCTACGTTGATGTCGTCACTGGCGAGCCGCTGTTTAGTTCGAAGGACAAGTTCAAGTCGGGAACCGGCTGGCCATCGTTTACTCGGCCATTGGTCAACGGACACATTGTTCAACGCACCGACTACAAACTGGGAACGGCGCGGACTGAGGTTCGATCGAAGTATGGGAACTCGCATCTGGGTCATGTGTTCCCGGATGGGCCTCAACCCACAGGACTGCGGTACTGCATCAACTCGGCCGCGCTACGATTTGTGCCAGCAGAACGGCTGAAGGCGGAAGGCTACAGTGAGTTTGTTGGGCGTTAGCGATTGCGTTTGTGGGGATTCCTCGGTGTCGACCGGCTGACGCGAGAACGCGATGCCTCTCGTCGTGATGTGCTGGCCGTCCCTTACACCGGTTTTAGTTCAAAGCTTACACGCAGGCTCTTGTGGAACTCGGCTTCCTTCGGTCCCATCGCGATGACTTCGTTGTCCGCTTCTCCGTAGGGGAGATCGTTGAGCGAAGGGGAGTTTTGTTTCCAAAGTTCGAGCTGGCTCCGTCCGGGTACGAGGACCAAGGCTGGTTCATCAATCGACACGACATCGCCGACTTGCCGATTGACACTATTGGCGATTTCGGCCGCTTGTCTGCGTGCGTCGGCCACAGTTTCGTTTAGCAGGTTCAACCGATCGCTCTCGCCGAGTTTTGTCAGGAACAGAATGTGCGTATCCCGTTTCGGCGGGCTATGGCTGTCCTCTATCCCTTCCTGGATTTTCTCCATCATCTCAGCCATGTGCTGGCCGAAGTTTTCCTCTTCAGAGCCGCCATCCGTGAAGTCGAACGCTTCCAACGGATTCTTAGGTCCGTCGTCAGGATCTTCTGCAGCGGTTGCTTCAAACAGAATCCCGTCTACGAATACGAGGATCTCCTCGGGCGACATTCCCTGAACCGGCCACAATGCCGTGAACTGCATGACCACTTCGCTTGAGCGTTCTGTTCCACCCGAACCGCGTTTACGCATGCGAGCCCGAGCTATATCCATCACAGATGGTTCGGCCTGGCTCGGGAACCGTGGTTCCAGGAAGCGAACCTCGGTTGCCTTAAGGCGTTCAAGCCAGGCAGCTGTGGCTTTGCGTCTGGCGACCAGTCGCTCAATCGCGAGGCTCAACGTCGAGTTCGTCTCAGTGAACAGGCCGCTAAGCAGAGCAAACGACGGGGGTTGTCTGTGAACTGCCTGGCCTGTGACAGTGATGGTGTTTGGGTCTGACATGTCGCGGTTCCTGGATCGAGTCGTTGGTCTGTTGATTCCCGGGTTCTGTCTTCTGTGCGTTCGTAGAACCAATAGTGGATGACCAGGGGCAATATTCGCAAGCTTCGGGGTCTTTTTGTTTTGGCAACGCGCTTCGGTCTGCCGCGCCGCGGACATGCGTCTGTTTGGCGAGGTGCCTGTTCGTGGAGTTCGAGACCGTACAGTCACCCCGTCTTTATGTTCGGGCCTCGGTGCGATGACGAAAGTCGATTGAACGGCCTGCAAGCTTCTGTTGAGATGAACGTCACTGATTGTTCCTAGGTTCGAACTCCCCAGCAGGTGGCGAGGCTCTATGTCGCTGCAGTATTTGAAAGACGCCGCTGAGAGCGGCGACAAAGAAGCGATGATCCGCTACGTGCGACTGCACTTTGGCGATGGCAACGAAAAAGTTGGTGCGCAGGAAATCGATAAGGCGTGGAGCGAAGCGTTGAAGCTGATGCTCGATGTTCCGGAAACCGACCGAGAGTTCATTCTGGATACGGTTGGGAACAAGAGTCCTGAGACGTTGGCTCATTTGTTCTTTCAGCTTCACTTTTACTTTGTCCAGCGGTCTGGAGATTGGATTCACGATGGCAACCTCTAATGGAACCGAATCATCGCCGTCTGAAACCGACGGACAGATGCGGCCGGGCCTCTGGCACGTTGTCAACGAACGCTACCCGGGCAGCATGATTCGCAAGGACGATGTCGTTGATCTGGCGCCTCTGGAAAAGCCGATCAGCGAGTGCCGGGTGTCGTTTGTCAGTACGTCCGGAGTCCAGCCGCGGGGAACGATGCCGTTTGACACGGTCCATCCGGTCGGCGATTACACGTTTCGCCGTGTTCCGAGTTCCAGTCATCCGGACGATCTGGAAATTCACCAACTGAAGTACATCACGCGTGGTGCGAACCGTGATGTGAATTGCGTGTTCCCGATTCAGCGGCTGCAGGAACTGGCGGCCGAAGGAGCTATCGGTGGTTTGACCGAAAACTTCTACACGTTCATCGGCTACAACATGGCTCCGGAACTACTGGAGACGACTCTGGCTGAGAACATTGCCGAAGCCGTCGTCGAGAGCGAACGCGCGGACGTGGTGGTTCTCGCCCCCGCCTGACCCATCTGCCACCAAAGTATCGCGCTGGTCCAGCGTGCCATTGAACGTCGCGGAGTGCCCACCGTTTCAGTTTCTGTTGCTCGAGACGTAACCGAAGCCATGCAGCCACCTCGAGCCATGTTTGTCCCGTTCATGATGGGCCACCAATTCGGGCCACCGTTCCACGCGGCTGTTCAAAAGCGAATCCTGCAGGAAATGTTGAACCTGTTGACCACGGCTAATGAGAGCCCCACGATTTACGACCTGCCAATTACCTGGAGCGAAGTGCGAACTGAAGCTCGCGAGATTGAAGCTAACCGGGGTTTGACTTAGATCGGTTGATGTCACAGTGGCTGCGCCTGGCTCGCGAGCCGAACCCGCATCGACACACCAGTCTGGCTTTTGACCCTCGCAGACGCCGGTTAGAATCGAGCCCCGCGCTCCGATTTTTCAACGCATGAAAGAGTTCGATGATTGAAACCTACCGTCCGTCAGGTCGATTCAAAATTGGCATACTGATGCTCGTACCGACTGCCATGCTGGTGATGGTCGTCGCGGGCTTCGTGTACTTCCTCGCGTTGAAGTGGATTCCATTTATCTACATCAGTTTTCTGGTCACTTTGGGGCTTGGCGGCATCGCCGGATTCATCGGCGGAACCGCCGTTAAGCTCGGTCACTGCCGAAATACTGCACTGGCGGTTCTTGTTGGTGTCTTGCTGGGAGCGACAGGGCTGCTGGCGAAGTTTGTTTTCCAGCACCGCGACTACTCGGCCACAATCGCCGAAGCGATCGTGCAGGAACAAGGTCTGAACCTGGACGACGCGCAGCAGCTGACTGCCAACGGCTTTACGTTTGCGGAATTCATCAAGCTACGTGCGGACGAAGGGTGGGAAATCGGCCGTGGTGGTCGAGACGGTATGCCGATCAAGGGGCTGTTCGTGTATCTCGTCTGGGCGATTGAAGCGGGAGCCATTTTGTACTTAGCCGTTCCGGCACCCCGAGACGCGGCCCGGACACCGTACCACGAAACACTTGCTGTCTGGGCCAGTGAGGAAGAAGACCTTGCGACGATGCCTGTTCTTCCGGAAGTTGCCAACAGGGTCAAACAAACGACTGAACTGGATGCACTTCTGGTGCCTCCAAAACCCACTGACAACCCCGAGGGGCAGTTCCTCCATTACTCCGTCAACAGCATCCCCGGCGAAGAGATGGAAGCAGCGTACCTCAGCATCAAGCATGTCGAAGTCACGGTGAACAAGAAGGGCGAGCAATCAACCAAGACCAAAGATCTCTGGAATTATGTCGCACTGACCCCCGAACAGCGCGAACTCATTACCCGCAACTTGCAGAACCCGCCGGTTGAATCAGACAGCGTGTCAGGCAGCGAGAGTACCGATTCGGATTCTCCGGCAGGCTCTTAATGGTTCGCTCCGCTCTTCCTCCCGATTGGTCATGACCGTACTTGGGGCCTCCGAGCCCCAAGGTGGGTTGGTGTAGATTGCTCCTCACAAGCGTGGATCGAGGGTGAGTGCTGATCGCGAACTTGTTGGAGTTGGTAAGTCGTTGGTGCTTGGGGCTCGGAGGCCCCAAGTACGTTATTGGCGGTTCGACTCGGCCGATGGAGCCTGCCAGGCAACCGAACGGCAGACTGGCATTGACCCACCGTGGGCGGAAGGTACCGTGGAGATCGTTGTCTGTCCGCTTCACGTCTCTCATTCTTGCACCATCTGAGCTATCGGTTGCCCCAGGAAAGAAACTCGTCATGAAAACAGTCGCTCTGTTTGCCGCGCTTCTGCTGACGCTGATTGGCGGACCCAATTTTTTTCTGTCATCGGCCAACGTCCAAAGCGTTGCGTTCACGGCCGCGCCTCCCACGGACATCGCGACCGGCGATACGATTACGATTGGAGCGGACTTCGACTACCCAACGGCGGGTACGCTGAAGGTGCAATTGTTTCGCTCGACCGGGGACGGCTGGCAGAACATTACTCAAGCTTCGACTCAAATTTCGGCTGGCAACAATCAGCAGAAGAACCTGTCTGTTAACGTGCCTGCCGGAACCACGCCAGGCGGTGGCTATCTGTGGATGGTACAGGTGCATAACGCCTCGGGCGGAAACAAGGTCGAGAAATTCCAATACAACGTCAACCTGACAGCAGGCCCAGCAGTGACGTTTGCCCAGCCGCCGCCAACTTCAGTGGGAGCGGGCGGGACCTACCCGATCGCAACCATCGTGGACTATCCAACAGCGGGTACACTGAAGGCCATTCTGTTCAATACTGATTCCGGTTGGAGCAACGTGGCTCAGAAGTCCATCGCGATCAACTCGGGCAACGGGCAACAGTTCGACCTGAATGTCGCAATCCCATCGGATGCGGCGGCTGGTGACGGACACGTGTGGATGATCCAGGTGCACGACCCCAACGGTGCCGTGAAGAAAGAGCAGTTTGTCTACAACGTGACGGTTGGCGGCGGCACTCCGCCTCCACCTCAGCCACCAGGGAACGCAGGGCAGTTTCTGCCGCCGCTATCGTCAGGCAGCTGGAACCCGGTTCCCGACTGGGCCGACGAATTCACCGGCAACGGAATCAATGGCACAAATGAACCTGCAAACTGGTTTGCTCACATGGGCACCGGTTGGTGGAGCTACGACACGACCAATGAAAAAGGCCTGCGGTGGTCGGGTAGCACCCCGGACAGCGCGTGGATGTTCTCGACGAAATTCGCCAACACGCTTTCGGACGGTAAGGGCACCTACTACCTGGACGGTAGTGCCGAGGGCCACCTGGTCCTGCGAGCGGCTGTCGACAAACGAGACACATTGAACAACGCGAGCTTCGGCAACGCCGGTCCAAAGGTCGAGTGCGCATATTTGCAGACTGGCCGACCGGTGAACCCAAACTCGGTCTCTGGTTACCCGCTCCCGACCTATCAGGGAGACAATGCTTCCTACACTCTGGATCCTTGGGCTGGCAAGTTTGTCGAACCCGGTCCCAAAGGCATTTATCTAAGCTGTCGAGCAAAGATGAACAAGCTGGGCCACTCGACGTGGTTTGCGTTTTGGGCTCACACCCACACGCAGGCCTACGAAAACAAAACAGTCAACGCGATTAACAACCCGAACCAATCGGTCTTCAATTCATCGACCGGCACCGAGATTGACATCGTCGAAATCTGGGGCAGCAAGCAGGCCTACGTGTTGAACGCGTTCAGCAACAACAACCACTGGAAGGACGGCTTTGGCGCGAACGCGGGCAGTGTGGGAGTGCGCTACGACAACGGCGGTACCAATACGACGGAACCTCTAGCGCCCACCGGCCTGACCGTCGAAGACGGCAACTGGCACGAGTTCGGCGTGCACTGGATGCCGAACGAGCTGGTGTACTACGTCGATGGTCAGGAGACTTTCAGAACTCAAAGCAACGTCCCGAGCAACCCGCGAGACATGATGATCCTGCTTACCCTGGAATTCCAGGTCGACAAGTGGGAAGGCAACCAGGGCGACGGCCGCACCACGACTGATACCAATGGCTACATCTCCGACAACAGCACATTGCGAGTGCTGTCTGAAGTCGAGGTCGACTGGGTCCGCGTGCACAAGATGCAGTAGTAGCCGCTGCCGAACGAATGGTGGTTTGAGCGCGTTCAATCCGTGCGCGCGCCAGCACGAATGAGACTCCTCAAGTGAGTGAGGGAAAGACGCCGTCGGCTCAAAAAAGCCGCTCGTGGTAGAGAGAGCGAATGTTCTGAGCCATAGCTCCCTTCGAATTCTTGCCTAAGTGCGTCACTTTCAGGCTGAGGCAGCCAGCTGGGCGTGACTCAGGATCAACCTGGTCTGGCCCATGATGGCAAGCTCAAGTGAATCGGCGTGTGAGCCGATACTCCATTGAGATACCCGCAAAATCGGAAATGCTGACACCAGGCTGGCATTTCGACTGAGACTGAACTCGACAGGTGCCTCTCCGTGTTTTGGAGTGACCTATCTTTTGGTCCACCCTTGCAGGGTTGAAAGCGTGCTATAGCCGTCTTTTTGGCAAGCGGGGGTAGAGCATCTATTTGGGCCACTTCGCGAGCAAAGCGCTGCTTTGTTCGCCATCTCGGAGATCCCGAGGTGGATTTTGAACCACATCGTCAGGAGTGAGTCTCGATGAAACATTCTCAAACATTCTGCGCAGCGATTGCCGTGCTGTGCCTGCCGGGCGTTGTCACCGCCCAATATTTCGCGCCACAAAACTGGCAGCAGCGAGCCCAGTGGTCGCAACAGGCTACGGCCCCTTACACGCAGCGCTTCAACAATACGCAGTACTTCAATACGCAGATCGGTCGGGCGTTCAGTCCGCCTTCACGATTGTATTCGGCTCCCTATTCGGCCCGCTCGCAATTTCGTTATCGAAGAATTGCTCCGCAGCCATTCAGCAGAAGTTACACGCCGGGACCGGTTTTGCAGACAGCGCCTGGCTCGTTCCATACGCAATCGCCGCAGCCGTCGTGGTTCACGCCACAACTGGCGATCGAAACTGTGCCACAACAATTCGGTCCTCCAACAGCTCCCGCTCCACTACCGGACCCGTCGTTCAATTCCCAGCAGGTCCCGGGCGTTGTTAGAACACCAGCGACCGTTCCACTTGCTCCGAGTCGACGGGTACCAGACCCTTCAAGAGGGGAAATGAGGAAGCTCCCGCAAATCAACAGAAGCATCGTGCCACCGGCTGATTTGGAATCGATCACCGGTCGGCCACACGACCGTTCTGTCGTTGAAACACCTGAACCAGTACCGGCGGAGCCAACCACAGAACACGTTCCGGTTGAACAGCCTCAGGTCATCGCCACTGAAGAACCAAAGCCAGCCGCCGCCGCCGACAGTGTCTTCGAAGATAAGGGATGGACGGGCGTCGTTGAACCAAAGGAAGATCGTTCTGCGATCACGACCGTGGTTCCGGAAGCAAAGATAGATGATGCTGAGCCAATTCAGGCGGATGCTGCTTTAGAGGTTCCAGCTCCAGCGACACACGAATGGCAGGCTCAGGAAGAAGAACAGGTTGAGTGGGATCAGTTTTCCGATCCGCAAGACGCAGCCGTTGGAGTCGCACAGGATCAGGTCGATCAGGTTCCGTTGACTGAAAGTGCGGATGTTGAAATTCATCAGTCTGTAGTGGAACCAATCGAGCCGACTCAGGAACCAGCCTCCACAGTCGTTGAATATCCTGAATTGGAAATGTCTGACACTCTGCCGCTTGAACCACAAGTGACCGACCAACTGCAGTTGTCAGTGCCATCGCAGTCCCCGGTATCGACGGACGATAGTCTAATCGGTTCACACGAATTGCAGATCGATGCTGCACCAATTGAACCAACGTTTGCTGATGAAAATTCTGCGCTGACCGCACCAGCAGCCATGAGTGGTTCCGGTGCTCACGATCATGACCAGGCTGCGATTGCGGCTCCCGCTGCAGCTCAAAACACTGGCAGTGCGATGGGCCATCAACATGCTGCAACTGGATCGCGAAAAGCCGGAGGTTGGTCGTGGTGGTGGTTGCCACTTTTACTTGTCCCGCTGGTCGGATATGCCCTTTGGCGTTGGTTGGCGGGTGGTAAAGCCAAACAGAATGCTGGCGCAGATTGGCAAGTGAATGCAGCACCGACGGCAGCGGCAAGTGCTGCGACAGGTGCAATGACAGGTGCCGCGACAGCGATGCCGAAAGTTGCTGCCGCCACACTTCCGAAACCTGAGCCAACGACGATTGCAGGTGTTGATGTTGCGACTGCTGCTCAAGCGGTCGGCTCTGTTGACACGGTGCAAACTGCGGGAGCGCAGACAGCTGGGCTGGCGATGCCAGCAGTCGGCGGGACGGTTGCGGCAGCAGCAGGCCTTGCCGCCGCTGCAAACGTCCAAAAGTCTGAGGCTCCTGCCGCAAACATTGATGCCGCTGCTATGAAGGCATCCGGAATCGCACCGATTGCGACTCCTCAAATTACGACCGGCAAACCAGCGGCTGCGAAGTCTATCGAGTTGCCAAAGTCTGCACCGTCAAAGCCAGCAGTGGCTAAGACAACAGTAGTCGGTGGCACAGTTGCTGCCGCGGCAGCAGGTCTTGTCGCCGCTACAAATAGCCAGAAGTCTGAAGCAAATGCCGCAGACGCTGATGCCGGTGCTACGAAGATATCCGGAATCGCACCGGTTGCGACTTCTCAAGTTCCGACCAGCAAACCAGCGGCTGCGAAGTCTACTGAGTTGCCAAAGTCTGCACCGTCAAAGTCAGCAGTGGCTAAGACAACAGTAGTCGGTGGAACAGTTGCCGCCGCGGCAGCAGGTCTTGTCGCCGCTACAAATAGCCAGAAGTCTGAAGCTGATGCCGCTGCTACGAAGACTTATGGAACCGCATCGATTGCGACTCCACAGAGTACGACTGGCAAATCAGCAACTGCGACTGCAGTCACACTTGCCGGTACGCAAAAGGCGGGAGGTTCTGCGACTGAAGCCGATGACCTGACGAAGATCCACGGCATCGGACCAGCAACTGCGAAGCTGCTCAACGCTGCCGGGATTCGAACCTACCAGCAGTTGCACGCAACTAAGCTTTCGCGACTGCAAAACATCCTCGCGGACGGCGGTTCTCGGTTCGCCTTGATCGACGCCAGCAGCTGGCATCATCAAACACGGTTCGCTACGACCGGCGACTGGGACGGTTTGACTCGCTGGATCAGTGAGAACTCACCTGAGGAAACTGCTCAGAATGAGAGCCAGCAGCTCGTCAAAGATCAGCCGGTGGCGCAACTGCAGCCGCAATCGCAGTCAGGTACTTCTGCCTCGGCTGGTAGCGATGATCTGACCAGGATCAACGGAATTGGCCCGGCCACCGCGCGATTGTTGCACGGTGCCGGAATCACCACTTTCGCACAGCTTCAGTCGACTAAACCGGGAGCTCTGAAGCGAATCCTTCATGATGCCGGTTCGAAGTTTACTTTGATCGACCATTCGACGTGGTCACATCAGGCGTCATTCGCTGCACGCAATCGCTGGGCAGATTTGACCCAGTGGTTGGCTGACAGAGAAGAAACGTCGACAGAAAAGTCCACTGGTACTTCGCAGCCAGCGAGCCAGGCGACCGGTACTGCACACGACCTGACGATGGTGAGTGGGATCGGCCCGGCTACAAAGAAGCTGCTAAACGCCAGGGGTATCTTCCGGTTCGAACAGGTTGCTGCTTTGACGAACGATCAAATTACAGCTCTATTCGCAGACGCCGGTCAGCACATGGTTCCGGTAAAACCAGAAACCTGGGCTGCACAGGCAGCAGCACTCGTCGGAAGCAAATCCGATGACCTCCAGGATCCAGCCGCGATGACGCAGCTGAACGAGATTATGGAACAGGTCTCCGAAGAAGTCGACGGAGTCAAGCTGCCATAGTCTGACCCATTGATCTGAAAGCTCGGGAACGCGCGACTCACGTCGCGCGTTCCTTTTTCGTGCGCAGAAGGGACTCCAATATCCGAGGGGATGGAGGATTCGGGAGACGACCACGAATCTTACGATTCTCTTGCGAGGGTGTGGGTTTGGGTTTCTCGCGGCGACCGTACTTGGGGCCTCCGAGCCCCAAGGTGAGTTGGTGTGAATTGCTCGCAGGCGGGGATCGAGGGTGAGTGTCGATGGCGAGCTTGTTGGAGTTGGTAGTCGCTGATGCTTGGGGCTCGGAGGCCAGTCTTTTCAAGGTGTCACTGGTGTGTTCGTTGATCG